>NZ_JBYFCK010000023.1:0-100593 GCF_057652155.1 Runella sp. R0.1_18
CTGCCTCGCTTTCACTTATGAGCTCTACATAGTTTTTCATTATACAAATATACGTCAACTTGATATGAGTTTAGTATCAAATCCTTATTTCTAAATATTTTAGAATTGTTGCCTAATAACATGCAAGCAAAATAAGTTGTGTACTTGCAAATCAAAATATTTGCAAATACCCATTTAAAGAAACTTTGAAATTTATCTTCAATTGATTGATTATTATCAAAGTACAGTTGAGCTAATTTAAGCATTTCTAAAAGATGCATTTTAAAATGATCATCTTCTAAATAGAATGAAAATGATTTTTCCTCTTTTAACTCTATTTTTGGAATAGAAGTACTTTTACCAGTTGCTAGATCAAGCCAGTGCTTAGGTGTATACTGCTTAAAAATTTCTAGAAATAAGTTATTTTCTTCACTTGATTCAGTATTTCTCTGACGAAAATTTGAATATTCAATTAATGCAAGAGCCGAGTTAAGTGCTATATTATTAAATTCTGCCCACAGCAATAGACTACTTATGATTTTTAAATCGTTATTTTCCTTCAGTTCTCCGTTAGTGACCAACCTTAAGATTTTAACTAAAATATTCCGATCTAAGATTATGACAAATCTCTTTTCTAAATATCCTGTAAAATCAGGGATTCCATTTGGGGATATTTTTGGATGTAATATTATTTGCTTTTCAATTAAAAATAACGTGATATTTTTAAGTTCACTTTCTTTGATTTCGAATGTTTTCATTTTGTCGAGCAGTATAGCATTTAGTTGAATTT
The DNA here is from genome assembly GCF_057652155.1 of Runella sp. R0.1_18. Lineage (NCBI taxonomy): Bacteria > Pseudomonadati > Bacteroidota > Cytophagia > Cytophagales > Spirosomataceae > Runella > Runella sp. R0.1_18. Next base: position 770 of record NZ_JBYFCK010000023.1, read on the forward strand.
ATTTAAAAAGCTTAGGCGCAATGACGCTTAGGTAGTGCTTTACATTCATCCATGTATGCCCGCCGTCGGTGATGAGGCTTTCGTACTTAATCTTCTTCTGGTCAAGCACCTGCATATATTCCTGATTGACAGCATATAAGCCATCTTCTTTACCTACACCGATCCAAAATAATTTCAGGTTCTTATTGGCCTGTGCGGCATTCTTAAAAAACACCTCATTGTTACGGTCAAACTCATTTTTGAGCATACCCGGAGCGAAGCCACAGACATAGGCAAATTGGTCGGTGTTGTTCAGGCCAAAGTACAGCGTGGTTCCTCCACCGCCCGAAAAACCTGCGATGGCGCGGTTGTTTTTGTCGTTGAGGGTACGGTAATTTTTCTCAATAAACGGCATCAAATTGCCAAAAAAGTCCTTTTTGAATTCCTGCAAATTGTCCCAGTTTCTCAAACTTCCCGACGACTTGCTGATAACAGGATAAGCCCGTCCGTAGGGCATCACAATAATCATGGGTTTGGCCTTGCCCTGCGCAATCAGGTTGTCAAGAATGATATTGGCGCGGCCTACTTTTGTCCACGTTTCCTCGGTATCGGTGGTGCCGTGCAGCAAATAAAGCACTGGATAAGAAGTCTTTGGGTTAGATTCGTAGCCAGCAGGGGTATAAACCACCACGGGACGCGTTCCTAACTCTGCCGACTGGTAATATCGGTACGACACCGTGCCGTGAGGGACGTTTTGCAGGGTATGTACCAAAGGTGTGTTTCCCGTAATTTCGACCACACTATTCTGAAACCCTTCATTGGGAAAAAGCGCTGAATTGGCGGGGTCGGCCACCGAAATCCCATCAATATTGAACGCGTAGGGATACATATCGGGCTTCACGGGAGCCGTAGTGACGCTCCAAACCCCTTTGTCATCCCTGTTCATGGCCAAAGGCGATTTTTCAAACTGTACACTGAGTTTCACTTCTTTGGCCGCAGGCGCATAAAACCGAAACGTCACCGAATTGTCAGCATGTACTTCGGGCGAAACGATAGCGGGTCTTGACGCGGGCTGACCTATTGCAATACTCACGGTCAGGATTGCAAACAAAAGCAAGTAAATCGGTTGGGTTTTCATCGGTTAAGGGTTTGTTATTTGGTTTATTTTGCCCATTCTTTTCCTTCGGGCGTTCGTCTCCACTCGAAATACGAATTCAGTACTTTCATGGCATCTTCGCTCGGGACAGGCCCCATAAATGCCTTTTGCTGGAAATACATGACCGCAGGTTTTTGGGTAGAAAACGCTTCCCATTGCGGCACATTTCCGCCGTTTGGATTGCCGTTTTTGGCAAAATTTGTCCAGTACGTCATGATGGTTTCCGACATTTCGCCGTCCGTTGGCGTACGGTTCTGATCGGCAGGGTTGAGGTTTCCAAACACAAAAGCTACGTCCTGCGCGTGGGGTGAGCCGTAGCCAAACTTTGCCGAGCCTGCGGGGTGCTCAGGGTGTTGGTCAAAATAGTAATAGAAAACCTTCTCCTTTGATTTCTGAGACTGAAGATTGGCCCATGCCCACGTTTGCCAGCCAAAAGCGGCATCACGGGCTAAATCCCTTGCCGTTTTGGGAACGCTGTTTTCTTCAACAGGATACGCTTTTATCAGTTTTTCGGCAAACGGTCCGTAGCGTTTGTTGGTGCTTTCAATATAATCTTTCGGTGTTTTGGGAGGCATAAAACTTGCTCCTTCGTCGGAGTTGTAGCCAATCAATACAGGGGTATGGTTAAACTTGCCCTTTTGGTACAAAACATGTTGATCGTCGGGAATGACGTATCCATCGACGATTGGCCAGCCTCCGGGGTTGCCAAAACCGGATGGGAGTTTGTCGGCAGGCAAAGCACGAAGTTCAGCCAATGACGATGCCCCTGCTTTTTGCATAAACTCAACGCCTTGTTTTTCGGCCAACGCCAATAGCTTCATGTTTTCTCCGGGGTAGGTCGTGAGTCGGTGGGGGCCAAACGAGCCGCCGCTTTGCGAAATCGCCCCGTGAAAAAGTCCTTTGGCCAATGGTGAAGCACACAGCATACTCACGGCAATTCCTCCCGCCGATTCGCCAAAAATGGTTACTTTGTCAGGATTACCACCAAAGGCTCTGATATTTTTCTGCACCCATTGCAAACCCGCTATCATGTCCAGCAACCCATAATTTCCCGACGTTTTTTGTGGGGTTTCAGCGCTTAGCTCTGGGTGTGCCAAAAAGCCCATTTGATTGACCCGATAGGCGATACTGACGAGTATTACGCCTTTTTTTGCCAGTTTTTCGCCATTCGTTACGGGTTCGGAGGTAGCGCCAAAGCTAAACCCGCCGCCGTAAATCCATACCATAACGGGCAGGTTTTCATTGGCCGTTTTAGCAGGCGTCCACACGTTCAGGTACAAACAATCTTCGCTCTTGCCCGAAGGCGGATTGCCGCCCTGATAGGGGGCGGGGGCAAATTGGGTTGCTTGTTTTACACCTTCCCACTTGGCGGCGGGTTGCGGTGCTTTCCAGCGAAGGTCTCCCACGGGTGGGGCGGCAAAAGGAATGCCTTTATAGACCGATAACCCGTTTTCAGTGCTGCCTTGTACTAAGCCTTGCTCTACTTTTACAGGAGCGGGTGGTGCAATGCTGCTTTCGTCGATGTCGATTTTTTTGCCTTGCGACGCTAACAAAGCCGCTGCGTACCGCTTACCAAAAATGCGGATGCCTTCGCTGCTGAAATGCAGTTTGTCGGGAACGGCGGGCAATCCTTTGGACGAAACCACAATGGCTGACGGTATTGTTTGGGGCAACGTAGCGATGATGGTATTCATGCTCGCGCATTTACCACCCTGGTCGGCATTGACCAGTTCACCCGCCAGCAACGGAACCGAATTGGTGGGTAAATTCAGGTCGGCCAGTAAGTCGTCGTAGATTTTTTTGACCTTCATCGGCCATGCTTTATCGCCCGTGTTCGACTCGCCCTGATGCAGCAAAATGCCTTTAATAACCCCCGATTTTTGTGCCAAACGCGCCATTTCTACCAGTCTTTCGTACGGATTTCCACCGTATTGATTGGCCATGTTAATCATCCACGGCCTTTCTTTGGCCGAGGTGTCGAGGTACATTTTATAGTCTTTTTTATCAAAAATCTCAATTTTACTTCCCGCCACGGCCACGTGTACAAAACCTACTTTGACGTTTTGCGGTAGATTCGCAACTAACGTCCGACCGAAATAATCGGCGGGAGAAAGACGGGTATTGCAGCGGCAAAGTGGCGGTTTGGCTGTGTACCAGTTGCCTTTTGTTCGCCCCAACTCAGGACAATCGACTGCAGCCAACAATTGAAGTCGGTTGTCAACAGTGGTATCCTGTTGCTCAATTTTGGCAGGCCCTTCCATGTTTGACTGCCCGATGCAGAGGTAAATATGGAAATTAGAATCCTGGGCTTGGGCGCTGATGAACCCTACAAAACAAATGGTTAAAACTAAAAGTAAGCGTTTCATTAGTAGTAAGTTAAGGGGTTTATAACCACAAAGAGCTCAAAGAGTGGCACAACGGGCACGAAGTGATTATTACTTCTCTGAAATCTTGTCTTCAATTCGGAAATAGTCAAAATCGGCAAAACCGCCCGTGGTTTGAGTGGCGTAATTGAACAACCCGAAACGGTAGCCCATAAAGTGTGGAATGGTGTAAGGCATTTTCAGCGGTTCACCAATTTTTGTCCACAACTTACCGTCAAGGCTGTAAAAGAAATGGGCGATGTCAGCACGGTTCCTAAAATTGCATTCGGCTTTGAAATAGACAGTGCTTTGGGTAAGCGGAATGTTCTCAATGTCAACAGGTTTGCCCGTATTGGCGCTCACCATAACGATTGATTTCTGGCCTTTACTTACTCTGACTCCCACCAAACCAAAATTCTTTTGCAACAAACCCAAACCCGCGAAATCACCTTCTTTCATGTTCGAGGCATCCAGCAAGGCTGAGCCCGTCGATTCGGGGCCGATGGTGCGCTGGGTTAAGGTGTTTCGGGCCAGAACAAACGAGGTATCGACCCGACCTGTTTTTAACCGTAAAAAGCCTTTTCTTTCAGAAATTGACCACAGCTTATTATCTGGGTTGTGGTTCCATTGCCAGACCAGCGGCAAGGCCGCTTCGCCTTTTTTGCGGCTAAACTCGTCAGAGGCTACAATATTGGGAATCAGGGATTTGTTGGCGGGCAAATCCAGCGTTTCGGGGACTTTGCCGTTTTCGCCTAACACGGGCCAGCCGTCTTCCCACTTCACAGGTACCCAATACGGGATGCGCCCAACCCCGCCAAAATCGCGGAACAGGTACGCAAACCAGCGACCGTCGGGCGTATCAATCAGTCCACCCTGTGCCACCCCCAAATCCTGCAACGCCACTCGGCCTTCCCACGGCCCCGTGATTCTGTCGGATCGGTGAATAATCACCGTCCGCATGCCGCCCCGTGGCCAGCAGATGTTGAAGAGGTAGTATTTGCCGTTGTGCTTGAAAAGTTGAGAACCTTCAGCGCCCAACATGATATTGTTCCCTGCTGGCGCACTGGCATTTTCGATAACTACGATTTCGGTTGTCCCTTCGCGGACGCCCGTAAGGTCATCGTTGAGTTCAACCAATTTGAGTTTTCCTGCGCCGTAGATGAGATACGCCTTGTCGTTTTCATCAAAAAACAGCGTATGGTCGTGGTAGGCAGGTTTAAACGCGGCTACTTTCCACGGCCCTTTTTCAATGTTTTTGGTAGACCAGATATAGGTTTTTCCTGTCGTTTGGGCAAACGTTGTGACGTAGTAAGTACCCTTGTGAAAACGCAGACTGCTCGCCCACGAACCTCGTCCGTAGGTGCCTTTTCCGTCGGTGAGGTTCAAGGAGGGAACATTAGCCAGGGTGTCATAGACATAACTAACCATCTGCCAGTTGACCAAATCGTTCGATTTCATGATGGGCAGTCCTGGACTCATGTGCATGGTGGTGCTGCTCATGTAGTACGTATTTCCCACCCGAATCATAGCTAAATCGGGAACATCGGCATAAATGATGGGGTTGCGGGCAGTTTGAGCTATGGTCTGTACGGTCAGCAATAGCCCTACAATTGCCTTAAAAACACAATAAAAATTACATTTTAACATACGTTTATAACAATAGTCCGTGTTAAATTGACACAATTTAGGCTACCATAATTTGCCCCAAATACAGGTTTGTGATATCTAAAAGGCAGTGCGTTCCCGACCGCGAAACAGCCTTTATTTCACCAGCCTGATTTGAAAAAACCGTGGCGTCGGTCTTCCGTTTTCGGAGGTAATTTTTAGGTTGATAAGCTCTTTATCATTGGCTTTTACAATCATCACTTTGTCTTTCAATGCGATAACCTCGGCGGCTTGCTCATTGACTAAGAGGCCTACTTCCTCCGTTTTCAGATTCCCCGAAAAATGGATTTCGAGCGTTTTTCCTGCTAACTCCTTATTTTGTAATTGATATGAGATATACGAGCGGGTATTTCGCCAGAAGCGGCCATCGTCGTCGTAGCCAGAATCGCTCTTTTCTCCTTTATAGAGATGGTCCACTTCAGGCTGTTGTTCGCCGCAATTTATCTTATCAACCGTTCGGGCTTCCAGCGCAAGTGCTTCTGCTTCCTGCTGCTGTCGGGCGACTTTCTGGGCGTCAAAATCTGCCTGCGTAAAGGTTTGGAAGTACATTTGGTAACGGGTTTCATGTACTTCATAGAACGGTTGTAGTGTCAGCGAGTCGAGGGTAAAGGTCAGATTACCAGCCGATTTTAGTTTAGAAACATACGAATCGGGGCTGCCAATTAACGCATACGCCTTGTCGATGGGGTACAGTTTTCCTTTGGTTTCGTGCCCCATTCGGCTATCGTCGGCAAAAAGTCCGACTAAGTCGGTTTTAGCAGTTGGTGCCGCCAACACAATTGGCCCATGTACAAAGGCCGCCCAGTTGGAGTTGTCGGGCAGGTATTCCAGTTTGGTAGAAGTGGTAAAACGCACCACTACTTTATCGCCCGATTTCCATTTTTTCGCAATGCCCATGTAATTTGCAGGTTGGGCGTTGATCGGATAGGGTTTTCCATTGACCAACACCTCCGCGCTTTCTGCCCATTTCGGATAGCGAATGTTCAGGGTAAAGGTCTGGGATTTGTCCAGTTTCAGTACCAGCTCCGTCTGGTTTTTGTACGGAAACTCAGTGTTTTGAGTTAGTTGAATATTTTTCTCTTTCCAATTTAACGTGGAAGGAATAAACAGGTTGACAAACAGGTCATTGTCCGAATGACTGTAAATCAATTCGCCGTATTTCGTATGGTTTTCAATTCCCGAACCAACACAGCACCACATGCTGGTTTCGGGTTGGGAATAAACCCGATAATGGTTAGGGCGAATGGGGGTAAAATACACAAAACCACCCTTTTGCGGGTGCTGACTCGACAGGATGTGATTGTACAAAACCCGTTCGTAAAAGTCGAGATATGTCGGGTCGTTTTTATCCAGAAACAGCGCTTTACTCAGCCGCAGCATGTTGAACGAATTGCAGGTTTCAGGGCCCTGATTCGATTTGAGCATCGAGCTAAAATCGTTGGTCGGGTTAAAATGCTCGCGCACACTGTTACCGCCAAAGGCTACGCTTCGGGTTCGGGATACATTTTGCCAGAAAAAACGGGCGGCTTCCGACCACTCGGCATTGCCTGTCAGTTGCGCAATTTTTTCAAACCCAATCACCTTCGGAATCTGCGTATTGGCATGTAAACCAGTTAGTTTGTCCTGTTTTTGCAGTAACGGATTCAGAATAGCGCGGTGAGAAATACGCTCGGCGGTCGTCAAATACTTTTTGTTTTTGGTCAACAGATACAGGTCGGCAAAAACCTCGTTCATGCCCCCGTGTTCGGTACGGAGGATTTGTTGGATTTGGTCGTCCGAAAGTGGCTGTATGAGTTCGACAAACCAATCCCCCAAACCGACCAGTACCTGTTTCGCCTGTTGGTTTCCCGCAAACTCATACGCATCGCGCAGGCCCGCAAACAGCTTATGGATGTTGTACAGCGGCACCCACGTATTGTTTAACCCAAAACTGCTGCCGTCAATATCGCCTTTGTGAATCCGTTCCCAAAACACCTTTCCCTGCGGAATACCGCCTACGTAGCCGTTGCCGTTTTTAGCCTGACACTGAGCCAGTTGCTCCACCATGTAATCGAGCCGCTTTTTCAGTTCGGCATTGCCCGTCGAGGCATACATCATGGCCAGCGCCGACAGGTAATGCCCGCCGATGTGCCCGTCCAAGCCTGAGCTTTCCCAGTTGCCATAGCGTTGGGCTTTCAAAGGCAAACCCGCGTCGATCAGGTATGGCGCCAGCAGTTTGTCAGGGTTCAACGACAGGATGTATTTCATATCCACATCCTGCGCATTTTTAAATGCACCGTTCGTCACCTTCACCTCTTGAAGGGTGAACGATTGCATTTGCCCCAACGCCGAAAAGCTGAGCAAAAAGGCTGTTGCACTATGAAAAAAAGAGTGTTTCAAATCGAGTTTAATTTATTTTAAGACGGCATCATTGCCGCTGTATTTCAGGAATTTAAACGAGGCCGAGTTATCTGATTTTTCTCCCGACGAAGTTGCATACAGCCCATACACGCAGCCGATGAAACTATTGGCCACTTTGGTACTCAAGAATTTACCGTCTACCTGATCTTTCACCAGTTTCCAGTTTTTCCCGTCGGTTGAATAGTAGAAGCTATACAGGGCACCTTCCGACTGAATTTTAAAATTTACTTTGGCCGCAGGAGCCTCCAAAGGTAGTTCGGTCACTAACTCAACGGTCTTGTCTTTGCTCTTCCATAACTGAACGACGTCTTTGCCTTCGTTTTGCGATTTGGCAAGGAAATAAAAATGCCGTTCGTCCTGAAAGGTGACTAAACCTGCCTTTTCATTAGCCGTTTTTGGCGAAAAATTTACTTCGGTTTCGGCGGTGCTCGTCAAATGCTGCTGCCGTTTTCCGACAAACGAAGGGTTGCCCATTTCTGAAATGGTTTCAGATTTTAGTTTGAGCGTCAACCCGTTGGCTTTGGAGGTTTTGAACGAGCTACTATCTACCGTTCTCAAAAATAGCATTGACAAATCCAGCCCTTTGTCGAAGGTCATGGTGTAGGTAAAGTTGCCGTTTTGTGGTAACGCCCCTTTTTGTTTTACCTCCTTGATGTTGGTAGCATACTTGTATTGAATGGCTTTTTCGCCGTGCTCGATCATCGGCCAATCGTTCACCCACGTCAACGGTGCAATGAACATTTCGCGGCCAGTGTTGTAAAAATCACCTTCGTAGGGGCGAACGGCTAAGAAAATTGAGTACCAATTGCCGTCGGGGCCTTCGATAAATTGGGCGTGCCCTGCCGACGTAATCGGGTTGGGGCGGTCGGCGGGAAGTCCTCGTTGTGTCAATACAGGATTGCCTTCAAACGGTACATACGGCCCCCAAACGTCGCGGCTGCGCAAAGCCACTTGTGAGTGATTCACGGAGGTTCCTCCTTCGGCAGCGTACAGGATGTACCAGCCGTTGCGCTTCAAAATGTGCGGGCCTTCAATCCAAACGGGCTTTTTCGACAAATCCACCCCGCCGTTAACGAGTTGTTTTTCTTCGCCAACGACTTTCAAATTCTTATAATCAAACTCGTACATCCGAATAGTACGGTGTCCCGAATACAGTGGTTTGCGGTCGGGGGCATCGCTGTTATAAATGATGTAAGCTTTGTCGGTTTCTTCGTCAAAATAAATGGACGGGTCAATGCCTCGTACCTGTGGAATTTTCACGGGGTTGCTGTATGGTCCCGCTGGGTTGGTGGCGGTGACGACAAAGTTACCGTCGTGGTCAATATCCGTACAGGTAACGTAATAAATGCCTTTGTAATAACTGATGGCGGGGGCAAACAGCCCACGCGTCATCCGCTCGCCCATAAACTCCATTTGTGACGGGCGATTAATGACATTACCGATTTGTCTCCAGTTTTTCAAATCGCGGCTGTGCATGATAGGCAGCCCTGGAAAGTATGAAAATGTGGAATGTACCGTGTAATAATCAGGCCCTACTTTTACAATACTTGGGTCGGGGTAGAAGCCAGTAAGGATAGGGTTTGTCAGAGTAACTTTCTGAGCCAGAGTTACGGGGGTCAAAGCCACTAAACAAGCCAGACAAAAGGTAGTGAATGTAGTTTTAAACATGGTTATTAGTAAAGTATTCTGTTTGTCAATCTATTGAGCAACAAAGACATACGACTTACCCGCTTGCGTTGGTAAATCATACAGTACTGTTTCCTTCAACGAAAGGGGCGCCACGCTGGCTTTGGCCGAAATGACTGGCGTTGCGGTTTTCTGGGTGACATAAAAAGCATTCGGGTTCTCGCCAGTAGCGGGTTTTAGGCCGCCGCCGTTGGTGAGTTTGAGGGCATTAGGGGTACGCACCCGCAGGTTGCCACCCAAGGTTGATTTTACGGTCAGTTTGGTCAGTTTACCATCTTTCCACTGCATATCTGCCACCTCAAAACCGCCAATGGCGCGCAAGCCGCCCACGTTGCCAGAAGGCCACACATCGGGCAGTGCGGGCAGCAGGTGTACAGCCCCGTCAGCACTTTGCATCAGCATTTCGGTAATCCCCGACGTACAGCCAAAATTGCCGTCAATCTGAAACGGTGGGTGCGCATCAAACAGGTTGTTGTACGTTCCGCCGCCTTCCTTAATGACACCTAGTGGCGTCAATTGATTCTGAATCAAGGCATAGGCATGGTTTCCGTCCTGTAATTTGGCCCACCAGTTTACTTTCCACCCCATGCTCCAACCTGTTGAAACGTCGCCACGGTGAATTAATGTTGTTCGGGCGGCATTAAAAAGTTCGGGCGTGCGGTAAGGGGAAATCTGGTTGGATGGGAACAGGCCGTACAAATGCGACACGTGGCGGTGGTGGTCGTTGGGGTCGTCCACGTCGTCGAGCCATTCCTGCAACTGACCGTATTGGCCAACGTGCATGGGCGCCAGTTTATTCCTTAACTGCTTGAGCGTATCGGCAAAGGCAGCGTCTTTTTTGAGGATTTCCGATGCCCGAATCACCGTACTGAATGCATCAAACACAATCTGGTTGTCCATGGTCGTCCCCGCGTCCAGCGATGAACCATCGTGGGCTTGCGGGGCGTTTTCAGGAGAGCTTCCAGGGTTGATTACCAGCCATTTGTATTTGGGGTGTTCGATCAGGAAATCAGCGTAGAATAAAGCCGCCCCTTTCAAGATCGGGTAAATCTTTGTCAAATAGGTATTGTCGCCACTGTACAGATAGTGCTCCCAAAGATGCTGGGCTGTCCAACCGCCACCGCCGAGCCACATTCCCCAGAAAGCCCCGTCGATAGCGCCCGTTGCTCGCCAGATGTCGGTATTGTGGTGCGCCATCCAGCCACGAGTGTGGTACATGTCCCGCGCTGTCTGTTGGCCAGTTTCGGAAAGTTCGGTTACCATTTTCAAAAACGGTTCGTGCAGCTCCGACAGGTTGGTTTTCTCAGCAGGCCAGTAGTTCATCTGGGCATTGATGTTGATCGTGTACTTGCTGTCCCACGGTGGACGCATTCTATGGTTCCAGATACCTTGCAAGTTGGCGGGCTGCCCCGATTCCAGTTTATTGCCTGGCTGTGAAGACGAGATTAATAAATAGCGGCCGTATTGGTAATAGAGCGTAACCAGCTGAGGGTCATTGGTTGAGCGAAAGTTTTTAAGCCGCTCGTTGGTAGGAAGTTTCGCAGCTTCAGTAGTACCAAGGCTGAGTTGAACGCGGTTGAAGTATTTTTGGTAAGCAGCGATGTGGGGGGCTAAAATAGTCGCATATGACTTGAGATAAGCCTTGTTGAGATAGGCCGTTGCCCGCGCCGATTCGTCACCGCTGACGTCTTTATAACTGTTAAAATTGGTTGCAATGGAAATATAAATCGTGGCTGCCGAGGCACCTTTGACAATCAGGCTGGTATCATTAGCCGATACTGTTCCCCCTTCGGATTTGATGCGGGCGATTCCCTTAAAATTGACCACACCTGGCACACCCTCGTGGTCCGAGGTTGTGCCTGAAAGGGTTAATTCGTTGGCCGCCGTCGTTTTGATGTTTTTTTTAGTGTGCTGCGAAGCGTAGAAGGCTACAAACGAAAGGCTGTTGGGTTTGTCGGCCGCCAACCGCATGACAATCACACGGTCGGGGAACGAGGCCAGAATTTCGCGGCTATAAGTAACGCCATTGACAGTATAAGACGTTTTGGCAACGGCGCGTTCAATATCCAGTTCGCGGTAATAATTCGTGTAGTTGTCGTGTCCGTCAAAGGTAAGGTGTAGGGTGCCAACGGGCTGAAACATCTGCCCGTGTGATTTTTTGGTAATAATCGTTTTATTGGCCAGTTTCTCGGCATCTTTCTGTTTCCCGTCAAAAATCAGCTGGCGGATTTGGGGCAATGACTCCCACGCGTCAAGGTTATCGTTGCGGTTAGGGCCTCCCGACCAAACCGTATGTTCGTTGAGTTGAATGGTCTCCTTTCCTACGTTCCCGTACACCATTGCCCCAAGTCGGCCATTTCCAATCGGCAGGGCATTTTCCCAGGCCATACCAGAGGGTTGGTTATACCAGAGTTTAAGCTTTTTAGCTTCCTGACCAAAACCCATTAAGGAGAAAAGCAACAAAGAGTAAAACGAAAAAAACGGTTTCATTACTATAAAAAGTTTGTGATGGAATTCGCTTTGTAGGCTATTCCTCTGTGGAAAATAGAAAATGTGTAAATGTGACACATTTGTGGTCATAAAAAAAATAGTGATGGTAACACTACCGATTTTAGCAAACGATGACACCACTACAGATAGTTAGCTAACTTAGCGTGCCAATAGATATAAAAAGAGTTTAATTTATTTTATATAATGTACAAACAAGGTAAAAATCAAAAAAGATGTAAGTGACAAACGCCACTTACATCTCAGCATTCTATTTATCTATATTTCCACTTCATTCAATTAGAAAAATTAGTACCCAGGGTTTTGGGTGAACGCAGGCCCTACAACTACTCGATCAATTTGAGACTGAGGGATAGGTCTTAACATGTGAAACTCCTGAACGTAAGGCCCCGCTTCGTTATTCCATGCCTTTATGCGTTTTACAAGTGTTTTGGTACGCACCAAATCTTGAAATCTCATCCATTCACCAAACAACTCCCGACTTCTTTCATCCAAAATAAAATCCACTGTTACATCGTCGGCACTGATGGTCATTGCTGTAGCAGCGGCAGCATTTTGTGCAGCGGTGTTGGTTTTTCGATACGCTGCTCTTTGGCGAATGACGTTTAACAATTCAGCAGCTTTCGCTTTGTTTCCTGACATCAAATACGCTTCAGCACCCACCAAGTACACCTCAGAAAAACGAGTGATAACTACGGGTCGCGTAGAAGGGTCGTTGAAGTTAGTTCCGCGGCTTGGATCCATGTGCTTCTTGATGGCAGGGTACAAGTCAGATTTCCATAGACTTGGAGGAGCAATAATTCCTTTGAATGGACGTGTTCCGTTAAACTGAGGAGCACCTACAACTTCGTAATCAGTAATCCAAACCGCCGTATCCACTCCCATTTGCATGGTGTATCCAATTCCGCGTTTATTGTTTGCGGCAGTTACAGTATTTGTGACAGTTGTGTTAGAAATGTAAACGGTATAAAAAGTATTGGCAAAACGTGAATCGACGTCTCTCTTAACGAAAGCTTGATCGAGGAAATAATTTTTTCCTGCATTTGCCCCCGATGTTTGTTTTACACTATTGGGGCGAAGACGCTGATACGGACGACCATAGTAGGAGTCCCGAATCATAGTTGACGTACCCGAGTTGACCAAAACCCCTGACGCGTTTACAAACGAGTTAATCCCGCTGTTGTTAGGGTAATTCCAATTGGTAAACCAAGGCGTCAGGTTATTGGCAAATCCGCCGCTTTCGCCTGAACCTAGTCGGTAGTAGCCATACTTCGCATCGTTTGAGTGGTCGCTTACAAACAAGGTTTCTTTACCATAGTCGTTGGCAGGGACAAAAGCATCGCCGAAATCTTGCCATAAATCCAAACCGTAGGTGGCTTTGTTAGCGATAATATCATTCGCAATTTTGGCTGCTTCTGCAAAATCAGCCTGTGAGTTGGTCAACCAACCGCGCGTCAGATAGGCTTTTGATAAGAAAAATAAAGCGGCAGGTTTAGTGGCGGCTTTTCCTAAAAATGGCGCTGTAGGTTTGTCAGGTAAGTTGGCGGCTGCATCTGTAAAATCTTGAATAATAAGTTTATATACTTCCAAGGCAGGGTCCCTTTTGGCACTTTGCGAGGGAAGGGTAATAAACTCCGTGTGCAAGGGTACATCCCCCCAAGTTTGAACCAGATAAAAATACCAGAACCCTCTCAAAAACTTTGCTTGTGCTAGGTATTGTTTTTTGGTGGCTTCTGGTAAATCAATATTTTGCCCAAACTTCAAAACGCCGTTGATGGTATTGATACACGTAAAAGCTGATGCCCAAGCCGAACCAAAGTTGGTACTGTTGAGACCGTTGAAGGTATGCACAGGCCCTCCCCCGCTACTCGCACCTTGGATAAACTCGTCGGTGCCTGCTTGCATCTCAGAAGAAAAGCCCTCGGTTCCCCACTGTCCACGGATTTCGTTATACACCCCAGCGATTCCTCCCAATACCCCCGAAGCACTGTTGAAAAACGAAGGAACGATTTGGGATTGAGGATGCTCTTCCAGTATTTTGCCGCAGCCTAAGCAGAGCAATAACGTACAGGTAAGGAGTAAACTAGTTATCTTTTTCATCTTCAATTAAAATTTAAGATTTAAACCTAATGTAAATTGACGAACAGGAGGGTTGTTTAAATTTACAGTAATGAAGCGGTTGAAATTACCCCCTTGAATCGTGTTTCCGTATCCGTTTCCTTCAGGGTCAACGGCCAGTTTTGCTTTGACCAATGGCGAATAAAGAATAAACGGATTGGTTGCGTTTAGGTAAATACGGGCAGAACTTATGCCAAATCGAGTGAGCATTTTAGGGCTCACTGTATAGCCTAAGTTGATGCTTCGCATCTTAATGAAAGAGCCATCTTGGTAAGAAGTGGTAGAAGTGAAGTTACGTACGCCACCGCCTGCATCGGGTCGTGGGAATGCGTTAGTTGGGTTATCAGGTGTCCAATAGTCCATGACCAATTGGTTTGAGCGGCCTTGGTTTAAGAACCCAAATCCAGATCCCCCTCCCGACGTACCTGATAAATAGGGTACAACGACTTTCATGCCCATTCGAGCAAAAGTGACGATGGATAAATCAAACCCTTTGAAGCTGAATCGGTTCGTGAATCCTCCCTCCCATTTGGGTTGGAAATTACCGATGATTTTGCGGTCATTAGCATCAATAACCCCGTTGTTATCAACGTCTTCAACTCGGATTTCACCAGGAAGCTGTACGGGAGATTTTTGTTGTTTGAGCGTGCCGTTGTCAACGTCAGCCTGCTGCCAAATACCGATTTTGTTATAGTCATAAATGACCGTGAGCGGATGCCCAACAAACCAGAAGTTACCTTTATTGTCCAACTCGGTAGGAGTAGTGAGTTGGGTAATTTTTTCACGGTTCAAGAAATAGGTAACGTCGGCACTCCAGTTGAAACCGCTTTTATTTCTAAAAATGTCAAACGTCAACGATGACTCAAAGCCTTTTCCTTCGGTTCTTCCCAAATTTTTCAGGGTCGAACCTGCTCCGTTACTTTGAGGTAAGTTTACCGAAAGCAAAATATCTTTGGTCTTTTGGTAGTACACGTCAAACGACCCCGTAATACGATTGTTAAATAACCCAATTTCTAGCCCAATGTCTGATTGGGAGGTCGATTGCCAGCCCAAATCACTCGCAGGTAGGCTCGTAACAGTATACGCAAGTACTTGGCCCGCCGTGGTGGTACCGAAGTTGTAGTAACCTGTCGAAAGGGCACCTAAAGTAGCGTAAGCACCTACGTTGCGGTTCCCCGAAATTCCCCAACCACCTCTCAATTTTAAGTTAGAAAATACGGCTAAATTTTTCATGAATGGTTCATCGATGATGTTCCAACTCAAACCAATAGCGGGATAGTTAAAATACTGATTCCCTGGTGATAGCGTCGAAGAACCGTCGCGGCGGAACGTAGCTGTTAAATTATAACGGTCATTGAAGGTATAGTTTAGGCGTGCCATGTACGACAACAAACCTGTTTCGGCAAAGCTCCCGCTACCCGTCGGTTGCCCCGAAGCCAATGAGAAATTAGCAGTTTTGATGTAATCAGCAGGTACTCCCTTTACGTTGAAACTACTTCCAATGTTGTGGTTTTTGGTAATTTCATACAATGCCGTCAACCCGATTTTGTGCTTTTGCGCAAACACTTTATCGTAGTACAACAAGTGCTGCATGTTTATATCCCAATACTCCGTGTTTCTAATATCGGCGTTTGATACGTTTTGGTCAACCCCCGTATTGACGAAAGTGTTTGGTGGACCATAGCCATTAAAATGTACTTGGCTAAAGTTCAAACCTGCATTGAATCGGTACTTCAAGCCATCTAAAATATTTACTTCAGCATACAAGCTATTGAAGGTACGAATGGAGCGCTCATTGGAAAGAATGTCATTTCCGCGAGTGATGAGCGTCAGTGGGCTTACAGCTTGTGCCTCAATTGTTCCTTTTTTGGGATTTAAATTGACCGTTCCATCCTCATTATAGGGTTTAATGAGGGGAGAAAGCCGAACCAATTCAGTGGGTACACCGCCCCCCGCAGGGTCGTTTCGGTAGGTAAGAGTATTGATGGTATTTAAACCCACTTTTACGCGCTTGCCGATTTTTTGGTCGATGGTAGCCCGAATATTCATGCGTTGGAAATCTTGGTTAGGCATGATACCTGTTTCGTTAAAATAACCGATTCCTAGGCCATACTGGGTATTTTCGACGCCCCCTTGTAATCCAAGTTGATGGCTTGTGTTAAAGCCTTGTTTGTATAATAAATCCTGCCAGTCGGTCGAAACACCCGCGGCAAGGTTTGCTTTTTCTTCTTCTGTGAGTGGGTAGGCCGTTGTTCCTGCACCTTGGGTATTCAATGCCGCCGAAAGGTCTTTGAATTTGGCATATTGCTCACCGTTCATGACATTGTACTTGCCCATGATGCTCGTTACTCCGTGGTAGCCATCGTAGGTCAAAATGGGTTTGCCGACTTTACCTCGTTTAGTGGTAATCAAAATAACTCCACCCGCCCCACGCGAACCAAAAATGGCCGTTGCCGACGCATCTTTTAAGATTTCAAGATTCGCAATGTCATCGGGATTGATGTCGTTCAATCCTCCAAAAGGAATACCATCGACAACGACGAGCGGGCCGTCAAGGCCATCACCGTTTCCTGTAGTGATTGAGCGGTTTCCACGGATACGAATCGATGCTTGGCTTCCTGGCGTTGAGCCGTTGCTAACGATGGAAACCCCCGCCGCCCGTCCTTTGAGTTGGGTAAGAAGATTGGGGGCGGGTACTTCTTTCAGCGTCGCTTCGTTGACCGATACCACGGCCCCTGTCATGTCTCTTTTTCGCTGAGTTCCATAACCAACCACGACTACTTCACTAAGAGTCTTATTATCAGAGTCTAATCGAATGTTGATAATCTTTTGAGCGCCAACAGTCACTTCCTTCGTTACGTACCCTACGTACGAGAAAACCAATACAATACCATTGGCATCGCTTAGGTTTAGCTTAAAATCGCCATTGGCATCCGTGCTGGTTCCACGAGTGGTTCCTTTTACCTGAATGCTTACTCCAGGTAGGCCCTGGCCATCGTCACCCGTTACACGGCCCGAAATATCAATTAACTTCGCTTCGACGATTGAGGTTGCTTCCGATGCACTTGGTGCAAGAAAGGTGGTTGAGGCAGGCAGCCGTTTGATTAAAATTTGTTGCCCTACTACTTCGTAGGTTAAGTTTAGCGGTGTTAAAATGTGCTCTAATACGCCGAAAAGCTCTTCATTGTTGGCCTGGTAAGTGATTTTGCGTTTTGATTGTACAATTTCTCGACTGAATAAAAATTGCACTTTTGCTAATTTCTCGATTTTTTTGATAATCACTTCAGCATCCTGATTTTGAGCCGAAAAACTAATCCGACGATTCAAAAACTCCTGAGCTTTGCCATCATGGGCAAGACTGATTTTGAATAACAGAAGCACAAGCAAGAATTGCAGGCCTGAAATTTTCATAATCCTGATCCAAACGTTGTGTTTAAATAAATGGGAATCCATACATTTGTTCGTTTTGTTGTTTTTGGGAAGAAATGACAAACATAGTTCCTCGCCATCAAGGCGAAATGTGTCGTACAAACACATTTAGGAGCGGTACAAGCGATAGTGTTGGGAGCACTATCGCTTTTCTTTTTGGGAGAAGCGGTAGATTTTACTGCATAGTTCGATAGGATAGGTTAAAGATTGAATGAAAATTAGTTACAGCCTCGGCTGTGGATGATTACTTTATTGTCAACGATTTCGTAGGTTGATTCGATAGTAAGACAGATTAAACGGATTTTTTCAATAAAAGGCACATCATTGAGTTGCCCCGTAAACGTACACGATTGG
Source organism: Runella sp. R0.1_18 (assembly GCF_057652155.1). NCBI lineage: Bacteria > Pseudomonadati > Bacteroidota > Cytophagia > Cytophagales > Spirosomataceae > Runella > Runella sp. R0.1_18. Next base: position 18,428 of record NZ_JBYFCK010000023.1, read on the forward strand.
AGCTTGTCTTTATCGTATTCAATGGGCATGTTATACGCTTCCTTCAGTTGGTTCAATACCTCAGGGACATTTGTAAACTCGTAAGTAAATTGCTGATTGACTATCGCCGAAGGATTGCCTTCTGCTTGAGAGTGTTCTTTCCGAATTACCTCATTGGTCTTTGCTTCAATACTAAGTTGCTGGTGTTCCGTAAGTAGGGTAGGTTTATTAGGGGATACCAAAGATGTAACCGCCACTTTTCCCGATTTTACTTTGACCAAAGCAATAGCTTCGTTTGCAAATGACCTTATTTGAAAGCTGGTGCCTAATACTTTTGTCGTCAGGTTGTTGGTATAGACAAAGAACGGGCTTTGGAGATTTTTTGTCACTTCAAAAAAGCCTTCTCCTTGCAAAAACACTTCTCGTTTGGTGCTGTTTTCTTTTTTGCTAAAACGTAAACTACTGCCTTTGGATAAAACCACCGAGGAGTTGTCGGGTAATAAAATCATCATGGGCTGCTGAGTATCATTGCTGACCAGAGTCCACTCTCCTACTTGCAAGCTTTTTTCTTCACTTCGGGTTGTCAGCGTGAGGGTTTGTATCTGGAATTGGTACCAGGTAATAAAACTAATGATAACCGCCGCGGCGACCCATCGTAGCCATGTCCAACCTAGTAATGGCTTTACGTTATCTGAAGACTCGTCTGGGATTAGGGCTAAAATCTGTTCTGTCTTATGGGCAACTTCCTCGTCGGAGATTGGGGCATTATTTCCCTCAATAACTAAAAATGCGGCAACCGCTTGTTCATATAGTTCTCTTTTCTCGGGGTAGGCCATGAGCCATTCTTCCCAATACAAACGATCCTCGTGGCGTCTTTCCTTCATCCACCGAAGGAAAGATTCGTCATTTAAAAAGTCTGCTACTGAAAAAGGAGGGGAGTGAAAGCTCATGGGGTACTTTTTTACTATTTTTTATGATAGTATGAAGAGCATTCACAGGGATACCCTAGTAAGAGCTCAGTTTTTTAAAGAAAAATACAAATAAGTAGAAAAACAGGTGCGACCAACCAACGGCTACGAAGTTTTGATAGGGCTTTTTGTAAAAAATTAGAGACTGACTGACGGTTCACATTCATCATTTCGGCGATTTCGGCTACCGACAGGTTCTCGTAGTATTTTAAGTACAATGCTTCTCGCTCGCGGGCAGGGAGGGTTTGGAGTTGACGTTTGAGTTCATTGACTTGAAACTGCGCCACTTCTTCCTGAATGAGGAGGGTTTCAGCATCTATTTCTTCGGGTAAGGAACTATCCCAATCAAGTTCTTGATGGGAGAAATGTTTTTCTACCCGTAGATATTGAATGACGTGGCTTCTCAATGATTTGAATAAATAATGCTTAACAGATGTCGTATCATTGATTTGTAGTCGGTTTTGCCAAAGTTGCAAAAACAAATCTTGAATACAATCTTCTACCGCAGCCTCATCTATCATAAACTTTAATCCATAGCGTCTCAATGTGCGATAATACCGCTCTGCAAGAGTGCCTAGAGCTTGTTTATCGCCCTCTCGATATGATTTCCATAGTACATGGTCTTGAACTGGAGAAGCCATAATGAATTAGAGCTAATATAACCAAACAAAGAATTTTTGTGAATAGTCTAACAAAAGTAATAAAGTTTTGCTATCTTATGGTATTTATTACAATAAGTTGATAGATATTTTTTAGAGCCTAAAAAAAATCTGTACATATTATAGTAAAAAATACCATAACCCTACTTATATTCCTGACTAACCTTTAATCGAAACTCCTATGAATTCCAACAATCAGCAACTTTCGGTCATTGAAAAAATTGGTTATAGCCTTGGCGATTTGGCAGCTAACCTAATTTTTCAGACATTGATGACGTTCCTGGCCTATTTCTACACTGACGTTTATAAAATTCCTGCTGGGACGGCAAGTGTCATCATTTTTGTAGGAGGAATTTTGGGGGCTTTTTTCAATGTATTGATGGGAATCATCGCCGACCGTACCAATACCCGCTGGGGAAAGTTTCGCCCGTGGGTAGTGTGGACGTCTATTCCGTTTGGGGTGATTTCTTTGTTAGCTTTTTCGACGCCTGATTTTAGTGAAACGGGAAAAGTTATTTATGCGTTGACGACTTACCTTCTGCTTGTAATTGTCTATTCGGCCAATAATTTACCTTATTCAGCACTGAGTGGGGTCATTACGGGCGATATGAAAGAGCGTAACAGCCTTTCATCGTATCGTTTTGTAGCCGTCATGGTTGCTCAATTTATCATTCAATCGTTGTTATTGCCTTTGGCACTGTCGTTGGGGCACGGCAATAAGGCCGTCGGGTTCGAGAAAGTAATGCTCTTTTTTGCGATTGTAGGAGTGATTTGTTTTTGGATTACTTTTTTGACTACCAAAGAGCGTATAGTGCCGCCCGTTGAAGAAAAAAATTCAATAAAACAGGATTTAACCGACCTTCTTAAAAACAAACCTTGGGTTATTATGTTGGTAGTGACCATCTTGGTATTTGTTACGTTGGCTCTTAAAGGGGGAATGTATATTTATTATTTCAAATACTATCTTGACCCTGTTGCCCAAGCCAATTATCTGGAATCCATTGGTTTTAACCGTTTTATCGTAACTCTCAACGAAACCATTACGGGCCTAGGACTGGGAAAATTTGAGTGGCCTGAAGACGCCCCCACTTCTGCCAATAGCGTTTTTAATGCGGGAGGGATTATTTTTATGATTGTCGGAATCATGTTCTCAAAACCACTAGCCGATCGTTTTGGAAAAAGAAACATCTTTGGGATTTTCTTGGCGTTGTCGGCGCTGTGTTTGTTGATGTTTAACTTTTATGCCAAAGACAGCATTGGTCTTGTATTTTTTACTCAAATCTTGCACGGATTTACGTACGGTGTCACTATTCCATTGCTTTGGGCTATGATAGCTGACGTGGCCGATTATTCAGAGTGGAAAAACAACCGCCGCGCAACCGCCATTATTTTTTCTGCCATGATTTTTGGTTTGAAAGCAGGACTTAGTATCGGTGGCTCACTTGGTGCAGGTATTTTATCGACCTATGGGTACGTAGCTGAGCAAGCAGAACAGACGTCAGAGGCCGTTAATGGTATCAAAATGGCGGTAAGTATTTATCCAGGATTAATTTTTCTGGTAGGTGTTGCACTGTTGTTTTGGTATGAAATCACCAAAACCATGGAAGTACAAATCGAAGCGGATTTGAAGCAAAAGCGCAAGCGGTAGGTTTTGGACTTCTCCTTCGTCGAAGTGACAAAAGTTTCTTATATCCAAAAAAATTGATTAGAGTAACTAATAAAACACAATAAAATGCCAGAAGAAAGCATCGAGCACATTGATTTCGCAGAACTTAACGAGCGAGCAATTTCTCAACCGTTGGTTACGCATTTGTTTACAGCCGACCCCTCGGCGCATGTCTTTGACGGGAAAATTTATATTTATCCATCTCATGATATTGATGCAGGGATTCCGTTTAATGACAATGGTGACCATTTTGGGATGGAAGACTACCACGTTTTTTCCATGGAATCGGTGGATAGCGAGGTTATTGATCACGGGGTGGCGCTGCACGTAAACGATGTGCCATGGGCCGAACGACAATTATGGGCGCCTGATGCCGCGCACAAAGATGGCAAGTTCTACCTTTATTTTCCTGCCAAAAACCACGAAGGTATTTTTCAGCTAGGAGTTGCGGTTTCAGATTCACCTTCGGGGCCTTTTGTGCCTCAAAAGTCCCCGATCAAAGGTAGTTACAGCATTGACCCTGCGGTGTTTGAAGATGCTGACGGAAGTTATTATTTGTATTTTGGGGGAATTTGGGGGGGACAATTGCAAAAGTACCGAAACAACGTCTATCATATTGAAAACCAAGAGCCTCTTGCTCATGAAACGGCACTTTGCCCGAAAGTAGCTAAGTTAACCGACGATTTACTGGAGTTCGCTGAAAATCCAAAAGACGTACAGATTTTGGACGAAGCAGGAAATCCATTATTGGCGGGAGACAATGAGCGTCGTTTTTTTGAAGCTTCTTGGTTGCATCACTATAATGGCAAGTACTATTTCTCGTATTCGACGGGCGACACACATTATATTTGTTATGCCACGGGCGATTCGCCTTATGGGCCTTTTACGTATCAAGGCCAAATTCTTCAACCTGTAGTAGGTTGGACAACGCACCACTCGATTTGCGAAGTAGCGGGCAAATGGTATCTTTTTTACCACGATTCGAGTCTTTCGGAAGGAGTTACGCACCTCCGAAGTATCAAAATGACGGAGATTTTTTACGATGCTGAAGGAAGAATTCAACCTATTGAGCCATACACTCGGTCTGACTATCGTCTGACCGAGTGTATGGCTCAATAGGAACAGGCAGAAGATACTGCTCCGTTGTAAGGGTTTCAGTCTGACTGTCGTCTGACCTGTAGCCCTTGGCCTGACTATCGTCTGACCAAGGGCTATACTTCAAAAGTAAATCCTTTTTCTAAGAGTTTATTATACACATTTTCGTCGAACCGATACAGGGTTGCGGCACGGTGAGATACGTCTTGTTGGCGTTCCTGGGTGTCTACTAATAGGTTCATTTTCAGAAATTTCTTTCTAAAATTCGATTTGTCGAGTTTTTGCCCCAGAATTGCTTCGTATAGTTCGAGCAACTGCAATAGCGTAAATTTTGTAGGAAGCAAATTGAACCCAATAGGTTCGTGTTGGATTTTATGTTTCAAAAAACTGAGACAATCCTCGAAAATTTTATTGTGGTCAAAAGGCATAGGGGGCACCTCCTGAATGTTAAACCACGATACATCAGCTTCGGTAGGACCAGGGTGTAGCTCAAATTTTTCAATATTAACTAACGCATAGTAGGCAATGGTAATAACCCGTCGACTGGGAAAACGACGCACATCTCCGAAGGTTTTAAACTGTTCCAAGTAAATGTTTTCCACAGAAGTTTGCGACGATAAGATTCGCCCCGCAGCTTCGTCAATACTTTCATTGTATTTTATCCAACTTCCAGGTAAAGCCCACTGACCGAGGGTTGGACCGATTCCGTGTTTTACCAAAAGAATGGAAAGCTGTGCGTCTTTAAATCCAAAAATAAGGCAATCAATAGACAAGGCGTCTATAATCTCGTCGGTAAAGTTCAAGAGAAATATCGGTTTTATTTTACAACTTTATTAGAGAGAGTAAAGATAGTACGGCTAATTGATAACATTCTCTTAATTTCTCCTGTTTTATTTTTGGCACAGATAAAAACGTTCACGATAGGACAATGTCTATCCTAAAACGTATTAAATCCACATCCGTAACTTCTTGTTTAACTTAACAATTTCTATGAAAAACAAATTTATTCCCATTGCTGCGTTCTTGTTATTTATTGTTTTCTCCATTCAAGCCCAAGAATTAAAGTTCCGTTCCGACAGTACATTCCGCATTGTTCAGTTTACCGACCTTCACTACAAGGCAGGGGCCGAACCTTCTAAAAAATCTATTTCTATGATGCGTACCACGCTCGACGAGCAAAAACCTGATTTGGTGGTTTTTACTGGCGACGTAGTGGTGAGCGCTCCTACCAAACAAGGCTGGGACGAGGTGCTTGAAGTTGTGATTTCGCGCAAAATTCCTTACATCGTTACGTTGGGGAATCACGATGACGAAAGCGAAATGAATCGTGCGGAAGTAGCTACGTATGTTTCGACCAAACCGTATCTTCTGAACAAAATTCCGTCGATTCCAGGGGTAGATGGCTACTTAAATGCGGCGATTAATGTTAAGGGAAAATCAGGGGCCAATGCTGCTATTCTTTACGCGATGGATTCGCACGCGTATTCAAAAATAAAGAGAGTGGACGGCTACGGCTGGTTTAATCATAATCAAGTAGATTGGTTTCGGAAAACCAGTGCTAAGTTCAAAGAATCTCAGAAAGATACCCTGCCCGCCTTGGCCTTTTTCCATATTCCGTTGCCTGAGTACCGAATGGCGTTTGACAACATCAAGAATCGCCGTCGTGGTGTACGCTATGAAAATGAGTGCCCGCCAAATATCAACTCAGGGATGTTTACTGCAATGGTGGAATCGGGGGACGTGTTAGGAACCTTCGTAGGGCACGACCACGTCAATGATTATTTGGTGGAATATTACGGAATTGCGTTGACTTACGGTTGTTTCTCAGGAAGTGAAAACACCTATTTACGCACCAAAAATGGCGCTCGTATCATCGAATTAAAAGAAGGCAAAAAACAATTTTCCACCTTCATTCGGGAGTTTGACGGAGCTATTTTGTACCCCATCACGTTTCCATTTGCGACAAAAAAATAGAAGACGAGATACCAGTGACGAATGGAGTGTTATGAGCACTTTTGGGCTACAACACCCCATTCTTTTTATTTAGCCTTGCGCGAAAAGCCTACGACTTTGTAGAGCTTCCCGTCGGCTTTGGTGAAAACGTACATTTCATTGTCTAAACCAATACCGATATGCGGATCGGGTTTGGCGGGAGAAAGCAATTGAAAAAAGTCCGTAGGCTGGTTGTCAATCAAAAGCTCAATTTCTTGAATATGAGCTTCTTTTCCTTGAATAAATTGCGCATTTTCTGCCAAGAAAACCCGCCCGTTGTTGATGTCAGTAAATACATACTTGCCTTGTAAATCAGGGTTAGCTTTGCCTTGATACACAAACCCTCCCGCAATGGCTTTGCCTTCGTCGTGGTCGTACTGCATGATAGGGTACGTGTATTTTTGCGGAGGTTCGTTGGCAGGTAGTGGAAATACTTTATCCATTCGTCCGCGCGGATTAATAACAAACGTTCCTTCGCGGTCGGGCCAGCCATAATCTGCAGCAGCCTTCCCAAGGTTTAGCTCTTCGATATTGGTTTGTCCAATGTCGGTAATGAGCATTTTTCCATCGGGGCTCCACGTGATACGGTTGGGGTTGCGAAACCCTCGGCAAAATACCTCCTTGACCGTGGTTGAAGACCTGGCATTAGCAAAAGGATTACTTTCGGGAATACCATAACGACCGTTTCGGCTATTTTTTCCGAGAGGGTCAATGCGCAAGACAGAACTCCAAGCCCCGTTGGTGCTATTACAAATCTGAGGGAAACCATTTTCGGAAGCGCCGCCATCGCCGATGCCAATGTACATCAAACCGTATTCGTTATCCCCAGCTTTAGCCAGCGGGTTAAAAGTAATTTCCTGCATTCCGTGAATGGGTGAAACCATGTTGATGCGAAACAACTCACGCCCTTTTACTGAAAAAGGAATCGTGCCCGTATTGGCAATTTTCCACTCCGTAACCACCCATTGCAACGTGACTTTGATGGAATCAGCATAACGAAAATCGGCCAAAGCACTGTTTGCTTTTTCGGTATGAGTTGTATATAACAAGCCATTTTGGTAAAAATCAGGATGAAAAGCATAACTTCCTAAGCCTGTTGCTAAGCCAGGCGACGAAATAAAATGAGGTCGTTCTTTACGAATATCGAAAGCGACATTCCACTGATTATTAATAAGTTCATATATTATTCCTTGCAAATCAGAGACAAAAACACGGTCTTTCTCACCTTTCAGAACAAGCATTTTGTTGATACGTGCCAATGGAGCTTTGAGGCCTGTAGCAGGAGCGGTTGAGAGGTAGCGAAGGTGCATTTGCCAGCCTTCCTTTTTGATTTTTGCGGGAAGGGGGTCTAACACGGCTCCCACCGCTTCTTTGTCGCGGGCTAATTCTTTTTGATTTTTATGAATAAAAGCCAAAATAGCCTCAATTTCAGCTCCTCTGAGTTGAGTGAAGGGAGGCATAACTTGTTTATATTCCTCAAAAAGTTTGGTTAAACGCGCGTCCCCGCTGGCAAGCACTTCAGGGGCATTATGGATGACTTTTTTCAACCAATCGGCAGGTAACTCAGTGGTGGCTCGTTCCAAACTTGGTCCTATTCCTTTTTGGAGAAAATTGTGGCAAGTGGAGCAATTGGCCTGAAAAAGTTGCTGTCCTTTGGCCAGTATTTTGGCGTCATTAGAGTACGAATTTTGGGCAGAAACATTCCAGTGGCTCAGCGAAAAAACAAAAAACAGCCAATAAAAACACTTTTTAAAAAAGGGTGTAAGGGGTTTTTGAAGCATATCGTGAACAGATTTCCTTAAAAAGGAATCAGGGGGTAGGTGGATACTCAACTAGATAAAATTAGGCTTCTGAAAGAGATAGGTAGGAAGGGCAAAAAAATTAGCTTCGTTTTTCTAAAAATTTTATTCCAACAATCAAATTTTGTAATTTTACCATGAAAAACCAAAATCAAATTTTTGATTTTCATGGTAATACATAGGGATATTGAAGCGATTTTATTAGAATATTTAGATATTTTTCCAGCTGTAGGCATTGTGGGGCCTCGACAGATTGGGAAAACAACTTTGGCGAAAAATCTAAGTAAATACCGAAGAGTTCACTACTTAGACTTAGAGTCAGCCGCTGACCGTCAAAAATTGTCTGACCCTATGTTATACTTGTCTAATCACGCAGATAAACTCGTGATTTTAGATGAAATTCAGCAAATGCCAGAATTATTTGCTGAATTGCGAGGTATCATTGACCGAGATAGAAGAACTGGGCGGTTTGTTTTGTTAGGTTCAGCATCTCCCGAACTTATCAGAAAAAGCGCCGACTCTCTAGCTGGTCGGATTGGCTACATCGAATTAGCCTCACTGCTTTTGAGTGAAGTTGGGATTGAAAACGAACATAAACTCTGGTTACAAGGTGGTTTCCCCTTATCATACCTGGCAAGTTCTGAACGGAGTAGCTTGGTATGGCGAAAAAATTTCATAAAAACCTACATAGAAAAAGACCTAGCCTCGTTGGGCCTCAGTGCTGAGTCTAAGGTAATCGAACGTTTTTGGAGAATGCTAGCAAGCTGCCACGCGAATCTTTGGAACGCTGAAAGTATAAGTAGGTCGATGGGGCTTACCGCTCCAACTATTAACCGCTATTTAGATTTTATGGAAGGCGCCTTTCTAATCAGACGCTTGCCGTCGTATTTTGTAAATATCCCAAAACGATTGGTAAAATCTCCTAAAATTTATCTTAGAGATAGTGGCATTTTGCATACATTCAAAGAAATCTCAAATTTTGGACAGTTGTTTGATGACCCGCAAATTGGGGCATCTTGGGAAGGCTTTGTAATCGAACAAATTATTTTAGCAGTTCAAGACAGAGCGCAGGCATTTTTTTATCGTACCCAGCAAGGTGCCGAATGTGATCTAATTTTAGAGCGGAACAATACAGTGGTAGCTGCAATAGAAATTAAATATAGTTCAGCCCCTTCCATTAGTAAAGGATTCAGAATCACACTACAAGATACCAAATCACAACAGGGGTTTATCATTGCCCAGACTGATGAAAGCTACCAAGTAGAATCGACTATTTTCGTTTGCTCATTAAAAACATTTTTGAACGATTTTTTGCCGACATTACTAGGCTAATCAATTAAACAGCATTTTGAGTACTAAGGAGAAAGGCTTGTGTTTTTCATTGGCGGTAAAAACTCTCTCACCTCTACTTATAGCAGTATGAAACGTTTACTTTACGTACTTGCTTTGTTTCTCTGGCTAACAAGCCATGGACAAAAAGAAAAATCCCTAGATTCGACGGTTCAAATCGTCATAAACCCCAGTATTACGTACCAAACCATTGAGCATTTTGGAGCCTCCGATGCCTGGTCTTGTCAGTTTGTGGGGCAATGGCCCGATGCCAAACGCAATGCCATCGCCGATTTGTTATTTAGCCGTGAAGTATCACCCAACGGACAACCCAAAGGCATTGGACTTTCCCTTTGGCGCTTCAACCTTGGAGCTGGAACGGCCGAACAAGGCGCCAACAGCGGTATCAAAGACGAATGGCGACGGGCAGAGTCGTTTTTACGGCCCGACGGTACGTATGATTGGGACAAACAAGCAGGCCAACGCTGGTTTCTTGAAGCAGCCAAGCAACGAGGTGTGCCCTATTTTTTGGCTTTTCCTAACAGCCCTCCCGTTTCATTTACAACCAACGGTAAAGGTTTTGCTACCAATAAAATCCCTAACCTTGCCCCCGAACGATACGAAGACTTTGCGGCTTTTATGGCTCAAAGCCTAAAAGGCATTCAAGCAAAAACGGGGGTAAGTTTCAACTACATTAGCCCTGTCAACGAACCCCAATGGGATTGGAGCGACGGAGGGCAAGAAGGAACCCCCTTTTATAACCAACAAATAGCGGGCATTTGCCATGCTCTGAACAAAGCTTTGGTAGCCGCCAAGTTATCGACCCAAATCAACGTTGCTGAGGCGGGCCAACTGGAGTTTTTGTATTCTGAATATGGTCGTACGGGCAAAGGCAATCAAATTCAGGCATTTTTTGACAAAAATTCGCCCGATTATCTTGGTGATTTGTCACAACTGACGCGTGCTATTTCGGGGCATAGTTACTTTACGTCTTCGCCCTATGCCAAGGCAGTCAGCGTTCGGAAACAGGTACTTGCCGAGCTGAACAAGCAGCAGAATTTGCGGTACTGGATGTCGGAATATTGCATTTTGGGAGATAACGGCGGCGAAATCAATGGCCCAGGAAAAGACCTTGGCATTACTTCTGCGTTGTACGTGGCAAAACTGATTCATAACGACTTGACCAATGCCAACGCTACGGCTTGGCACTGGTGGCTGGCTATCTCGCCCTACAATTACAAAGATGGATTGATTTATATCGACAAAAACAAAACCGATGGCGACTTCCAACCTTCCAAAATGCTGTGGGCGTTGGGTAATTACTGCCGTTTTATCCGCCCAGGGGCGGTTCGAGTGGATGTGACATTAAGCCAAACCAACCAAGCGTTGTACGTATCATCTTACAAAAATACCGATGGGCGATTGGTCACAGTACTTGTCAATCCAAGTGATATTCCAGTCGCTATACAACCTACTGTCACGTCCCCAAAGCGAACCCGTTGGGAAGCATTTACAACTTCCGAAAAAGAAGATTTGAGTCCAACCTCTCTTTCTTCAAAATTAGTGATCATCAAAGGGAAAAGCATTGTTACGTTGGTAGAAAAGTAGGTGCTTTACTGATTATTGGGGGGTTAAAATAAGCTACCACCCCACATAAACTCGGAAAAACCGCTTTCGGGGCGGTGACGTCCAATAAGTTGACAGTCAGTTAACGACAATAGTTTTGCCCGTTCAATGAGTGTTTTGAGGTCGTGAGCTGTACAGGTTTCTTTGACTTCAATAGCGGTTTTTCCGTTTAAAATAAAATCAATTTCTGAGCCTGCACTTTTTTCAAAGTACTGAACTTTCCCCAGGTGCCGTAGTTGATTTGCGATTTTATTTTCAAAGATTGCCCCACTACTTACCTGCCCACATACCTGTAGTAAGCCCGTATCGGAAAAATACATTTTAGGCTGCTTACTTATTTCTTTATCAATTCCAGTGGTTAGGGGAGAAATGGTTTGAATAAAATAAGTGTATTCGAGCAGGTGCAAATAATCCTTGATTTTATGGCGATTAAGCCCCGTTAGGCTTGCCAGTTTGGTATAATCTACGCGGCTCCCAACCCGATTAGCCAACAATAAAATAAGCTTGTACAGGCTATCGCTTACCGAAAAATCGGATAAAAGTTTGATGTCTAACTCAATATAAGCATTTAGAATGTCTTTGAGGTATTCTGTTTTGTCTTTAGGGTCGTTTGCGAGTACTACTTCAGGAAAGCCCCCATAGCGGATAAACTCTTCGTAAAATCCCGACCACAAATCAAAGTAAGTGGATAAAAAAAGTTGTTGTTTTTCAGGCTGTAAACGTGCGGTGTCAATGCCTTTAAACGCCATAAATTCTTCAAAGTCAAGGGGCCACATTTCAAAAATTTGTTTTCGCCCTGCCAAACTTTCCGAAAAGTGGTTTTTGAGGTAAAACGAACTTGAGCCTGTAACCAAAAACTTAATATCGTAGGTATCGTATAGGCTTTTTATGACGCTTGTGCTATTAGGAACGAGTTGAATCTCATCAAGTGCCAAAACGGCGGGTTGTTGTAGATTGAGTCCCAATGCCACCAAACCTCTCTCAATGTCATTATACGATTGTTGATTAAATAAAACCCTGTTTTCGATGCGTTCAAAATCCAGATATAACGTGTTTTTGTGAGCCACTTGGTTGAGTAAATACCGTAAAGCCGTGGATTTTCCTACCCGCCTCATCCCCGTAATTACGGTAACTTGCCGCTTAGGTAAGTGTTCTGTTAATGGTAAAAATGATTTTCTTTTGTACATATATTCAGAATTTATGTACAAAAATATAACAAATATTCTAAGTTAAAATTATTCGGAATAAAGAAAGGCGATAGGAAAATGTAAGAATGAAATTAAGACGGAAAATAAAAAAATACCCCAAAAAAAAGAGAATGCAACAAATTGGACACCGTTTGTCCGATTTGTTCTAACAGCTAATCCATTGAAATAACGTGTTTTGCAAAGTATATTATGATTACTTCGTAAAACGTATGAAAACGAACCTTTACCCTTTTTTTATCGCCAAAAATAACTGTAGCCTATTGCGTTTTTGTGCCATTCTGCTCGGTTTTGCGTTAATTTTTATTCAACCAGTGGTAGCACAAATCACGATTTCCGAAGACTTTGATTACGGAACGACTTCGGGAAACCTAACCAGTCAAAATGGTGGAACTGGTTTTGCAGCAGCATGGTCAGGGGGCACGGGAGCCTATACTGCCACGGGCCTAACTTTCGGAGGCTTAACAAACACAGGGGGGGCAATGATTGTTGCAAGTGGTTTGGACGCCCGTCGGCAAATTACGACGGGGTTTGATGCCGCAGGACCTGTTTCAGGAAGTTTTTTATTCAAGCTAAATGCAGCGCCCGCTAGTTCGTCGGTATTGATGGTGGGGCTAGGAACGAATGCTTCAACCAACAACCAAAATCACTATCTAGGATTTCTCCCTGCCAACGATGGACAATTGGGTAAACCTGCCCTTGGAGTCAGAGGAACAGGTATCTCAGCCATGACAGGCGGAGCCGCATTGACCACAGGAACCACCTACCTATACGCCTTTTCTTACGACAACGGTTCGACGTCCGCGTGGATTCTGTCGTTGGCACAGTACAACAATTTTTTTAATGGTACTACGCTCGACCAAGCAGCCATGAATACCGCTACGATAGGTTCGGCTGCAACAAACGTAACAGGCAAAGTTACCATTGCCACCAATGCCTCGAACCTAACGACGATGAATTATCTTTTTTCTTACTATTTTAGCAATGGCAGCTTAACCGTTGATCGTATTCGAATGTCAGGAACGGCAGCATTGGGAGGGCTTGGTAGTGCCGCAACCACCTACACCTTCAATGGTACTACCAGCACTGATTGGGCAACGGCTTCCAATTGGAGCGGTGGAGTGGTACCCACTTCGGCTAATTTGGTAGGCGGTGATGCCGTTGTGATTGCGTCCAATTGTACCATTACTGGTGGAACTATTTCTTTCCCATCGGGTACTTCGTTGACTATCAATGCCTCGACTACCTTCACAATGACCAGCACACCGACCATTACCATTCAGTCGGGAGCAACAATTACCATTGATGGCACTTTAACAGCCAACAATGGTACCTTAAACAACGCAGGTACCATGACTACCGCCGCAGCGGGTAACTTCTCCAATCCAAGTGGCAGTTTTAATAATTCAGGAACGTTCAATCATAGTGGTACGAGTACCTCTACCTATGGCGGTTTTACAAACACGGGGACAATCAATAACTCAGGAACTTTGATTAGTAGTCAATACATCAATGTTCAAAATAATGGTACGTTTACAAACAACAGTGGTGGAACAGTTCAATTCAACGGATTCTTCAATGCTGCTAACAAGACCGTCACCAACAATGGGTCAATGGCAGCAGCGTTGGATAATGCTGGAACATTCATCAACAATAATACCTTTAGTTTTAGCTACCTCGGTGTATCAAACCGTTCAGGAGCCACGCTGACCAATAGCACAGGAGCTACAATGGCGCTTGGCTTGTTGACTTTTTCAAACAGCGGCACTTTCAATAACAACGGTACGTATTCAATGACGCAAGGAAGTGGTTTGGCGAGTTTCGCGAATACATCAACAGGTACAATCACAAATACTGGAACGATGACGATAGGGACGTCTGTGCCTGCGACGAATGCTGGAACAATCACCAATCAAGCATCATCGACTTTTACTAATAATGGCACCTTGAGTGGTGCAGGTACGTTTACCAATAATGGTACGTATAAAGGTTCGGGTACTTTCTCGGGAAGTTTGTTTACCAACCCCAATGGAAGTTTTGTGGCACCAGGAAATTCACCTGGCTGTCATACCTTTTCCAACGGTTATACCAACAGCGGGACTCTTCAAATTGAATTGGGAGGAACTACTGTTTGTACTCAATACGACCGTCTGAACATCACAGGTACGGCAACCCTTGGGGGAACCCTCGACGTTTCTCTTATCAATAGCTACACGGGTAGCAATGGCCACCAACTCACTATCATAAATGCCACCACTTTGTCGGGGACTTTTTCGACGGTTAACCTTCCTGCCAATTGGTACATCAACTATAACCTGCCGTCGGCTGGACAAGTGACCTTGTCGTACAATGCCCCCATTACTGTTGGTGCGGCTCTATCTTTTGACGGATCAAACGATTATGTAAGTGCACCTGATGCCAATGTCCTTGACCTTGGGGCAAGCCTTACCCTTGAAGCTTGGGTTAAACCAGCCAGTTTTAATTCATATAACATCATCATTGACAAACGCACCAATACAGATGCAACTGCCAATTATGGCCTAACATTGACCAATGGCAAACCGATGTTTTATTTTTGGATAAACTCCAGTGATAGTCGCTTTCACACGGCTCCAAGTGCTATTTCTTTGAACACATGGAGCCATATTGCAGCCACTTACGACGGCGCAAAAGTAAAACTATACGTCAATGGAGTGCTGGTCTATTCGCAAGCAGAGACGGTGGTGCCTACCCCTACAAATCAACCGTTGAGTATCGGTAGAAACCCCAGCACGCTTCAATACTTTAACGGTGCGATTGATGAAGTACGTATTTGGAATACCGCCCGTACTTGTGCCCAGATTAGCCAACAATACAACTGTGAATTAGTCGGCAATGAAAGCGGGCTTGTCGCTTATTATAAATTCAACCAAGGAGCAGCTGATAGTAATAACTCCTCTATTTCAAGCCTGACAGACGCCACTGCTAACAGCAATCATGGAACTTTTAACAATTTTGCGCTTAGCGGTAGCACCTCAAATTTCATAGCTACAGGCGGTGTCACAACGGGTACGAGCTGCACGACGGTTATTGCCTCTGAAATTGATTTACAGGGCGGAGCACCTCTGGTTTCTATCCCTAGTGGAGACACAAGTCCCGCCACTGTCGATGGAACTGATTTAGGCAATGTTCTGGTAAATGGGTCATTGACTCGCACTTTTACGATTTTAAATACAGGAAATAATGCGTTGACTATCAATGATATTACCTCCAACAATACCAAGTTTACTATAAGTAATAAACCCACCTCGGTGGCGGCTAATGGCACTGCGACCTTTGATGTACTATTTAATCCCACGGCAACAGGGGTACAAAACGCAACCATCTCTGTTACCAACAATGATTGTGACGAAAGCCCCTACACTTTTATCGTGACTGGTACTGGGGCTAGTGCAGGAGCAGCCCTTGATTTTGATGGAACCGACGATTACGTGAGTTTTCCAACGACAGGAATGCCCTCAACGGCAGGAACGATTTCTTTTTGGATGAATGCAGCAACTTCTCAAACAGTAGGTGTTCCTGTAATTGTCGAGCTTGGCACTGAAAACGTAGCTATTTTTCTTTACGATAATGGGACAAAAATCTTCTTTAGAGCGGGCTGGACAGGCAATCAGTTTTCGGTGCCTTTTTCAGGTCTAGGCACTTGGAAGCACATTGCAATGACATGGGAAGGCGACGGGCAGCCCATAAAAGGGTACGTAGATGGAGTATTGGTGGGCTCCATCACGATGTCAGGCAGTACTAGTTTTGGTACGATGGGCTATTTGGGGAGAAGTTCGCTTTATGGTAACGGAAGTACCAACTTTAAAGGTGCATTGGACGATATTCGATTCTACAATCGTGCACTCTGCATAGAAGAGATCAGCCAATTAAAAGGATGCGAAGTAGCAACATCATTGGCCAATCTACAAGTGTACTTCAAGTGCAACCAAGGGGCTGCCGCTTCGGATAACTCAAGCATTACTGCTCTTACCGACGACGCTACTCAAATAGGAGGAGCCAACGATGGTACTCTTACCTCATTCACCCTCGACGGAAGCACTTCAAACTTCATCGGTTCGGGTGGGGTAGTTACTGGCACAAATTGCCCTGCGGTAGTCGCTCCCGAAATTAACATGCAGGGTGGTTCGCCTTTGGCTTCTATTCTGAACGGTAGTACATCAACTTCAACGATTAACCATACTGATTTTGGCAGTATGAGCATCAACGGTTCTTTGGGTCGGACGTTCACCATTCAAAATACGGGCAATGATGTTCTAACCATCACTGGCATTACATCTAATAATTCTACGTTTGTGGTAAGCAATGTGCCTGCAACGGTCGCGATCAATGGCTCAGCTACGTTTACCGTGACCTTTACGCCCACGGCCACAGGAGCCCAAAATGCCATCATTACACTGCTAAATAATGATTGTGATGAGGCCAACTACAATTTCAACATTTCTGGCACAGGAAGTTGCATAGCTCCGTCTTTTACAAATTGCCCTAGTAACCAAACTGTAAGCACAACGACTGGAGCATGTAACGCGACGGTCAATTATACCGCAACGGCCTTGGGTACTCCTACCCCTACAATCTCGTACGTTTTTGCAGGAGCCACCATTGGTAGCGGTAGTGGAACGGGTAGCGGAGCCATTTTTAATAAAGGAATCACGATAATAACGCTCACAGCCACCAATGGCTGCGGAGATGACGCAACCTGCACCTTTACTGTAACTGTCAACGATGCAGAAGTTCCTGTACTTAGTTGTCCTTCCAATCAAACACTGACAACAGCTTCGGGAGGCTGTGCTGCCGATTATACCATTGCAGACCCATTATCGGATAACTGTTCTGGAGCCACTTGGGGGTATACGTTGAGTGGAGCAACCGTCAGAACCACAAGCGGAATCACTGACGGAACAAACAGCGGGGCGATTAGCTTTAATATCGGAACTACCACAGTCACATTGACGGCAACTGATGGGACAAATTCGGCCACTAGCTGTTCCTTTACGGTGACGGTAAATGCTCCTGAGATAAATGTGAAAGGAAAGGGGCAGGATATAGCTGATGGTACAACAGGTACGTCGGAGTCGAACGATACGAATTTGGGAACTACTTCAGGAGTGGCAATTGCAAAAACCTTTATGATTCAAAATACAGGAACAGCTCCGTTAGCAATCAGTACCATCACAAGCAGTAATGCAAGATTCAAGGTAGGAAGCCTGAGTTCGCCAAGCCCCCTTTCCGCAGGTAGTTCTGCTACTTTTACAGTTACTTTTTTATCTAACTCAGTTACTACCCAAACCGCCGTCATTTCGATTATAAACGATGATTGTAATGAATCAACGTACGATTTTGAAGTATCAGCGACAAGTACCTCGGTCAATGCCAATGCCCTACATTTTGACGGAGGCGATGACCTCATTGAAGTTCCTATGTCAATCCCATTGTTTGGTACAAATTCAACCACTGTTGAGTTTTGGGCAAAAGGGGCTCCTAATTTCTCATTTCCCATCAATTTTACTGGGGCAGGAACGACTATAGTTTGGGGCCCAACGCTGGCACTAGCTGTTTACGGCGACAATTCGTATTTTACGGGTTATCCCATTGAGGATTGCTGGCACCATTATGCGTTTACTTACAACGGGGCAACGAGCACTGTGTACGCCTATGTAGATGGCTTACCAACTCCAACGGCCAGCTTTCAGGGCAATTTCCCCACCGTTAGTACAAATATATGGTTAGGTTCACGGGCAGGCAGTTATCCCTGGAATGGAACCATGGATGAGCTACGTATTTGGAATGTTCAACGAACGCAAGCGCAAATACAAGCCAATTTATTCAATGAGTTGGCGGGGAATGAAAGTGGATTAATTGCCTACTATAACTTCAACCAGGGAATTGCTGGGGGTGATAATACTGGAAATTCCACACTTTTGGATGCTCAAACCAATGGTACTGCCAGAAATGGAACCATGACAGGGTTTGTGCTTAATGGAACTGACTCCAATTGGATTGCTTCTGGTGGGATGCAGCATTATCCCGAAATCGACATTCAAGGAAATACCACCTCGATTGTCGATGGTGACACCTCCCCTACTGACACCGACCATACAAGCTTTGGTGATGTATTTATTGGCAATTCGCTCGTTCGAACTTTTACTATCAAAAACACAGGAACCAAAGAGTTGGCAATTTCTTCCATCGGAAGTTCAAATTCTTTATTTACGGTGGGAAGTTTGAGTACCGCCAGCCCATTAGCGGTAAACGCATCTGCTACTTTTACCGTTACCTTTACCCCTACTGCCACTGGAGCTCAATCAGCAACCATCACGGTCAACAACGACGACTGTAACGAAGCAGTGTACGATTTCGCGGTTTCAGGTTCGAGCTCATGTGCCGCTACCGCTACCATTAGTGGGACAAATTCAGCTATTTGTGCGGGTAACGATGCTGTTTTTACCCTCACAGGGACTAGCGGCGCGGTTATTACGTACAACATCAACGGTGGTTCCAATGCTACCACCACCCTCACGGGAGGCACTGCGACTGTGACAGTTTCGGGTGTTACTGCGAACCAAACGCTCAACTTGGTATCAGTCAATGGCGGTAGTTGTACGTTGAATCTTTCGGCCTCGGCTACGGTCACTGTTAAATCCCTGCCCTCGATTAACGTTTCTGGAACGACGGTCTGCGTCGGTGGTACGCTAACATTATTGCCTAACACTGACGGGGCTTGGATAAGCAGCGATGAGTCTAAAGCCTCTGTCACAAATGCAGGGCTGGTATCAGCAATTGCGAGTGGAAATGCTAAATTTTCGTTTACCGAAACGGCAACAGGATGTAGTAGCACTACCCCTACTATCACAGTGAATACATTACCCACATCGGTGGTCAGTGGTGGCGGAACGGTTTGCTCCACCGAACCACTTCCTAATGTTTCTATTGCTTTAACTGAGACTGGCCCATGGGATTTAGTTTATTCAAACGGAACAACATCCACGTCGAGAACGGGCATTACAAGCAGCCCTTACACCATTGTGGGCGCAACGGCAGGGACATATACAGTCACGAGCGTAAGCGATGCCAATTGTACAGCGACTTCCATTAGTGGTTCGGCGCTGGTAAAGGTCAATCCAATGCCTACTTTAGTGGCAGGGGCGGCCACTTCGCCAACCTCTTGCGCGGGTACGAACGGAAAAATTGCCTTTACTACAACTAATTTACCTGATGGCGATTACCAGCTTACCTACACAGGAACAGGAAGTCCTAAAACAATAACTGTTTTGTCCAATAAGTTTACGTTAGGTGGATTAAGCACTGGCGCATACAGTGGTTTTTCAATCGCAAACAATAATTGTACAGGTGTTGAGTCGGCCGTCCAAATGCTTACCGACCCCAATCCCCCAACAATTACCCTCGGGGCTATTCCTGCCATTTGTGCGGGTGCAACTTCATTTATCATTCCGTACACGGCAACTACTTTTTCGCCTGTTACTTATTCGGTTTCTGGAGTAGGAATTGTGGCAGCAACTAACCAAAGTTTAACGTCTGGAACTATTTCAGTCCAACTATCGGCTCCTGCATCAGGAAATTCAATAAGTTTTACCTTGACGGTTAAAAACGGAAATCAATGCGTTTCCCTCCCACTTTCAGGAGTGGTTGTCGTTCGTCCACTTCCAACTGCTAGTATCCAAGGAACAACAATTGTCTGCCTCAATGCTCCTATGCCCGTTATTCAATTTACGGGGGCTTCGGCCTCAGTACCCTATACGTTTGCTTATAAGTTAAACGGAGGGGCTACTCAAACCATAACTACTCAAAGTAGCAACACGGCCAGCATTAATGCTGCAACTACCCAAGCAGGAGTGTTTACGTATACACTAGTGAGTATCAGCGATAACTTTGGCTGTAGTCAAAGCCAAAGTGGGATTGTAACAGTTACGGTTCTAACTAAGCCAACTATTTTTCTCACCACTCAACAAGTCATTGTTAATGAAGGAAATATCCAAACGTTTTGTGATATTGATGCAAACCCAGTTAATAGTTTGCAATTTTCAGTTTTCAATTCATGTGTTGTAGGCTCCCCTGTTTGGCGAACTCAAGTGGGTAACGGTGCATGGAGTGACTGGTCATCTATTGTCCCTGTTTCTCAAGTATCCAACAACCAATCCTACCGTTACCAAGCAGCCTGTGACCCTGATTGTGCCATTACCTATACCGAACCTTTGTCTGTAACGATAAATTATCGAGCAAGTACACCGCAAAATGTGTCGTTGTTAGCCAACGGGGTTACAGTTTTACCAGGTGAATCAAAAACGATTTGTAGTACTGAGGGTAGTTTGTTAAGCTTTAACGGCTCTTGCGGGGTAGGTGAAGTTCTTCTTTACTCTGTAGATGGGGGTAATTATGGCTCAGTTATTCCTACGGCATTATTCGACAACCAAACGCATAATTATCGTGTTCGTTGTCGTAAATCGGATGGTACCTCTTCTTGTGTTGAAACAGATTCGGGAGTGATGAGCCTAAAAATGTCAGCTGTCCCTTTGGCACCAACAATTAGCATTACTCCCGAAAATGGATGCGGTACCCCGATGGCTTTTTCGGGAACATCTTCTTGTGGAAACTTTAAGACAGTTTGGTACAATGCCTCAACAAACGTAGCATTGCCTAATTTGCCACAAACTACTCCTACTGAAACCATGTCGTTTTATGCCCGTTGTCAGTCGGAAACGGGTTGTTTAAGCGAGAAAAGTAACGTGGCAACGTACGCAATTATCCCTGTCATTACTCCTCCCCTAGTTACATCCAGTGCCGATATCGTTTGCACAGGAGTTGAAGTAACATTGACGGCCAACTGCCCAAGTGGAAGTAGTACGGTTTGGAACACGGGTATAGAAGGCAACAGTTTTAAAGTGTCTTTTGCCAACATAACGACTCAGGCTTACTGGGCCTACTGTAAAGCACCCAATGGGTGTCAAAGCCCAGCAAGTAAGCCTAAATCCGTTACATGGAAAGGTTTTGAAGTCACATTGATAAACATCGGTCAAAGCAAATCCGCGATTAAAACCAATGACCGTACCGCATGGATTAGTCAATTTATAACTCCAGATAATGGTCCAGCACTGGAATTGAGTAGCCAAACAAACCCAACACTGTTTTATTCAGAATTCTTGAACAAAATTGCACCTAGATATTGGACAATTTATGTCGATGCGTGCGCCTTTGGAACCAGTGGTTCTTTGACCTTTGATATGCTGGTAACACCAGAAACAGGGGTTCCTCAATCGTTTAATACGCACGAAAATAATGCGCCCTATTTTATGTATGCCAACCGAGACGGTTTTACCGAATTGTATGCTCAAAATCATCCAGCCTACGGCTTTTTTACGGACAATGGCAATGGAGGAAATGCCTATGACGCGGGACTACCCAAAGGCTTATATAAACTGAGTATTCGGTATTGGGATCAGAAAGGCTGGGGAAGTATATTCCCCTCGACCCGCAAACCACAAGGGAATGTACTCGCCTATCAAGAGTATTGGTTTAGAATCCAATCGAGAGAGGGCGTAGGTGTCGGCGCTGCAAGGTCATCAAATGACAAATTGGTAAGTGATTCGGACAACGGACAACGCATAACCGATAATGATGCCTTCGCTTCGGTTTTCCCTAACCCCGTTTCGAATGTTTTACGATTAAAAGTACAAAATAGTAAAAGCCAAAAAGTGCAAGCTACATTAAACGATGCGCTGGGGCGCGAGGTCTTCACCCGAAGCTTTGTCCCTCAAACCCATTCGCACCAAGAAGATTTTGCAGTGGGCGCATTGCAAAGCGGGGTCTATTTTTTTAACGTAAAGAAAGAAGCAAAAGAAGTAATTCTCAAGGTGATAAAAGTACCTTGATTCAAAATACGATAACGTAATTATTTTGACCCCTATGACTAGAACGGCACCAATACTTTTTGGTGTCGTTTTTATTTGTGGAGAGAGTTGTAAGAAAAAAATGTGTTTTTATGTCCAGTTTTTTATGTATTGGGCCTTATTCCTCCCCTCTGTTCTTTTTCACTTGGGTAGGAAGTTCCCTCCTACCCTCTCTTTAAGCAGCTTGTAAAAATGGTTGTTTGGATTCAGTCCTTTGCCAACTACTGGGTATAAAACCAACTTCTTGCCATGCTTCCAAAAGACATTCATATTTATTTCTGCCTTCTGCTATAAACTCCCGACTCGGTTCATAGATAAACAAATCGTACGGATGTATTTTCTGAATACCGACAAAAACAAATCGCTTCCCTCCTACTCCATCCAGATAATACGCAGCTTGGCGGTCGTAATCGTATGTATGGCAACTTTTTACAAAAGCGGCGTATGTGCGCTGGCTGGTTGTTTTTAAATCAACTACCAAACTTTTCTTATATACCAAATCTAGCTTTGATTTGCAAGGTAAGCCTGTCGCTGGATTGGTAAATAGGCAGACACTTTCTTTTCTTGCAAACTGCCTTAGCCAACTGCAAAAACGATTCCTTAGCACTTTTTCTTTTAAAATATTGAGCAAATCCGCATCCATATCTTCGGGAATAACCGTCTGTTTCTTAGGTTCTAAAATCAGTTCATGTAATGTGCTTCCAAAAGCAAAAGCTTTTTCAGGTTTGAAACTCTTTAAACCAAACAGGTGATCACGAAATTCACTTAAATCCGAATTGGCTATGCGGGGAAGTTGGCGGTACTGGGTATCGCTTAGAAATGGAACAATGCTCATTTTTGATTAAATTTAGTGGTTTATAAAGGTATAAATTGGGTGTTTTGCTTAGTCCTCAAAGTCTGTTTCATTTTTAGGCTATTTCAAGGCAAAACCGAAAAGCGTCTTCATTCATGCGGGCTAAACTACCTACCGCATTACCAAACACGGCTTCTTTTGGCTTTTTAATGTGCGTAGTGTAGTGGGTTATGCCATTTAATAACCCAAATAGATTGTCTCCTAGGTCTGCACACTCTCGTTCTATTGAGTAGTTCATGGCATTGATTACATTGGTTTTGCGGGTTGAAAGTTCTGTTTTCCCCAACTTTTCCTCATGCGTCATACGCGTTAATCGTTCGGTTAAAGCAGACTTAATACTTTCATCAATTTGTACATTACCCAAGCGTTCAAATTGGTCAAACAGTTTTGTACGCTCCTCCATAAACGTTTCAAAATAGCGTAGTAACTGATTTATCTTAGTGTCGTGGTTCTTGGTGTGATGGACTTTTAACTGACGGAATACCTTTGAAAACCGATTTTTACACCGAATCATCATATTTGAATTTCCCATAAAAAAACCAGTACTGCTATCATGGCTGTTGCCAATCATTAAGTAGTCTTCAAAACTATGTCCTCCTACTTGAATCGGTTCGGTGCATTGTAAAAAGGCCAATACTTTTTTGCCTCCGTCAAATTCATCAAAACACTTGATAGGAAACCCTGTGATGTCATTCATTTTTTGGACTACCTCCATAAATCGTTCGTTGGAAGTAGGGGTATATGAATCTTTACAGACGTTAAGTAGATAGTTGTTATCACTTCTAAAAATGGCCTTGTAGCCATTAACTAGTTGATTGTTAGAATATATAGGTTTTTCTACGACATCCCAACTTGATTGAAATATTACGGGCATTTTCATGTTCTTATGGTAATTTAGAAAGATATAGAAGGTTTAAAAATGAGAGGGTCTTACTTTACCCCCTCATTTTTATTTGTCTATGCTGCTTGTTTGAACTCTTCGATAATAGGTTCTTCTTTTTCTTGCTCGGCTAAGGCATTATAGAAACAATCCGCTACAAAATGGTAAATAGCGCCGTTGGTTAGGGTATCTAATCGGTAAATACGATTACAGTCTGCATATTGCCCAAAGGCTTCAATGCGTTCAGGCATGGCATCTTCCATTTTAAATTTAGCAATAAAATAGGTGGCTTTGGGCTTGATTTTGGTATTTTCATGCGATTCAGGCGTCATGGTCAACACTACTTCTGATAGTTTTTTACGCTTATAAAAAAGCGGTTGTATCAGTTTTTGAAGCTCTTTCACCGAACTGTTATTGAACATAATGACCGACAAGCAGTTTTCACTATCCACGAAAAAAATTTCCGCCCAAGTTTCTTCCCTTTCTCTGCCAAATAGGGTATCCGTAAAAATACGCCACGCCAATGGCTGAAAAGTAAACGATTTCAATGGTTGACCATTATGGTCTGTCAAAATCTCTTCTTCCCCTAATTTAAACGTACCATTACGGGCATCAAAGCGATAATCACGGGGTTGTCCTTCAATGTAAAGAATTTCATCGCCGAAATCAGGATTTAAAATTTGGACATGAGAAGTCTGGGCAGCCAATTCGGCTACATTTTTTGATTTGGAAAACATAATAAGTGAGTTTTAAAAGAAAAGATTTGCCCGAACTAAAACGACTGTCGGGTATCAGTCCTCAAATTTGGTGTTTGTTCCTCCTTGTTTGATAATATAAAGGTACAACAAAAACGGACACAAATCAAGGTATACCTCTCATTATCAGACACTTAAAAAACTTTATGTAACCCATTATGTTTACTTGTGGCGAGGTATAAGCTCAGAGGATATATTTCACTCTGTTAAGTGGGATGAAGAAGCTGATTGGTTCCGATGCGTTGCTAATCGGAACCAATCAGTGTGCGTAGATTAAAACCTATTCATTTAAAGCTTCCCTCCTACCCCTCTGTTCTAAAGTATCTTTTTCAATTCTGTGGCGACTTCAATCAAACGCTCCAAATCCTTTATCGAAATTTTAGGAGCCTTCAATATTTTGGTCATTGTAACTGTCAACTGTTTCTGAACAGAATTGCGGGATTTATCAATTACTTTCGGCTCATCATCTCCCGAAAGAACATTTTCTAACTCTTCTACATTCTCAACTAAGTCTTTTTCCTTCCGTTTAGCCAGTTTTTGAATATCGGTTTTCCCAATCTTAATTTCGCCATTCAAAACTGCTTGTTTCAGCGTAGGTTGCAGTTGATCAAGACCTGCTGCAAATTCTGCATCTCGCATTATCGTAGCACGACTCACTTTATATTCCTGTGCTAACTTCTCCGAAGTAGAACCCTTATTTTCAGATACTTGAACAAAAGTATCAGAATGAAACTTATCTTTTCCCTCTTCCGTTTCAGAATAAGTCTCATTTTGAGATTTATAATCTTTTCGATCATATTTCCCTTTTTCAGCCTTCTCAATATTATACCGTAGTCCTCTAAAATAAGAAGCCTGTTGCGGTGTCAGGTTGCGCCGCCCCAACTGCAAATCAATCATGTAATCTTTGACCTCTTTCAAGGATTCAAAACGCATGACCTGAACGTTAAAATTGATTCCCCTTTCTCTACATATTTTGAAACGATTGTGTCCATCTACCAGAATATAAACGGGCGCTTCAGGGGTCAGGGAATTCTCGTCAATTACCCGCTGCGTGGTTTCCCAAAGTAAAAGAGCATCTTTGCAACCATTTTTTACAATGTTCGCTTCCAACTGAGTCAGTTCTTCATTAGTTGGGGATGGAATAAAGCTCCTTAGCTCTTCTAAAACTACAATACTCTGTTTGATTTGCTCAGAGCTAATGTAACTATTGTTGAGCGATTGCTGCGTTTTTTGGCTTATTGCTGCTTTAATATCTATCTTGGCCATGTTTGTTATTTTACAACTTGTAGGTATTGAATAAATTCATCACAAAAATCTCGGTAGTTTTTGGCAGCTTCTGAGTTGTCCGAAAATTTGGCGATGGGGCTTTGTAAAATCTGTGATTTCTGAAAATCTACCAAGTGTTTGATTTCTGTATTAAATACTCGAAATGGCACACTACTCTTGACATTTTCTTTGATACCTTCGTGAACACTATTTTTCTTAACCATTGTAAAAACAATCCCATCAACCACAAGCTCTGCGTTTAGGTTTGTTTTTACTTCCATCACCCGCTGCAATAACGAGTTCAACCCTTTTACCGCCGACATTTCGGGCAAAAGCGTAATGAGACAGCTATTTGAAGCATTCATAGCCGAAATGGTAAGCTTATTCAACGAAGGGGGACAATCAATCAACACATAATCAAAGGTACTCAAGATTGGCTGCAATTTGTTCTTTAACCTTAAATCCCCTCCCACACTCAAAATCAATTGGATTTCGGCATCGGCCAACTCAATATCTGAAGGAGATAAATACAGGTTTTCAGAAATTTCAACAATGGGCAATGGAATAGCGTGGTTCAAAAGTGCTTGGGCCACTTGGCTCTCGGGAGCATCAATACCCAAAATCTGGCTTAGGTTGCCTTGCGGGTCTAAGTCAATCAGGAGAACCTTGAATCCGCGCCTAGCCAATGCTTCTCCCAAAGAAGAAGTGGTGGTCGTTTTTCCAACTCCGCCTTTGTGGTTGATAATCGAAATCACCCTGGCTTTTTCATAAAGGCTGTCAGAATACCCATATTTTGATAAGATGGGGAATAAAGCAACAAGATGTTTTTCACTGAGGTTGCGAGTCCCCGCCAAGGTTTGAGCTATCGTTCCTTTTGGAATAGAGGCTTCTTTTTCAAGCGTGGAAACGGTTAAGGCAGGGTTATGCCTCAAAAAATTAATCAGGTTTTCTTGAGTTAGCATAGAAGATTTTTGTAATATTTGCTTCACAAAATAACTCAAAATAAGCGCTATTTGTATGTATTTTATTACATTTTTTTAAACTTTTTTACTGGCTTTTTATGACTTATTGTTTTTGCATTTTGCTTTATTTGACGCAACTGCATTTGAGCTTGCCAAAGAGATTTTTCTATTTTAGACAAGTCGGCCTTGATTTCATTGACAGATGCCCTAACAACCAAATAACCTGGCTCAAAAGGTAATGCTTCATTTTTAGGCAGGATATCCTTATGTGTCTTTAATAAACCAATGCTGTTACGACTTAAAAGTTCTTCAATTTGCTTTGCTTTAAAACCTACTTCGGTTCCTTTGATGGCCACTTCGTTGACCCGAAAACTACAGCCAACTAATTTATCATTACGATCGTACTTGAAACGGCTCTCAATCCCAAGGCTGGTCAACTCCTCACTGAGCTTATCAATGTTATTGATTTTTTTAGCAATCAATAGAGACGTTAGGGCCGCTTTCACTTTTTGACGAGCTTGCATTTTGGGGGGTAAATGGTCAGAAAGGCTTGTTCTTTGCGCTGGTAAAGGCTGAAAATTTAAGTTTCTTTCAATGTCTCGACACACCTTTACATTACGCGCATAATTATGACTTGAATCTAATGCAGCTCCGCCACCAATCGGAACACGATTCAAATAAATATGAATATGGGGATGTCTTTGGTCAAAGTGCTGGTAAACAACCACTTGATATTGGTCTAGATTTGCACCAATTCCCTCACAATACAACCGAGCCGCTTTGCGCATTTTTTCCTCATCAATGGCTTCATTCTCGCGCCAGCTCAACGAAGTATGCCATACAGCATTTTTGCACTTGCTCCTATTGGCTAAACTTTGCATTTGTAGTGCAAAATGTTCGGCGGTTGTTCCCATTACATTATGGCTATCAATGAGCTTAGCTTTTTTCTTTGGTTGTTTCTCTGCTGCTCCATACATAATTGCTCCCAAAAAACTACTACCAAGTACCGTCTTTGCTATCATGTTAAGCCCTCGAATAGGGTATCCAAGATTTTATTGATTTTACCTATGTTCAATTTTCCAGCATGCGCAAAGCGGGTTAGCTGGTTGAGGTTATTGGCTACGCCAACAATAATTCGGTGCTGTTCTTCAGTGAAGGCTTGGGTAACTTCAATCCCTAATGCCACCTGTCTCATATATTCACTGACAGAAACTCCCGCCTTTCGTGCCTTATTTTCGATTAACGTCTTTTCCTCCCCTGTTAAGCGTAGTTCTATCTTTTCGTCTTTTAGTGGTTTCATTTTCCTCAATAGCTTGCGTCATTCAACGACTTTGGCGAAAAATTTGTAAATTTTTTGTCAGGACAAAGTCATGGCTTGCTAACGCTTCGCTTTCTCTTTAATCTCCCATAATCTCCTTTTATCCCCGCTAATCTCCTTTTGAATTCACGAACTGTCCTTCTTTCTTTGCCCCTGTATGCCACCTTCGGAAACACACTTTATCAGCAAAAAAGACCTCTGTGACGCCGTGTTGTCAAAGGTCAGAAAACGCAATGTTATGTTGTATGCTTTCTATCGCCCATATATCATCTCTGCTTATTCGTCTCGATATGTGGCCGATAAAATAACTGCGGACCTTGGTATTACTATAAGTGCAAAAATCATTGAACGGATTCGTACACAAAAACACCGAATGGTTATTCTTGCCGCTACGCTTTCAGTAGAACCCCATATCCAGGCCAAAATACAAGCTCCTCTACCATCTCCAAAGCCAGTCAATGACAACCAAGCAAAAACCGACTTCTCATTTTCTGACCCAAATCATACTGACGAGCATTCGACAAAAACAAATCTCAAATTCCTATAAACACGATGAAACAGTTTCACTTTATCCTACAAGCCAAAGGAGGCGTTGGGAAATCTTTTTTAGTCTATCTATTGGCGCTCAAACACCAATCACAGCCTGGGGCATATTTCGTGGACGTTGATGCTTCCACACAGACGTCCTCTCGTCAGCTTTCTTTTCTGAGCGGTACTGGAAGGGTTGCCGCTCTTTCTATGCTGGACGAACGCCAGAAAATAACCCGTGACAAACTTTTATTTTCATTAACAGACTTGAGCCAACTTCCTTTTGAGAATTGCTATTTAGACTTTGGCGCGCCAGAGAGCGAACAAATCCCTGCCTTATTCTCCGTTGATTTTAGTACGGAACAGCTTTACGAACTAGCCCAACACTTACATTGCCAATTTATCTTTGACGTTGTGATTGCGGGAAATACTTCCTATTTCGCCTGTACGCAGTACCTTCAGCAGATGCAGCAAATTATTGGCAATACCTTTCCAATTTGCATTTGGGTCAATCAATATAGCTTTTACAAACACCCCCAACTCATTTCTGAAATTCAGTCGTATGCCACTCAGCATCAACTACAAGTTAATTTTTTTGGCGATATAGATACCAGCACCCAAGTAGGAAACCAAATTTTAAAAATGGTACAGCTAGGGCATGGGTTAGAACGATATGATTTCATAACTGCAATGAAATTAAAAAACGAATTGGCAAAGTTATGAAACCAATTACCTCGGAGCAGATGACACGCTTGCAGGGTCATTACCAACAGAAATATGGGATTAGGCTTGACGAAACGGTCACATCTATTCTTTGTGAAATCGAACAAATGGGAATAAAAAATAACAACACCATACAATCTGTTACTGAAAGTATCAAAGAACAAGCCAAGGTCATCCGCTTTGAAAACGACCGTCAAGCTTTTTGGTACGCGCTTGGTAAATTCGGGATAACTGGCATAAGTCTGCCCCTGCTCATTATTTTCGGCTGGATATATTTTACCAATTTGACCCAATATCAAACCATCCTGCGCCTAA
This sequence comes from Runella sp. R0.1_18, assembly GCF_057652155.1. NCBI lineage: Bacteria > Pseudomonadati > Bacteroidota > Cytophagia > Cytophagales > Spirosomataceae > Runella > Runella sp. R0.1_18. The sequence continues at coordinate 48,290 of NZ_JBYFCK010000023.1, forward strand.
TTGACCAATATCCTACTTACAAACAATACGCTCAACTAATGAAAACAGCACAAACTACCACAACTCCTCAAGGAACATTTATGGTGCTAAAGCCTACAGAAAAAACAAAAATGGTTGTCGGCGTTCACTGCTTTTACCACGCTAATAAAAGACTTATCTACGTTCCAATAACGGTTAATGAAGCATTTTAGCTTGGCAAAAATAGCAAATAATTAAATATTAATAAATTTGTATTTTAAATTATATTAAATTTAATTTGCATCTTTATTGATTTGCCAACATTTATGTTCACCCTAATTTTAGTATATATTACATTAGGTCAGTACACCTTGTATTGCTTAATTTTCGTGGTGGTATGGTCAGGGAGTGTATTCTTATTTCACTCCAAATCCCCCACGAAGGCAAAACCACAAAGGGGAGATATAGAATTTATATCCCTCAAAAGCCCTTCGGTCAAATCCCCAGCTGTAGTACCTAACCTGACACCTGAAATTATAGAGACTGATTTTTTTGGTTCAATCCCTGAAATAGGCAAAAGTAACGTATCAACACCCACTGTAGATTCGATTGATACATCAAACGAGGCGTTTCAAACCCTCCTAGCCAATCAAATTGAGTCACCCGTTGAGCTAATAAGTGAAGAATTTGAGACAATTGCAGAGTTAGATTTCAAAGATAGTCAATGGCCATTCACAGAGTTGGACGAGGAGGGGAGAAGTGGAGACTTTATCAATGATAACTTCAATGACAATGAAAGCCAAGACCTTTTAACAGACGAAATCAATCATAACGCACTCTTAGAAGAACTTTTAAGCACGCATGAGCTAGTTTGTGAAATGCAAAAAGACCTTGGCTGTGACTATATGACGGCTATTGCAAATTTGCCAGAATCAACACAGGCCATTTATGAACGAGTGGGTTTTCAACCCTACATATCCGATAATTAGTTTTTTAACCATCAAATTATGCTTTCTAAATTTTCAAGCAAAAAACACGCAATTTGGCTGACCCTGAGCTTATGTTCATCATTCGCCTATTCTCAAAATCGGGGCATTCAAGCAGGAGCACAGGCTTTGTCTCAGGCGACCAATGACGTAAAAGGGTATTTTGAACCAGTTACCACACTCATTTACGTCGTCGCGGCAATCGTTGGGCTCGTAGGTGGTTTTCGGGTTTATAACAAATGGCAAAACGGAGACCAAGAGGTTCAGAAACACGCCGTTGGCTGGTTTGGGGCTGTCTTGTTTTTATTAGCCATTGCCGCTATTCTTCAAGCAGTCTTCTTCTAAAATGAAAATGATTTTTCTCGATATTGTGGGCAACGGAAGTGGACATACGACCAACACCCAGATTGACCACCTTATTACGGAACCATTGATTGGCATGATTGGAAGTGTATCCACCTTTAGTTACACCGTTTGTGGGTTATTGGCATTGGTAGGGGGATTTAGAATTTATAATCATTGGCAAATGAATGGCAGTGATGAGATATTGTCAATGATCGCTCGATGGTTAGCCGCTATTATTGCTGTTCTTATTTTAGGAGGAATTATCCAAGCGATTGTCAACTCACAAGGTGTTTTTGATCCAAGTCTCAATGATAAAATCATGTCTCGATGAATGCCCTCAATGGAATTTACGACGAAGTTAGATTGATATGTGTGGCACTTCTCTCCATTGCGGCAGTTATTGGTGGGGGTCGAATCTTTCAACGATGGAACCAAGGTCAAGATGGTGTTGAAAGCAGCCTGATTCATTGGTTTGGAGCACTAGCTACTTCCTATGGCTTAGTAGAACTCGTCGATTTCGGCATCAAAAGCCCCTATGGTTACGTTGGCTCTGACAATGCCGCTGGGGTTATACGAGATGCCGCTCCTGAGGTGTATCAAGCAAGCGTTTATCTAGGCATTGTGTTTGCCATTATTGGTATGATACGCGTTTTTATAAAAATTCAAAATGGTGACGATGATGTATATGAATTTGCCTTAAAATGGCTGGGGTCACTCATGTTTTTGTTTCTCATCGGTTACATTATCAACCTTACCTTTAGCAAATGGGCGTAGCCACATGAAAGAATTTATTATTTTCAAAGGAGTTGACCATGAAATAGAGTTCAAGGGCTTGCGGGGCAAATACTTTTACCTTGGCGCCATAGGAGGAGTTGGCAGTATTTTTAGCTGCCTCATTTTGGTCATTATAGGTATCCCCTCCATCGTCGTTTTTTTGTTACTGTTGCTTTTATTAAGTGCTACGATTAGCGCTGCTTTTCACCTGAGTAAAAAATATGGCCGATGGGGGATGGAAAAACAGCCCGTTCAAGAGCGAAAACCTCATTTTATCCATCAAAAAATGCCTTTTCATAAAATTGTTCCTGTAAAAGCCGTATTGAAACTTGCCACTAAAAAATGACCAAAAGCAGAATCAAAAATATTGAGCATATTTTCCCAATTTTGGCCGTAGATGAATCCACAAACGTGGTGGTTTCCAAAAATGCGGACTTAACGATTGGTTTTAGGTTGAACCTCCCCGAAGTTTTTACCCCTTCAGATGCAGACTATGATACACTACATACAACCTTTGTCAGAGCATTGGCTACGTTACCAAATGGGTATGTTGTACACAAACAAGACTGGTTTTTGGAACAACATCATCAATTAAGCGATGATACAAGAGCCTACATTGCCAATAACAATTACCTAGCTTATGAAAATGAGTTACACTTTTTAGAAAGGACGTATATTGAGCAACGTTCGTATGTTTTTATCACTCGACCTACCCAAGAAATTACCCGTAGAAAAAGCCTCAACTCGTCATTGCTAAAGAATCATTATGTGCCAAAAGATGCCTTAGACGCTAAGTTTTGGAAAGAGTTTTTGGATACCGTTATCCAATTTTCATCCATATTAGAATCCACTGCAAAAATCAAGTGCGACATAATGAGACCCGTTGATTGGTTAGGTAGTGAAACTGAGTCGGGAATTTTTCAACAATATTTCACACTTTCATTGACGGACACAACTTTACAGGATCTTCAAATGAAAGATGAGCTCAGGGTAGGGGGCAAATATACCCAGACTTTTACCCTTGCCGATTTAGAAGACTTTCCAAATACACTCAGTAATGCACAAATTCTGGAGAAATACTCCACAGATTCTACTAAATTTCCTACCTCTCTTGGGTCGCAACTGGGGCTTATGCTTGGATGCAATCATATCTACAACCAAGTATTTTATCTCGAAGATTCAGACCATTTAAGCAATAAACTAACCGCAGAAATGCGCAGACACAATAGTTTCTCAGCTTGGTCAAAAGAGAATATGGTTGCCTTCGAGGCCAAAGACGCCTTTATTGAAGAAATGAAAGCAGAAGGCCGCCGCCCAGTGAGAGTTCACTACAATGTACTAACCTGGCACGAAAATAAAGAAAAACTGGAAGAATATCGGTCCCAAACCGCATCTGCTATTTCTCGAATGGGTTTTCGTCCCCGCATTGCCAATTGGGATGCCGAAACCCTTTTCTGGTCGTGCATTCCTAGCAATGCTGCCGAGATTGGGTTAGACAATCTGGTACTGTGTTTTTCTGAAGAAGCCGTTTGCTTATGGAATATGGAAGGCAATTATCAAGATACAGTATTTACCCCCAATGGAGTACGGCTCACTGACCGCTTCGGCAAACCGATAATGGTTGACCCTTTTTTCAAACCCATGGAAAAGGGACTCATTAACAACCGTAATTTTATGGTGGTAGGGCCATCTGGTTCGGGTAAATCATTTGGGATGAATGCCTTGTTTTATTACTTGCGTTCTCATGGCGTACACATCAGCATTGTGGATGTTGGCCACAGTTATCGTCGCCTTTGTGATACCCTAGGCGGGCGTTATATTACTTATGAAGAAAGCAACCCACTCAGTTTTAATCCTTTCTACGTCAAAGGGTTGCATCCAGATGCCGAGACAGAAGAATCAATTGCCAATTTATTGGAAGCACTTTGGAAAAAAGACAATGAGCTGACTACCAAATCAGAAGAAATCACCATTTCTGACATCGTTTCCAATTATTTTGGATTTCTAAGAAAAGAGTGGGAGGGAGGCCGTAAACATTTTCCCTGTTTCAACACCTTTTATGATTATACCCAGCAGGTATACCCTAAAATTTTCACCCAAAATCAAGGGCGGGCTAACATTGAGTTTGATTTACAGAACTTCCTCTACGTATTACGTCCTTACGCCCAAGGCGGAAAATACGAGTATTTGCTCAATTCACGCCAGAACATTGACCTGATGGAACTCCCCTTTGTGGTCTATGAATTAGACAACATCAAAGACCACCCCGTTTTGTTTCCAGTTACTACCATTATGATTATGAACAACTACGTTCGTAAACTATTTACCGTCAGAGGGGTCTTAAAAATGTTGGTGATTGAGGAGGCATGGAAGGCTTTAGCCAAAGACAACTTTGCAACCTTCTTGAAATGGTGTTCAAAGACAGTAAGAAAACACTATGGTTCGTTGGGAGTAGTTACCCAAGAAGTGGACGATTTGGTAGAAAACGCCTTTGTTAAAGATGCAATTATCAACAACTCTCCCATCAAATTTTTATTTGACCAATCAAACTACGAAAAGCGTTTTGATGATATTATGCAAACCCTTGGCCTATCCGAAAAACAGGCCAACATCATTTTGAGCATCAATCGAATGAACGACTCAAATCGCCCCAAATACAAAGAAATGGCATTATTGATTGGCGATTACACGAAAGTTTATGGGGTTGAAATGTCTAAAACGGCCTACGCTACTTTTACTACCGAAAAGCGAGAAGTAGAAGAAATAGCTGATTTAACCCTTCATCGCTATCACGGAAACACGGAAGCAGGCATCAAAGCCTGGGCGAGAGGGGAACGATTTAACTAAGAATTTTTAACGAACATCTATGAAAAAACCGTTGTTAGGGCTTGCAATAAGCCTTTTTATTTCTGCGGGGACGCAAGCGCAATTTGTAGTCTCTGACCCCATTCATACAGGCATCACCACGGCCATCAAGCTACTTCAAGACCCCAGTTTCAAAGAATTAGTGGGGAATGTCAAGAAGCTAATGGAAGTCGCCTCTGCTGTACAACAATTCAATCGCGGGCGAGAACTCGTTGGGAACGTCCAAGGTGCAATGTCAGACATGAATAAAATGGCCGCAGTCATTTCACAAGATAAACACATTCATCCCAGAGAATATGGGCGTGTTTTGGCAGGGTTTCAAAAAATAAACAACGAGGGAAGCTCGATTATGATTGCTGCTTCCAATGCACTCATCCAACGCCATGCTAAAATGACTGATGCAGAACGAATGCAATGGCTGGAAGACATGTACCAGAAAGTGAATGGTTTTCGGGCAGTGATGAATGAATTTTATGGAAGTATTCGTAAATCCTCTATCAGCCGTGCAAGGACTAACCAGGACCGAATTGCAACTGCCAAACTCTATGGATTGGCGCTCAACGGATCTACGTATCACAACGGGCTGACCTCGGGAAATTTTGGAATACCAATCTCAGGAATCCACGCAAGCAACTATGACGTCATTGACTCAGGTTTGGGAGACACTAGCGTACAGGGCAATGAAGAAGCAAAGAAAGTGGCTGAACGCATGACAGCTTACCAGAGCGAACTACGTATTGCAGAATCCATTATCAATGCCGACATAGTTGATATGTTTGAGCCCCTCCTCAAAAACTGCGACAACAGTGAAGGATGTAAAGCCCGGGTCAATGCAGCAATGGAAATAGAACGTGAAAAAATACTAAAAGAAATAAGAGCCAACTTGCAACGAAAGTATGGCATTATATAACTCACTATGAACGAGTCTTTTGTAGAAATTATTCGTACCCAACTTTATCAAGAGCTAATCAATTCAACTCAAAAAGGGACGATTCAGATTTTTGAAAATTACGCCAGAGTAATTGCAGGAGCGGGCGCGATGCTTTACATCGCCTCAAGGCTTGTTGGCCAAATCAGTCGCAACGAACCCATTGATTTTTTTCCCCTTTTAAGGCCATTTGCCATTGCATTACTGATTGGTTCATTGGGGCGAATAACCAACGCCATTGATGCTGGAGCTGATAGTCTGGTATCGGCAGTTACTCAAAATGGTAACTCTACCACTGAGCGCATCGCCTACATCATCAAACAACGCGAAAAGGCCGTAGAGGATAAGTTAAAAATTTTCCAAGAACAACAGACTGAAAATGACTCAGGAGGTGATGAATCATGGTCTGAGACTTTCAAGTCACTGGGTCTAAAATTCTCTACAATTGCCGATTACACCGCCGCAAAAATCGACATTGCATTACAAGAAATGTTCCAAAATCTCTTGGTTGCAATTTGTAACATCGCCGAAGGAGTATTGTATTTGATTTCTATCTTATTCCGAATTGTACTTAGAATTATAGGGCCAATTGCTATTGCACTGGCCGTATTTGATGGTTTTACGGGTAATATAGCCGAATGGTTTGGCAAGTACATCAACTTCTCCTTGCTACCTGTTGTAGCCAATATATATGGTATCATCAGTTTCAAAATTCATGAATTATACCTTACTAATTACTCTCCTGCGGGTCAGACCAACGAGTCGCTCACAGGTGACGGTTTTCTAGGTTATGGCTATTTAGGGTTGTTGTTGCTTATTCTAATCGGCTATTTTCAAGTACCTGCCGCAACCAATCTTATTTTATCAGTAGGCGGCGTAGGCGGCATAACTCAAGGGATTTCCAACTACGCCCAAGCGGGTTATCGAAGCATGAAACCACCTTTAGACAGGGCATCAAATAAAGTTCAAAACATGGCCAATAAAGTGCAAACCTCCACTCGTTTTAAAAACTGGAACCAAATTTTACAGCGTAAAAAATAACACTACAAATATGAAACCGCATACCGCAAATTATCAGAATAACTTAGTCCAAGTTTTACAGAAGCGCTTACTGTACTCTACAATCCTTTGTTTTGTGGCTTTTGGAATTGCTTCTGTGGCGTTGCTTTTGGCATTTAATGAGTATCAACAAAAAACCAGTAAGGCATATATTCATCACCAAGGTAGCACCCTTCAGGCAATGATAAAAACCCAATCTATCCGTTAAAATGAAAGAGTTATTAGAATTGGAGAAACAATTTCAACGCGCTAAATACTTAACATTTACTGTAGTAGCAGGCTGTCTTACAATAGCCCTTGCAGCAGTCGTACTTTCTCTAAATTACGCCCACAATTTTTCAAAACGCATTTTTATTTTGAATCGGGGCGTTGCCTTAGAAGCCTTTTCAGGAAATGTGATGGACAATCGCGCTGCTGAAGCCAAACATCACGTTGCACGTTTCCATGAATTATTTTTTACCGTTTCACCAGATCCAACATCTATAGAAACCAACGTTAAAAAAGCCTTTTTCCTTTGCGATGAAAGCGCAAAAAAACTGTATGATAATTTGCGAGAACAGCGATTTTACGACCAAATTATAACGTCAAACATCACACAACGCGTTAATATTGACTCTGTTAGCATTGATTTACGCTATTATCCATACCCTGTGGTAGCCTATCTAAAATTAGTGCAAGAGCGAGCAACTGCACGTAGTACCCGAACCCTTATTACCCAAGTTGAAATGGTGGATGTTAATCGTTCCGATGCAAACCCCAATGGTTTTTTAATGAGAAACTTTAGGGTATATAGTAGCAGTCAGCCAATCGAAGAAAACATTGTAAGATAATGACCTCTAACCAACCATCAAGACTGGGGGAAGTAAGTGAACAATTGCAAGCCAGCAAAAAAATAGTCGCACTTTCGCTCATCCCAGTACCCGTTTTAATCATTATTGGTCTTCTAGGTTACCAAAAAGACTGGATAGTAAGCACTGAGCCAGCTGTACCAGAGACACCCCTAAGTTTACAACCGCCGTCTGCCAATCTCAAGGAATTTGATCACCAAAATAAGTATGCCTCAACCCCCAACGGGATTACCGTATCTGGCAGTTTACTCGACGAAACAGCCAATCAAAACACCCATAAACTTACAGGTACTAACCCCGAAAATGATGGTTGGGGAGAAAACACTTCAACTCAAGTGTCAACCGTTGAAAAGCAGGTCCAGAAAAAGGAGCTTTTGGGTATGTATCAGCAGGCTCAGAGTCAGACAATTGGAAGACAGAACTCAACTATCCAGTCATTGTACAAAAACGCAGCTGCTCAAAATGAGATAGAAGACCCTACAACGAAGGCAGCTAATGAAGAATTAGTAAAAACACTTCGTTTTAATAACAAGCTACTCGAACAGCAAGTATCGGGCAAAGCGCCAACGAGTATCGACTTAGAAAACTGGAGAAATGGTTTAAAAGAACGGATACACCAATATGAAACACCCAATATTGATACAATGTTTCAAACGCCACCGTTGAATGATAAAATGGGTGAAACTAAGTTGAAGTTATCAACCGAAAGGATAAATATTCAGGCTAATCATGCTCGCAACGGATTTTATGGTTTAGGTGGCAAAAAAATGGATACTGGTATTGCCAATCCTAATACCGACGCTCAAACAATTCCTGCTGTCGTTCACGGAGAAGGTGAGGGAATAACGGTTGAAAATGGGATGTCCATTTTGATTCGGCTTACCCAGGAAACGCAACTTATCGTTGGCAAAAATAAGCTAAAACTTCCTATCAACAGTCTCATTTCAGGAAATTGCTCCGTAAATGGTGATCGGTTAAAAATTATCGTAACTAATATTCGGGTCGAAAATAGTTTATACCAGATTCATCTCATTGCATTTGATTTAGACGGGAAAGAGGGACTGTATGTTCCAAGTTTGCAAGAAAAAACAAAAATCGCGCAAAGTCTAAGCCAATCGGCTAGTGGGAGTGTCTCGCCTTATATGTTTTTGCCACAGGGCAATGTAGGCCAGCAAGTAGGGGCTCAAGTTGCTATCCAAGCCACCAATGCAGGTTTTAACGTTGCACGTGGACTTATCCAACAAAAAATGTCCCAGCCGAAAGTTACAATTAAATCTAATCACCGCATTTTACTGCGTGTTCGTTCCTAATACTTTTATGAAAACCTTCATTTTTTTACTTATTGCGGCAGGGTGGGGGAGGAGTTGCTTAGGTCAACTACCCGATACCTCTCGTATTTTTGTTACGGCAAATCCCTACTTGTTACCCATTTCCAAAGCAGCCATTAAAGGATCATATCCAATAGAAGTCGCTTATCAAAAAACAACCCACATCATTTTTCCTGCCCGAATTAAAGATTTTGACGCAGGCTCCGACGCTGTAATCGCCCTCGTTCCTGAAAATGTCACCAATGTTTTACGCGTAAAAGCAAATATCAAAGGGTTTGCCGAAGAGACCAACATGACCATTATTACCGAAGATGGCGGTTTTTATTCATTTTTAGTGAATTACAACGAAAACCCAGAAGTATTTAACATCAACATTGCCAACAATCTTCAATCGGATGCGAAAGTTGCTTCTCACCTTGGGATTGGTTCAATCAACCCTTTTAATCAAACGCAAGAGGCAAAACGTATCATTCCGACAAATGAATTGCTATCGTTTTGTCAGAAAGTAAATACAAAAAGTGCGTTCCTCGTTGGCATCGGGATGGTGAAAAACGAGTGTACTGCAATGATTATGGGTGTTTATCGCAAGCAGGATGTTACCTTTTTACAAATCAAACTACAGAATGAGAGCGAGCTCGACTATGAATGGGATTTTATCAAATTTTTCGTCAAAGAACGTCATACAATTAAACGGATGGCAGTACAGAATGAAGAATTGACTCCTCTATATGTACATCCAGAATCTATTCAGACCATTGGTGCAAAAACCGAGCGAAAAATGGTGTTTGCCCTACCCATCAAATCTATTACTGACAACAAACTGATCAGTATAGAAATTTATGAAAGAGGGGGCGGGCGGCACTTGACTTTTGAAATAGATGATAGCGTACTTAATCAAGCAAAAAGTATATGAAAATCTATGTGACTGCCCTCATGTGGCTGGCATTTAATCTTACCTCATTTTGCCAGCAGTTGAAAGGCCAACGGTCCCTCGAAATATCAATAGCCAAAATAGACGGCTTACGGTCAGCAAATAATTCGGGTTTTAACATCGAATTGAACCGTGGAAAAGTCATAGGGAATCGCTTAACCCGTCAATGGGGGATTGCTTACTTAAGAAAAGACTATGCTGTTCTAAAACAAGATGTCCCAGTAGAGACAATGGCCATTCACTTCGCAATGGGCCGAATATTATTTCAGCAGAAAGGAGTAGCAGGACTTGTTACTTTGGGGGGGGTAGGAGGGTATCAGTTGATAAATCGAGGAAAAAGTATTCTTGATAACTCAGCTTATCAACTGACTAATCAAAATAGGCTAATTGTTGGTGGAAAGGCAAAAGTGAGTTTAATCGTTGCTTCTACCATTTCTGTTTTTACTGAAACGCTTTGGTTCCCTACCTCAGATGTCCAAAAATTTCATTTTGCGCTAGGGGCTTCCATTTTCTTTTTCTAATTTCATGAAAATCATCAAGTTTCTACCATTTGTACTACTCATTTTGGGCTGTGATGGAAATCTTAATGTGGCTCCGTTAACCCCAGCGCTCGAATCACTGCCTGATTTTAATTTTCAAATACGCACAGTATCAGGAATCGAGACAATTCGTCAGTCAGAATATCAAAGATTTGAGTTATATGTAAAACAGCAAGGTGCGGAAATTCTTGCTACGGACTACATTTTTGAATTTTCGGTCACTGAATTTGATGGAAACATTGAATTTAACAAGGCTATCTATCGTCCAAACGACCAAATTCGTATTCCATATACAGATTTTAAGAAAGCACTAAATCTGCTTTACTTCAATTATTACCCCATTAAACCAGCTGTAGGAGTACATACAGTGACATTTACGCTCAAAGACACCCAAAAACGCGTAAAGTCAGTTCAAAAGAAAGTGGTGGTGGTACTGTAAATAACCCATCAGAAATTAGGAGTGCTACCCATTACTTCCTCTGTTTGTACTTCAAGTAGTTCCTTAACACTAAGTTATTAATTGTACTTTTAGAAGAATCTTCTAGTTAAAATAGATTACTTTTTCCTAATTTTTTGGGTTAATCAACTAATCTAGTTCGCACATTTTGTGTAGATTTCACGGGTTAAAGTGTAGATTTCACGGAAATCTAGTAAATATATAAAACAGTTAGCACGATTATTGCTAGCTATTTTTCCCGTAGTTCCTTCTAACTTGCATCTTTCTAATAGGCGCTTGACATTCATATGTTTTTTTGCACAATTTTGAGACGAAATTCAATTCTCAAATAACCAAAACGAGCCTAGCTCAACAACAGCCATATTAATTTCTACACTTGAAGGTTATCATCCTTCACACGTCTTTTAGCAAGCGTCAATTAATTCAAAATGTAGGCTAATTATATTTCATGATTATAAATCGAATATGAAAAAAACACTTGTGTACTTGTTTTATATGCTATTTTCCCATTTTTCATATGGGTATAGTCGTTTTTGTATACCAGACACAACACTGGATGTTGAACTTTATACTAATGGCGCTGTTAATTTTTCTCCCCCTTCATTGTTGAATACGGCTAAAGAGCTTGCAAACAAAGCTCAAGGTACAGCTGCTTCCATCATCAAGAAAAGGCAACAAAAGAACCAGAATGAAACCAAAGTATATACCAAAAAAACAGATAAAGGGAAGTCTCACGGAACAACCCAGATTGATGTACCTAAAAATACAAATCTAAAGTTTCAAACTGCCATAGGCGATGTCTCGCTAACTGACCTAGAAGGAAATATAAAAGGTCATGCTGATGGAGGAGGTATTACTCTTACCCGTGGGAAAGGGAAAGTAGAATTGGCCACAGATCGAGGGGATATATTGGTGACAGATACGGAAGCCTCAGGTTTTGTTTTGACTCGAAGTGGCAATATCGTTTTACAGGATGTGAACGGAGACGTCAAAGGAATAGCCCCCAATGGAAAGGTTGTAGTTAAAACAACCGCAAATTTCTTCACAAAACGTAGTGCAAAGGCATTTGCCTTAGATTATGACAACGTAGACCTTGACATTGCTAATGCTCCAGCGGGTGGTGATTTTAAGCTCCGCAAGGGAAACATCGTGATTTCTGAAACAAAAAAGAATGCTCTGGTTAGAACTGAAGAAGGGAACATTGATGCAAAAGCAGTTGGAGCAGGTATTCGAGCTAGTACTAAAAAAGGAAAAATTTCAGTACAAATTGCGACCAATAATAATACCAACGACCCTATTATTATTGAAAATCAAGAGGGTGATGTTGAGCTTCTGGTGCCCAATAACTTTTCTGCCAACTTTAGTATAAGCCTGATTCAAACCAAAAACCTCACAACCCTTTCTCAACTATCAAGTTTCATTGATTTAGGTACAATTACACCACAGGAGATAAAAGACGCAAAGACCAAAGTAGTTTTTAGTCGTGAAACACAAGTCACAAAAACTATAAAAAACAGTCGACGTCCTGTTCAAATCCGTGTAGTTAACGGCAATGTTTATATCCGTAAAATCTAAGTAAAAGCGATTTTTAATAAAGATACGAATGAAAAATTGGATTATTTTACTCCTTATTTTCCACTCATCTTGGGCTATGGCTCAAAAATATTGGGTAGGTACCGTTGATTCCAATTGGAATAATGCAGCAAATTGGTCTCCTAGTGCCCCAAATCCCAATGAGGACGTTGTCATTTATCCAGGTAACCACACACCTATTTTGCCTACGAATGTAAATCTAGGAAATTTACATTTAGACTGGGGCTCGTCTATCAATTTAAACGGAAAAACAGCGACTGTTTGGATGCTTACCTCCACGGGAGCGACTATTTTCTCTAACGGAGGCAAAATAGATGCTGTCCGAACAGGTGCCTACCAAAACAATACCTTTAAAGGGGCCTTTACGCTCAAAATCAACCGAGATGGGACCAATAATTATTTGGGAGCTCAACTTGGAGCAAATACCTATGAAGGTGACTTTACTTTAGAATGTCACACTGGCGATTGGACTACTTATGGAATTTCAAACCAATACGGAGATACCTTTTGGGGTACAACAGTCATTAAAAACATTGGTTCAGGTTGGTTAATGGTAGCCACCAATCCGTCCAGTACCGCCACGTTCAAGAACAATGTGACTTTGTACAATGCCCACTCTTACGAGGGAAAAATCCAAGTAGGTGCGTATGGTGGAAAGATTCAATGTGAAAAACCCATGTTTATAAAAGACGAAACTGTGAGTTGGGGTTCATATGTTACTATCGCTGAGGGTACCTTCCAAGATGATGTAAGTATCGATGCTAAAGTTGGGATAATCGGAATTGGATACCAAAACATTACGGCCTTTAAAAAACAAATTAATATTACAAATCGTAATGGTTGCGTAGTTGAATTTGGTAGTTCAACAGGACAAGTAGTTTTTGAGAAAAATGTTTCGTTTTCAACGGCTCTAACTACTCCCATGACCCGAGGCCAGCTAAAGTTTCAAAAATGTACCTTTGAAGGCGATGCTTCTACCGCCAACAACCCCATTTTATTACAAGTTGATAATATCCCAGGATCATCCACTCCTACAACGTATATTATACTGGGTGATCAAATTACTTTCAATAGACCCGCAAAAATTCGAGCAGATTATATCTACTATAAGAATTGTTATTTTGGGTATGATGTTGAAATGGAGCGAACAGGATCATCGAACCAGCTATCGGGAGGCTATGCTGGAGGGTTTTGCCATGGGGGAAGTACTTTTATGAAAAAAGCCGCTTTTATTAATACCTATGGAGATAATTGGATTCTTCAAGGACAAGAAAAGGATATTTTCAAAGACGATGTCACCTTTTTTCAGCAAAGCCACCCCTGGGGTGTATTACGACTATCCTATGCTGATAATACCGTTTATGAAGGCAATGTAACCGTAACAATACCGACAGGGGCTAGTAATGGTGTTTCATGGGGGGAAAGTGGCGGCACCACTCAGTTAGTGTCAGGTAAAACACTAACAGTCAATAGCTTAGGAAACGGATGGATAAGTATCGCCAATTTTAATCAAATTGGAAGTAGCACTAGACATGCTTTGAATGTATTGGGGAGTAGTCTGTACATAAACAATAGCTCTTTTTCTGCCCCTCTTATCGCCGAATGTAGTCGATTGTTTGTAGCTAATTCTACTTTTAATCAGCCTTCGTTTACCAAAGTTGGGAATGGAATCGATGTTAGCAACGGAGGCAATACGTTTAAAAGAAAAGTCTTTATTAAAAATGCCTCCTCAACGGGTCAGATTCAATTTGCAGAACAAAATAACACAATAGTTGACCCTTAGTGGGGCTAAATTAACTTGCCCTTAACCATTAATCATTCATTGAGGTTAGTGGGGGCTATTGTGTACCAACATACTACTCTTTACATAGTACAAACGTATTTCCATATATGTCGTCTTCTATCAAATCTTGGATTCAGGCATCTTGCCTGTGTACTTTCTTACTTCTTGCCGCATTTGTGGCACAAGGCAAAGAGAAGATTGAAACTCCTCACAAACGAGTTGAAGGTAAAAGCATCATCCCAACGTTACACGTACCTTGGGTGTACCGGAATCATCCAATGCTGTCTAAATCATCGCTTCCTCTCAGTTTAGACCCAATTCGTTTTACTCTACACGCTAATAAGCAAATTATTACGATAGGTGAGGAAGTAGAAATTACAATTTCTGCACAACTCTTGGATATACCAGCAAGCGCATTTTTTATAATTGAAGATCAAAAAGCATTCTCACTAAAACTTCTTCTCCCTCAAGGCTTTACTCAAACGGGTGGAGATTACCAAGAATATATCGGAGGAAAACTTACCACTCCTCACAGTTCATTCACAAAGCGTATTCGAGGAATATTTACTTCTTTACCCGAAAACCCATGTTTTGTTCTTTTACGTGGAGCTTATAATGCCAACTCCTCAAGTATATTTGAACAAAAGCAAGTCCTATGCCTTAGTAAAAAGACTACTCCAAAAGCCACTCGGGAAGCCGATTGTGTTTCGCCTTGGATTGCAATACAGAATAAAACATGTGGTACAAATACCTATAACCTCAATGTATCGGTAAGCCAAGAGGCACTCTTAGCTTCAAACGTAGGACAAATTTCAGGAACGGCACCCAACTATACCATTACAAACATTCCTCAAACTTCAGAATTAATACTGACAGCTACCAATTGCGACAAACAAGTACAATTAATTTTGCCCGTCTCCCCCTGTCAAAGCTGCGCTCCTCCTACTTTAACCGTGGGAGTCCCTAATTGTGGCACTACCACTTACTCCTTTGGTGTTGACATGTTTGACGGTGTTTCATTGACGACCAATTTTGGAAACTTAACAGGCTCAGCCCCCCATTTTACTATCAATAATATTTCACTGGGGCAAAATATCACACTTACTGCAACAGCAGCCAACGGCTGCCAATCTCAGGTTATTGTTTCAGGCTCAGCTTGTAGTAGCAATAATAACAGTGGACAATCGTGCACATCACCAGTGCTTACCCCAATTAGCCCACAAACGATTTGTTATGGCGGTGCTTTTTACACAGTAACTACAAGCGTAACCAACAATGTTGAAGTAAATTACCAATGGTACAACGACAACGGCCCTGCAAATAATAATACTAACCTAATTGTAGGAGAAGAACGAGCTAATTTAAGGACTTTTCCGACAACTCCTGGCATCTACAAATACAAAGTTGTCGCTACTTCGCCAGTCAGCTCATCCTGTAGTTCTTCACAAACCGTAATATTGACTATCAATCCTTCTCCAAGCCTAACTTCCGCAGCGGGCAGCAATCCAAGTTGCGTACCCAATTTTGGGGGGGCTATTTCGGTTGCAGGAACTGGCGGGACTTCCTTCCTATATTCTAAAGATGATGGAGGCAATTGGGTGGATTTAACAGGGGCTAATGCGCAAAACGAAATAAATCGTAATGCCATGCTTTATGCTCCCCAAAATGATGTAGCGAGAGTAAAAATCACCCTTGAAGAAGGTTTTGGACTAGGCCCAGGTGGGGAATACACAGGCCAAATACTGAATCAATCTTCTCCTCCTACGTTTGAAGGATTGGCAGCAGGGACATACAATATCCGTGTCAAAGACGAAAATGGTTGTATTTCGGCTCCTACGGCTGTTACATTAACCAACCCCAACGCCCCTGCTATCTTCAACGTAACAGGTGGCGGTGCTTGCCTACCCAACGGAGCTCCTATCAACCTGAGTGGGTCTGTAGTAGGGGTAAACTATTACCTCCTTCGAAACGGCATTGCAGTAACGGGCGCGGTAGCTGGTACAGGAGGAGCATTGTATTTTGCGAACCACTCAAATGAAGGGACTTATACTGTTGTAGCTTCTAGTGCTTCAAGTGGCTGTAGTGCCCAAATGAACAATAGCGTGGTAGTCAGTAGTGGTACTCCACCAACTGCCCCCACCAACAGCGAGGGAGATAAGATGTATTGTGCAGGGAAGCTCAATCTACTTGGTGTTTCTGTAGGAGCGGGTCAAACCGCAGACTGGTACTCAACCCCAACGGGAGGTACACCACTGAGCGGTGGTACTGGTGTCGTAAGTTTTGCTCCTCTCACAATAGGAGTCTATTATGTAGAAACACGCGACATAGCTACTAAATGCAAAAGTACGACGCGTACTCCAGTGACATTATATGCTGCGCCTACACTTTCTATCACTGGCTCATCGTCGATTGGATGCGAAAACCCTACGGCACTTTTAACTGCTGAAACCAGCTCAAATTTACCTTCAAGCATCCCCGTAAGTTACGCTTGGAAAATGGGTTCAAATAGCACTATTGTGGCAACTACCCCTACTTTCAGTGCTGCCCAAGAAGGCACTTATACCGTATCTTTGTCCTATGAAGGGTGTACACTTTCTTCTTCTAAAACAGTAAGCAATTTAGACCCTGAAATAACTCTTGCAAGTACTGCAAACTTAGCTTGTGTAGGTGACTTAAGTTTAACGCCTACCATCACCAATACAAACGCCAATACCAGCTATGAATGGAGTGGCCCCGATGGATTTACCGCTACTACTTCTTCGGTAAATGTCTCTAAATCGGGCACATACACTATTTTAGTAAAGAAAAACGGGACAATTCCTTGCGGTGCAAAGGAGATATTTGTAGGAGATCGTCCTCAGACTCCTGAAGCTCCCGAGTTGATTGCTACTGAATTGAGTATTGACCCCGAAAATGCCACCACACTGATTGCGAGGGGGTGTCCTACTACCGTACGTTGGAGTTACATCTCCAACGACCCCGTCGAGCCTAGTACATCCCCAATAAACCAAGATCCTCAAACCGCAAATACCTCCGTTTCTATTGTAGAATCTGTAACAACGCCAGAATTACCGCTTTCATTTCAAACCACCTCATTTCAAACATCGGCTACTTATACCGCTTCGTGTATGGGAGCATGTGGGTTGAGTACAAGTTCGTTACCAATCACGATATTCAAAAATATCTGTGGAATTAAAATTGAGGCAGATAAAAAAGCAGTAACGCCTAACACTCCTGTGACTTTGGTTGCTCTATCGTGCGAACCAGCCAACATTACTTGGAGTACGGGTCAAACAGGCACTCGTACCATTATTGTTTCACCTTCGACAACTACTACCTATTTTGCGGTTTGTCAACTACCAACAACGGGTAAAAGCTGTAGTAGTTCTGTTGAAATCAAGGTTTCGTCCAATGAGTGTCTTTCTAATTTTAACATCACAGCCTCCTCGACCTCAATCCAAAAGGGAGATGTCGTTACATTAACTGCCTCTGGATGTACAGGTAGCCTGAATTGGTCCAACGGCGTTCAACAGAGCACCATCATCAAAGTTTTCCCTACTGATAATGTCAGTTTCTATGCAACCTGTACCCAAAACGGAAATACCTGTTATTCCAACACTATCCTCATTCAAACCCAAAAAACGAGTTGTCTTACGGCATTATACTCAAGCGGAATCCGATTTAATAAAGACCATTGGTCAACAAGTATATTGCCTTCCGGTTGCGAAAACGGCACCTTAGTATATTCTCATCAGGGAATGGTAAAGCAAGCTTATAAATCGGGTTCAGCTTATCTACTCAATGAAGTGACCGGCAGCATCACCGTTACTGCTGTCTGTACCATGCCCGATGGAACAACGTGCGGCAAAACGCTGACCATCACTTCACCTTCCAAAGACTGCAATAATTTAACCCTCTCGGTGGATGCTCAAAACAGAATTTCGGCTTCAAATGGTGAACCTTTTCTATTGACCGATGAGACAGGCAACCCACTCAATCAGACGGCCTACACGTCACTCAAAGTGCCGGTCTCGGTAAAAGACAGGTTCTATACCGCTACTTTCGGGAACGGTTGCAAAGCATCCATTAAGGTGCCTGCTTTCAACTTTACTATCTATTGGAGAATAAATGGGGATATGTTTGATGTCAGTAACTACACCAACGACCCAAGCAGTACTTTCAAAATTACCATGGAGCCTTTGGACAATAACTGTACGGGGCAAATCATCTGGACTAACGATCAAGATCCTGCATTCCGCTATGAAGGCTCAACGCTGGTATTCCAAAATTCATACATTGTATCAGGTGGGATAGGCTTAGGCTTGCCTTTCCTACCCATGCCGGCCGTAACGACCACTTACTACGCCAGCTGCTATCAAAACGGAGTATCTTACCCTGCCACCAACGCCAAAACGTTGGTCGTCAACACCTTGGGTGGATGCCTTACCGTCACACGAGATGCCTGGCAAATTACCCATGGCAGCGCTATTACTATCCAAGCTTCGGGATGCTTAGGACAAAACACGTGGACTTTTAACGGTACTGCCGCAGGCACAGGCAATACCCTGACTCATACCCCCGTTTTAAACAGTACTCCAAACAATGCTACTTATACAGCAACTTGTACCAACCCAGCTTGCAGCCAAACAGTAGCATTCAGAGTGCAGCCTTGCCAATTTAGCATTTCTGCCCCCAAAAACCTCGTCAAAATGGCCGAACCGCTGCTGCTCTCGGCCAAAGGATGTTCGGGGGGAGTTGTGGTATGGAACACGGGTGAAATAGGCAACAGCATCACCGTCAAACCGCTTACGGCCACCACCTACTCGGCTACCTGTGTCGTCAATAGCCAAACCCTGTGCCAATCCAACAGCCTTGCTGTTGATATTGATAATCAGTTAGCACCAGACATAGAATGTCCATCCAATTTTTCTATATCGGGGCCAGCTACCTTTGTAAAGTGTAGTCAATCAGCCATTACAATCACGCCTATGGGTTGTCCTGTTGGAAGTACTGTAGTGTGGCAAAACACAATAAGCAAGGCCAACAATGAGACTTATACCTTTACTCCACAGGTTACTACTACTGTTACGGCCGTTTGCACCACCCTCTATGGCGATAAGGCTACGGCAACAATCACCATCAAAGGTATCAACAAAATCATAGCTGATCCAGCCGAGGTTTATGGGGGCTATCCTGCCATACTGAGGGCATCGGGCTGTAAAACTAATGCCTGTACGGAAGGCACTTACCGCTGGACAAATACCAAAACAGGCGCAACATTTTCGGGAAGTAGTGTTACAGTCAAACTCTCCGAAGCCACCACCTACACCGTCAGTTGTGTTGAAGGGGGGGAGACTTTGCAATTACCCGTAACGATTAAGACCTCAGACTGTAATGCTTTCCAAAACTGTTTTATAAGTAACCAGACCAATGCTACTCAAGAAGGTATTAATGCTTGCGGATGTGATGCTAAGTACCCCATTTATTGGTATAAAATTGAACAGAGAATAAATATTTTGCCAGATAAAAAGTACGAATATACTTCAGGTGCTAATCAAAGGTCAATTCTTGTAACAAGACCCCCTGACAATGTAATAGAATTTTCAGGTACCCTTTTAAAAAATTCTCAGACAGATCTTTACGAGGTGTATTGTGCTAACAGCAAAGGTCAATTGTGTACTGGTACATGGACTGTTTATAGCCCTTATGGATATATTCCATTCCTAGGCAACACTTCAGCTCCATTGGGGGTAGCTTCTCCGGAACCATGCAATGGCAGTTTGAACATTGAAAAAGGCCGCTGGTTAAGTTATGCTAAACAGATAGGCCAATTGACCTCTGATTTTTGTGCGGGAAAAGTAGATTGGTTTCACCAAGGAGAAAAAATAGCTACTCTGACTTCCAATGCTACCTACGAATTAAAAGTAAACGACAGGAGCGATACGTATGAATACTACTGTTATTTTAGTGCCACAGCGCCTCCTTGCAGTGGCAGTATTCGATTTGAAGATTATGCTCGTAGCCCAGGAGATGATGAAGGTCTTCTTCGCCTCGCCACCACCACCTCTGAGCAGGCCACGCTAGCGTGTGCGCCAAGTTATCCGCTCAAAGACCTGCTTGCACCAGAATTTGCGAGCTTAATCTGTGCTCATGTAGAACTACTCAAAAACCCCGATGGCAGTATGTCATCGGCCAAAGTAGCAGCTTTCTTAACAGCTCTCAAAACTAGCGTAAGCACGAGATATGCGGCTAGTGGTATTACGGTGAGCTTCCCTGCCGATGATGCTGCCACCATAGCTGCCATCATGGCTCAAAACTGCACCCAAGCAGGGCAATTGTTGGCTGCACCAAACACCGCAACCGTTACCCCTACCCAGTTTAATACCGTCAAAAATGCTACGCATCCACTTATATTACAGGATTTGAAGCCTGTACTCATTTCGGAATGTAGTACCCCTCAACTCCCGCCAACGATTGAGCCCTTTACTACTATTTCGAATGGACGGGTTGCTGCCCTTGACCCCAACCGTTACTTTATTGCCCCCGATGGCAGGGCTGTAAAACTCCCAACTGGGGCTAAACCCGAATTCTTTAATTTCTCAATCCCTTATTTTACTCCTCCTAAGGGTACACTACAGGGAATAATAACATCTGATGGTAAGCGCTACTTTGCAGATATTGCCATTGGTTCAGGTACCTTCTTTGGTTATCGTCTTTGGGAAACCCCTCTTAGTTGCCCAGGAGTGTATCTTGATAATGTCGTTAGTCTGTATGCCTCTGTTGCCTCACAACCCGCAGTGAATGTCTATTATATCAAAGACTACAAAGCCAACGGCCAATGTGGCTATGAGTTTATAGCAAGCCAATATAGTTTTGTACCTACTCCCAAAACCATCATTGACTTAGCTCCGCTCACGGGCACTCCTGCTGAAAGATGGACAAAAGTTTGCCCCACTGAAGAAATCTACGATTTTTACGGAAACCAATTTAAACTTACCACCACCAACGGCAGCATCACCAAAGTACAAGGCACATGGCAAACTTTTGGCAAATGTCCAACTTGCCCATCCATTGCTGAGCAAGCCCTGCAAAATGCCTTAGCTAAAGTGACGGGCACACTTACAACACAAACAATTGTTGTTCCTACCACTACCAAAACCTACGGCACAGCAGGCAGCATTGAATACTCAGAAATGAAGCTGTTGGATTTGCTCAAAAACCTATCAAAGACCTACAACAGCCTCGTGGACCAAGCCAAAGTACCCGAAGCCGTTTGGCAGCCCCAAGCAGACCTACCTGCTGAGGACAAAAACTTCTTTGTGCAAGACGGTACTGGCATGATAAGCGGGGCATTCGACCAAGGTATTGAGGAGGTAAAAGACATTCCCGAACTGGTAGGAATGGGGCTAAAATTGGTATCTGACCCACAAGGAGCTTACAATCAACTGTCCACATTTGCCCAAAATATGGACTGGGAAGTTGCTAAGTCATTAGCTACCGAAATTGCGAAATCCACTGTTCAATATGATAATTTCTCAAAAGGCGGACAGTATGCCCGTTATGGAACTGGCCGCGTTGGGGTTGTAATCGTCAAAAATATAGCCACGGTAGGAGCCGCTACACTTACTATTGCCAAAGCAGTAGCCGACGCACCAGATATTTTGAAGTTGTTTGGCAAACTTCGCAACAAATTAACCGACCAAAGCAAAGTCATACTTGATGCCTTACAACAAGACTTGAAAGACATCAACTTCAAAACATTGATGGAAGGTGCCGATGGTGAAAACCTCGTGCAAGCTTGGGAATTATTGAAAAATGGTCCCAACAAATTACGAGAAGTGTATTTGCGTTACTTGTCCAATCCAGATGCAAAGAGTGCGTGGAATACAGTTAAAAATGCCAACATACAAGCTCAATATCCTAACTTGCCGTTGGAAAATATTACGGCAATTTATCACTATACAACTAATGCCTATTTTGATTTGAACGACGCACTCAGAAATGGGTCTTTAAGCGACTATTTTCGTTCTTTCAATGATGTTTTGAACGAATCGTTGAGTAAATTGCCAAAATACACACAAACTACCTACCGTGGAACAGCTATTTCAGAGGCAGATGTTTTGTCTAAATACAAGACCGCATTTGATAATGGTACGTCGAGCATAGAAAAAGGGTTTTTATCCACAAGTAAAGATTTTGATATAGCACAATCTTTTGCTGATGATGTTTTGGAGGGAGACAAAGTACGAGTATTTTTTACTATTGAAGGAAAGAATGGTGTTGATATAGAAAACATATCAGCTTATGGCCCTACTTTTAATCCTAATTATAGTGAATCTGAAATTTTGTTTAAAAGTGGTTCGCCATTTAGAGTAACAGGTTTCGTTGAAAAAGTAGATTCAAGAGGAAAATATTATGATATAAAACTAACCGAATAAAACTATGGAATATCCGAAAGAAACAAATGAAGAATTCTCAGTCAGAATGGATAGATTGAGAAAAGAGTCAGAAGAACGTATTGCGAAAATGCCTCCTGAACAACAGGTAGCATTAAGAGCAACACAACGGCGTTTTGCAAGAAAATGCCAAGACCAAGCAGATACTGATTTTGTATTGAGAATTAGGGAACAATTAGAAACATCACCAGAATCGATTAGTCCTGAAATTTATCAAGCATATCTGCGTATTTTGGAAAGAGACAAGGAACAAGAAAGAAGAAAAACAGAATAATGACTCACGAAGAGTTTATTCAAAAGCAGAAAGAAGCTCAAGAACATTTTGCAAAAATGACACCGGAGCAACAAGCAGCTTTCAAAGCAGCAGCAAGGCGACATCATCGAAAAGTGAAAGATGAAATGGAAACCTCTTTTGTTGTTGGTGTCAGAAAAAAATTAGAGGCAAATCCTGATACCGTTACAGAACAAGAATATCAGGAATATCTAAAAGTTTTGGAACGAGATAAAGAATTTACAAGGAGTAACAAGAATTCTGAACAATAGTAAAAAGAGCCTCTTATTTTGAGGCTCTTTTATATCCCACCCACTACCAAAACCTACGGCCCAGCAGGCAGCATTGTTTACTCTCAGATGAACCTACTGGATTTGCTCAAAAACCTATCAAAGACCTACAACAGCCTTGTAGATAAAGCCAAAGTACCCGAGGCCGTTTGGAAACCACAAATTGACCTGCCAGCCGAGGATAAGAATTTCTTTGTTCAGGATGGTACTGGTGTAATAAGCGGCTCTCTTGATGGTGTGGCTGGCGGGCTTACCGATAAAGCTCAATTGGTTGGCTTGGGGTTAAAATTAGTCTCTGACCCTGAAGGCGCATGGAATAGTTTAGTGTCTTTTAAAAACAGTTTAGACTGGGGTAAAGCAGGTATCATCGCCAAAACAATGGCGCAGGGTATAGTAGGCTATGATGCAACTGAATTTGAAAAAGGAGGTATTTATTCTAAACATGCGACAGGAAAAGTAGCTGGTACAATTACGTTCGATATAGTCACAGGCGGCATTGTACTGAGTATGGTAAACAAAGTGCCAGATTTGTTAGAATTACTCCGCAGAGTCATCCAAAAACTCGAAGATGCCAACTGGTCAAAAGCGGACATTGATGCTTTCACGTGGGATTTTCAAAAATCAGAAGACTTACTTAAAAAATTCGACGATGGAACCCTTGATCCCAATGCGTGGAAGGTTTTGAAGGATTCTCCCAATTTTAGAAAAAATCTTAAAGTCCTCGAACAAATAACAGCTTTGATGAAAAATCAAAAAGCCATAACTTTGTTTGACGATGCTGCTCAACTCTCGACATCTCTCAATAAGTTAGCCAAAACTTTTGACACACAAACTTGGCCCAATAAACTTAATTTTGAAGATGCTTTAGCCCAGCTCAACAAAAGTATTGATAATTTTCAAGGTATTACAGGTTTTGATGAAAGCCTCAAAAAAGCCATAAATAACAGCAATGCTTATGTGCAGGATGGGCTTTGGTTTTCGTTGAAGGACATGGACAGATTTAGTGCTACCGACATCAAAGGCATAGATTTATCGTTTGAAATAGATGAACTTGGCAACTCGCTGCCCTGTACCAGTGCCAATGGTAAGTGCTTTGATGTAGAACTTATTGGCTTAAGTCCTCGATTTATTGAGTACAAGAGCGTACAATACTTTAAGTTGAGTAGTGGTAAGCTATCTTTCAACTTGGGGCAATTAAAAGCTTATCTTGAAAATGTTAGCAACCTTTCCGAATTAAACTATGTTTTCAACAAAGCCAAAATAGCCGATCCTAAAAAGTTTATGAAAACTATTTTTGAAGAAAATGCAGAGGAAATATTTAACGCAGGAATTTCAAAAGTTTTTTTTAACAACATAAAGTTAAAAGATGGGTCTAATGTTACAATAAACTCTTGGCAAGAATTACAAGGGTATTGTGCAAGTGTTGATTTTGAGAAATCCAGTTTATTTGATTTTGTAAAATAAATTTGTTATGATGCTATTAAAAGTGCTAAAAAATGTATTCAGATTTAGGCTAATAAATCATGTTGTATATTATTATGCTGAAAAATCTACGATTCTTCAAAGATATAATATATCTAAATTTCAGGAGAATGAAATGGTTTTACACTCAAAAATTAAAGATATATTTGTGTTTAAAGATAAAATTCTTGTTACATCTGACACCAATAAAGGATATTGGTTAGATGGTGGCTATTTTGAAGAAATAGAAAATTTCAAATTTGATTCAGTATCTGAAAATTTAGAGTTAGGTGTTTCAAAAGATATTAAAAGTTACTATCCTGTGGATATTGAGCATACAGTTTTTAGTATTTTAGAGGAAAAAACTTTATGGAAAGGTAGTTTTTCAAATTTAAGATTTGAAAACGACCTATTATTTTCAAATCTCAACCATGGATTTATTTTATTTAACCCTAAAACAGGCGATGTGCGCTGGCAATATGATGTACCCTCAGAATTTGATTGGGTGAGTGAACTATATATCAACCAGCCCGAATATCACAAAGCAGAGATTCAGCGATTGATAGGTATCTATCAGGGTATTTTGTGGCTCACGCTCAACAATGGGCGGCTGTTAGGCTTAGATGCTGAAAGTGGGAATTTGGTGTATAATATTCACCAAGTGAATCAACACGGCAATAATCTACAACGCCCAAATCTTGGTCCATTTTGGGGCAATTATCTACAACTTGATGCTGAGAAAGGAGTTTTGTTTGGGCTTCGCAATCATTATTATTATGAAATAGATTTAAAGGCCCCCGACGAAAGTTATTTTTTGTACGATATTTCAGAAAGTTGTAAAACATGGAAAATAGAGGCGGATGTAGCGGGGTATGAATGGTCATGGAAAAGAAACGAAATTTATTTTGGTCAAAATTTTAGTGATGGTAACAACTTAGGGATTTTTGATAGAAGTAAACATGAAATAATATGGGCAACCCGCCTCCAAAAAGACAATGGACAGGCCCGAAATTTCAACAAAATTGAGTACGCCGATGGCAAGATGTATGCCTTAGACCAGTCACAAACACTACATATTTTTGAGAGAGAAAGCCCTGCAAGCAGCACTTGCAAAAGTGACAGGGACGCTCACCAAAGAGACAGTAATCATCCCAGCTACTACCAAAACCTACGGCACAGCAGGCAGCATTGAATACTCAGAAATGAAGCTGTTGGATTTGCTCAAAAACCTCTCAAAAACCTACAACAGCCTTGTAGATAAGGCCAAAGTAGCCGAGGCCGTTTGGAAACCACAGGAAGACCTGCCAGCTGAGGATAAGAATTTCTTTGTTCAGGACGGTACTGGTGTAATAAGCGGCTCTCTTGATGGTGTGGCTGGCGAGCTTACCGATAAAGCTCAATTGGTTGGCTTGGGGTTAAAATTAGTCTCTGACCCTGAAGGCGCATGGAATAGTTTAGTGTCTTTTAAAAACAGTTTAGACTGGAGTAAAGCAGGTATCATTGCTAAAACAATGGCGCAGGGTATAGTAGGCTATGATGCAACTGAGTTTGAAAAAGGAGGTATTTATTCTAAACACGCGACAGGAAAAGTAGCTGGTACAATTACGTTCGATATAGTCACAGACGGCATTGTACTGAGTATGGTAAACAAAGTACCTGATTTGTTAGAATTACTCCGCAGAGTCATCCAAAAACTCGAAGATGCCAACTGGTCAAAAGCGGACATTGATGCTTTCACGTGGGATTTTCAAAAATCAGAGGACCTACTCAAAAAGTTTGACGATGGGACTCTTGACCCGCAGGCGTGGAAGGCGTTGAAGGATGGAGGTATAGATGTTGCCAAACGTACTGCTCCTGAAATTTTGGAAACAATGACAAGACATTTCAAAGATGCTGATTTCTTGACCAAACTTGGGGGAAGTGTTGAAGCTGGCAAAGCCAAATATGTGCAAATCGTCAAAGAATATGCAGGAAAATGTTCGACATGTGGAAATCAAGGGTATAAAAATCTACCCGATACGCCCGACTTATACCTGAATATGATGTTTGCCTACACCAAGAAATTTGGTGGAAATGACATAGACGGTTTTGAAATACCTACTTTCAATGGGCAGCCATTCAGCCAAGATGGATTTTATCACATGATGAACCACATGAATGCCAATGTTGACCCTTCAAAGGTCAAAAAAGTAGATATGACCTTTGAAGATGAATTAGGGAATTCATTACCTTGCAGAGGAGGAAGTGGAGCATCTTCCTGTTTTGATGTACAGATGAAAGATGGTGAAATACCCAAGTTTTATGAGTACAAAAGTGTAGGCACGGTAAATCCTACATTGAATCAATTTGTAGCTTATTTGACTAATATAAACTCTCTTTCGGAACTACGCTATATCTTTAACGCTACCAAACTAACTTCTGAACAAGCAAAAACGGGTATGAAGGCGTTTTTGAGTAATAACGCCCCGAATATTTTTAAACGAGTAGAAGATGGAGGTATTGGACTTGAAAAATGTGTTACATTATTTGGTGTTGATAACGTAACCGACTTTAGAGCCTTGATTAATACTGCCTCTGGTTTTGAGAACATTTTAAAATTTGTTGAAACAAAATGAAAAAACTTAAAGAAATTAACTCGGTATCTTCTTTTAAGATTTCGAATAATAAGCTTTTTTTTGATTCTCAAAAGCAACTGAAAATTTTTGATTACGATTTCATTTCTTCGATAGCTATCGACGACGATTTTCAATTACGAGAAGTAAAAGATAGTATTTGTATACTTTCAGATACTAACGAGCCAAACATACTCATATATTCCAGCTTACGTAAAAATATTAGGTTGAATAATACCAGTTTTTTACACTTCTGTAATAAGAATATTTTACTGTATGATAGGGAAATCAAAGCTACCATCTTTTACGATGCTGTCGCAAATTGTGAAATAGGAAGAATAGAGGAAAGGTTGGGGAATAAGATACATTGTTTTGAAAATTTTGTAGTTGCAAATCCTATTTTTGACAATACTAAATTAGTTTATTATTCTACCAACACCTTCAGCAATCTCTGGCAGTACGACTTACCCGAAGGGGTTTATAATTGGATAGATGGTAGTGGGAGGAATACTAAAGGTGAAATAGAACGAATCATTGGCGTTTATGAGGGGGTTTTGTGGCTATCTCTCAATTCAGGTCGGTTATTGGGGCTGTCGGTAAAAGATGGGTTTTTACTTTACAATATTTCACAGCCCAACTTATACCCACAAGGTTATGTTTTCAGAGAAGAAAACAAATATCTGTGGTATGGTCGGCATTGGCAATTAGATACTGAAAAGGGTGTCCTGTTTGGGTTGACGAGTTGCTACTATTTTGAATTAGACCTCAATAACCCCAATGAAACCTTTGCCTTTTATGATATTTCACCGACTTGTGAACAACACCACATCAAAGCAAATATGCCCGTTTTGGAATGGTCATGGCAAGGCGACGAGGTATTTTTTGGAGATACAGATTTTAAAAACCAACCATCTCATGTAGGCATTTTCAATCGAAAAACTCGCCAAATCACCTGGACAAGTCGAGAACTGGGCGAAGATGGCATTTTTAAAGGTATTAACAAAGTGGAGTATCAAGACAACAGGCTCTACGTTTTGGACCGAGCCAGTACATTACATATTTTTGAGAGAGATAGCCCCACCAATTAGGTGGGGCTTTGTTTATGTCTTTCCAAGACCATGGCGCAGGGCATTGTAGGCTACCTACGCTATCATGGCTCAAAACTGCACCCAAGCAGGGCAGCTATTGGCCGCACCCAACACCGCAACCGTTACCCCTACGCAGTTTAATACCGTTAAAAATGCTACGCATCCGCTTATATTGCAGGATTTAGCCCCCAAATGCGATACGCGCATACCACCCGACGAAGAAATGCCAAAGGCCCTCATCAATGGCCGACCCGTCAAACTTCCCATAGGGGCATATCCTAAGTTTTTTTCCTTTGACGGTGTACGGTGGGGCATTCCGCCAGCTGGTACATTACAAGGGTTTTTCTACAACAACCAAACCTATTTTGCCGATATTGAATCGGGTACACAGCAGTTCAATGGCTATCGTACTTTTGCAGGTTCCTGTGACAAGCCCGACCCCAACCTGTTTTATGTAGCCCCAACTGGCACACTTCAAAATGTCTATTATTTCGAGCGGTATTTCAGTAGTGCCACTAATACAGCCTGCGGCTACCGATTCATTGAAAGCACCTATACGTTCAACCTTAGCCAAGGACCAAACAGCAGCGTTGCTTTGCCGCTCCTTACTGGCCACTCTAACAACGAACTTATCCTGCAAAACTGTGGTAGTATGGTGCTCCCAAAAGCTTGGACAATTTTCAGAGTAATTTAAGAAAGAATTCTACTGTTCATTAATTGTATTTTCTGCTTTTTTCTCACCTTGAATATACCACTGAGCAGGGGTTTGATAACCCAATGACTGATGCTTGCGAATATAGTTATAAAAATGGAAATACTCTGTAAGACCACGCTGCAAGGATAGACCATCTTTATAAGCATGTAAATAGATATGCTCATACTTTACCGTACGCCATAACCTCTCCACAAAAATATTATCCAGAGCTCGTCCTTTTGAGTCCATACTTATTTGTATATCAGCGGTAAGGCAGTTAAGAAATTTAGTGCTTGTAAACTGACTTCCCTTGTCCTGCCCCCGCAAGGCGTAACCATTTACAGTTAGAGAAAATTTCTTAATTTTCACTCTAAAATGGTATGACAATGAAGGCAAAAAAGTTTAGTGAATCTCAAATTGTATTGATATTGGGTAGTGTTGGCAAAGATAAGAGCATTGAAAATATCTGCCGAGAACATGGTATATCGCCAGCAACATTTTATAACTGGAAGAATAAGTATGGTGGTATAGGAACAGATGAACTCAAACGAATGAGAGAATTGGAAGCGGAAAATGCTCGTCTGAAAAAACTTCTGGCTGACAAGTCGCTTGATTATGACATTCTCAAAGAGGGTTACGAATTACTAAAAAAGATGTAAGCCCTTTTATCCATCAGCAGGCTGTTAAGCAAGTCAGTACTGACAAAGAAGTGTCTATACGACGATGCAGTCGGGTATTAGGGCAACGTAGATCAAGTATTTATTACAGACACAAGAGAAAAAACGAAGATGCAGAAATAGCCCAAATATTAAAACAGAAATTGGCAGAAAAGCCAAGTTGGGGTTTTCGATTAGTGTTTTATTGGTGTAAGAATCAAGGAAAAGGGTGGAACAAAAAAAGGGTGTACCGGGTGTATAAGTCCCAAAAACTAAACCTACGAAAGCCCAAAGCAAGAAAAAAGGTTAAACGGGTAGCTATAAATCCATTACCTGCCGAACAAATAAATCAAGGGTGGGCAATGGATTTTTTAAGCGATGTCTTACTAAGCAATGAGAAAAAGGTTCGAATATTAAACGTACTTGACGAGTGTTCTCGTAAGGTACTTTTAGCCTTCGCTGCCACTAGTATCAAAGGCAGAAAATTGGTCAAACTTTTGCAGGAATTGATTATCCAAAAAGGTAAGCCGGCTTATATCAGATGCGACAATGGTCCAGAATTCGTTAGTAGAGCACTGGAAAAATTTGCAGAAGACAACAGCATAGAGATACGATTTTCTCAACCTGGTAAGCCTACGCAAAATGGCTTAGTCGAACGATTAAATGGTACTCAAAGAAACGAATGCCTTAATCTGAAGTATTTCCAAACCGTCCAAGAAGTACAGCACGATTTGGACATCTGGTGGAACTCGTATAATTTTGATAGACCACACTCATCATTGGGGTATTTGACCCCGCAACAATTTATTGACAAAAATCAAAATCTCTACTATAATTTGGTAGCGGCTTAGGGGAGCAGGACACCTGATCTGAATTAAAGATTTTCGGTTTTCCCCATCTGGTTAGAGCTTCTTGTAGCGCTTCAATGCAAAAATCTACCAATAATGTATTTGAAAGTCGCCAACTTAATACAAATCGGCTAAACCAATCTATAATCACACACAGATACAAAAAACCGTTAGCCATTGGAATATAGGTGATGTCTGTTGACCAGACCTGATTAGGAAAGTCTATAACTACGCCGCGCAGTAAATATGGATAGATTTTATGCCCCTCAGCAGGTTTAGACAGATTAGGCTTGGGATAAACGGCCTCCAGACCCATTAATCGCATCAGTCGCCGTATGCGTTTGATATTTAATGGATTTTCAGAGCCAGTTAATTCCTGATGCATTCGTCGAACTCCCATTTCCGGCCGATCAGTAAAAAGTTTATCAATTTGCTGCATCAAGGCCAGATTTTCCCTGGACTCCCCAAGTGGCTGATAATAATAACTTGAACGAGCTAAACCCAACAGGGAGCATTGTTGGCCAATACTTAACTCCGTATGAAAAGGGTCAATCAACCGGCGTAAATCTGCTGTCAACCCATCCGTAATTTTTTTTTCAGATAATCGTTTTCTACCGCACTGGCGGCCCAGTTTTAATTGGCCAATCTGTTGAAAAAGAGGAGCTTCGATTTGCTCTCGTTCCTGAGCTGATAAATCTACATTGCTTTTCCCGGCAAATAAAGAAGGTAATCCTTCGAGTGCCTGTTGTTTCCAGAGAGTGATTTGAGTGGCATGAATGCCATATTCGCTGCTTAATTGGGCCAATGTCTTGTGCCCCTTCAGTGCCTCTAAGACAACTTTTGTTTTGAATTGTGCGTCGTGAACGCGTCGAGATAACTTTGTCATAATTGGACATTTCGTAGTTCTAAGTTAATTGATTTTTACTTATTACTGTTGTCCAGTTTTTGGGGAGCACTTTAAAATGGACGACTGCCATATTATTGACCGTACTTCTATCTGGTTGTTTTGTTTTTGGATACAGCCGTCAAATGAAAATCACTCTTGTCAATAAAAGTGGATTGGAAGTAGAAACGGTTGTTATCAAGTTTTTCAATTACGAATTCCCTACGTATCGTGGAGATTCTATTGTTGTAAAAAATATTCAAAACCAGAAAGTTATGGATGTCTTGTATAATTTGGAGCAAGTAGAAGGATTTTCTGATTTGAGTGGCTTTGTTGCATGATTAATTTGTAATGATTTTGATGGTTTTTGGTCTAATCAATTTCGAGAACAGATTCAGGCAGTTTGCCTTTATTCTTACCTCAACCTTCTGATTGTTAATCAACCGACTTTTTAATCGATCGCTAAATGTAGTTTTCAGACGATACATAGCTGTTTCTGCCATGCTTCGCCGATGATAGCCTGTCTGTTTTTTCCATTCTGAGGAGCCAAAGTCTTTACAGGCAATTACTGCCTGATTGCGCTGATGGGCTAAAATTTGCCCTTGTTTATCCTTCCAAACAATAGCATTCACTCTGGGAGGAATCAGGGCTTGGATTTGACGTTTTTGCAGGTAATCATAGACTTTCTGCCGATCATAGGCACCGTCTGCGGCAACTTTTGCAATTGATAAAGGTATTTGTTCAAGGAGGGGTTCTAGCATAGAAGCATCATCTATGTCATTGTTTGTCACAGATATAGCCAGTATTTGATGAGTTGACTCATCATAAGCTAAGTGCACTTTACGCCAACTACGCCGTTTACTGAGTCCGTGTTGCCTAACCTTCCATTCACCTTCTCCGTATAGTTTTAATCCCGTAGAATCAACCACAATGTAGCCCCCTTGTGAATTAACTGTTGGTGAGGGTTTTGTAGATAATTGGTGATTTAGGCGTGCTTGGCGACGACATAATTGGCTATAACTTGGTATGTGTAAGTTTATGCCCATGAGCTCAATTAGACTACATAACAACCCTTGTGTTTGACGAAAGGCCAGCCCTAAAACATATTTAAGTTGCAATGCACATTCGATACAAGCATCACTGTAACGGTAAGGCGCGCCACGGCGGGGTTGTCCGCTGTAATACCAGTTTTGTAGGGTTTGTTCATCGAGCCAAAGTTGAAGGCGACCTCGTTGAATTAATGCTTGATTATAAGCAGGCCAATTGGTGAGTCGATAGCGAGCTTTAGGCTTGTTTTCCGCCGTCGAAGGAGGAATTTTGCGCTTTTTAGGCGCTTTTTTTACAATCTCAGGGGTGAAAAAGTGTATATTTGGGCGAGCACTGGTTCCCATTGGGATTTATAACTTTGGTGGTTTAGCGATTCCAAAGTTAACAGTGCTTTCTTCATATTGGTCTTTTTATCTGCTATTCATGCAACAAAGCCGATTTGAGTTGTAAAGTGGTTGTAAAATTTAAAGAAGTACAAAGTCAAACGCTTGAACGCTCACTTTTTACCATAGACTTACGGCGAATCAATGCGAAAACTCCCATTATGGTAACTATAAAAAGTGATACACTCCTTAGAAACTATTGACTATGTTAACTAAAAAACTGATTTCTAATGGATTCTACTTTAAACTTTGTTGTTTCTTAGGATTAATTAAAAGTATTTCAGCCTATAGCCAGAAGGAAAACTACTTCATAGATTATGGCTCTATGCAAACTTATGGATTGGTCAGAAACTCACTTCACTACAACGATTCAAATACTCATTTCAGAGGAGGACTTAGTGTAGGATTAGGTTGGACAAACAAAATGAAAAGTCATGAGCATTGGCACTGGTTCTGGAGTTTTTCCTATAACCAACGCCGTTTTGAACTCAATCGTTTGCAGCCTTACAGTGGCTCCTCAGCGGTTGTTTTATTACAAAGAGATACAAGGGGGATTGAAGTTGCATGGGGAGTAATGCGAAAAACCCCTGTCTCGCCTATGGTTACTATTCTAACTACGGGTGGCTTAACTCAAGATGTGGTAGCTAAACAGTATCAGCGTTGGAGGGACGATTTTGGAAATATGATTGAAACTCAGACGTTCGGAATAGGTAGTGCTACCTTTAGAAATCGTGCTTTTTTGCGGGCTGGAGTAGAATTACAGGTGATTCCTAGGTATTCTTTGGTCATTGAGTCTAGCCTTTCGGCGGAGATTAAGGCGGCTTTTGTCAAAACAATAGATAAAGTAAACCCAGTTTCATTTGGTGTACATCTTCGGATAGTTAGGGTGAGATAGATAGGATAGTGTGGGCTTGTTTGGCTCTCGCCTTCTGATGCAGTTTCGAAACCAGAATTGTTAAAATCAACCTATTATAAGGTCTTTTAATTAATTTCATAGTTCCACGTATCCATCCTATGTTGGTAGGTGAGTGATTTTGATTGTTTTTTGTTTTGAAATTTTTTGAAAGAAGAGAGTTGCTGAGATAATTTTTTCCCTAGAAGAAAGACTGTATTTAATTGTTTAAAAACTGGTTATATTTTTATTTAAGATTGATGATTAAAATATTGATGATTTACAGGGCTTGTAATTCATTGATTACGAGATGGTTATGTAGTCTAATTCTGTCAAAATGTAGTCTAATTCTGTCAAAATGTAGTCTAATTCTGTCAAAATGTAGTCTAATTCTGTCAAAATGTAGTCGAACTCTGTCAAAATGTAGTCTTTAATTCTGTCAAAATGTAGTCTAATTCTGTCAAAATGTAGTCGAACTCTGTCAATTAATATGACTGACATTATTATTTGACAGAATAAATTTTGAATGTGATAAAATTAAATATTATTAAATTTGTTTTTTTTGTATTATTAAATAGTTGTACTTTTGTAAACCTAGATTTCCTACTTCAGAAGCTACATATTGTCAAAATACTTGTTTTAATTCTGTCAAAATGTAGCCGTTTTTCTCTTTTCTTGTTTGTAATTATTTGGTATTCAGTGATTTATATGTATTTCTTGTATTGCTGTTAACTGTCAAGGTGTTGAGAAGCCGTAAAAATGGCATTTTTTACGGTATTATATTGAAAAAACTTCATCTATTTAAAAAAAACAATTTTATAATATATTGATATACAGTGATTTGTATTTAACTCTGTCAAAATGTAGTCCAACTCTGTCAAAAAATTAAAATTTCTGACACTTTTTTTATTTGACAGAGTATTTTTTTTAACTTGCTTTCAAATCAAAGAAAAATGAAGTTAAAGCATTACAATAGACAGCCAAATGCTTCGATTATGACTCGCCAGAGTTTTTCGCTTCTGGAGAAGAGAGTTTTCTATATCGTGTTGAATCAATTAAGTGAAGCAGATATAAATCTAAAGCAAAATAAGCAATTTAGAATACCCGCGAAGCTTATAACCCAAAATTATCGACAAATGCTTGGGATGGCCCAGTCGTTGATGCGTAACTGTCAGATATGGCTAAGAAACGATGAACAAAAGGAGTTTCAAGCTTACAATGTATTTTCATCAGCTCGATATAGTGCCAAAGAGGGCATCTTTGAAATAGGGTTGTCGTATGAGGTGATACCCCACATTGCTCAAATTAAAAGTGGCTATACAGAATATGAATTAGCAATTGCGCTATCGCTAAATAAAACCTATTCGCAAAGGTTGTATGAAATGCTATCGCGTTGGAAGAACTTTAACGGTGGGACTTGGTCTCAAGTCTCGGTGGAAGATTTGAGAGACTTACTTGGAGCCAATGAGGAAACCTATGATGATTTTGGACAACTAAAGAGACGCGTGTTGGATCCAAGTTGTGAAGAAATTTCGGACAAAACTGACATTAGTTGTAGCTACCAAATACAGAAAACAGGCAGAAAAGTAACTCACCTGAGTTTTTACATTCAAACTCAAAATTCGAAAGCGATCCAAGAATTGCAAGAAATTCGTGAGGCATTGAATGCCCTAAATATGGATGACCGTTGGAAATACATGCACGAACGGTTGGAAATGTATGATTTTACTAAAATTCAAAGAAATAAGATACTGCAAGATGAAGACTTGGCCAATCGCTTTATAAATGCCGATATGGAAATACAAGCAGGCAAAAGAAAACCTAATGATGCAACGGCATATATGGCCGTCATTCTTGGCTTTAACGAAAGTAGGGCAAGAAAAGCAAAAAAATAAATGCTCGGGAGTATTTAGATGGCTAGCTTGTTTTGTGCTTTAGTGGGGTTGTGACTCAAATTCAGATTAGCGTGGGGGCGCGGGGATAATTTTAAAAGGCTACTGTCGGGGAGCTTTTCGCCATTACGCTGTTGTAAGATTTCATTAAAGTCTTTTTGTGTACGGCTGGGGCGGCTAATTAGAAATAGAGGATGGCTTTGCTTTTGGTTAATGCTATCTGAAAGTCTGTTGAGTGCTCGAATGAGCATATTTGTGTCGTTGGGAAAAGAAATGACAACATGGGTGCATAATTTGTCTTTACTAGGCGTTTGTAAGTGGCTCAATTGACTGGCTTTCGCCTTGAACTCATTTCCTTCTTTTGTTACAAACTTATTCAAGCAAGCGGTTAAGTCGTTAATGTATTTTTCGTGTTGATGTTCAAGTGATTGCAACGTAGAGCCTTGTAACTTGTGCGAAAGTTCGAGCCGAAGATGGTTTTGCCCCTTTATGAAATTATCATCTTCTGTTGGAAGATGACCGTCGTTTTCGATTTCAGCGTTCCCAATCAATTGCTGTACACTTTGGATACCAATAGGTGGGGCGCTATAGGTGATATAAGGGGTTAGGTTAAAATCCTGCTGTTCGCTGGGATGTTTAAGCCCAAGGTAATTAATCGCAAACCGAATTCCAGCATTATCACCATCCTGCGCAATTACCACTTCAGCTAATGGATTTCGGTTAAGTATATGTTGAATATGCTCCATTTGATGTTTAGCTGGAGTGCCACAAGTGGCAATATAAAGCCGACATTCATCAGCTGTTTCGGGGTTTAATTGAGCGAAGGACAAAGCATCAATTGGACTCTCACAAAGTACAAGGCGATTGGCTGATATGGGCTCAAAAAGTTCTGCCACTTTGTTAGTGGGAATAGAAAGTTGAGTGGAGAGATTAGTTGGGTCAAGGTAGCAAAAGTAAATTTCATTATTACTTAGGTTTCGGTAAAGTGTACCTAAGGTATTTATAGGAATGTGTTGATACTGAGTTGTTAATCTAAAATAGGCGTTAGACAGCCAAAGTGCTTCACGCCTTTCTATGCTAGGAAATTGTTTAAATTTATCGTTCCTTATGTCCAACGACGCTAAATTTCCATCAATTGCAAATAGCGGGAAAGCCGTATTTTGGAAGATTAAGTCCTTGGATTTTAGGCGGTTTAAATACTTGTTAATGAACACTTCATTCAGAGCAAACCGATTGATTTGCCCATCAAGTTTTGTGAAGAAAAACCTATCACCCAGGTCATTAGATTGAAGTTGCTCTTTAGTAAAAAGCAATGTACCCTTAGAGAGTATCATGTTTTGCCCTTTGGTATTATTGAGAACGAGTGGTTCAATTAATTCATAGGCCAATTGTTTTAGGCCGACATTCAAAATTTTTGACACAAAAGCAGGGTGACCCAGGGTTGGAATATTGATTGCCCGATTGAGCAGATAGCGGTTGTCTTTTAGTAGGGTTGGAGTGTAGGTTTCTTTTAAATCGGCCTCTCTGAGTGCCGTATTTTTCAAAAAATAGCTTTCAGAGACCTCTCGAAGTGGGGCTAGTTTGGCCACTTTGTGTTGGTATTGGGTATCTCCTAAAATTTGGTCAACAACAGCAAAGGTGCTCTTCCAATTCTCATTTTCCATGCGATGAATAAATTGAATGGAGTCACCTTTGAAGCCTTCGCTTCGTTTCCAATTTCCTTGGGCGTCTTTGTACGGTTTTCCCAAATCGTTCAGGTCACAAAACCCTTTATATCGGTACTTACCTGCGATGTTACAAACCGCTAATCGTTGCTTGTCCCCTTTAATCCCAGTTTTATAAATTCTCCAAACACCATTTTTACTTGTCTTTTGGGCGTCCAGATAATAGCCGTAGTGTTGTAATACAATCTCAATGTCTAATTCTTTTCTCAGCCAATCAAAATCACGTTTGCTGGTGGGTTCGGCGTGTGCAATCTTGGTAACTTTTGGAGGTAAGCCATTTTGAATTTGATAAATGTTTCTTAGGTCAAGTTTGTTCCTTTCAGCAACTTTTTCCAGAGCGGTAGAGTCCCATAGTTTTCGGGATGAGGTGGACTGTAAAATACTGGCATAAAGTTGATTGATGTTCAACTGTGGGAGCGAAATAATCTGAGATGGTGACTGCTCTCCCCACGCGGTTGCTTTTCCAGTAATATGCTGCTGATAAGTGTTTAAAAAATCATCAGCCCTGAAGCCAGCAATACATGGATATAACTCTACTTTGAAATTGGGGGCGCCAACAGACAGTATCCTTTTAGATACATTTCTAAGTGGTATTGATGTTGGTAGTTTTGTATATAAGCGATTGGGGTTTGCTTCCTTTAGGGCCTGATTTAATCGTTCAATATTTTTTGGCGTAGAATCTATCCAGAGTTTGATATGTGTAATGGGACGTCCCTTCTCAAAAGTATTGATTGCGAAGTCGCCAAAAATCAAATACTTGACATGATGTTTATTGAAAAAATGTAAAAGGTTAAGTTGTTCAGGGTGAGCGTAATTTGTGTGTATATCCAAAGTTTTACGAAAATTATTCGTTTAAAAAAATACTGTTGTTTGCGAAAACCGCCATAAAGTTTTTAAGAATGATATCACGCTGTTCCTCGTCTAAATTGAACCAGTCGGTTGGGTGCTCGACCCTCAAACGAGGAAGCGTAAGTTTTAAATCATGTTCATCTATCCCCATTTCAACAGGTTCAAGAATGTGAGTGCCAAATTTCTGTTGAAGTTGTAAAATGAATTCTTCTTGGGCTTGTTGAGAGTATTTCATTAAAATGTGGGCTAGTTGTTGTTAAATGCGAAATCCTCTTCTAGTGTTAAGGTTGTCTTGAACATCTTGTGAAGGGGGTTGGCTGTTTGAAGCGTCAATACTAGGTGTTGCTTTTTTCTGAAATGCTTTTTTAGGCTTTTCGAGTTCAAATCGGAAAGTAATTTCTCCATTAGGAAATGTCGAGAATTGGAGTAAAATGGGGCCAATATAGCCCACTTTTTTCCCGAAGGCATCAAACAATGGGAGGGATTCGACAACAGATTGTTCTTTTAAAATAGGGAGCTTGGATTTTGTAAAATCGTTAAACCAAGCCAGGGATAATCGTTGAAATGGTGAGAGTGAACTAAGATTCGGAGTTGGGCTCGATAACTGAAGGTCATTTTTTATTAAAACTTCTAGTTCAGGTTTAAGCCATTTTAGCAACGCAATCTTGGTCGGATCTCGTTCTTTGTCAATGAGTTGTTCCACTATTTGTGTTTCTGACAAAGCTTTGGCAGCTTCCCTTAGTACTTTTGGACGAATCTGGTCATAAATCTTTTGGGCTTCTTTTTGTTTAAGCATTTAATAAATTTTATTTTGATTTAATTTCGCAAATTAACTAAATTAAAATAATTTAACGAAATTAAATTTATCAATTAAATCTTAATGTCTTTTTTAACTAAAAAATGCCCAAATCACCGCATAAAGAAAGCAAGTTGAAGTCACACTAAATGAATGGATTATCAGTATCGAATGTTGCTAAATCACTAACGGGGGCTAAAATGTGGAAATTGTTACCATGTCGGAGCATTAACTCATGAAGTTTTGTTACTACAGGCAGAGCTTGGTAATTATGAAGAAGGAGTAGGGGCGGTTCCTTTTTCTAACATGCAGTAATACTGATAGGCGGTGTTTACGATTGAAGGGTGATACATGAACTCCTCGATCGATAAGCCGTGCTTTTTAGTAAAAGTCATAAATTTTAACAAAGTAGAAGAAGTGTTTTTCCCAAAAGAAAGATCTCTTAGCTGAAAGTACTCTAAACCAGCCATTTGAGCAATGTCTTTCACAGAAAGCACTCTCTCAAATTTGCCTTTTATTTTGGTCAAATCGCCCTTAAAATATTTAGTTTGATCGTCTAATAGTTTTGCTTTTATAAATTGTACGCATACACTAAATACTTTTCCGTAGTAAAATTTTTCACTTTCGGGATGTGAAACTATTTGACTGATTTTTTCAAAAATATTTTTTTTGTCATCCTCACTTAGTGAATCAAAGGATGTTGAGCTAAGTTCTTGAATTACAACAAATTGTTCGGTTTCTGTTAACGATTTTTGAAGCTTTCGCATGATTAAATTGCAGGGTAAATTGTATGATGTTTCTAAGATAATGCAATTTAAGCATCTTATAAGATTAAATCAAACTTAATTATATAAAATAGTTTGATTTAATAAATCTACTTTTTTGATGTATTCTATGTACCATTCTTTTTGTTGATTAATATACCAAAAA
Source organism: Runella sp. R0.1_18 (assembly GCF_057652155.1). Classification (NCBI taxonomy): domain Bacteria; kingdom Pseudomonadati; phylum Bacteroidota; class Cytophagia; order Cytophagales; family Spirosomataceae; genus Runella; species Runella sp. R0.1_18. The sequence continues at coordinate 88,456 of NZ_JBYFCK010000023.1, forward strand.
ATCCAATCTCACTTTGGACTAGTTCTCTGACATCTTGTTTTACTTTTTGGTAACATGAAGAGGTTAAATGTTCTCTAATGAGCCGTTTGGTAGATTCACTTTGGGTGGTATAGCCCTGAGAATAACCCATTTTTATAGCAAATTGCTCAAAATCCTTAATTGGTGGCAGTTGTTTATGCTTTTTTGTGAGCGTTTTGTCAATAAGAATTTGTCCTTTGAATGTCTTCAAATCAACTTCTTCCCCAAAGTTATCAACTGTTTGACCTACAAATTCACCCTGTTTAAGGGTCGCGATTTTTGACGGAGGAATCACATCTTGTTGCTGCGTTTGAACGTTAAGGGATGTATCAGTTCTTGAAAATGTAATACTTTCCTTCAATTGATTCGTTTTACCAAAACGTTTTGACAATGTTTCAGCTGAATTAAATACTACTACCCCCGAAAAGAAATTGCCAACGGTATTCATAATCACTTTGGCTTCTTTGTCACCATAGTCACGAGTAAGTTGCTCAAAATCTTGAAAACCAAGCCATGGAGCTACTTTATTGGAACGAGCGGTAGCAATTAAGGTATCAATCCCTTTAATGAACATAGTGGGTAACTCATCCCAAAACAGGGCCGATTTTAGTCCTCCCTTTTTGTTGACCATTTTGAGCATCCGAGAAGTATAAAGCGAAAATACTGTACCGTAAATTCCAATTCGTTCGGGATTGTTTCCTGTACAGAGAATTTTTGGGGCTTCAGGGTTATTGATATCCAAGGATAAGTCGTTGCCAGTCATTATCCAATAAATAGTTGGCGAAGATATTCGAGTAATGGGAATTCGTACGGAAGCAATTTGACCAGCGAGTTGCTCAATGGCGCCGTCTTGCCAAGCATCTTTGAATGGTTTTACATATACTTCTAAATCTTGGTATTTACTCATTATCTCAAACATAGAACCGTAGTCTTCGTTTACAAATTCAATAACGTGTGGGAATGTGCATACCTGTGATAGCTGTTTATAACGATTGAGGGCGATTGTATCTTGTTCAATTTCAGGTTTTTGAGTCTCAATGAGGTATAAATTTTTGTATTTCACACTGGCAGAACGCAAGTACCAAATAACGGCGGTTAGAAAGTTGATGGCTGATTCAACAAAAAAGTCGCCTTGTTTTTGAACCCACGTTCGATTTAAATTCAACATGATTGTTTGAGCTGCTTCGTAGGCGTCCATGATGTCGGTCATTGAATCTGGAAAAAGGGGGTTACAACGGTGTGAGCGCTCAATATCATCGAAATTGATGACGAAAAATTGGGGAATGAGTGGTTGTCCATCTCCCTTTTTTCCCCAAGCATAAGGATTTTCGGCCAACGTATGTCGGTAGGCATTGTAAGCTTCGAGGGTTAAGTCAGGGTATTTAAAATCATACACATAAGCAGTGTAACCCTTCCAAATGGACTGCCAAATTGCTGGTATCAGTACTGCAAATGATTTTCCCGATCCAGGTGTTCCTAACACCATTACTGACCGCATTGGGTTGATAATGTTTATCCAGCCTTGGTGCCACTTTTTCTTAAAGTAATATTGAGTTCTGAAGTGGATAGAGTACTCATTCTCAATGTATCGCTCATTCTGAGGGAATGTTTCATTTTCTTCGTTAAAGATGTCATCATTTAGACTTCCCAAAAACAAACGGCTAGCGTATTGTAGCCCTTTTATAAGAAAAAATACGCCAGTTATAGTCGTGAAAATATAGAGTAAGTGGTTGCCAAAGTTAGAAATGTTGATAGGATAGTAGAGCAAAAAAGTACTCCCGAAAAAAATAAAAAAACCAATGAAAACCGTTCTTTTGACCTTTTCGACGGTTATGCTTGACTTAAATGTTCCCTTTGACCCGAGCCCGTGAAATACAAGTAAGGCGCAAATAATAAGTTTAGACGTAAATGGGTTATTGAATAAGCGATATTTATCATTCAGTTTACCTAAAAATTCTTTTAAAAACTCAGATAGCCATACGTAGCTAGAAAAAAGAGATATATTAAACCAAAAGTGGTGGCATATTAGAAGTAAAATACTGATAATGAGTAACAAATCAACGCCTTTTTGGTGTGATTCACCATTGTTGGATGCGATTCCCATACATTTATTTGGTTTTAAAATTAAATAATATTTAATTTTAATGTGCAATAATATTATATTTGTGCCGATTTATAACAACCAAATTATTGTACGGGCAAAGTAATGAGTTACACAATTGACCAATTTGTGGCCTATCTTCACCGAGAAGGTTTTGAGGCTGCTTCTTCCGAACGAACACAGTGGCATCAGTTTTATGACAAGAAATTAGATGAGCAAGTCTCCATTAGGGTGTATCTACCTTTATTGAAGAACGACTCTTTTTCGGCATCTTCAGGGGTTAGGATGTATTTATTTCATGAAGTTTTACAACGATATGTTGGTGAAACAGCCTACTATGAATGGACAGACGAAGCAGATTTAGAAGATGCACTCAAATTGAGAATAGAAATGTTTAAAGGCGCTTATCTTTCAGGTCAGTACCGTAGTCCGCTGAATATCAATGGCTACGTTTTTAAGAATGGATTACAGCCTTATTGGGTTTGTCGAGAAACAGGTGGCACCTTTACGGATGAGGAATGGAAAGCAATGCAATGATGAAAGGTCTTTATTTATTGGTCTTGATTATGTTGGTTCGTACTTTGAATGCCCAAACACCCAGAATTAGAATTAACTCTTTTCTACAGGGAAGTGGTACTGTATCGGTGAGGGTTTGGAGTCCAACAACGGGTTACGATTATACAATGCAATATGATTTAGGAACGCCTTATCAAAATCAAGACCCTGAAATCCCATCACCACCAGCTGGGAGTAATTATAGCATCTTGGTGACAAACCATTCGAATCAAAGTTTGTCATTTGCGCTCACTCAAACAGGGGTTAATTGTGATGCTTCTCGGACTCGATATACGAACTTTGCAGGGCCAGATTACGGATTTGTTGATCTTTTGGCCAATGAAGTAATGTCAGGGCAGTCTTTCTATATCGCTAAAGACACCCTAAAAATTCGTACGAACGCTAGCTATGGGCAGGTTTGTACGCAATCAACTGCCCAAAATAGTTACCAAACCGGAGAATTGTTTGTCAATTTGTTTTCGGGGAACGGTTACATTCGTCTTCAACCAATTCGTTACATAGACAGAGTGCTGTATTTTTCGTCTGTTAATGAAAATTGCGTGTTAAATGGTCAATTTAAAGTGTATGTCAATGGAAACGCGGTTTCTTATACGCCTGATTTCTTGGGTTATGGGTTGGCATTTCTGCGGTTGAGTTCATCGACAGAACTGTCTGTAGGGGATGAAGTATGGGGATTTAACCAATGTACGGGTCAAATTTCAAATGTCGAGTACCCCCGCGATGTTTTTGCCTATTTAGAGGTAAAGGATGGTTTTTCGCATACTGGAAACCGAATAACACCGACCTATTCGTTACCTCCTTATGGATTATACACAACACCCGTTGAGGTTAATCAATGCACGCCTGTAAAATTATCTTCTCATGTACTATATGAATTGGGTCTGAGTAATTCAGGGAATAACGATAATACGTATCGTGAAGAGGGACCTTACAAAATCAACGGGCAACTGGTACAAGAATCTGAGATGTGGCATGGATTTGTGCCCCCTAATGCGGGTACGTATATACAGCAGGGTAAGGTGTTTACTAATAATGGACTCATCAGCTGGCTTACTCGTCAGCCAAGAGCGGCACCTGTAAAATGGGAAGTCAACTACCGAGGTATCGTTGGAAATGACGAAGGAGACAATACCTTTTATATGAACGGTTCTGGCTTTGCCCAAATGAAAGATGACAACTATGATTTATTTCAGACTACTTATTCCGAACACGACTTACCAAAGAATAAAAATAAAATGCCAACCTCTAACCCTGCTAACTATACGTTAGAGGCGACAAAGGAGGGCGTTATTCGTTTTTGGCATAATGGCGTAAAAATAGACTCATTAGTGGAACGGGTTAAATTTGAAGTTTTAGGCGGAAAAGGTCTGCTGAGTGAGACGGGGTCAGTCCCGTATGGGAAAGAAGTAGTATTTACCCCACAAGACACGGGCTATTATTATGTAAAAGCTACATTTAATGGACAAATCGCTGTCAAACAATTGTTCCATGTAAAATCAAACCCTCCAAAATTATCGGTGGGAGATACGCTTAAAGTAGCGACCAATCAACAGGTAATGATTTCGATAACCAACTGTGCAGGAACTGTCAAGTGGGACGATGGTAGTACAGGTAGTTTTATTCAATTTAGCGCTAAAGAGAGTCGCATGGTAACGGCGAGTTGTCAGCCCGAGACAGGTTGTTTTACAAAAACGGTGAAAACGTATGTACAAGTAAAACCCCCGAAGCCGACTGTTCAAAGTTCATTGACGGATGTTTGTGAAAATACCATGGTTACCTTTAGTGCGGGAGGCTGTACGGGACAGTATTTGTGGTCGAACGGAGCGAGCGGGAACCAAATTACTTTAGTAGCAACCCAGCCGCAGTTATTGTGGGTCAAGTGTCAAGATAAAGCGGGTACATCAGACCCCAAATTTATTCAATTTCGGAATTAATCAATTAATACAGGTCTTCCCCAAAGACATTTATCCAAAACACACCTCCTTTTGGGGGAAGGGGGCTTATTTTATGAAAATATCAATTTGTGCCTTTTTTGTACTCCTATTATGGAGTTCAGTGATTGCTTTTGGGCAAGACACCACCTTTGTTACCATTCGTAAGTTACCATCAAAGGTTTCTCTTACAATGAATACAGATTCAATTTATCTCGGACAAAAAGCCACGTTAACCGCATCAGGTTGTGCTGGGACTGTTACATGGTCAACGGGGCAAACGGCAGCCTCCATTCAGGTATCGCCAACTACTCAAACATTCTACAGCGCTTTTTGTACCTCAGCTTTTGGTTGTGTAGGAGTGAAAGATTCACTGAAAGTACTAGTAAGAAAAGCCCTTGTCCCCAAAGCTAGTCCTACTACGATTTGTGCAGGCGATTCCTCTGTTTTAACTGTAGCAGGTTGTACAGGTGGAACGTTGACGTGGAATAATGGAGGTGTTGGAACGAGAATAGTCGTAAAACCCAACGTGACTACGCAATATTCTGTTACATGTATGCAAGGAACACTGGGTACGTCACAACCTGTCTTAGTGACAGTAAATGTAAATGCCACGCCAACAGTTCCAGTTTTAACGGCTAATCCTCAAAACGTAAAAACGGGTGAAAGTGTAACCCTGGCTGCCACAGGTTGTAGCGGGACGATAACATGGGCGCACGGAAAAACGGGAGCTAGCATTACAGAAACTCTGACCAAAACTACCGTATTTTCGGCATTTTGTACATCCACGCAAGGTTGTAAAAGCCCTACCGCCAGTGTCACTGCGGGGGTAGATTCTCCGATTCCGATTGTCAATGCAACGCCCAACGAACTTTGTGAAGGGCAAAGTTTGACTTTGAAAGTATCGGGTTGTTCGGCAACAGGTACGTACGAATGGCGAAATGCCAGCGACCAGCTTGTCAATAGTACGTCAACTTATACCCTAACTGTTACGGGCAACCAAACGCTAAAAGTTGTTTGTAAAGATAGCGCAGGTACATCTCAGCCTAGAATTGTAAGCCTTAAAGTAGCGAACTAAACGCCCAAAAAGTGGGGAGTAATTGCTGTTGTAAATAAGCAGCTATTCCCCACAAAAACTTTACTAGATGATTTCAAGAATTGTTTATTTAACGCTGTTGAGTCTGGGACTGTTGCAAAATTCTCAGGCGCAAGATTCTCTGTATGTAATTGTGGGTCAAACGCCTCCTGCGCCGTTGCTTTCCGCCAACAAAAACCCAGCTAATGTCAATGAAAAAGTGGTACTGGTGGCCAATGGTTGTACTGGACAAGTGGTTTGGTCTGACGCAACCATTGGCGCAAGTCGTATCGTAGCTTTGGAACGAACCACAGAGTTTAGGGCGAGGTGTATCACAGCCCAACGGTGTACCAGTTCAGAAAGTAAATTAGAAGTGCAGGTAAAACTCACGCCCCCACAAATCGAAGGATTGAAAGAAGTCTGTGAGGGACAAAATGTCACATTGACTGCGCGTGGGTGCCCTCAAGAAACGCGTTGGCAAGATGAGGGCGTTGGAGAAGTTCGGACATTTCGTCCCTCAGTAACGACGACTTATTATGCAAAATGTATTCAGAATGGCTTGGTGTCAAATAACGCTGGCGTTTTGGTGATAGTTAATTCTAAGCCAGTTCCACCTACAATAACAAAGAATGAACAGACAGCAGACAATGTAAATGAGGTTTCATTACATGCTAATTGCAACGGGGCAACTGTTAGGTGGGACAACGGCTCAACGCAACCCACTATCAATGTCATACCCGTACTTCCAACCAACACGTATTCCGCAGTATGTATCTCACCCCAAGGATGTCAGAGTGAAAGCACCCGTTTTACCTTAACGCTACAAGTTAGTAAACCAGAATTAACGGTTGCTAATCAAAAGGTGTGCGCGGGTCAATCAGTTTCTTTGATTGCCAGCAATTGCAATGGCTCATATGTCTGGTCTTCGGGGGAAAGTACCGCAGTTATCACCCCAATAGTGAGCAATACCAGTCAGTTTTGGGTAAAATGTAAGACGAGTGCGGGCCTATCTGAACCCACATCGGTAACGATAGAAATTATCACAACGCCAACTTCTCCCGTGCTTACGGCACAACCTAGTTCATTGCTATTTGGACAATCAACTCAGATAACCGCATTTGGTTGTAATGGAGTTGTAAAGTGGTCAAATCAAACTACAGGTAATACCTTACATGTAACACCTAATGGAACCAGTACGTATGAAGCCTATTGTGAAACCCAAACGGGGTGCCGAAGCGCTACGTCTAGTGTTGTAGTGACAGTCTATCCATCTACCACGAGACTGATAGCAGCACCTGCGGCCATTTGTGCTGGTGAAAAAACTAGTTTAAAAGCGGTTGGCTGTAAGGGAACGGTAACTTGGTTGTTTGGTTATAAGGGAGATAGCGTGCAAGTTGTTCCGACGCGGACAACTACCTACTTTGCCGTATGCCAAACGGGCGATGTGAAAGATACGAATGCAGTAGAAGTCTTGGTTTACCCTTTGCCCAATGAACCAACACTAACGGCAAACAAGACGCAACTTCAAAGCGGAGAGTTAGTGGTGTTAAATTCACAAGGTTGTAGTTACCGAACAATATGGGACACAGGCATTGTAGGTGAGAAAATACAACTATTCCCTCAAATTTCGACGGAATATGCGGCTTATTGCCAGAGTGAAAAAGGCTGTATGGGAAAAATGTCACGTATCAAAATCCAAGTCAATGCCGCTACCTTGACTTTAACAGCCAATCGCCCCAAAATATGTCAGGGTGAAACATCAACCCTTGTCGCAGATGGCTGCCAAAATGGAACACTAACTTGGGAGCAGTTTCCTAACCAAAGGAGTAATTCTTTGATGGTTCAACCAACTGTAACCACCATTTACAAAGTAAAATGTGAAACACTTTCAGGAGTCTCAGAAGCCGCAATTACGGTTACAGTAAATCATAAAACAAAGCTTTTGGTTTCAAATGCTGAGTTATGTGAAAACGCTACGATTGATTTGAGAAAGCAAGTTTTGAATGCGGGCTCTTTTGGTAATTTACTGTTTAGAAAGAGTACGCCAAGTTCAGTTAATGTTTCTTATCTTCAGACATTTACTCAAAGTGGTACGTATTACGTAATTGGAACGAACCCTAATTCATGTCTCGACACTGCCCAAATTGCACTTATTGTTAACCCTAAACCAGCCATCCCTTCGGTAAATACCCCTTTGGACTCTGTGATGGCAGGAAGTAGTTATTTTTTACAGGGAAAGGGCTGTGAAAATGGAACGATACATTGGTGGGTAAATGACAAAAAAGAAACAGGAGGAAAAATCAATCTTGTGGCGGAACAAAATACCCGCATAAAGGTCATTTGTGTAAGTACGAAGGGTGGATGTGCCAGTGATACTAATTTCTTGTCAATACCTGTCAAACAAGGAGTTCCTGCACTGGCCATTTTATCTTCAAAAGCCTGTGAAGGAGGAATAGTATCGCTTGAGGCAAAAGGATGTGCTCAGGGTTTGTTGGTAGGCACCCCCAATGATTTTCGTATTTTGCCCATCACTTTTTCGCTATCAGTACCATTAAATAGGGATTCAATCTTCTATAATGGTACTTGGGTAGGTACCAAGCTCAAACGGGGAGATTCCCTTTTTGTCGTCTTACCTGCTTACTGTTACACAGGTAATATCAATTCTACGTTCAAAAGTACTCCTCGTCGCCTTGAAATCCCCATCCAATTTGTATCATTAACTGATTTGTATTTTTATCCTAATCCTGCGTCTGGCAAAATTCGTATCAAGGGGCGTGATTGTGTCAATGGGCTACGCCTCAAGGTATGGGATTTGGTAGGGCGTCTATTGATGGATGATTATGGCCTCAACGTTGACAATGAGATTGAGCTGGATGTTTCTACTTTGGCTTCAGGGGAATACCTTTTGGAAATACAAACGGCATCGGGAGAAAGTAACGTCAGTAGGTTATTGAAATACAGTAAGTAAAGTTGCTAATGACCTGTTAACGAGGTGTAGTAAAACCACGAAAAATAACAAAATGAATACTTGGAACATCAACAAATTCCTGTTTGGAGTCGGCATCACGTTACAGAGTATTTGCCAGGCTCAAATTAATACACAACGTACTCCAGTGTCAGCCCTTGAATATCTTTATATTGTCCCCGATGCACGTCACGGAAGCATGGGCGCTGGTGCTTCTTCTTCCCCATCGGCGTATAGTACGGCTACAAACGTAGCCGTGCCAGCATTTTGTCAAGATTTTCAGGCATTTAGTTTGAATTATACCCCTTGGAATATTGACTTAGTGAAAGACATGCGAATGCTACATTTTAATGCTTACGGGCGTACCGATGAAAATGGGCGTTGGAATGTATCTTTAAGTCATTTTAACTACGGTAAAGCCGAATTGAGGGATGATTTTGGCAACTATCAGGGAGAAATTAGCTCTTACGATATGAATTTGCGACTTGCCCACGCACGTAAGCTGACCCAAAATCTATCAGTTGGTGTCGGCTTACGTAGCTTTTATTCTAACTTATTCGGTAGAATGGCGTGGCAGGGATTTCAATTACGGCCTGTTTTTGGGGTGAATGCCGACCTAGGGGTTTATTGGCGCCAAGACCGTAGTGAAGAGCGAGACTGGTTTTCAGATTGGGGGATTAGTATTCACCATTTGGGGGGACGAATCAGCTACGGAGATGATAAGCGGTTGAATTTTCAGCCTACTTTATTTCGGGCAGGAGTGGCTCTTTCGCATCCTATTGATAAAGAGGAGGGAAGAGAAGTACAGTTTTATTTGGATGCGCTCAAACAACTCGTACCAACGCCTCCCGTGTATGGAGTTGACGGAAAGCTTGAGCGCGGAAATGACCCGACAAAGCAATCGGGAATGAGGACAATTTTTACGAGTTGGGCAGATGCCCCAGATGGGGTTAAAGAAGAAATACAAGAAATTTGGTGGACCATGGGAGTGCATTACCAACATAATTCAACTTTGGCACTCCGCCTAAATTATTTTACCGACCACCGCAACAAAGGGAATCGCCACTTACTGACCGTAGGATTGGGCTTGATGAATCTTAACGGGAAAAAAAGTGCATTGAAAATGGACTTAGACGTTTCATACACTTTATCCGTAAAAGGGTACAACCCATTGAACCATTCATTTCAAATAGGCTTATTAGTGAAACGTCAACCAGATGAATAGCACGGATTTAGACTTTTTTGAACTCTATTTAACGGATTTTTTGCAGTCGGATTTTCCTGAGTTGTTGCGAAAATTGAGTTCATCAGAAATAAAAACCCTCTTGACCGTGCGGGCGTCAAATGCAACCACGGCGTTTGAAAATGCCCGAAGAGAGGGCTTAACGGTAATGGCTGCCCAAGAAGTAGCTATTCACTCACTGGTGAAAGGTCTTAACTTCTCAATTTATAACTTCCTGCACGATACATTAGAAAAAGAATTTAAACATATTTTTGAAGCCCTCACTCAGCAGCAGCGCCTTGTTCCCATTTTATTGTCTTTTTGTACCCCTTTGAATGATTTTATTCTTCAGTACGAAATGGATGATACACCTACTAAACAATTTAGGTACAGTTTGATTGTGAACACATTAAGTCAAGCATTGGCTAAAGTGGTTTGAGACGTTGACAGCTAAAAAATAAAAATGGCGTTTAATCCTAAACAACACTTGGTAACCAATACCGAGGTGATAGCTCTTGCGTTGCAATTGCAAAAACAAGGAGCTAGTCCAACGTCGGAGCAAGCCGATTTAATTCGTCGCTATGCAGGTTTTGGAGGAATCAAAGCGATACTTTTACCCTTGGAAGACGACAGTGCTTGGCAAACGAAAGCAGATATTGAATTACGCCCCCTTGTTCAAACACTGTGGGAAACAATAAAAAATGCAGTTGGCGAACAACGGGCTGAGGAATACTGGCAAAGCCTTAAAAATAGTGTATTGACCGGTTTTTATACTCCTCCAGCAGTGATTGAAGCGCTCGGAGAAGCTATCCAACAAACGGGGTTTGAAGTGAACAACTTTTTAGACCCTTCGGCGGGGTTGGGGCAGTTTTCGGAAGGATTTCAGCAAAAAGGTTTATCTCTCTCCAATTCCCTTTTGATTGAAAAAGACCTGCTAACGGCTACGCTGTTGGAAACGCTGCACGGCAAGAATCAAGTAAAACAACAAGGATTTGAAGACATTAGCAGTCGCTATTTGAATACCTTCGACTTGGTAGCCTCCAACATTCCCTTTGGCGATGTGGCCGTGTGGGATGCCGCCTTTGCCAACAGCAAAGACAAAACCAAACGCCAGGCTTGCCGAAGTTTGCATAGCTATTTTTTTGCCAAAGCCGTGGACGTGGCCAAAGAGGGTGGGGTAGTGGCCTTCTTGACAACTGATGCGTTGATAAATAGCCCAAGTAATGAGCCGATTAGGCACTATTTGATGCGGAATACAAATCTGATAAGCTCAGTTCGCTTACCTCACAATCTATTTACTGATTTTGCGGGCACAAGTGTTGGCAGTGATTTAATTATTCTTCAAAAAAACACGCAAAAAACAAGCCTGAGCCAGCGGGAACGGCTCTTTACCCAAAGTCCACGGGGAGAGTATCCGAGCAGCCGCTATTACGAAAACTTGGGACGTATTGTCCATACCCAGCTTCAATTTGATACCGACCAGTATGGTAAACCCGCTCGGATTTTCATTCATAAAGGGGGAAGCGAAGCCATTGGTCACGAATTGAAACGAATGCTGGATGAGGATTTGGGCCAACACCTCAAAATCGCTGTACCAACTGAAAAAGCGCGGGTTGTCATTAGTAAAGCCCCACCTACGCCTCAACTTGACCTTTTTGCGACGCTTCAACCAACGTTGGTGATTGAACCTCAGCTTTTTGAAGGCATAAAATACCCTCACTTAAAAGAAGGTTCGTTGGTAGAACAAAATGGGCTTGTGGGTAAGGTGTACGAGTTGGCCGAGGCAAAACCTTCTTTTCGCCCTCTGGAAGTCTCGAAGACCCAACAGGAAAAAGTGAAAAGCCTGATTCAGCTTCGAGATAATTACCATTTACTTTACAACTTTGAGCAGGAATTTCAAACAGAAAATGCAGGTTTACGTCAATTACTCAACGAATCGTATGACCAATTCAAGCACCAATACGGCGAGCTAAATCGCAAAGAAAACGTTGGGACCGTCTTGCTCGACCCGCAAGGGAAAGAACTGTTGGCCTTGGAGCGGGTCAAAGAGGGGCAATTTATTAAAGCCGATATTTTTGAACAGCCTGTTTCATTTTCCACAAAACAACGCATTGAAACGGCCGAAGATGCCCTGCTTGCGTCGTTGAATTGGTTCGGGAAAGTCAATCTTGATTACATGCAAGAAGTGAGTGGTTTAAGCGACGAAAAATTGCTGAATCAGTTGCAAGACCGCCTGCTCTTTGACCCGAT
>NZ_JBYFCK010000024.1:0-89950 GCF_057652155.1 Runella sp. R0.1_18
ATTGTCTCAACCGATTTACTCAATTGGGAATGCCAAAAGTAGAAATAAAGAACTCAAATTAGCCATGCAACAAAGCCTCTTTGGATTAAAAATTTTCAAATTTTCTAGCGATAAGATATTACAGCGATGACCAAGGGTATTTCAATATTATTGGGAGATATCCATTACCTTTTTTCAAGTTTTGCTTACTTCCTTCCCAATAGTTACTAAATCTGTTTCTGTTTGATGAATTCTCAAACCTCGCTTTGGACATCAAATCAGAAAAATGTTCAACTTGTGTGAGCATCAACGCTGCAAATAAGTAAAAGTTTATTATTTTAAACCTTTCAGACCAATTTCTCGTCTATCATTTCATTTGAGAAACAGGTTGAATGTATTAAAATATAGAGTCGCTATTGATTGCTCCAGAGGAGCTAAATCTTCGTAGAAAAATGAATCAAATCCCCCCAAATCCCCATCGGGGCGGCCGACGTTCGGTGAAAGATGTCAATACGAAGTAGTAAGCGGTTTACCAACGCCTTCAAGTCTGCTATTTCTTTGACCAATTCTTCCATAATTTTTTCCTATGCAAATTGCGTACCTAAATAGTTACACTTTTTGTACGAATATCCACATCAATATCTGTGTTAGCGTAAGGTTTATAGGCAGGTTCATAGAGGTTGATTGCCAGTTCTCCGTTTTTAGCTGGTTCAATTGCGTAAACTCTGTTTGTTTGAGTACCTCTTTCAGCTTGCACTAACAAACGGCTATTTGCACCTTCCTCCGTCAAAATTATTACTTTTTTATCAATATTCTGACTTAACTCTTGGGCAATAAGTTCAGCCGCCTCATCACCTGTTTTACTGCTATATTTTAATGTGGATAAGTTTTTGGCAATCCAATCCTTAAACGTCATATGTCCCAACAAATCAAGCCCTTTTACACACCAGCCGTTACTCGGTGCGGTAGCTATGCCCAGTGTGCCTACGCCATACGCCTCTACGCCATCAAGCATTAAACCTTCTACTTGGGTAGTTTCCTGCACTACAAAGGCGCTATCTACGGCTACAAAACTATTGAGGGCTATACTAAACAAGAGCGTGCCTTTGCGGATAGCCGTAGCGGTTATTTTGCCCGTATTGGTAACAAACTCATGATCAGTAGTGCTGCTGAAGACTTCGCCTTTAAGCCAGATTTTGGCTACTTCGGCTACTTTTTTAGATGTTTTTCCCCACATATTGCGTGAGCCAATACTTCCGTCTTTTTCGAGGGTTTGTACGGTGGTAAGGGGTTGCAGGTTTTCGAGCGTGGCGTTAGTGCCAAATACAGCGGTGTTTTGTGCCAAACACGAGCCGCATATTTTTTTGAAAAGAGTTTTTTTACACGTTGAAAACAAAAGCGAGACTACCCGTTTTTAGATAGCCTCGCTTAATTCCTGCTTAACACTTATGTTTATGTATCTTCTGGCTGTAAGCCATCTATGAATTCTTCAAAAGAATTACAAACAAAAGTAAATGCTTCATTCTCTTCTGTTTCATCGGAATGACAGTTTGTTTTATCTTGTTGTAAGATGACCATCGTTTTTGTACAACCACTCAGGAATATAATCAGATTCAACATTTATGCTCATACCATTATCATACGCTATACTACAAGCAGCTAAAAGTGGAATCGAAACAAAGCCTTCTGGTTCATTATAATTGGGGGTATATAAAGAGTTTTTTGGGGAACGAAGTTTTACCATTGTCCAGTCTTTATGCTTTTGAAGACTATCGTATAGGCGTTCATCAAATAGCGTTTGGTTATTGTCTAAAACGCTTTCTAAACAACGATAAAAAGGTATAAGCAGTAAATCAACAGCATCTCGTTTTTCGGCAATAAAAGCGTAGTTTTTAAAACAAGAGCGTGGTGAAGTGGTAATTTTTTCGATGATTGTTCGTAAAATTTCAGATGCCCTTACATATTCCTTATTTAGTAAAAGCATATAAAAGTCATGCGTTATTGGGTCTATTGCATCAGGGTTGAGAGAACGATATTGGGCAATTTTACCAAACATATTTTCTGTATCTAATTGACGTAAGTTGTTTAACTGTCTTTCGTCTCGTGTGATGAGTGACTGATGAACCCACTTTCGCCAATCCCAACAATTATAAATATATGGTAAATTTTGTTGACCAACATAAAAGCCTTTTACAGTCTGTTGTTTACCGTCGTAATCTAAGACTACTTCTTTATCAACATTCAAAGATAAATCGAAGATAATACGATTGAGTTCATTAGCATAATGCCAAAACCTCTTTGACCATTCTGTTTCTGATAGATAGGTGGCAAGGTAAAACCCTCTTAAATAATCATCTTTAATAGATGTTATTCCTAAATAAATGTATTTATCTAAAATAACATCTTGGTATGAATTAAAATTTTCCATGGCATATTCATATCTTCTTTTAATAGATGATGAATTACCTTCAAATGCGGAAACTCGGTTTATATTGTTCATATAGGAAATTTATTCGCGTAAATATCTTTTAAATTTCCTGCATTATCAAAATCTTGTCGAATAAGCCAATATTCTAATTTGCCATTTTGCTTCGCAATTCTTATTGTATTAGCCAAGTTTTCCAATTCAATTTTTCCACTATTATCCATTGCACTCAAAATGCTCTCATAATATTGTACTGTTCCTTGTTGTGCATAACCCTCTGGTGTTTTTCGGCCACTCAATGGACTGCTTCCGCCTTTGGCTTCCACGATTCGGATAGTGCCATCGGGGGCTTGATAAATTCGATCAAACTCACCCTGCAAACCTCGGCAATCTTGTTGTACGACATAAATTTGAGTACAGATTGCGCCATTTAGTTAAGTGCATTTTTCGTTCTTTGAAAATACGGTCATATTAATGATTCTATCAGGGGATAAATTTATGGCAGGGGCATTTTTAACAGCTTGGTGATTGGCTGTAATTACCCATTCAACCTTATCTTTATCTAATTGTAACTGAACATATTGCTCTTTATAAATGCCTCCAATAGACATTTTTTGTCCAAAATGAGTTATTTGTCCTGCTGATGATACTTTACGAGTAAAAATTTTCTTAGCTAAAAAATCATATACTCTCTGCGGATTAAAATCTTCAGGACTGAAGATTCGCTTTGAGGTTTCTAGTTGAGGAAATTCTTGTAAACGAGTTTTGTTTTTAAGTCGAACCACAGGAAATGTTTCTCTTTGAATCTTAATTTGTTGATTGAGTTTGATTTGCAAGTCTTCCAAATTTTTACATTTGCTGACTTCTGCCCATCGCTGGGTGGTATCTTGCCGCATCGGCGGTCCGAATCTTTTCAACTCTGTTATTCATTTGAGGGCAATAGAGTTTGTTCCATGTTAAATCAATATCATGAGCAATTAGCCATAAAGCCAAAGGCGGCGTTGGATTGATTAGTGCAGAGCCAAAAGGTTCTCCATTATCCACTCTAAAACAACCTGCTTTACCCCAACGAGCAAAGATTTCAATCAATTTTTGCCTCACTATTTCAATTGGAACTTGACATATTCGAGCATAGGGGGAAAACAGGAGCCTCTAAGGCTGCTCCGCTTTTTTCATCTACAATCGTTAAATAACAAGCCTGTTGTCCATCAGCTAAAGTTAGACGCTCTTTGGCATCCACTTGCCAAATGTTATGAACTGCTCTGGAATCCCCAATAGTAGGTTCTAACATTTGTTGACGGGGTTTAATGAGGTTAGCATGACGATACCAGCGTTGTAAAGTGCGGATATGTTCAACATTTGCTTTACCATAACGCTCACATAAAACAAGATGAATTTTGGGCGTTCCCCATTGGGGATGCAGATGTTTGAGCCAAAGAGCAGCCCGATAAATCAAATCTTGTCGAGTTTTAGGGTGCTTCCCACAGTTAGCATAATTTGTAGATAATCCTTGGTAGGGATTACTTCGATTAGGGTGATTGCACGAAATTAAAAGATAGCGATTTTTGTTGGATGGAGGTTTCTGAATTATTTTTTGAGATAGATGACCCTCGTCAGGAGGGCAAGTGCTTGCATCAGTTAAGCGATATATTGATGATTGTACTTTGTGGTTATCTATGTGACTGTGAAGGCTTTGAAGAGGTATATGATTATGCTTGTGATAAAGAAGAAGTCTTGCGTGAGTTTCTGGAATTGCCTTGTGGCATCCCTTCTCATGATACACTCAATCGCGTTTTTCGCCGCCTTTCGCCCACTCAGCTGGAATCCTTATTGATCAATTGGGGAAAAGAAATTGTTGGGCTATTAAGTCAAAAACAGCTCATTGTCGATGGGAAACAATTGCGGGGAACTATAGAAGCAGGTCATAAACAAGCTACGGTTCAAATTCTGAGTGTTTGGGCTGAAAAAGAGCGTTTATGCTTGGCTCAGAGCCAAATAGATAACAAAACCAATGAGATAACGGCCATCCCTGAGCTGCTTAACACGCTAGATATTACCGACAGTATCGTCAGCATTGATGCCATTGGGTGTCAAAAAGCGATTACCCAACTCATTGTTGAGCGACAAGCCAACTATGAATTGGCTTGAAGTCTAATCAGGACGGCTTATACACTCAAGTGGCCGATTGGTTCGAGCGCCACAAATCATCCCTACAAGCAGATATAAGTCGGGATTTAGGACATGGTAGAGCGGAAAAACGAACGGTGATCGTCAGCGAGAAGCTCAATTTTATTGATGCTGCTCAAGAGTGGGTTGGTTTAAAAAGCGTTATTTATGTAGAATCAAGTCGTTGGGTTAATCAAGAGCATCAACTCAGTAAACGCTACTATATCAGCTCATTAGCTGGATACTCAGCTGCTCAATTAGGCCATTTCATTCGCCGACATTGCGGGGCCGCCCGTGCGGGGCATCGAGAATGAGCAACATTGGCATCTGGACGTCACTTTTAATGAAGATGGGTGTCAAGTTCGTAAAGACCATGCTCCTCGTAATTTGACCACCATCCGTAAATTAGCCTTGGGATTGATTAGTCGTCATCCTGCCAAGATGAGCTTAAACCGAAAAAGAAAAAAGGCTGCCCGCGATGATGAATTTCTTATTGAATTGCTCAACCAACTTAACATTTGATGCAATCGCCCTACCTATTATGAGCGTAAACTCAAGGAAGGAAAAATCGGAGCGCCGATGCGATAAGTTTACTGTCTTCAATGCCATGAAAAATAAGTTGGTAAGGCTTATTTTTTCTTTAGCCAAGCAGGGCAAAAAATATGACGAAAATTATACGTACTCGCTTGTTTGAATCATAGAAATCCCGCGCGGTGCTTTTTTAAGGCTGTCAAATCAGCAGGATTTAACATCGAAGATACTCATTTAACTGATCAAAAGAGATTAGAAAAGCTTTTTGCCGTTGTATGCATTGCCTTTTTGTGGGTATATATGGTTGGCCAGTATCAAAATCAGATTAAGAAAATCCCTGTATTAAAGCACAATCGAAGGGCATTTAGTATTTTTCGTTATGGTTTAGATGAACTTAATAGAGCATTGCTATTTGATTTTCAATTAGTTACTAAATATTCACAACTTTTGACATATACTTAGTTGTTTTTCAATCTTATCAATATCAAGATTAATGGCTTTTAGTGAGGTCTGACAGGTTTTGGCGAGCTGTTTTTGCAACAAAGGGCTTATGAACCCTTGCTGTTCCTGTAAAGGTTGTTGCAGTTGTTGACGGACTACTAATAGTCTCTGGCGAACTGCTCTTAGTGCAGCCAATTGTTGAATAACCTGACGAGGAGGGTGCCATAGACGGGTTTTGTCTTTAAATCGGAAAGCGTATTCAGAAATACGAACGCCATCAACACTATCAGTTTTACCGCGCTGTAAGCCGCCTGCTCGTTTAATTTGTAAGCTGTTTTCTAACCAGATGGGAAAATGGCGTTGATGTAAATAAGCCAGTAAATGAGCATTGTAAATACCTGTATGTTCCATGCAACATACAGATTTTGAGCGCTCAAAGTCTGGTAAAGATTCAATTATTTTGACCGTAGCCTTGATAGCTGCTTCTGAGTTTGCCGATTGGGTTTGATAAATAATACCTTTTTGAATTGAGTAAACAGCCCAATCTAATGTCGCTTTAGAAATGTCAATACCGATAAAATCGGGGCGGCCCGTGCCGTTGAGTGTCCATGAGCGTTAATGTGTTGAGAATTATACAACTAACTTACCTTTTGTCTCAAACCCTTACTAATGGGCCATAATGCCCTAATTTCCATTTGAGTTTTGGTAAGCAATTTAGAGTGGGATCTGAATCCGAGCATAGAGTAAAAAATCTCTGCGACCCCTTAGGAAAACCCACTCCAGTACTGTTTGATAAAAATACTCAATCTTGAAATTTTACAATCACACAAATCTAAAGGGCGACCCCGTTGATGTTTGGATAAAAACAGGATATAGGATTCAATCCCGTGGTGGGTTCTACCCATGCGGCCCCTTAAAGTGCCTATATCCTGCTCAACAACTGGAAAGTAAACTTACCAGTTTCTTGGTTTTGTTCAATCATACAAATCTAAAGGCGGCCCCGTCTATTTGTCGGACAAATGGCTTTGCCTGTTGCCACAATGCTTTAGAGGTATATTCTGTTTGATTCAGAAAATCAGTCACATCATTGTGACTAATGCTATTGTTCAGCAGTCGCGATAGTCCTGTTGCACTGGTTTGCCCGAATGAACTCAGTAAATAATCAGTGTATAAGTCCAAATCTGTTTTCATACACCAAAGTTAATTTTGTATTTAATACTTTAACACAACAAAAGCGTAACATCAGTTAATAATTGCAGCCAAAACTTATTTTTTATATCAAAATTGGCTGATTATGAGGATACAGCGCGGAAAAAAATAAGTACGCAACTTCGCTGGTACAAAATGAAATAACGATGGGGGATTTGTTTGCGTAAGATTAGTGTGTAAAAAACAACAAACTATCAACTAAGCACAAAATTTGATTGATATATAGCACTTTATCTAAGCAATAAACTGTATTTTTTTGGCAGGTATTATTGTGTAAAATCAACTTTAATCAGCGTAGTTTTCTTCTGAAACCAGGCCATTAATAAAATCTTCAAAGCTATTTGCAATGTGAATGTCTTCGTCGCACTCTGTGTCAATCCATCTTACAGATGGAATATCACTTTGTCGGTAATCTAATGTTATCCACCAATGACCATCGCCATTTATTAAGACCTGCTTTTCAGGAAGACCCCATTCTTCAATCACGTATTGCGTCTCAAGAATATTGTGAGGACTTTCCGTTGCTTTGCCGGTTACGATGCCGAACAACTCAGATAATGGAACATGATTTTCTGCCCAAGTTGTTGTAGTATTCATTGGAAAAGCAAATCCCTTTGTATAACCTCCATTTTGAATTTTGAGTAATTCAATGAAGAGTGGTGGGAGTTTTACTTGAAGCATTTTCTCAGCAACTAAAACCATGTTGTCAGTCAAGGATGGATTGTTATAGTAGTTGTCTCCCCAAAATTTATTCTTATCAATTGCCATAGTTTTCTTGTTTATAGCGCCTGTTTAATGGCCCGCCAATGGACGTAGCAGTGGGTTTCGGAGTACAAAACGGTCATAAATAGAAGCACAAAGTTCACATCTCACCCAGCCTGACGCATAATCTGTTTTAGGGTCAATTTACGGTTTCCAAGGCATTATCATATCAACTCTTTCTCCGATGTACATGTCTCTTATTGTCCTGTTTTCTATAAATGCTTGTAACCTCGGATATGGAAACTCAGTCTGTTCGCTGTCTCTGTATTTAAGTCTGAAAGTTTGGTAGCCAAAGAGGTCACCACGATTGGTAAGTAAAGCTTCTTCTTCGACTCTCAATCTTTTGGAGTGTTGTAGGGCAAAGCCTATGTAGGTAAAGACGTTTATTGATTCGGAATATCTACTTTGCAGAAAGTTGTCGTTGGGAAGCAAGTACCACATCCACAGATACACCTGCAAGAGTTGCTATTTTATTAACATCAAAGTCTGTCTGTTGCAAAAGACTTAAAACAAATAATTCTTTTTCTTGCCTTTTTGCGTCTGCTATCTTCCTACTTTCTGCTTTTACTGATTCAGCATTACGAGCAATCAAAATTTCCAGAGAAGCCTTTTCGTCAGGGGTCATTTTACGACTATCCAGCTCATCAATGGCTACTTTGAGCCATTCCTCGTCCCAAAACTTAGGAAATTGTGTTGGTTGAGTAACTGTATGTATTGTTTTCATTGTATAAATTAGTTTTTGTAAATCTGTTTGACAATCAGATTCTTGTAACGTAAATTTATCTAACTCTACCGTGACAAATGTCATCTGGTCGTCAAAAAGTTCGGCTTTTTCATTTCGTAGGTTTGCGAGGGTGTGAAAGTCGTTGTAAGGCAGAATATTGTTTGCCAAAATAGCAACACAATAGATTTTAGTTAGCGTTCCGTAGTCAAATTTGCCACGTTTTACCATTGCGTTGAACTTGTGCAAAGCATAGAACTTCATACGCTGAACGAAAAACGGTGCATCGCCATACTGCATTTCTACGATAAACTGATTATCGTTTTCATCGATACAAGCTAAATCAAAGATGCCACTTCTACCGTCTTGTGTGATTCCTTCAAAGGTATTTTTGCGGCCCGCCGCAGCGGTCAAATTTTACTTCTTTTATTGGTATTTCTGACTTGATAAATGCTTGTAAAGCTCTACGCAAAAAAAGTGTATTTGCTTCATTGCCAAAAGTAGCTTTAAAGCCATAATCAGAAATTATCGGAATAAATATTTGATCGTCTGTGTATAATGCTTCCATTAAGTAAAGTTACTTAAAATCAAGATAATCGACAAATGGAGGAGTCTATTTGTCGATTATCCCTCAACAGTTAAGAATAGACGCTAGGTAATTCGTGAACTGCTAAACCTATCGCACCACAGGCACCCAAATCGTCATTTCGGATTGACCTCGGTTGGCCCAGGCGTAGTAGGGAATGAGTTTGAGGGGGACTGTTTTTTTGGGTTGGGAAAGGGGGCGGTAGAGCTGTTTTTCCCAATTTTTATCATTGACCAGCACACCGTTCGTTTCCAATACCGTAATAGGTGAGTTTTCTAACTGCGTGGCTACGGGCTTAAACGTCGCTGAACTCGGAATGGCTACGTCGAAAACCCGCGTAGAAGTGGGCATATCGGGCGATTCTAAACAATAGACAATGGGGCCTCGCTTTAAGGCTACTTGGTTGCGGTTTTCTTCGACCAACGGATTTGATTCTAACAACTCGGTCGGCATCGCCATGTTCCATTGGATGACATCGCCTTTTTTCCACGTCCGTTGGATAGTTACGTAGCCGCGCTCGCTGGTGTAGGAAGTAGGTTTGCCATTGATGAGTAATTTTGCTTCGGTACACCAGCTAGGCAGACGTAATTTTAGCCCAAAGCTTTCCGCAGGAAACTGCTCTACGGTGAGGGTTACATTGCCGTTCCAAGGGTAATTACTCTCTTGTTTGAGAGCAACGGCTTGGCCATTTTTGAGGGTAGTTTGTAGTTGGCTACTTCCGTACAAATTACACCATACCGAATTGTCGCTGAGGCTGTAAGCATAGTCGCTTACTTCGGTGATGGTGCGTACCGTGTTGGGCGGGCAACAGTTGGAGATACGAATGTAAGGAATGCGGCCACCCATCCAGCGGAGTTGATACGGGAAATCGTTGGAGGCCGCTAAAGGGTTGGTATAGAAAAACTTATCCCCCGAAAGGCTAATGCCCGACAGTACACTGTTGTACAGCGCAAGCTCCACTACGTCGGTGTAGCGGGCGTCGCCTGTGAGGGCAAACATTCGCCAGTTGAACAGCACATTCCCAATGTTTGCGCAGGTTTCGTTGTGGGCACTGAGGTTGGGCAGTTGAAAATCACGACCAAAAGCTTGGTGCGTTTTTTGGACGTCGTTGGGTTTGTACGAAGTGCCGTAGGGAGAAACGCCGTCGAACAATGCCCCACACGCCCCTGTAACGTACATTTTGCGTTGGGTGAGGTTGTCCCAAATCAAGTTCAACGACCGCATCAACGAATCTTCGCCCGTTTCGGCATACACGTCGGCTACACCCGCGTAGAGGTACGTACCGCGTACGGCGTGTCCCATGGCCACCGTTTGCTGACGAAACGGAATGCGGTCTTGGTTGTCGTCGGTTCCTTCGGTGGTGCCTTTGATGTTGATAAGGTATTTCACCAGCTCCAAGTATTTTTTTTCGTTGGTGGTGCGGTATAGTTCCGTCAAGCCCATGTAGTGTGCAGGACAGAGGGCGTTGCGGGCTTGTTCGGGCGTGGCTACTTTGTAAAAGCCAATCAAGAAATCGGCCGATTTTTTGGCAATATCGAGCAAGTTGGTTTTGCCCGTCGCGCGGTGGTGTACGCAGGCTGCCGTCATCAAATGGCCAAAATTGTAGGCTTCAAAGCTAAGTTTATCGTCAAACAGCTTCGCGCTACCCGTTTTCTTTTGCTCAATAATGGCTTTGGTATAAACGTAGCCATCTTCGCGCTGGGCTTTGGCCATTACCGCAATGGCTTTTTCCATGAGGGCGTCCAGTTCGGGGTCTTTGGTAGCAGCGTACAAACTCGCTACGGCCTCAAACGTCTTGTAAAAATCACCGTCGTGAAAGGAAGGGCCTTTAAAATTGCCCGTTTCCAACCCCGCCGCTATTTCAAAGTTCCGAAAAGAATGGCTAATGTTGGGGTCAGTGTAGGTTTTCCAAAGTTGCGGTACCATCGTTTCTTTGGCTACCCGAAAACGATCGCCCCAAAAACCACCCGTCCAACGCACATCGGTGATGTTGGGTGAGTAAACTTTGGCGTAGGGGCTATTGGTGGTATTGGTGATGCCTTTATTTTGGGCCATTGCAAAGGCCGTAGCGGCAATGGTGCAAAGGGTGGTGAAGGGAAGCTTCATTTTTAATTACGAATTACGAATCGGTAATAACAGATAACAGATAGACAAATAACGGATAACAAATCACTTCTTCTTAGGCGGTGGGGGGGCGACAAACGCCAGCTTGCTTTTTCCTACATATTTGGAAGTAGCGACGGCGATGCCGCGTTGGTCGTGTTTATTCACTGCGCAATAAAAGTGATACACAATTCCTTTGTGTTTGATGACGTACGATTTGTGGGCGTACATACTATCGAAGGGTTCGGAAGGGGCAATCAAGTCAACGCCTTCCCATTTGGTCCAGTTGACGAGGTCGTACGAACAGGCAAAGCGGTTGTAGGCGTCTTTGCGGCCGTTCCAAAAGGCTCCGAAGTAAAACATTACCCACAAATCTCCCATCTTTTGTAAAACAGCATCCCCCGAAATCCCCGATTGGTGGTCGATGACGGGGTTTTGGCCAAAACGTTTCCAGGTTTGCATATCGTTGGAAACTGCCATCCCGATTCGCTCAAACCAGCGGTATTTGGGATTGTTGTTGCTACTATCGCCGTTGGCATTGTAGTAGAGCACAAACGGATAGCCCGTCGTTTTCTTTTTGTCCCAAATCACTGAACTTTTGTAGTGTTTTTTGTTTTCCCACCAGCGGACATCGGCATCGTCGGGCGTTAACGTGGGTTTGGGGAGGCGTTGCCATTCGGTGACTTTCGCAGGGGATTTTTTGCTATATGCCATTCCCAACGATAATTTGCCTTCTTCGTAGCCACGGCTATTCCCCCCAAAATACGGCATCCAATAACGGCCATCGTATTTTTGGAGCTTGTAGTTGCCGCCCCATTTAGTATTTTGGAGGGCCACGTACCCCGCTTTTTGGTTGCTATCCCAGTGCGTTGTATCCGTAAATGTCATGATACGCCCCATCGTAGTCCAGTTGAGCAAGTCGCTACTTTTGGCAAGCCACGTTTCGTAGCCACGCCCGTCGTAAATGAGGTAGGTCATGTACCAACCTTTACCTTTACGAAAAACCGTTGGACAATCGAGCTTTTTCTCGTTGGTAGGTGGCGTGATGATGAGGCCATACTTGTGCGGTGTCTTGATTTCTTCATACACCTGCTGCATCCGTTCGGGGGATACCGTTTGTGCGGAGGCGGTGTGGAGGAGGAATAGATATATAAGATAAAAAGATACTTTGCGTTTGCAACGCGAAGTATTAGAAAGTGCGTTTAAAACGCACCCCTCTCCAGTTCGCGCTATAAACACAAACCAACTACTAAGCGTGTTCCTCATCTGTTTGTCGTTTACGCCAATAATTTGCTAAAATGGAACCTGATATGTTCATCCAAGGGCTAAACACCGTGGCAGGGAGTCCTACCGTGCCAAGTTTTCCCATGCTTCCTGCCAAGCCCGAGGCCATGCCACCGTTTTGGAGTCCTACTTCAAAAGCAACAGTACGGCTGGAATTAACGTCTAAGCCAAACAAACGACTTAACCAATACCCAAAGAAATAACCAGCGGCATTGTGAATGACCGAACAGATAAATAACAAAAAGCCTACTTTCATCAAGTTTTCGCGGCCAGCGGCGGTAGTCACCGTTGTAAAATAAATGATACCAAACATCGAAAAATAAGGCATCCAACTGTCGAGTTTCGGAAACCGAAGGGTGAGTAAATGATATAACACTCCCACGACAAAAGCCCCCGCAAAAAAGCCTAAAATCTCAAGGGATTGGAGCAGGGGCGTGGAGGTAATCATTTCTTTGAAAAAAGCCCATGCTCCAAGTGGCAAAGCAAGAAGCCACAAAACGCAACTACCAAAAATAAACCAGACTTTTTGCCAAATGGCGGGTGTCGCGTTTTTGAGGTAATCGTGTAAAAGAGCCGCACCGATGGGCACAATGATGATTTTGATGATTTCCATCATCATGTCCACAAAATGAACCTCAATGAGCGTTCCTGCCAACAGTTTCATCAATAAGGGCGTTAAAAAAGGCGCAACCAAGGTCGCCATGGCAGTAACAATAACGGATAAAACCAAGTTGGCTTTGGCTAAATACACCATGACGTTGGAGGCCAAACCGCTTGAACATGAGCCAATCAGAATGATGCCAGCAGCGATTTCGGGCTCAAAGTCAAAGATTTTGGTGAGCAACAGACCCATCAAAGGCATCACCGAAAAGTGACACAAAAGCCCGATAATCACGCCTTTGCCCGTGGTGGCTAACCCCGCAAAGTCGCGAACGCTCATGTGGATTCCCATGCCAAACATGACCGTTTGGATAATTACTAAAATCAGCCATTTGTTACGTAAATCAAAATCTCCCCACTTGGTGAAGGCCGAGGGGTAAATCATGCCCGCTACCACCGCCGCAATAATCCAAGTGGTATATTGATAGCCTTTTAGCGACGGGATTGCCCCCATGCCAATGGCCAAGGAAACCGCCAACCCCACAGCCGCAGGTTGCCAAAGGGCATCGGTGGAAGTGAATAGTCCAGCACCGAGTAGCACCACTGCCAAGCCACTGAGGTACAAGGCTATTTTTGAAAATTGCTTCATAATACGCTTGCCAAATACGCCATCGCAATCGGTGGACTTGCCAAAATGGGGACTATTTTCTCTGATTCTGAAAGGGTATCGACGACCCGTGCCATCGAGGCTTGGGCCAGCACAATGACATCAACTTGGGTACTCAGCTCTTTCAATGCTTTGGCCACCATTGTGTCGTGAAGGGCGGGGTTTCCGCCCATCAATGCCTCAAACGCGCCTTCGCACAAGACGGCCTTTAATTGAATATCTTTCCCTACAACCGTTGCACGACGTTGCACTAAATCGGACGTGGGGGCGAGGGTAGTTGGTAGCGTGGCGATGACTCCAATGCGCGACCCCGTTGCTACGGCTTGGTCGGCCATGGGCTGGTCCACGCGGAGTACAGGTACTTGGGTGAGGTCGGCAGCTGCTTCCACGGCAGCACCAATGGACGAGCACGTAAACATAATGTAATCAGCTCCTGCACTTTCGGCTGAGCCTGCGTAGTTGACTACCCGCCGTGCGGTATCAGCCCGCAGCTCACCACGATTTATTACTTGTTTAATGAGACTATCGTCAACGATATTAAAGACGTTGACGTGTGGAATGTATTGTTTACAAAGTTCTTGAAAAACAGGCACTAAGGTTGCGGAGGTGTGAACCAATCCTAATGTTTTTGTCATGGGTTTATGTATGTTAACGTTGTGCTTGCGGTTTCGTAATAATTTTCGGCTCCAACTTGGCCTCCTTTGAAAATAATTTGTTTTCCATCCAATGCCGACGAAGGAGCATGGGCTAAACAAATGGGCGCACCAGGCGTCAGTGGGGCGAGCATTTCAACGGCCTCAATGCCCATCGCACGGGCGGCATAGCTGGAGGTATCGCCACCTGCTACGGCTACGCGTTGCACGTTTGTCTGAGCTACCACCTCTCGCGCTACTGTTCCTAAAGCATTTCCGAAAAGCTGCCCCGTTTGCGAACGAATTTCTGCGGGCGTTAGCCCTTTTTGTTCAAAAATAGCATTCGTTTGGGCGATGCGTGGGTCTTGGTTGTCTTTACTGGTATGGATAATAACCGATTGGCCTTGACGAATTTTTTGGATAGCTTCTTGGATGATAATTTCTAAAACTTCTAACGTATGTTCTGCTTCAACTACGGCGGCGGTGTCAATGCCCAAAGAGGCAAAACCGTGCTTTTCTGCCCACGCAATTTGCCGTGCCGATACGGGAGAGCAACTGCCCGAAATAACCAATATAGGTGTATCAATGTCAACCAATTCCCAATCGGTACGGGCTTGAAGTTGCCCCGTTTGTTGCCAATATGCTCCCAATGCACTTCCAATGCCCGACGAACCTACCGAAAAAAGCGGCGCGTGTGAAGGGGCATTTTCCTCCAAAAGCTTACCAATGCGGGGTAAGTGATGATCGTACAAGGCATCAAAAAGGATATTGTCAAAACCTTTTTGATGCACTTCTTGAAAGGGAACAGAAGGCTCAGTTTGTTCAATCTGTAAAATATCAAAAAGTCCCGTCGTGCGTTCCGTTTGTTGGGCTAAATGCAGGCGCAAGTCGCTTTCGTGGGCAGGAGTGATGGGGTGAACGCTCATAGATGGGTGGCGGTCGAGGCGGTGAATAACTCCTTGGCTACCAATGCCCATGCGCGCAAACAGGTTTCCGAAGGCACAATAGCGCCCCAGTGAAGGTGCCGCGGCCAAAATGGGAACCCACGGCGATTGAAATACTTCTGCGCCGATTTCAATGGCTTTGCCAATGTTCCCAATGCTAGGAGAGGAGTCGAACGTGGAGCAAACTTTGTAATGAACGTGGCGCGGAGAAAGCAATTTAAGGGCTTTAAAAGTGGGCAAAAGCTCCCGTTCCATGTCGGCGGGCGAAAGTGAGCGCGAAAGCCCCGCAATGCCAATGGCTTGTAAACCTTCGTACTGGCGAACTTGCTCAGCGGTAGGAGGTTCGATAAACAACACCGTACGTGCTCCTGAGGTACTCATGGATTCGAGCGCATCGGTCGAACCCGTAAAGTCGTCACCATAAAAAGCCAGTAAGAGTGGGTTGGGTTGTGGCATTGTTGTTCTTCTTTATTTATCCTCAAACTTTCATTAAGTAGTTAGGCAAAATGAACTGAGATTTTATTGCTAATATACCTTTTGTGCCTGCTCAAACCCCATGTTGTGCCTGCTCAAACTCCATGTTGTGCCTGCTCAAACCCCATGCCTTTAGGCTGGGGTCACAAAATAACAAGGACACTTTAAGGGCTTTAGCCCTGATTTTAAAACAGATATATGAGAAATTCAGGGCTAAAGCCCCTATGATTTTTTTGTTTTTTAGCCCCAGCCTAAAGGCATGGGGTTAGAGTATCATACCTTATTGTGTATCTTAATTTTGCACTATTTTTTACTCATCTTTTAATCTCATGCCTTTAGGCTGGGGCAATGTACTAAATCATATTTTAGCCTTAACTTTGGTTCAAGATACGGGAAACAACTTCATTGATTTCCCAAATTTCTCTACCGATTTTCCAAATTCGGGATAAAACTGCGCGGCTTCTTCTACGCTCAAGCCGTTTACCGCCGCTTCCCATGCTTGTTTGAGGGCGACCACGCCCGCCGATGGGCCGTTGGGGTGCGCCATAATACCGCCGCCTGCCATGTAAAGTAAGTCCACGGTCTGAGTACGGCGATAGGTTTCGGGCGCTTGTCCGCCCCATTGCCCCGAAGAAACGACGGGGAGTACCTCAAAACCTCCCAACAGGGGTTGGCGGCAGGCTTCTATGGAACGCACTACGGAATCATCACTTTCCCAAAATTTATTTTGAATGCCATTGACGTGAATTTGGTCAACCCCCACTAAGCGCCAAAGCTTTTGGTAAGCGACAAAATCAATGCCTAAAAGCGGGTGGCGCGTCAACATCCCCCAGCCGTTGCGGTGTGCATGAACAGGAAGCGCCCCTTGGTCACAGATTTTTTTGACACCCGCCAGCCCCACCGTGTTGATACTCACCATCGCGCAGGTAGCCCCAGCGTGGAGGAGGTATTCATACCGACGAAGCATAATGTCCACCTCACCACTGAGGTTGAAGGCATACATCACTTTTTTCCCCGTAGCGTCCGCGTGGCGATTGATGACGTCCATAACCGCATCTACACGTGCTTCAAACGTTGAGTTGGCCGACGATGACATCAGTTCATCATCTTTGACAAAATCAATCCCTGCTTCGGCAAGTGTTTTTACTAACGTTGAGGTTTGGATAGGGCAGAGGCCAATGCTAGGTTTGATGATTGTCCCAACCAGAGGTCGGTCATAGACTTGGGTCAGGGTACGACAGCCTTCGATTCCAAATCGAGGGCCAATAAAATGGTTGCGAAAGGAGTCGGGCACTTCTAAGTCCATGAGCTTTAGCCCCGTGAACTGAGACAATTCGTACAGATTACCTTGCAAGGTCGAAATCATCACGGGCAAATTATACCCAAAGTTTTCGACCGACCACGACACCTTGATTGCGGCGCGGTGGTATTCGTCGTAGCCTTCGGCACCAGGCAAAGCGGGTTGTGCGACCGTTTCCAACAGCTCGATTGATTCTACCTTGGCAGCAAAGCGTTCTTTTAACTCATCTGTTTCTCCAGGGATAGCCACAAAAGTGCCGCTGGATTGTTCACCAGCCAACACTTTGGCAGCCTTTTCAACGTCAAAAGGCGTTTCAATAAAATAAGTAGCAGATATGCGTTCCATTTAAAACGGAGGCTATTTAAGTGGTTTAATGGGGGATAAACGTTGGCTAAAACGCTCTGAATTTCAAAGATTTTAGCCAACGTCTCCTACTTGCAACTTTATGATTTAATACCCTGCATTTTGGGTAATTTTACTGTTTTGATCTCTAACTACGTTAGGGATTGGAATCAGCAATTTAGCTTGAGAAACACTTTTGCCCTTGGCCGCCAATACAGTGAGTGCGCGATTGGTGCGTTTGAGGTCAAACCAGCGCTGAAACTCAAAGGCAAGCTCCACGCGGCGCTCGTGCTCGGTAGCGGCTTCGATGGTGCTGTATTTGTTTGATGGATAGGCTGCCGTACCGAATTCTGGTAATCCTACTCTTTTTCTAACTTGGTTGAGGTATTGCGCGTCGCCCGTGGCTTCGGTCAACAACAAAAGCACGTCGGCATAACGCAATACCATGAAGTTGTTATTGGCTGCAATACGCTGCCCGATGATAGGAGCCGTTTTGTCCTGCCATTTTTTAGGAAATTTGACGCGGGTAAACGTTCCTTTGGCATCCGTGAAGCCTGTATCAATCGAAGCAACACGTCGTGCGTCTCCCGTTTCGTATTCGTTCCAAGTATCATCAACCACTTGGTTCATGCCGCTTCCGTAAAACCCAAGGGCGTTGGAGTTGGGAAAAAAGCCGAGGTAATAGTCGCTGAAAGGAGCCGTTGACGACCCTCCCAAGTATTGAATTTCAAAAATAGACTCTTTGGTATTTTTTGTTTTGGCATCCCAAAGTGTCGCATAGCTGGGAAGCAATTGGTACTGACCACTGCTTACCACTTCTTTAAGGGTTGTTGCGGCGTTGGTTTTATCTCCCATGGTCAAATACACTTTACCCAACAACGCTTGCGCCGCTCCTTTGGAAACCTTGCCAGCACCAGCAGCCGAGGCTAATGGAAGTTTACTGGCCGCAAACTGCAAGTCTTTGACAATTTGGGCATATACTTCCGTGACGGGGGAACGCAACACGCCGTAACTTTCTTCGGCTGTGATGGGCTTAGTCACGAGCGGAATTTCTCCCCAAATTTGTACCATTTGGAAGTAATAAAGGGAGCGTAAAAACATCATTTCACCTTTTACTTTGTCTTTGTAGGCGGCGTCCACGTCGGCCGTTTCGATTTTATCGAGTACAATGTTAATGTTGTACAAAGAGCGGTAAAAATCTTGCCAAAACTGATACACCATCGTATTGGCAGGCGCGAGGGTATAGTCGCGAAACTGCCATTTATCGGCCATGTTACCCGAAATGTTCAGAATTGTCACGTTGTCGCTCATCAATTCACCCGTGTACGACACTGGCCCTTCGGGGTTATAAATCGTGTAAAGGGTGGCGTAAGCGGCGTTGGAAGCCAAGTCAAAATCAGCCTTTGTTTTGAAAAAATTCCCTGCGTTGGGATTGGAAACAGGCGCTAATTGAAGAAAAGAATCGCTACAACTGCTCATCACCATTCCTGTGAGGCAGACTGCTAATATGTGTTTGAACTTGTTCATTGCTTTGTGTTTTTTTGATTACCACTTCTTAAAAATCAACCTTGACACCTACTGTAATCACGCGTGGAAGTGGGTACGAACCGTAGTCAACGCCTTGGAAAGCACCAGGAACTGGCGCATTTCCGCTGGTGTATGAGCCCGAAGTTTCCATGCTACTGCTGTACGAGGTTGTGCCGTAAGTGGTGTTTTCGGGATCGTAGCCGTCTTTGTATTTAGAAAGGATAAACACGTTTTCGGCGTTGACATACACCCGCGCTGATTTCATGTTCATCTTGCTCAATATTTTGCTCGGAATAGCGTACGAAACGCGGATGTTTTTCATGCGCAAGAACGAAGCATCGCTTACCCAATACGACGAAAACTGCTTCTGCAACCCTTGGTAACTTACGTTGGGTTTGAAGTGGATACCGTCGCCTGGGTCACTTTCTGACCGCCAATAATTGTACATACTTGCGTAGAAATTACGGCCGTTGTCCCAAGTACCTAAGTAACGGATGTTGTTGTTGGCGATTTCGCCGCCGTACGCTCCCTGAAGCATAAATGAAAAGTCAAAACCTTTGTAAGTGAAGGTATTTGTCATCCCTGCAATAAAATCAGGTTGGTTGTTGCCAATGATGGTACGGTCGGCGTCGGTGATTTTGCCATCGCCGTTTACGTCGCGTACTTTCGGGTCGCCTGGGGTGGTGCTGGCGTGGTGCGGATAGGCATCCACTTCGGCTTGGTTTTTAAACACACCGTCGAAAATATATCCGTAGAAGTTAGAAACGGGTTGGCCTACTTCAGTCCGAACCGTCACGACGTTGTCAACGTACTGGATAGGCGCGTTGCCTGGGCCGAGTTGAAGTACTTTGTTGCGGTTGCGAGAGAAGTTAAAATCAGTCGTCCACTTAAATTCGCCTACGGTGTTTTTGGTTGAAATGTTTAACTCAATCCCACGGTTACGCATTTTACCGATGTTGGTCAACTGAGAAGAAAAACCTGTGATGTCAGGCACGGGAACAAACAGAAGCATGTCGCGGGTAAGTGAATTGTAAAACTCTACCGAACCAGAAATACGGTTGTTCAATATTCCCAAATCCAAACCGAGGTTAAACATATTGGTTTTTTCCCATTTCAAATTGGGATTGGCGATGCTGCTGACGCGCAAGCCGTTGTTCATGGTGCTTCCATACACATAGTTGGAGGCGGCCAACAGACTCACCGCTCCGTAGTTCGGGATTTGGTTGTTACCCGTTACGCCGTAGCTGACGCGGAGTTTGAGGTTGTTGATGTTTTTCAAATTGCTCATAAAGGCTTCGTCCGAAATCAACCAACCTGCGGATACCGATGGGAAATAGCCCCATTTATTGTTGTCACCAAAGCGCGACATTCCATCGCGGCGGATCGTTCCTGTCAAGAAATAACGATTGTTGAAATTGTACTGCAAACGCGCAATGTACGACAGCAGCGACCATTCGCTGGCGGTGGTGTTTCCTGCCGTGACAGTACCTGCATTAAGCGTGTGTACCAAGTCGTTGGGGAAATTATTGGCGGCTACGTACATGGTTTCGTCGCGCTGTTTTTGCGATGTATAACCGATCAAACCTGTGAGTGAATGGTCGCCGATTTGTTTGTCGTACGTCAATGTGTTTTCACTCAACCAGTTGAACATATAGCTGTTCCCTGCGTTGGCTTGAGCGGCCAACACCGCCGAGTATCCATATTTTTGTTTGTCGTTCCAATAAAAGTGGTTACGCGTGTTGAAAAGATTGCCGCTGAGGCTGGTACGAAACTTGAGGTTTTTCAAAATGTTGTATTCCAAATAGGCGGTTCCCAAGGTGTTAAACGATTTGGTACCTTTGTCCACCTCGCGGGTGAGCGAGTAAGGATGCCAAAGGTTCATGTCGCCAAAGGCCGTAAAACGGAACCAAGTAGAGTTGGGGTCGCGGTAGCCGAGGTTACCATTTTCGTTGTAAACTGGAAAATGCGGGTTGCTCTGCAAGCCTAAGCTAATAACATCACTTTTGCCTTTTGTTCCTTCGGTGCGGTCAAAAATGCTCGTTACACCCAAGTTCAGGCCTATCGTCAATTTGTCAGTGACCATCGTTTTTACGTTTGAGCGGAGGGCCAAACGCTTGTAATAGTTCATGTCCAAAATAGCCGTTTGGTCCAAATACGCCCCCGAAAACATGTACTGCGTTTTTTCTGTTCCGCCCGATACCGAAATTTGTCCGTTGTACATCGGAGCGGTTCTGAACATGACGTCTTGCCAGTTGGTACCAGCGCCAAATTGCTGCGGATTGGTCAAGAAGTCTTCAGGGATTTTTAATAAAGTGGGGCGTAGTGCGTTCCCGTCGGTAGCTTTACCGCCTGCCGCAATCCAGGCATTGTTTTTGGCATCAACGTACGTACGGATAAATTGCTGCGCATCCATCATTTCGATTTGACGGGCTACTTTTTGCGAACCATATTCGAGGTTTACACTGACGCTTGGCTTGCCTGCTTTGCCCAGTTTTGTGGTTACAATCACCACCCCGCTCGACCCGCGTGACCCGTAAATAGCCGCCGAAGAAGCATCTTTCAGCACTTCTACCGACTCAATGTCTTGGGGATTGATCATGTTGAGGTTGAAGTTCTCCAAAGGCACACCGTCAACGACCAACAGCGGGTTTGTTCCTGCCGTAATGGAGCTTACCCCGCGAATTTTAATAAATGGCGACGAGCCTGGTGCGCCTTGTGCTTGGGAAATATTAACCCCAGCCACTTGGCCCGCCAATGACTGCGCCACGTTGCTAAACGAACGGTCTTGGAATTGCTTATTATTAATGGATGCAACGGCACCCGTCACGGCACGTTTGCTTTGTGTACCATACCCCACCACGACAACTTCGTTCAAGATTTTGCTGGAAGGTAGTAGTGAGACGTTGATAATCGAACGTTTGTTGATAGCGATTTCCTGCGTTTCATAACTCACTGAGCTAAATACCAACGTAGCGTTTTCGGGAGCAGCGAGGCTGTAAGCGCCTTCGGCGTTTGATATGCTTCCTGTTGTGGTTGATTTTACCACAATCGAAACCCCAGGAACGGGTTTACCAGTTTCGTCGGTAATTTTTCCCGTGACGGTTTTGCTTTGACCAATGGCTTGACCAAAACAAAATAAAAGAAAAATAAAATAAATGTACCTCGAATTTTTCGGATACAGAGGGGGTAGATAAAGGTTCATGATGGTAGGAATAAATCTAGTAATGTAGAATTGTTACTATAAAATCAATGAAAAGTGAAACAAAAGTAAATTTGTGACAAAGTATCCCCGTCCTGAACCGTCCTGACAAAACAAAAATAAACGAAAATGTATAGTGCCTTTTGAATAAGTAAAATACAAATTATTGTAAAACGAATGTTAGGTGAGAAAATGCAATTTTGTGGTTTTTGTGCGTTTTTTTGCAAGTAAAAAGCCAATTTTGGAAAAATTAATATTTGAATAATTCAATAAAGGCTTTTTTTGTTTTGTTGTTGAAAATAAAAATATTTTTCTGTTTTCTTTCATTTGTTTTTGTTTTGTTTAGAAATTTGCAAAAAACAAAAGGTTTTTGTTCCCGTTGAAAAATAGTAATCCCTACGAATACCGCTGATTAGGAGCGTATAGGTTGAGAAAAGGGGGAAGGCTGTATTTTTTGTTTTCTTATTATTTCTTTTCTTTGAAGGAAATCAATCTGTTCAAATGCCTTAAAAAGTAAAACAATGCTTCCAAATCAAAGAAGAGAAAAAATATTAGAGTTGTTGTATGAAGACGGCTCTGCCAAAGTAGTGGACTTAGCACATTTGTTCAAAGTAACCGAAGTAACAATTCGGCAAGATTTAGAAAAGCTTGAAAAAGAGGGTATTGTGGTGCGCGAACACGGAGGGGCATACCTGAAAAGTGTGCGTGAACAAGTAAGCTCGTTTTCGTTGGCCCATCAAGAAAACATGGACAAAAAAGAAATCATTGCGGCAACTTGCTTGGATTATATCGACAATGGCGATACGATTATTTTGGATTCGGGAAGCACAACCACCGAAATCGCAAAAAAAATAAAGGGAAACCGCCGTTTGACAGTCATTACCAATGCCATGAACATTGGCTTAATGCTCGGGGCGGAACAAAACATTGAAGTGATTCTGACGGGGGGAGAATTTAAACCACCGACGTTGTCGCTGACGGGACAAAAAGCCGCCGATTTTTTTAAAGGTATTCACGTACAAAAGTTGTTTTTGGCCACGGCAGGTATTTCGCTCAAAGCAGGGCTTACTTACCCGAGTATCAGTGACTTAGTGGTAAAAAAAGCCATGATTGACGCCGCTGAAACTACCTACTTGGTAGCCGATTCGAGCAAAGTAGGGAAAAGTGCGTTTGCGAGCCTCGGAGCACTGTCGCTGATTAATTATTTGATAACCGACAGTGGCATTGAAGACGGGCATTTGCAGCTTTTTAAGCAAAACGACATTGAAGTAATCATTGCGAAGTAACGGTCAGGGCTAAAGCCCTTGTTTGATCATCCCCATGCTAAAGCATGGAGTTAAAGGAGAAATAAGTTCTTCTAACTACGTCCTTCAGGGCGTGGGAAGAAGATAAGTAGATACATAAGAGGGGCTTTAGCCCTGACAAACCTCATTTGAACAGAATTTATAAAACATGGCAAGTATCGGAATCATCATCGGAAATCGGGACTTCTTTCCCGACAGTTTGGTAGAAAAAGCAAGAACCGAAATCATTGATGTTTTTGCAAAGTTGAAACTTACCCCTATCCTTTTGGATAGCAACGACACCAAACTCGGCGGAGTAGAGACGTTTAAAGAAGCGCAAAAATGTGCCGATTTATTCAAAGCCCACCGCGAAGAAATCAGCGGAATTTTGGTGCTTTTACCCAACTTCGGTGATGAAAAAGGCGTGGCAGATACGCTGAAATTAGCGAATCTGAACGTGCCTGTGTTGATTCAGGCGTATCCCGACGATTTGAGCAAAATGAACGTTGTCAATCGCCGCGATTCGTGGTGCGGAAAGATTTCAGTTTGTAATAATTTATATCAATACGGAATCAAATATACCCTTACCAGTCAGCACGTTAGCTCGCCTTCTTCGGCGGAGTTTCAGAAAGATTTGACGGATTTTGTGGCCGTTTGCCGCGTGGTGAAAGGGTTGAAAAATGTCCGTATTGGCGCGATTGGCGCGCGGCCTGGGGCGTTTAATACGGTACGCTATTCCGAAAAAATCCTCCAACGAAATGGGATTACAGTAACGACCTTCGACCTTTCGGAAATTCTTGGTCGTGCCAACAAATTGACGGCCGATAGCGCCGTTGTAAAACAACATTTGGAGTCTATCAATGCTTACGCACCCAAAGGAAAAACGCCCAATGAAGCAATGCTTCAAATTGCGAAATTGGACGTGGTATTGAAGGAAATCATGGAAGAAAATGCGTTGGATGCCACTGCTATTCAGTGCTGGACGAGTTTGCAACAAAATTACGGTTGCAACGTCTGTACGAGCATGAGTATCATGAGCGAAAACATGCTCCCAAGTGCGTGCGAGGTGGACGTAACGGGCACGTTGAGTATGTATGCCATGCAGTTGGCGTCGGGCTCACCGAGTGCGTTGGTGGATTGGAACAACAACTACGCCGACGACGAAAACAAATGCGTGCTTTTCCACTGTGGTAACTGGGCGAAATCGTTTTTGCCTGATATTCAGATAAGTAATGCGCCGATTTTGGGTACGTCGGTAGGGGTTGAAAATACCTACGGTGCGTTGGATGGGCGTACGCCTGCCATGCCGTTGACCTACGGCCGAATCAGTACTGATGACCCGAAAGGAATCATCAAAGCGTACATTGGAGAAGGCGACCTGACCAACGACCCATTAGCGACCTTTGGCAACCGAGCAGTAGCGCAAATTCCAGATTTACAGGGACTAATGAAATACGTTTGTCGCAATGGTTTTGAACACCACGTGGTTATGAATGCCTCAAAAACTGCTTCGATTTTGGAAGAAGCGTTGAGCAATTATATGGGTTGGGAGGTTTATCAGCATATTTAGTGATGAGAGGTAAGTGATGAGTGATGAGTAAGTTATTCCTTCACAACTTCCTTACTAAACAATCTCAACTCTTATCGCTCTACTCCCCAATAATCACTTATCTCTAACAAAACGTATCGCTAACACAAATATGGAAAGCCCGTTGAGAGTGAAATCAACCGATTTTGCTATTAGAATTGTACGGCTGTATCAATATCTGACATCACAAAAAAATGAATATGTGTTAAGTAAGCAAATTCTTAGGTGTGGGACAAATCCAGGGGCAATGGTTAGAGAAGCTGTTAATGCGGAATCTGGAGTAGATTTTGTACACAAATTGGGAATTGCCCAAAAAGAAATCGGAGAGACCCAGTACTGGTTAGAAATTTTACATCGAACTGACTACATAACGCTGGTTGAACATGATTCTCTTTATAAGGACGCCGAAGAGCTGATGAAGATGATTAGAAGCTCAATCTTGACAAAAAAGAAAAACCTTAAAGGTGATAAATAAAGAATGGAAGCTACAAAAGACGTAACACTTACTCTGCACAATTCCTTGCTGACCGATGACTCATCACTCATCACTCATCACTTATCACTAAAATCACGAGAATACAGACGTAAAATCCTCAAATACATTTACAAAGCCAAAGCAGGGCATACGGGTGGGTCGTTGTCGTGCATTGATATTCTCAATGTGTTGTATAACGAAGTGCTGAACGTTTCGCCAGAAACTTTCACCTCGCCCGACCGTGACCGCTACATTCAGAGCAAAGGGCACTGTGTGGAGGCGCTGTTTGTGGTGTTGGCCGATAAAGGGTTTTTCCCCGAGTCGGATTTAGAAACGCTTTGTAAGTACCAGTCACATTATATTGGTCATCCCACGCGAAAAGTAAATGGCGTAGAGCAAAATACAGGGGCGTTGGGGCATGGCCTACCGATGAGCGCTGGGGTAGCGTTGGCGGCAAAAATGGACAATCGCGACTACCGCGTCTTTACGTTGATGGGCGACGGTGAACTGCCCGAAGGCTCCAACTGGGAAGCGGCGTTAACGGCAGCGCATTATAAACTGGATAATCTTTGCGCCATCGTGGATTTGAACGGCCTACAAATCACTGGGCCTACCAAGGAGGTGTGTAATACCGAGCCTTTGGATAAAAAATTTGAAAGTTTTGGTTGGGCAACTCGTCACGTGGATGGCAATGACGTTGTTGCGCTGAAAGAAGCCTTCGATGCTTTGCCCTTTGAAACAGGAAAACCAAGCGTCATTATCGCCCATACGGTGAAAGGAAAAGGGGTGAGTTTTATGGAAAACGAACTCAAATGGCACCACGGCGTCCCTTCCGAAGAGCAGTATAAAATTGCGATGGAGGAATTGGCCTAGCCCCCTAACCCGCGCGGCGTACCGTCCCAATAGGGGAATTTTGTAAACGATGTTATAAAATATTTATTTTAAATAAAATGGGTAATGAAGTAATGCAAGCCCCCATTGCGGGCACGAGTGCTGCCAATCAGGACGTGTTTTCAGAAACACTGCAAGCATTGGCTGCGACCGACCGCAACATCGTGGTTGTCACCAGCGACTCGCGTGGGTCGGGGAAGTTGGTGCCATTTGGTAAAAAATACCCCGCGCAAATCGTAGAGGTAGGCATTGCCGAACAAAACTTAGTAGGCATGGCAGCGGGATTAGCTTCGGCAGGGAAGAAAGTATTTGCGGTTTCTCCCGCTTGTTTTTTGACGGCGCGGGCGTTGGAACAAATTAAAAACGACGTGGCCTACTCCAATAACCCCGTAAAACTCATCGGAATCAGTGCGGGAGTGAGTTACGGAGCGTTGGGTTCAACCCACCACAGCTTACACGATTTTGCGGTGTTACGAGCCATCAATAACATGACGATTGTTGTCCCTGCCGATAGCTTTGAAACTACCCAAGCAGTACAGCAAGTAGCGGCATCGGAGCAACCGTATTACTTGCGTTTTGGCAAGAAACCCATGCCTTTATTGGACGAAACGGGAGAAACAACCTTCCAAATTGGCAAAGGACGCGTGATTCGACGGGGAAGCGACGTGGCCATCATTGCCAATGGTGAAACCGTCTATCCCGCCTTGGAAGCCGCCCGAAAATTAGCGACTGAAAATGGCATCGAAGCCACGGTAGTAAGTATGCACACCATCAAGCCTTTGGATGAAAAATTACTGTCCGAACTCGCCATTGAATGTAAGGCCATCCTAACGGTAGAAGAACACAGCGTAAACGGTGGTTTGGGCGAAGCCTGCGCCTCGTGGTTGCTAAAAAACCGTTACCACAAACCGTTTGATATTTTAGGTATCCCCGACGAGTATACCGTGACAGGTTCGCAAGTAGAAATTTTAACTCATTACGGAATCTCAGAAAGCGGAATCGCGAATCGTGCAAAAGCATTACTTGCAAGTACATATTAGCTGTTAACGCTGTTCCCAAACTACGATTTGGGACCCCCCAATGGAATCGCGTCTCCGACGCAAAAGTGCTGTTCCCAAACTGTAATTTGGGAACCCCAATGGAATCGCGTCTCTGACGCAAAAGCGCTGTTCCCAAACTACGATTTGGGAACCCCCAATGGAATCGCGTCTCCGACGCAAAAGTGCTGTTCCCAAACTGTAATTTGGGAACCCCAACGGAATCGCGTCTCCGACGCAACAGTGCTGTTCCCAAACTGTAATTTGGGAACCCCAACGGAATCGCGTCTCCGACGCAAAAAAGTACCTAAACCTTAGCAAATGAAACGCCTATTTACTTTGTTAATGCTGTTGGTCGCCAGCCAACTCTACGCCCAATCTCCCGAGAAAAGGCGCGTATTAGTGCTGACCGACATCGAAAACGAACCCGACGATACCGAGTCGATGGTACGATTTTTGGTTTATTCCAACCAATGGGACATTGAGGGTATCGTTGCCACGACCTCCGTTCACCAGCGTGAGCGTGTCGCTCCTGAAAGCATTCGGAAGATTGTCAATGCTTACGACAAAGTGCGGAGTAACCTGCTTTTGCACGAGAAAGGGTTTCCCGAAACCAGTTATTTATTGAGCATCATTAAATCGGGGCTTCCCAAATTTGGGATGGAAGCCATTGGCGAAGGAAAAGATTCGGAAGGCTCCGAATGGATTATTCGTCAGGCTGATAAAGCCGATCCACGCCCGCTGTGGATACCCGTTTGGGGCGGAGCCAATTGCCTTGCGCAAGCCCTTTGGAAAGTAAAAATGACCCGCACGCCCGATGAAGTGGCCAAGTTTGTATCGAAACTTCGCGTCTATACCATTTCTGACCAAGACGATACAGGGCCGTGGATTCGCAAAAATTTCCCACAGTTGTTTTACATTGCAAGTCCAGGCTTTCACGCCAACGGCGCGTACCATTATTCTACCTGGACGGGCATCAGCGGCGACAAGTTTCACGGACGATTCTCGGGAGGAAATTTTAGCATTGTTGATAATCCTTGGCTGGAGCAACACATCCGCAAAAACCACGGGCCGCTGGGCGAAGAATACCCCGCCGTGAAGTTTTTGATGGAAGGCGATACCCCAACGTTTTTGTACTTAATGGAAAATGGCCTAAGCGATCCTGAGCATCCCAATTGGGGCAACTGGGGTGGGCGTTATGAATTGTACACCCCTCGTACCCAAAAATGGTTTTACGAGCCCGAAACCCGCCCGATGTGGGCTGATGCCGTGGACGAAGTATTGGGTGCCGATAGTGTTTATCATACAGGGAACCAAGCAACGATTTGGCGCTGGCGCGAAGCGTATCAGTACGATTTTGCGGCCCGTATGGACTGGTGCGTAAAGCCTTACAAAGAAGCCAACCACCCGCCCGTGGCGAAATTGGGTCATGCCAACTTACTCAAAGCAAAAAGCGGAGAAAAAGTACAGTTGAGTGCCCAAGGCAGCACCGACCCTGATGGCAACAGCCTGCGTTACGATTGGATGTATTATGCCGAACCAGGTACGTACGGAAACAAAAACGGCATTCAACTCGCCGACCGTAAGAAAGCGGAGACATCGTTTGTTGCCCCTAAAGTGACTCAACCCGAAACTATCCATATCGTGTTGGCCGTCACCGATAATGGCACGCCCGCTCTGACGCGTTATCAACGGGTAATTGTGACTGTTTTTCCTTAAACAATGAGTGTATGTTTCATCAGAAAAAAATAAGGAGCGTCATCCAGCAAATAAGCCTCAGTGTCACTCCGTGCCAAACTCTGCGCAACTCCGTGTTTCAAAAAAGTGCAGTATGGCTTATGCTTCGATTAGGCTGCTTTTTTCTCGCTGTCCTACTTTTGGGATGTTCAGAGAAAAAAGACTCAAACGCCCCGAAAAAGATGGCGATTATTATTTCGACCCTCAACAACCCTTGGTTTGTGTTTTTGGCCGACAATGCCGCCGCCAAAGCCAAAGAATTGGGCTATGAAACCAAAATTTTTGATTCTCAAAACAACACAGCGCTAGAGTCCGACCATTTTGAAAATGCGTTGGTGTCGGGGTACAGTGCTATTCTGTTCAACCCCACGGATGCCGAAGGCTCAGTAGTAAATGTGCGTAAGGCCAAAGCCGCTGGCGTTCCTGTGTTTTGTATGGATCGTGAAATCAACGCTACGGATGCCGCCACGTCGCAAATTTTGTCGGATAGCTATTCGGGTTGTGTCGAATTGGCCAAGCTTTTTGTGCAACAAACCAATAAGAAAGGTACGTACGTCGAACTGCTTGGCTTGGTGGGCGACAACAATACTTGGGCGCGTTCGCAAGGTTTTCATAGTGTAGTTGACAATTACCCAAGTCTGAAAATGGTGGCGCAACAAAGTGCCGATTTTGACCGCAATAAAGCCATGGACGTCATGGAGTCGATTTTACAAGCCAACCCAAACATCGACGCCGTTTTTTGCGGTAATGATGCCATGGCGATGGGAGCCTACCAAGCCTTGGCCGCTGCGGGAAAAGCCAGTAAAGTAAAAGTGTTTGGCTTTGACGGTGCCGACGACGTGGTTTCGGCGATTAAGGACGGAAAAATAGTGGCGACAGGGATGCAGTTTCCAAAAGTAATGGCACAAACGGCCGCAATTTATGCCGACGAATACTTAAAAGGTAAACGCGAATTTGCCCAAAAATTACCCGTTGCTGTTGAATTAGTCACCAAAAAGAACATCGAAAACTATGCCGCTTTTGGAAAAAAAGAACAATAAAAAGCTGCCGTGGCTCAAGTACGGAATAGGGACTGCTGTGGTGCTGCTATTGGCGTACAATTCGGTGTATTTTAGGAAATTGGACGAAGTGAAAGCAGAAGCTTCGGGGAAGTTTGAGGCCGTAGCTTTTGCCAAAACCTTCTTGGAAAAACAACTTACGCCAAAGCTAGCTACGGCGCCTGATATTGACGAACTGACGACTTTGCTTACGACGGATAAAAACAAAGCGTTTGATACCTATTCGCACGCGACGGCGATTGGTAACATCCGTTATTTTTTGGTGAAAGGCCAAGGGCGTATTACGAAAGTCAATGAAAACGACTTGACCATTCAAACGCCTAAACAACAACTGACGCTTGCGATGGAGTTTATTTATGGTAATGCCTTACGGGACGCATCGGGTGAGTTTGATATTACGAAATTTACCAAAACTGCCGACATCAATAACGTCTCGTCCGAGCTCAATAAGCTCATTCGGGCGTCGGTAGTATTTCCGTTTCGTCCCAAAGCCAAAGTAGGTGATAGTGTGCAGTTTGCAGGAGCGATTGCACTCAATAAAGAACACTTGAATCTGACCGAAATCGAGGTTGTTCCAGCGTTGTTAAAATAGGTTTTATATGTTAGTTGCGGAAAACATAACCAAAAAATTTTCAGGCGTCACAGCCCTCGACAACGTTTGCCTCGAACTCCACGCGGGAAAAGTCAATGCTATTTTGGGAGAAAATGGGGCGGGAAAGTCCACCTTGATGAAGATTCTTTCGGGCGTTTACCAAGAATACGAAGGGCAACTCCTGTGGAACGGACGTCCTGTTCGTTTTGCCAACACCAAAGAAGCCCAAGACGCAGGAATTGCCATCATCCACCAAGAACTCAACTTGATTCCATACTTGAGCATCACGGAAAATATCTTTTTGGGACAAGAATTGGAGACGATTTGGGGGACGTTGGACAAGAAAAAAATGCGCCAAACGACCACTGAGTTGCTCCAAAAACTCAAACTCGACGTGGACTCTGATACCCAAGTCAATGAGTTGAAAGTAGGACAACAACAACTGGTTGAAATTGCGAAGGCGCTGTTGCTCAACCCTCAAGTGATTATCATGGACGAACCGACCTCGGCCATTACTGACCAAGAAGTGGAGACCTTGTTTGAGATTATCAATGAGTTGAAGCAGGAAAATAAGACCATTGCCTACATTTCGCACAAGCTCGATGAGCTGTTTCGGATTGCCGACCGCTACATTGTGCTGCGCGATGGGAAATCCATTGAATCGGGTAACATTGCGGGGATGACCCAAGACCAATTGATTCAAAAAATGGTAGGGCGGGAGATTTTTGTCCACCAAAAACCAGCGTCCACCGTACCGCAAGACGAACTGTTGAAGGTAGAGAACCTGAAGCTTTTGCAGGCCAATAATCGTAATGAAGTGGTGCTGAACGAGCTCTCATTTTCGCTGAAACGAGGCGAAATTCTGGGCATTTTCGGGCTGATGGGAGCGGGTAGAACAGAGCTATTCGAGGCACTTTTTGGATTACACCCTGCCCGTACGTCGGGAAAAGTGAGCATTGAAGGTCGAGAAGTGAAAATTGCCTCACCTGTCGAGGCTGTAAAAGCAGGTTTGGCGTTGGTACCCGAAGACCGAAAACGAGACGGCATCGTGCCCATCATGGACGTAAAACAAAACATCAGTTTGGCGTCATTGGCATACCACGTCGAAAAAAATGGCGTACTGAACAATCAAGCGGAAACCGAATTGGCGACTAAGTACATCCAAGAATTAGGGATAAAAACGTCGTCGTCGGGACAATTGATTAAAAACCTCAGCGGCGGCAATCAGCAGAAAGCAATTTTGGGGAAATGGCTCGCTACGCACCCCAAAATCCTGCTTCTCGACGAACCCACGCGCGGCATTGACGTACACGCCAAAAGTGAGATTTATAAGTTGATACTTCAGTTGGCGGCGTCGGGACTGGGGATTTTGATGGTGTCCTCCGAACTGCCCGAAATTTTTGCGGTTTCGGACCGAGTTTTAGTGTTGTCAGAAGGAAAACTAACCCTCGAAACACCGATCGAAAACGCCACGGAAGACAAACTTTTAAAAGCAGCGATTTCAAAGAAATAAGGTATAGGTGTACAAAGCAAACACATAGTTTACTTAGATTTTTACATAGAAAACAAAGCTTTTACTCTATTTTCTATGTGTTTATTACAGTGTTAAGTAAATAGTTTTATTTTTTACCCGCAGAAAGCCGCAGAATTATAAACGCTGATTTTCGCTGAAAAAGGGCTTTATATTGTCATTAATCTGCGTCATCTGCGACTTTCAATCTGTGTCAATCAGCGGGTAATAGTTAAAGAAACTTAGCTTACAGTGTATTTATTCTATTGAGTTCTATGTGTTTCAGAATGAATGTCACAAAAGAAAAAATATGCAAATGACCCTTGAATCCCAGAAAAAACGGTTAGCCAAACTACAACCTCTGATTGCACTCTTCGTTTTGTGCCTCATCATCGGGTTGTTGTCCGATAAATTTTTCACAGTTTCTAATTTTTGGAATGTCCTCCGCCAAATCTCGGTAAATATTTGCCTGTCGGTGGGTATGACTCTCGTTGTGCTAATGGCAGGAA
The DNA here is from genome assembly GCF_057652155.1 of Runella sp. R0.1_18. Taxonomy (NCBI): domain Bacteria; kingdom Pseudomonadati; phylum Bacteroidota; class Cytophagia; order Cytophagales; family Spirosomataceae; genus Runella; species Runella sp. R0.1_18. The sequence continues at coordinate 32,573 of NZ_JBYFCK010000024.1, forward strand.
TTGACCTATCGGTGGGTTCGGTCTTGGCCTTGTGCGGGGCGATTACGGCGGGTTTGTTTAAAATGGGCATTGAAGTGCCTTCTCAAAATCTATACATCGGATTCACACTTTTAGGGGCTTCTTTAGCGGGAGTGCTGACGGGCGCGTTGTTAGGGTTTTTCAACGGTTTTGTCATTACCCGCTTCAAAGTCCCTTCTTTTGTCGCTACCCTCGCCATGTTGACCGTCGCTCGCGGCCTTACCATGCTTTGGACCAAAGGTTTTCCCATCAGTGGCTTGGGTGAGCAGTTTGCTTACATGGGCACGGGCTGGTTTTTAGGCGTTCCCGTACCCGTGTGGATCAGCGCCATCGTGGTAGCATTGGCGGTGTTTTTATCAGACAAAACTAAAATAGGGCGCTATATCTACGCCATTGGTGGCAACGAAAACGCCTCGCTTTTGTCGGGAATCAACATCAATAAAGTCAAAATCATTGTTTATACCATCGCAGGCGCATTGGCGGCAGTGGGCGGCCTCATGGTGACTTCGCGCCTCGATTCGGCCCAACCCAACGCAGGAACGGGCTACGAACTCGACTCAATTGCGGCGGTGGTCATCGGTGGTACATCACTTTCGGGTGGCAAAGGAAGCATTTGGGGAACGGTTCTCGGAGCAATTATCATCGGGGTTTTGAACAACGGCTTAGTTTTGTTGAACGTTTCCCCTTTTTGGCAACAAGTAGTCAAAGGTTTTGTGATTCTCTTGGCCGTTATTATTGATAAAGTAAATTCTAAAAATGGATAAGTGGAACCCTTCCAAGGTTCTGAACCTTGGAAGGGGGAGCCACACCACATACTTGGCTTCAAAGAACTGCTTTGTGAACTTTATGTTGCATTTCTTTGCGCTTTCTGTGGTTTAAATAAACTTCAACAATGGCTTATATTCTCTCCATCGACCAAGGTACGAGCAGCACCAAAACGTTGATTTTTGACGCAGCGGGCACTGCCATCGCACGGGCATCAGAACCTTTAAAAACGCATTATTTTGGCGAAGGGTTTGCCGAGCAAGACCCCGAAGAAATTTATCAAAACGTACTCACTTCGGTACGGAAGTGCGTGGCAGCGTTTACGTCAAAAGGAGGGGAAATGGCTGATATTCAGTCGGTGGGTATCTCCAATCAACGCGAAACTTTTGTCCTTTGGGATGAAAACGGAAAACCTTTGCATAATGCCGTCATTTGGCAGTGCAAACGTTCCGTTCAAGTTTGTGAGTCGTTGAAAAGCAAAGGGTTAGAGGATAGCGTTCGCTCAAAAACAGGTTTGATTATTGACCCTTATTTTTCGGGAACAAAAGTAATTTGGCTCAATGAAAACGTTGAAACCGTCAAAACTGCCATTGCCGAAGGGCGGGCGTATTTTGGTACGGTCGATTCGTGGTTGTTGTTCAAACTCACTCAAGGACGACAGTTTTTGACGGATTATACCAATGCTTCCCGCACGTTATTTTTTAACTTAGATACCCTTGTGTGGGATGCCGAGTTACTAGATGCGTTTGGACTTTCTAACGTCCGTCTGCCCGAACCAAAATCTTCGGCGTTTGAGTTTGGTGTTTCTGATTTTGAAGGACTTTTTGAAGTTCCCGTGGCCATTACTGCCATGATAGGCGACAGCCACGCAGCGGCTTTTGGGGAAGGTTGTTTTTCATCGGGAACAGCCAAGGCGACCTTGGGAACGGGCTGTTCGATTTTGATGAACGTGGGCAGCGAGCGCAAAAATTCGACCCAAGGAATGATGACGACGATTTGTTGGAGCGTAGAAGGACGAGTAGATTATGCCTTAGAAGGCGTTATTGTAACGTGCGGCGCAACCATCGAGTGGCTCAAAAACGAACTAGGTTTGATACAAGACAGCCGCGAAACCGAGGCCATGGCAAGGGCGGTAGAAAACAACGGAGGGGTGTATCTTGTGCCTGCATTCAGCGGTTTGGGTGCTCCCCATTGGAACATGAAACGCAAAGCGTCGATTTCAGGATTGACGTTTGGAAGTTCCAAAAATCACATCGTTCGGGCGGCGCTGGAGTCGATTCCGTACCAAATCAAAGACATTATTTCGGCAATGGAATCGGATACCGAAATAGAACTCAAAGAACTAATGGTGGACGGAGGAATGACTTCCAACGGTTTTGTAGTCCAATTTTTGGCTGATTTACTGGCAAAACCCGTCGCTACCATCGGTCTTGCCGATGTTTCGGCCTTGGGAGCGGCCTATCTGTCGGGCCTTGGGAGTGGGCTTTGGGCGTCGATAGAAGAAATTGCCCAGTTGCACAGCGACAAGACGTACCTTGAACCCAACCTTTCCAATTCCACGATTGCGGGTGACTATGAAGGTTGGCTGACCAACGTAAAAATGCAATGAAAAAAAAACCTTTAATCGAACTCATTTCTGTAGATTGCCACTCGGCAACCCCCAAATATTTACAAGTGGCCAATTCCATTCTGACGGCCATTGGTAAAGGAGAGCTGGAAAAAGACGAGATTTTGCCGTCGATTAACGAACTGAGTTTTGAATCGGATATTTCGCGGGATACGGCTGAAAAAGGGTATAAGTACCTCAAAAAAATTGGAATGCTTGACTCCGTTCCAGGCAAAGGATATTTTGTTAAAAGTACGGTGATTCACCCACATCCAAAGATTTTTTTGTTGGTCAATAAATTGAATGCACACAAAAAAATCATCTATGATGCGCTCGTATCGGCATTAGGAGAGCGTGTTACGATTGATTTTTACATTTATAACAACGACTTCAATTATTTTAAAAAACTCCTCCAAACCAATAGCCACGACTATACGCATTACGTCATCATTCCGCACTTTACGGAGGGGGGAGAGAAAGCCCACGAAGTCATTAACAATACGATTCCGCGCGAGAAGGTGATTGTCGTCGATAAACCGATTGCGGGAATAAAGGGCAAGTATGGTTCAGTGTGTCAAAACTTTGAAAAAGACATTTACAACGCCCTCGAACAAGCGTTAGAAGCTTTGTCGAAGTACCAAAAAATCAACATTATTTTCCCGCAGGAATCCCACCATCCCAAAGAAATTCTGGAAGGCTTGTCGCTCTTTTGCCATCAGTATTCCTTTGATTTTGAGGTGATAAGTGGTATTGTGAATAAACCCATTAGGGCGGGGGAGGTGTATATCAGTATAACCGAAAACGACCTGATAGTGCTGGTAGAGAAGGCGTTGGCTTCAACTTTGAAAGTAGGGCTTGAGGTGGGTATCATTTCTTACAACGACACCCCCCTCAAGCGCATTATCCTCGATGGAATTACGACGATTTCGGCCGATTTTGAGTTGATGGGACAAAAAACCGCTGAGCTGATTCTCAATAATGCCAAAGAATACATAGAAGTGCCGTTTTACCTCACACTCAGGGCTTCCTTGTGATTTACCACTTCTCGATGTAGCCCAATTGTTGGTCTTCGTCTTCGTATTCCAATTCGGCATCTTTTTCCCAAATCTCCATTTCGCAGGGCTTGCAATTAAACCGCAATTTGTACTCTACTTCGCCGTGTTTTAGGGTGAGTGGCTCGGTCAATTTTTCGCCCATGGTAGCCCGTTGGAACCGCGCACATTTGCCCAACTCGTACTTAACGCAGTACTTGGTGGTCATCACCCGCGATTTGCCTGGATCCCATTGCAGTTCAAATGCCTTTTCGATTTCCGTCACGCCATGACGTTGATAAAACTCCCGCGCCATGTGATTGGCGACATTGTACATGAAGTCAAGCTTCTGAACGGGGTAGGGGTGGTTTGTTTTTTCGATTTGAAACGTTTCGCGGTGGTAATCTCGCACCCGAATCTCCGCCAATTCTTCAAGCACTTCGCGGCGAATTTCGTTGACTTTTGACGTAGGTAAAAACCAGTTTTGGCTAAATTGTACTTCTATAGCGTCCACCTCAAAAGGTGTATTGCCCGTTTTGGCCAAGTTCTTTTTGATGTTCGGAATCACCGAATCTTCGGTTCGCGCTACTTCTTTGGCAATGGTGAGCGTCGAGCTGTGTTGGTGACCGTCTTCGTCGATGGCGAGTAGTTGAAAGCCGTCGGCGGTTTCAGAAAAATACAGCGAAACGCCAATTTTACGCACGGCGCTGTTTTCTTTTTCCACCATTTTATTGAACTCCGCATCCGAATTTCGATAAATGACCGTTCCCACAGGAAGCGGCTTAAAGGTATTGGGGATGACGAGGTTATTGAAAATCACGTTGATTTGAACCCCGTCGGCCACGCCTTCTTCGTTGATAAAATAAAGGCCGTCACCGTTGTTGAGTTCTTCAAAGTTTTCAATGACGTAGCCCTTTCCTTTGATTTCCAACAGCTTGCCAATGTATTGCCCCTGCGATTTGGGGCTTTCCCACGAACCGATTTTCTCCTTTCTTTTATTGACAAAATAATCGGTGTAGCCTCGGTTGAAACTTCGATCCATTTGTGGTTCAAAGTTGTAGAACGTGCGGCCTGAGGAAGCTTTTTCGTATTTATCGCCGTTTTCGGCCAAAAATGCGTCGAGTTTTTGACGCAAAAACGACGTGTTATTTTTGACGTACACGATGTCTTTCAAACGCCCTTCGATTTTGAAAGAAGTGATACCCGCTTCAATCAAATTGGGCAGTTGGTCGCTCAAATCCAAGTCTTTGATGGACAGTAAATGGCTATTGGAAATCAACGTTTCGCCTTTGCCGTCAATGAGTTGATAAGGCAATCGGCAGTTTTGGGCACACGAGCCACGGTTGGCACTTCGCTCGCCGTTGGCCACGCTCATGTAGCAATTCCCGCTAAACGACACGCACAACGCCCCCGACACAAAAAACTCCAATTCGATGTCGGTGGCTTCGCTAATTTCGCGGATTTGGTCTAAGTTTAGCTCTCTGGCCAATACCGCCCGTTTCATGCCTGCATCGGCCAAAAATTTGACGTGTTTGGCGTCGCGGTTATTGGCTTGTGTACTGGCGTGAATCACGATAGGCGGCAAATCCATTTCTAGGATGGCCATGTCTTGGATAATGAGCGCATCGACGCCAATTTTATACAATTCGTGAATCAGTTTTTGGCAAGTGGCGAGTTCTTCGTCGTACAAAATGGTATTGATAACGACAAACACCTTTGCCTTGAAAAGATGGGCGTAGCGCACCATGTCGGCGATGTCCTCGACCGAGTTGGTGGCATTGGTTCGTGCGCCAAACTGCGGTGCGCCAATATATACAGCATCTGCCCCTGCATTGATAGCGGCCATTCCTTGGTACAGGTTTTTGGCAGGAGCAAGAATCTCGACTTTCTTTTTCATCTGAATATCTATCCGTTGTAAGAATGGAGCGCAAAATTAGGGAATTTTGAGGAGAAGCCCAGCGGGGGATAAGGTTGTGATGTGGTGTGTTCTACTACCTCATAAAAAATAAGTCATCAATAGTGAGGCTGTTGGTAATCAGTCCGCCTGCATATTGATTCTGAATCAAGCCAAAAGTGCTCATGATTACCCAATTGACCTGCTTTTTAGTCTTAGTGATTTGTTGAAATCGCCACATTTTTTGGCGAAGCCGCTCGGCATACTCTTTGGTCAGCGTAAATGGCTGGTTGTAAAACTTCATTTCAAAAAGGTTGACCGTGTGGTCGTTGCGGTCAAGTACCATATCAATCTGTACGCCTTCTTCTTGGCTTGTTCCTTTTTGGTAAAAAGAAGAAACCGTTGAGAAAATCCCAGCAATGCTGAGTGCCCATTTGATTTGCTCTATATGTTTTAAACACAAGCTTTCAAACGCAAAGCCCGACCAGATTTTGTAGGCAGGAGTTTGGCTGAGGTATTGCCACAGGTTTTTGCCTTGTTGTTGGTTTTTTTCGATGAATTGAAGATAAAAAAGAGAATATTCGTCCGATAAGCGGTACAATTTATCTTTTTGTGTTTTGCCAAAAGGATAGGTTTCACTGACAAAGCCCGACTGGATAAGTTCGTTGAGCGTAGTGGTAAAGCCTCCTCCATTGGTCAACTTACTGGCTTCGAGGAGTTCGGTTCGGGTCATTCCTCGCCTTTTTTCGGCCAGTGTCCGCACCATTAAAATATGTTTATCGGCATGTGTAAATAAAGAAGAATAGAGCCGATTAAATTCCGTTTTGAGTAGCCCGTTGTCTGTAAAGCAAAGAGTATCAATGTTTTGAACAACACTTTTTGAGCCGTCAATCTCTTGTAGATAATGCGGCACACCGCCCATGGCCATATAGAGCTGTACTATCTGATAATGGTCATAAAAAACGCCGATACTTTGCAAGTATTCTTTGGTTTCGGCCAATGTGAAGGGCATCAAATGCAGGTGTTTGGTGATACGATTGTGTAGCCCACCTGTATCGTTTACTACTTTCTGAATAATCCAAGAGGTGGCCGAGCCACAGATTGCTACCACGAGATTTTGCCGAGAAGCCCAACTATTCCAAAAATAACCAAATGCCTCTAGAAAGCCTGACTTTGGACCTGCTAGCCAAGGTACTTCATCCAAAAAAATAACTTTTTTGCTATGAGGATTGATGATTGTTTGTAAATAATCCCGCAATAAACGAAATGCTTCTGCCCAAGTTTGTGGGGTTTTAATCGGAAATTTGGATTGAGAAAATAGGCTTAATTGATCGGCAAAATTTTCTAATTGCGTCTGTAACAAACCATTTTGCGTACCTATCATCTCAAAAACAAGATGCTCACGATAGGCTTGGGTAATCAAAAACGTTTTACCGATGCGCCGCCGACCCGTAACGGCTATCAGTTCAGCTTTAGATGAAAGTAGTGCTGTTTGCAGTAGTTGGAGTTCGGCTTTCCGCCCTATAATAGCCTCTTGCATACCTATTTTAGGTTATATTTCGCTTAAACATTGCAAAATAAGTACGTTTGAGCGAAATATACAATCTTATACTTCGCTTAAACTATATAAAACAAGTACGTTTGAGCGAAGTATCCCATGTTTATACGGCTTGAATTGTGGAGGAAGTAGCTAATCCAATGATTTTATATCCTTTTGCACCATCTCCAAAAACTGCTGAAACTGCGCATACTGAGGGGCATCTCTGACCAATTCAATCCAAAGTTTTTCTGCTTCTTGAAAATAGGCTTTGGCTTTTTTGTTGTCTTTTAGTTCGTTTCGACTAAAAACACCCAAGTTTTTATGGGAAATTGCCAACGCGTTTTTGAACTCCACATTTTGGGGATAGGCAACGTAGAGTTCTTGACCTAGTTGATTACTTTGTTCAAAAAATTGCACGGCCTCGTGCAATTTGCCAAGCGCGTTCGCTTTTGTAGAGCAAATGACTGAGTCGTGCGTTTCAATCGCACACCAGCAAGTTAGCTTCGGCTATCTACCCTCACCTCAAAACGTGTTCCTTCACCCGCTTGAGAGGTAATGGTTAGCGTGGCATTGAGGCTTTTGACACGGCTCTCTACACTTTGCATCCCCTTGCCTTTTACTCGCTGGTCGGCCATCCCCACCCCATTATCACTCACTGTCATTCGACATTCTCCATTTTGCATTCGACACTCCACCCTGCCTTCGGTCGCTTGGGCGTGTTTTAGGATGTTGTTGGTCAGTTCGAGGACAATGCTGTAAAGTTCAAATTCGGTTTTGGCGTTGAGGCGAGGCGGGGTGTCGGGTAGGGTGAGTACCCAGCGGAGGGGCGTGTTTCGGTTGAGTTTATCAATGAGGTGGTGAAGGGCTTTCCAAAGCCCCTGTTTTTGGAGTTCGTCGGGGAGGAGGTTGTGGGAGAGAAGGCGTACTTGACCGTGGGCTTGGGCGATGGCACTTTGCACGTGGCGGTACACTTCTTGTTCTTGCAAACTGAGTTTTTGAGGGTTGATGGCTTCAATACTCCACTGCAACGCCGACATGGTGCTACCGAGGTTGTCGTGGAGGTCGGCGGCGAGGCGCTGGCGTTCGGTGGTTTGGCCTTGCAAAAGGGCGGCTATAATTTCAGCATTTTTGTTAACCAAAGATGTATTTACTTTTCGCAATCGGCTGTTGGTGTAAATCACATAGACTGCTGACAGTATGCCGATTATGCCCAAAACAACCCAAAACCAACGCAATTGATTTTGCTTGGCGTTTTCAGATCGGAGTTTTTCAAGTTCTGCTTTTTGTAGCCTTTCGTTTTGCTGGTGTAGCGCCATCTGTGACTTCACTCCCTCAATGTTATTTTGTTCTACTTTTTTCTTTTCCTCAAGTAAGCCAAGTTGGTATTTTTCAAAGGCTTCTAAAGCCATTTTATAATTTCCCAATCCTTTTTCCACTTCATAAACATACTTTGGAAAACTGGCTTGATGGACTTCATCGTAGCTGAACTCTTCCAACTTGGGTAAATAACTTTTAGCTTCGATAAAGTTTTTCTTTTTTAAGTAGTATTGTATTATTTCATTGTAAGTAAACCAATGCAAATATTTGTCATGCTGCGAATTATTAGGTAGTTTTTTGAGGGTAGAATTTAGATATTTTAATGCCTTCTCCAAACTATCAAGCTGTAAAAGCGTACATCCTATGCTCAATTTGTTTCCTAAATATTTTTGGTCATTCAGACGATCAAATTCCCTATATGCTTTCAAAGCATTAACGAAATCATTGTTGTTATAATAAAATTCTGCTTTTGCATTTAATCCAATAAGCATCAATCTTGTATTTTTCGCTTTTTGGGCAAGAATAATGGCTTTTTCGAAGTACTTTAGCTCATCATATAAATTCTTATAAGTATAGGTAACGTCTAAACCCATTCTAATAAGTGTGTATGCCTGATGATCATAATCCTTTAGCTTTTCAAATTGCGATTCAGCCAAGGCAAAAGATTGAAATGTTTTTATATGTTGTCCAGTATTAAAAAATCCATGCACTGCATTCCATAGGTTATAAATAGCTTTTCCTTTTAGCCAGTCATTTGATGCTGAATGTTTTTTCAGCAGTTTCAAAATATATAATTCATCAAACTCTTTTACTTCTTTTCTATCGGTAGAGTTAATACTCAACATAAGCGAGTCTAACGCTATAATCATTAAGGTATCCCGCCCGATGGACTGGGGTTGTTTGTTCAATAACAAGTAACGGGCTTTGTGTTTCAAAAAATCTGACTGACCGAAACTGCACAAGGGAAATACACCAAGAAAGAAAAGCCTTAAAATAATTGTTTTGAGGGTCATTGTTGCTTCATTTAATCGGATTGAAGATACAAGTGTGATGGCTATTTAGCGTCACGAAAACTACATTAACCAGCACTTAAATTCAAAATATTGCTTCAGTTTTTCAAAAATCATGGTTTTCAATGAGACAATATCATGGAAAACCATGACGAGGATAGTCAGGGCTTTGGGAGAACTTTGTCACACCCATCCCACCCAAATTGGGGAGATGAATAAAGACTTTTTTACCACAATTTTGTCCCGTTCGTTATTTTAAATCTTACACACTCTATGTCCTTATGCTTCCCCTGCTGCCTTCCCCTTTACACACTTGCGCTTGCTGCGCGGTAAAGTACAGCTCTGCATCACGGAGATTGTACGCCTCGAAGCCAACGGTAATTACACCCGCTTTGTTTTGACTAACGGACAGACACTGCTTACTTCCAAAAATATCAGTTTTTATGAGCAACTACTGCCTCCTACTTTTCTGCGGGTTAATAAAAGTTACTTGCTTAATCAAACCTACGTATTAGCAATACACAAAGGCCATGCCCAAATGAACGATGGATTTATCACCCAAATCTCGCGCCGTAAACGAAACAAAATGAATCAAAATTTTAATGCTCTTTCCATTTTTTCTACTTTATAATATGAAAAAACTATCCCTTTTGCTGTGTTTTTTAGGGGCAGTGGTGCTATCCTTTGCCCAAAACGTAACGATTACTCCTAGGGGAATCACGCCCGCTATGACGGGTTCTTATCCTCGTATTTCGTACGATGCTATTTTGGCCTTGCCCAATCCCGCCAAAGGCGATATGGCTTTTGACATGACCTTCAATTGCCTACGGGTATATACAGGCAGCAAGTGGATTTGCACCTACCAAAGCCCCACCGACCCTCCCAACATAACCGCGCTTGCCTCGGCAGGGGGTACTTCTTATGATGAGGGCAATGGCATCGCCGTAGATGGTTTAGGGAATGTGTATGTGACAGGGTCTTATGAAGGAACCGCCACCTTTGGTACTACTGCCAAAACATCCGCGGGTGGTAGTGATATATTCGTGGCAAAATACAATAGCAGTGGGGCTTTGCAGTGGGTGCAGTCGGCAGGTGGCACTTCAGATGATTCTGGCAATGATATCGCCGTTGATCGTTCAGGGAATGTGTATGTGACAGGGTATTATATAGGAACAGCCACCTTTGGCACTACGACCAAAACATCCGCAGGGAGTAATGATCTATTCGTGGCAAAATACAATAGCAGTGGGGCTTTGCAGTGGGTGCAGTCGGCAGGGGGTACTTTATCTGATGCGGGTAATGCCATCACCGCGGATGGTTCAGGGAATGTGTATGTGACGGGGTATTATCAAGAAACAGCTACCTTTGGCACTACTACCAAAACATCGGCGGGTAGTACTGATATATTCGTGGCAAAATACAATAGCAGTGGGGCTTTGCAGTGGGTGCAGTCGGCAGGGGGGACTTTTTCTGATCAGGGCAATGGTATCGCCGTGGATGGTTCAGGCAATGTGTATGTGACGGGGAAGTATGAAGCAACTGCCACCTTTGGCACTACTTCCAAAACATCGGCAGGGGGCTATGATATATTCGTGGCAAAATACAATTCCGTTGGAGTGATTTGGGATTGGGTGCAGTCGGCAGGGGGTACTACAGATGATGTAGGCAAGGGTATCGCCGTGGATGGTTCGGGCAATGTGTATGTGACGGGATGGTATTTCGGAACAGCCACCTTTGGCACTACGACCAATGGCACTACGACCAAAACATCGGCAGGGCTCTTTGATATATTCGTGGCAAAATACAATAGCAATGGAGCTTCGTATTGGGTGCAATCGGCAGGGGGTATTTTCAATGATGTGGGCTATGGTATCGCCGTGGATGTTTCGGGCAATGTGTATGTGACGGGGGAGTATGCAGGAACAGCCACCTTTGGCACTACGACCAAAACATCGGCAGGTAGTATTGATATATTCGTGGCAAAATACAATAGCAGTGGGTTGCAGTGGGTGCAGTCGGCAGGGGGTACTTTTTCTGATCAGGGCAATGGTATCGCCGTGGATGGTTCAGGCAATGTGTATGTGACGGGGAAGTATGAAGCAACTGCTACCTTTGGTAATAACAGCCTCAGCTCGGCGGGAAGATGGGATATGGTTCTAATGAGAATAGATAAGTGAGGGGTAAAAGTGCCGCTCGACATTCTCCCTTTTGCATTTGACACTCCCCCCTGCCTTTTGTAGGTCGTTGGGGAAGAATCTGATGATTGAGGAAGGTATTAGGGAATGGTAAATCAATTTTTTCCAAAAATCATGGTTTTCAATGAGACGATATCATAGAAAACCATGAGGAGAATTTTGGTAAGTATAGCAGATCTTTGTTACATCCATTTTACCCAAATTGGGGAGATGGGTCGAAACCTTTTTACTGCAGCACCCAACAACCCTAAACACTTACCAACATGTCACGTACTACATTTATCTTGATAGTTTCTGTTTATTCCTTGGCCCTTGGGCTGTTTATGCTCTTTGTTCCTGCTTCGGCGGCGGCTTATTTTGGCGGCGATGCCACCAACACCTACCAAGTAGCTCTTTTTCGATTTATTGGTGTGCTGGATGCTGGCTTGGGTATCTTGGGGCTACTATTATGGCGCAACGCCAATCAAGAAGCCATGCGTGTCGCGCTGCTGGGCTTGGCTTGGGTAGGTTTGGCATCGTTGGCGGTGGCAATGTACAATGCTTACGTAGTCAAAATCCCACTTCAAAGCACAGCCTATTTTGATTGGGCGATTTGGGGTGGTTTGGGCTTAGGCTCGCTGTATTTTTGGAATAAAAAAGGATAACAATTACACATAAAACAATCAATTCAGATGAAAAAGCTAATTCCCCTATTGCTCCTGCTTTCATTAAATACCGCAGGTTTTGCCCAGAAAAATGACCGTACGTTTGGACAAACTACCCCCGCGGCCGACCGCAAAAACGTACTCGAAAACCTCCTGCGTACCCGCGATACTTTAATCAGCGAAACACAAGGACTCTCCAAAGCTCAGTGGAATTTCAGAGAGACACCCGAGCGATGGAGTATAGCCGAAATCGTCGAACATTTGGGTAATTGGGAACTGTTGTGGGGCAGAGAACTGCAAATGATGAGTCAAAATAAACCACAGCCCGAACTCCGCAAAACATGCCAACCTGATAGTTATTACCACGATTTTATCATGGAAGAAAAACCCCATATCTCGCCCGATTTATCTCGCCCTACTGGATTGATAGAAGGGAGCAACACTATTATGTGGTTTACAAAACTTCGTGATATCAACATCAAATTTGCCGAGAACCTCAAAATTGACATGAGGGATTACTTTGAAAATACCAATATGCAGTATCCCCGCAATATGTACAACGTGTATATCTACGTATGGGGCCATGTAGATAGACATATCAGACAAATCAAAAAAGTAAAAGCACACCCCAATTATCCAAAGTGATTCGAAAAACACGAAATAATGAAGAGTACGCAAAAACTTTTTTGGGGCTTCGTTGCGGGCATTTTTTGAGCTACCATGACTTTCTACCAGCAGCATTATCACCTAAAACCGATTTATAAAACATGAAAATCCTTTTATCAATCTTCATTGCTGTATTGTCGATTAGTTGTGCAATTTGCCAAACAGGCGCTGAAAATAAAAGACCTGCCGTTGGTTACTGGCCCAAAACCGATAAAGCCCAAAATAGGGCTCAAAAAGGAGAAAAAGTATTCGTGATTGTAGTAAAGGTAAAGAATGATTCAAAAAAAAGATTTTGAAAAATGGATCGATGAAATTTTTTACAAAGCGGAATACCGCAGTAAAGACCCTATGAAAATTGCCCAAAACAAAACAGCAAGATGGATGGAACCTGTAAGGCAGAATAAAGATTCGACTTGGACGTATGCTTGGATTATGGATCCGTACATTCCTAATACTAACTACGATATTTCTGATTTTTTTACGGAGCAATATGGAAAAGAATTAGGCGAAAAATATTGGCAAATGTATTTATCTTATTTGGCTGCAGAGCCTGTTTATATGAGCTTTTATCAAACTGATAAGTGATGTTGACAGTTTCTGGATTAGCCAAGTTTGAGAACTGATTCAGACGTGTTGCTTTTAGCCTGGCACTGCCAGAATATACTATGCTTTCGTCTTCGATGGCAAATGCCAGTCATTAAAGTCCCCAAAGCCATGGTTTTCCATGAGGTGATTTGTTAGGAGGTCTACTCCCCAATTACTTCACTGAACAGTACGAAATACGAAGAGACATTGTCCTGCTAAAACAAAGTATTTTCTTGTTTTAGTAGGACAAATTTCTTTTTTTTACATTTCTTGCTGTATCGTATATGAAAACCCTACTCCTTCAAAATTGCTTGGGTATAAGCGTTTTACAAACGTGCAAATTCCCTCTCCTTCCCCCTAAAGGATGGATATTTCGTCAAAGTAAGTTACTGCACAAAGCTATCTCAGAGGATAAACGAGGGACAACGGTACTGACCTGCGAGAAACCGTTCTTGTAAAGGAGTTACTAAATACGTTGTCTTCAGATGGAAGCAGAAAAGCAGAAAATTTTACAAGCAATAGCGCTGCTCGAAATGCAGCGACCTTTGCTTGGCGATGCGGCTGTAGAGGCTGCATTGGCAAGTTTACGACTAAGTTTGGAAAAATTGGCGAAGGATGCGACTCCACCGCCCGCAAAAGCTCCTTCCATGGAAGGGGAGCGCAAGCTAGTGACGGTGATGTTTGCTGATTTTTCGAACTTTACTTCTATGTCGGAGCGAATGGACGCAGAGGAAGTGAGAGATGTGATGAATGAGTGTTTTTCGTTGTTAGTGCCTGTCATTGAGCATTACGGTGGGGTAATTGATAAGTTCATTGGGGACGAAATCATGGCACTTTTTGGTGCACCACATACCCACGATAATGATGCTGAATGCGCACTTCGGGCGGCGCTAGAAATGATGCAGCAATTGGCAGAATTCAACGCCAAGCATCACACTAATTTAGGTCTTCATTTTGGTATCAATACGGGAACGGTAATTGCTGGAGGGGTTGGTTCTATCGAACGCCAGCAATACTCGGTCATGGGAGATGCGGTCAATTTAGCGGCGCGGTTGGAAGATGCCTCTGTGACGGGGGAGATTCTGGTGGGTCACGAAACGTATCGACTTACCGCTCCTTTGTTTGATTTTGAAGTTCGCTCGCCTATTTCTGTAAAAGGCAAAGCCCAACCCGTAGCCATTTACAGGCTTTTGGGGCTAAAGCCCATTCCGAAGTCTGTACGTGGAATAGACGGCCTCCGCTCGCCAATGATTGGTAGAGATGCCCATTTAGCGACACTTACGTCGGCGCTTTCGAATTTAACGTACAATCAAGGTACATCTATTGCGGTTATTGCGGAGTCTGGCCTAGGAAAAAGTCGTTTACTTTTGGAGTTGAGGGAATCTTCTCCCGAGGTAGCTTGGATTGAAGCGCGGGGGCAGTCGTTTTCCCAGCGGGATAATTATGGCGTAGCTACTCTATTGCTAAACAATGCCTTATCTTTTCCTCCGACCATCGGCGCAACCAAAGCAGGGGAGGAGTTGATGAATTATCTTCAAAGGTATGCTCCCCAGCAAACCAATGAGCTTTACCCTTATTTGGCCCGTTTGAGAGGAGTACCATTGGACGATGTAACTACCTTGTTGTTTAAGGCTATTCAGCCCGAAGTAATGCAAGCCCGAATCGAGCAAGCGTTTGCCCAGTGGCTGACTATTTATAGTGCAGGTCAACCACTTGTTGTGGTTTGGGAAGACCTCCATTGGGCCGACGATTCGTCGCTGCGACTGATTGAATATTTGATTCAACACACCGCCGAAACCCCTATTTTACACCTTTTGGTATTTCGACCTCAGGAAGGTCTGGTGCAAACGTATCAGAAGAAATGGGCGCAATTTTCGGCCAATTACCAACAAATAGAACTGGTGCCACTGACCCACGATGAAAGCAACGTCTTGGTGGAGAATTTATTACGTATCAAGAATTTACCAGATACGACCCGAAACGTCATCCTTGAAAAAGCGGAGGGAAATCCGTTTTATTTGGAAGAATTGCTGCGCTCATTGCTAGATACGGGGCTGCTGTACTGGCAAGATGGGGAAATCCAACTGCGGGAAGAGGTCGAAACGCTTCACATTCCCAATACGTTACAAGCCGTCATCGAAGCACGAATCGACCGTTTGAGTATTCATGAAAAATCCATCTTACAAAATGCCTCGGTCATTGGGCGGCTGTTTGGTAAGCAAGTGCTGGAGTACTTGGTGGAGCAAACCAAAAAACAAGTTGTTATTCATCCAACCCTCCAATCGCTGCAAGAACGAGAATTGATTCGTCAGCGAATGGTGTACGAATATATTTTTAAGCATGCTGTTACTCAGGAAGTCTCTTATAATACGCTGTTGATAACGCGGCGAAGGGAGCTTCACCAATATGCCGCCGAAGCGCTTGAAACGCTCTTTGAAGATCAAAAAAATGAAATGGCCTCAGCCCTCGCTTGGCATTATCAACGGGCTAAAAACCACGCCAAGGCTATTCATTATTTAACGACTGCTGCTGATAAGGCGCGGCTTACGTACTCGTATCACGAAGCGGATTATTACTATACGGAAGCACTTCGCGAGACTGAACTAGCAAGCGATATAGATTGGCGGCAAAAAGTGAGCCTCCACGAGCACCAAGGAGAAGTGAGGGTATTGCTTGGTAACTACGACCAAGCCCGAAAATCGTACCAGTATGCGCTTCAGGCGATAGCCGCACCAGATGTGTTATTGCAAGCAAGTTTATGGCGTAAAATCGGGGAGAGTTATGTCCCTCAACGACAGTCCAACCAAGAATTGGTAGCGTATGATGCCGCTATTAAGTTGTTAGGGATGCCTGACCCCGAAGCATCCATCGAGTGGTGGCAAGCCTGGATTGAATTGCAGCTTTCCCGAACGTGGAGTCTTTATTGGCTCAATAATGTTGTCGAAATGGAGGCCACACTGAAAGATATACAGGAAAAGACGGAAAAGGTTGGAACCGCTCGCCAACAAAGTCTGTGGCAAGGCCGTTGGATACTGTTTTTGATACGAAGCCAGCGGTTTGTGTTGAGTGAGGAACAAATCATTTACGCGGAAAAAGCCCTCGAATTGTCTCATCAAATTCAAGACTTCGCTCTTATTACTTACCATACATCGTTATTAGGGATGGGGTATTATTTGATGAGGAAATTACAAAAAGCCGAAGAACAGCTGTTGCAAGCCGTTGAGTTGGCCCAAAAGCTAGGAAACGCCCAAATTGAAGTGGTGTCGTATCAGTTCCTAAATTTGGTTGGCATCGCAAGCAACAATACCGAACTCGTGGCTCGTTTTACCCCACTCATGGAAGAAAAAGCGGCTTTACAGTTACCCTTTTATCTGTTTGCTGCCCGAGGGTTTGCGGCTTGGGTAGCTTGGAAAAAAGGAAATTTACAAGAAGCTGAAAAACTGGCGATAGATGCACTACGGCTTCACAACGGGGTGCCTGTCCCCAACTCGACCATACTCTGGACCTTAGTTGCAATCATGAGCCATCAAAAACGATACTCAGAAGCCGTTGGTCAACTACAAGCTATACTTTTACCGTATCAATACCAAGTGCCAGCACCATTGGAACAACAGATTAGAAAGATGATTGAACTAATCGCTGAAAATCCAGCTGTTGATTATTATGATCAATTTGAAGAAGTGCTCAAAGAAGCACGGCACTATGGTTTTCTTTAGCAAATGTAAGTTTTTAACTTAGAACGCCGCCCCTAGTTAACTCGTAGCCGTTGCAATCGGCATGAATTAACTAGGGTTTTGAGCTTTAATGACGCTTTTGATAGACATTCTGCCACTCGTATGCTTACTTTTGTGCCTTGGCAAACATCTAAAGCGGGGTATTTCTACAATGACTTTGACAGACGAACAACGTCAATTTATTCGACAACATCAGCAAACGTCAGTGGCGGCGTTGTTGCTCAAATACGGTAAAAATAGAGAGTTTGAAATTCGTCAAATCGAGGCTCGGCAGAAAGCCAAACATAAACTCCCTTCGTGGTATGCCGAAGAACGACTTATTTTTCCGCCTGCTGTTTCGGTAGAACAAAGTTCGTCAGAAACAACGGGGCGTTACAAAGCGGCCTTGGTGTCGGGGACGCTCATGGACGCAACGGGTGGAATGGGAATTGACGTTTCTTTTTTTGCTAAAAATTGTACGTCAGTGCTTTATGTGGAACAAAAGTCTGAACTCGTGGAGCGTGCAAGGTATAACTTGGGAGTGCTAGGACTTCAAAATGTGCAGTGTTTGCAAGGAAATTCGCTGGAAATTTTACCAACGCTCGATACCGTTTTTGATTGGATTTATCTCGACCCCGCGCGTCGTTCGGCCGATAACCGCCGCGTGGTAGGGCTGCGCGATTGCGAACCCGACGTGGTGACGTACCTGCCGCTTCTTTGGCAAAAAGCCAAGCGATTGCTCATCAAAGCTTCGCCGCTGCTCGACCTCAAACAAACTTTATTGGACTTGCCCCAACTGTCGGTCATTCACGTAGTTTCGGTAGAAAATGAGTGCAAAGAGCTGCTTTTTGAAATAGCGTCGGAGGCCCAACCCACGGCCAGTCCAACGGTGCGGACAATTAATTTTAAGTCGGATGAAACGATACAACAGTTTGATTTTGAATGGAATAGTGAAGCCAGTTTAGCCGTAACGCTGAGTGACCCGCAGATGTACCTTTACGAACCCAACGCCTCGGTATTGAAAGCAGGAGCGTTTAAGTCGGTAGCCAAAGCGTACGGACTGGCCAAATTGGCTCCGCACAGCCACCTTTATACGTCGGAAACGTTGGTAGTTGATTTTCCTGGACGAATTTTTCATATAGATGCGGTCGTCAAAGTGGACGGCAAAGCCCTTGTTCCGTACCTTCCAGAAGGCAAAGCCAACCTTACGGTGCGAAATTTCCCACTTTCGACCGACGACTTACGTAAAAAACTCAAACTCAAAGAAGGAGGAAATACGTATATTTTTGCCACGACGTTGGCCAATGGAGATAAACGGCTTTTAGTGTGTAAAAAGTCAACATAATTTTTACATTTGTTGCGACCTAAACATTTATTGGCTATTTTCCATGGAAAACCCTTCTCCCGAAAAAAGTAATTGGATTCAAGAATTATCCAACCAAAGTTGGAATTTAGAGTTGGTCGTGTCAGGGGCGGCTATTTTTTCTACTTCTTTTCTTCCTGAGCTCACTGATTATGCCATCGAAAGCTATTTTGAAAATTACCAGCTGAGTAGCAGTGTTGTTACTCAAGTATTTCCGCTGTTAGCCTACAGTTTTGCCAAATCCTCCGCCTATTTGCTGATTATAACGTTCGCGGTTCACTTTATACTTCGAGCTTTTTGGATTGCGATTGTAGGACTAAGGGCGGTGTTCCCGCAGGGAATCAACTACGAAAATATCCCAAATACGAGCAAAAGTTTGGCCGAAATCTACAAAAAGAAATTTGGAACCTTGGATGGTTTTATCATTCGTTTGGATCGATTTAGCAGCCAAATTTTCTCCATCGCCTTTGTGATGGTGTTGTTTAGTTTGATGCTTGCGCTTTTGTACCTTCTCACTTTTATGGGAACAGTGGGTATCAAGACGTTTTTTCCTGTGTTTTACGGCAAGGCTAAATTCATTTTTCTTGTTATTGGCGGTCTCGTATTGGTTGTTAGTCTTGTTCTTGTCCTTCTTAGTACAAATGAGAAATACAGAGAGCATCCAGTGATTGGGAAACTCCTAATGCAATTCATTGATAAAAGCACCTGGTTGTACATGGGTATGTATAAGCCCATTCAATACATCAATTTTACGTTTGCGTCGAACCTTCCTCGGAAAAAATACTTTTTTACGCTTAGTTTTATTGGGGTGTTCTTTTTTGGCTTGGCGCTTTCTATTTACCTAGATAAAATGCTGACACACTACGGCGTTACTCACCTAGAATCGCGTAATTTTTATTCCACAGGTACCAGCGAATACAAATTAATACCCAATTTCTACGATAACCTGCGACACGAAAACGAAAGGGTAGAAGCCGTAAGCATTCAGTCGGACGTTGTCGAAGGGGCGTTTTTAAAGTTGTATATCAATTACAGTAAAGTATTTGATGGCGACCTGGCCAAGATTTGTAAAGAACCGACGCTGCCCGATACGCTCAAAAAGTACAAACAAAGAATCCTAATTGATAAAAGTCGGCTTGAGTGTTTTAATCAATACTTTAAAATAGCCCTCAACGACAGTACTTTCGATTCGGTGGAGTTGTTCTTTGAAGACCAAGGTAATACCAAAGGATTGAGGACGTATTTGAGTACCGAAAAATGTAAAATTGGCCGAAATACGCTTTACATTAAAACAATGAACGTGGACAGCCTACCCAAAAAAGTGTGGACTGAATACGTAAAAGTACCATTTTGGTATGCCAAAGATTGAGGGGGAAATCATCCCCTCGACTACTTTTGCTTACTCTTCCAGCGCTTGATTTCTTTCTTTGACATTTCCTGCGTTACCATCGCCTCGGGCCATTCGGAAGTATAAGTGCCGCCGCTCTGCATTACTAAGCCCGAAGTATTGGTGGGCGAATAAAACGACGGAACCACGAATTCGTACGGATATTCGGTTTGGTTAAATGCCCTCGCACGGCTAAGATAGTACACCGAAAACTGAACGACGACACTTCCCTCAAAGGTATCGTCAGTAACGATGCCGAGTGGCTCGCCAGCTTCTACTTCTTGGCCTTCTTTGACCAACATCTTGCCTTTTTTGAGCCGATTATAGCTGGCAAAACTGCCGTCGCCGTGAAAAATCTCGACCGAATTGGTCTGGCTGGAGAACCAAATTCCGTCAGAATGGGTATCAAAAGCATCTTTCACTTGGCTCACCACTCCTCGGCGGGCGGCAAAAACGGTGTCTCCTTTTTGCATTTGAAAAGCAATGCCGTAGAAATTAGATACTTTTTTGTTGGCAATCATTTCCATGATATTTTTTGACAAAAAAGCCTTGTGCGGCACCGCCGAAGAAAAAGGAAAAAGGTATAAAAATGGCTTGGGGGCTTTGTTCAGCACTCGTCCCTTTAGGTAAGAATAACCGAAGCGAAACGAAATTCCTTGGTTATTTTGGTTCGGTTTAAGCGTGAATAGGGTGCTGGGGCCAGGTGAAATAGATTCAATAAACGGCAACGAGCATCCGCAGCTTCCGCCCTGTAAATCAGTAAATTCGACTTTGACGGTATAGTCGCAAACGTTGGTGTTTTTGGCTTGAAACGTGTATTCGCGCTTGTCGTTAGCAGTGTAAGTGACTTCAACGGAGCTTTGTGCAAGCGCGAAAAAGGGTGAAAAAAGGGCGGTAAAAGCGAGAATAGAAGAGGATAGTTTCATAAATACGATAATGAATTGGCTGAAAATGATAACGACAAAGCTAGGTTAAATCTCTGGTCAACCACTTGACATTTGTCAATTTTTTATAAAAGAGTATCATTTTTTGTGGACAAGGGTTTAGGAGCCAATTCGTGTTGTAACTTTGCCTTCTTTTTCAAAAAATCAACTATTCGTCACGCACATGTTTTTTGAGCGCCTACCCAATAAAGATTATCCCAAAGAACCCGAATCGCGGATGGTGATTCGTTTTCAGGACTGTGACCCGCTTCAACACCTCAACAACGCGAAGTACTTTGACTATTATTTCAACGCCCGCGAAGACCAAGTAGCCAAGCTCTATGAATTTAATTTCGGACGCTTGTTTCGGGAGTTAGGACAAAGCTGGGTGGTCTATCAGCACCAAATCGCGTACGTTCGGCCTGCGCTGGTGAGCGAATGGGTGCGTATTACGTCGCGTTTGATTTTTTTTAGTGAAGATACCATCGTGACTGAGTACTACATGACGGACGATTCGCGGACGCAACTCAAAAATGTACTTTGGGTAACCTCTAAGTACATTGATGTACGTTCGGGAAAACGCACGGTGCATCCACCTTCAATTATGGATTATTTGGAAGCTACCTGTTTACCAAACGTGGATTATCACAACTGGAACTTTAACGAACGGATTCGAGAAATTAAACAAAGTCTGAGCGCTGCTTCGACGAAAGTGTAAGGAATGAACTGGCTGCACAATACAGCATTTATTATTGGATATTATTTAAAACGGGCTCATTGGCTAAGTTTGGATGTGGTGGCGGGCGCAATGCTTACGCATTCCATTGCGCAGCGTATGCCCGATGGACACGGGAAAGTCTCGTGGGCTTCGACGCTTTTGGTGGGTATCGCGGTGTTCGCCATTTATGTTACCGATCGCTTGCTTGACAACCGTAAATCGAGGAAAGTTGATACCCAACGACACCGATTTCACGCAAAACATGAGCCGATTTTGCTCAAAATCTTAGCTGGATTAGGGGTTGTGGGGCTTGTTTGCCTGTTTTGGCTACCCAAAGGCATGTTTATCGTTGGGCTGACGTTAGCAGTGCTGGTAGTGGGGTATTTGGTGGTTATATTTAGGACAACGCTAACCGATGGTTTTCAGCTGTTTAAAGAGCCTATTGTTGCTTTGATTTATACCGCAGGGGTCTGGTGGACGGCGCTGTCAGCGTCCGCCGAAACGCCTTGGGAAAGCAAAGTTTTCATGGGGCTTTTTGGATTGGTTGCTTTCCAAAATCTGCTATTATTCTCTTGGTTTGAATCTTTTGACATGGAAGAAGGCTACACTTTGGCGATTGCCTGGGGAACCGAAACCGTGAGTAAAATACTGATGTGGATTAGCATGATTGTCTGTGCGACAGCCTTAATTGTACTAATTACCACTTCGTACCGCTATTGCGTGCGAGCAGCCATCACAGTGTCGGTAATGAGCCTTGCCAACGACTACCTCAAAAGAAAATCGGCCTCAATACTCCCCAACGAACGCTACCGTTGGCTAGGCGATGGCGTCTTCTTTTTTACCCTTTGGCTGGTTTAGTTTCCTGTTTTGGGTTTCGGGTTTAGAGTTTTTGGTTTGTCATTCCGACAAAGGAGGAATCTACGTCCAATTTTGAGTTTTAAGTTGCCTGTTTTTTGTCATTCCGACCATAGGAGGAATCTACGTCCAGTTTTGAGTTTCCTGTTTCGGGTTTGTGGTTTCCTGTTTTTGGTTATTCCGACAAAAGTTATACCACCCTTGATAGCAACTATTCCCAATTCAAAACTCCCAACGCCTATTTCTTCTTCTTAATCGAAGGCTTAATCGTCGCCTTAGGCTTCGGTTTTTGCTGACGATTTTCGGGGGTATATTTTGACAACAACGGCTCGGCACCGCGTTTGCGACGCAGGTATTGGAATCCCCATAAACAGGCCAAGCAAAGCATTAATAACCAGTAACTATCTACAAATTCGGTACGGCGAAATTCCAAAATCCACAACGCAAAGAAACCTAATGACGTCCATCCAAGCAGACTTTCAACTAAAGGAGTTTTCATGGGTCTAATGTCTCAACAAATTGGTTAGTGTGGCAAAGGTACGAGATTCAGGTTCGTACCAACACCATGGTAGTAGTATTTTTGCTATTCTTTTAAGTGCTTAGGGTTGTTGTTTGAGCCAGTCGATGACCGCAGGGTACAAGTCGGCGACGGTCTGATTGGCGGTGCGTTTTTTATAGGTTTCCAACAAAAAACGATTGAATTCTTTGAAACGATGAAACCCACGGCCATTGATCATAAACTCTTCGACGCGCTGATTGATTTTCTCAAAATCAGCCGCAGGGTAGGAGTCGTAGGCGTACAGCGTAAAAGCCGCCCACGTCATGTATTCATTGAAGGTCAAGTACGTGGATTCATAGTAGCCTTTGTTGCCTTCTTTGGTTTTGTTCCATTTTTTCCAATCGGGCATGGCCGCTTCAATTTCTTTTTGGTACTTATCGGTGACGGGGTTGACGTAGTTATGGTCAATTTCGGTAAAAACAATGCGGGACCAAGCACCTTCTTTTTCAACCTCAGAACGATTGCCAGGAAACTCGCTCGCTGGACTTATAAACATGAGCGTTTGGCGGAACCCATTTTCGTTGAGATGAAACGTAAAATGGTGGCCACCGTCGAGCGGAGAAAGATAGATTTTATAACTATCGTAGCGCGAAGGAAACTGACTTTCGGCCCATGCCCACATTTTACGGACGGGCATGTATTTTTCGGCCTTCGCCAACTGGTCCTGGTAATAACTTTTGTGCTGGGCATAAAACGCTCGGTAATTTGTTTTTTCAATAAAATCTCGAAGAAGGGCTGGACGGTCTTGTAAGTCCAACAAAATCATCGAAAGCGGGCGTTTTAGTGAATAAACCTTACTTTTTACGAGGCGGTTTTGGTCATTAAACTCAAGCGTTAGCGCACTTTTGCGCAATTGGGCATGGTGAAACAATCCTAACTTACGAAGTTTTTTTGCCGCGTGCCTAACCATCGGATGGTCTTTGTAAGGGCTAAAATGTTTTTTAACATCTTGAATATAAGGGTCTTTTCCTTCCAAAACATTTCGATAGCCCGTGAGCACCATCAGAATACAACTAAGCTCATACGTCTCGGGCATTTCAATGGTTACTTTTTGTCGGTTTTCAGTCTGATAAGCGGCGGAGAACTGGGCTTTGGGTGCAATCGGGTTGCCACAAGAAGTAAAGAGAAAAGCCCCAAATGAGATTACAAAAAAGGCTGTTAGCGTATGTTTCATAAACAAGGATATGTTCAAGATTCAAATATAGCAATTAGGAGATTCGCTAAGAATTTAACCCCAAAATGAACTTTCACGGTCTTAAAAAACGTTGCGCAAAAGCCCCGTAAATAACCTTAAAAATGACCCGTTTTAGTCGCTGTTTTCTTTGGAAAACCTAAATAAAATGAGTACTTTTACAGGTAAACAAACCTACTATTTCATATTTTAACATCAACCATGGCAGACAACAAAGAACAGAAATTTAAAGCCCTGCAAACAACGCTTGAGAAGCTTGACAAAGCCTACGGAAAAGGCACAGTGATGCGTCTCAGTGACAAAAAAGTAATGGATGTCGAGGTAATTTCAACGGGTTCCGTTGGACTTGACCTTGCCCTAGGAATTGGTGGTTTGCCACGTGGACGGGTCGTAGAAATCTACGGGCCAGAATCGTCAGGTAAAACTACACTTGCCATGCAGACCATTGCCGAAGCTCAAAAATTGGGCGGTTTGGCGGCCTTTATTGATGCAGAACACGCTTTTGACCGTGTGTATGCGCAAAAGTTGGGAATTGATACCCAAAACTTACTTATTTCGCAGCCTGACAACGGAGAGCAAGCGCTCGAAATCGCCGAACATTTGATTTCGTCGGGAGCGATTGACATCATCGTCATTGACTCAGTAGCGGCCCTTGTTCCTAAAGCAGAAATCGAAGGAGAAATGGGCGATAGCAAAATGGGGCTTCAGGCGCGTCTGATGTCGCAAGCCTTGCGTAAATTGACGGGGGTTATTAACCGTACCAATTGCTGCTGTATTTTTATCAACCAGTTGCGCGATAAAATCGGTGTCATGTTTGGTAGCCCAGAAACAACTACGGGTGGTAACGCCCTCAAGTACTATTCGTCGATTCGTTTGGATATTCGTCGGATTGGCCAAATTAAAGAAAGCGCCGATAATATCACAGGAAACCGTACGAAGGTGAAGGTGGTGAAAAACAAATTGGCACCTCCATTCAAAGTAGTTGAGTTCGATATTATGTACGGTGAAGGGGTTTCTAAAGTAGGAGAAATCATCGACTTAGCGGTAGAACTTGAAATCGTGAAAAAATCGGGTTCTTGGTTTAGCTACGATGGCAACCGCCTCTCACAAGGTCGTGACGCAGTGAAGCAATTATTGAAAGATAATCCTGAATTGGCCGATGAACTTGAAGCGAAAATCCGTGCAAAAGTCAACGAAGATGACGATGCACTGTTGGATACGCAACAACCGAACATCGCCGATGACGGAACGCCAGACTAAGCCTGGTACCAACCTCCCGAAAGTTTCAAACTTTCGGGAGGTTTTATGTTGGGCCTAACTCAATATCTCTCTCGAAATCACCAACTTCTGAATTTCACTCGTACCTTCACCAATGGTACATAGTTTGCAGTCGCGGTAAAATTTCTCTACGGGATAATCTTTGGTAAAGCCATAGCCACCAAAAATCTGAACAGCTTCATTAGCCACCCTGCACGACACCTCCGAGGCGTAGTATTTGGCCGTCGCGCTTTGGAGTGTTACTTTTTCGTGGCGGTCTTTGCGGGCGGCGGCGTCATATACGAGCAACTTGGCGGCTTCAATTTCGGTGTGCATATCCGCAAGTTTGAACGAAATCCCCTGAAACTGCGAAATCGGCTTGCCAAATTGCTGACGTTCTTTGGAGTAAGCCAAGGCCGCCTCAAACGCCCCAATGGCCGTGCCAAGGCTCAACGCCGCGATGGAAATGCGTCCACCGTCCAAAATTTTGAGGGCTTGCACAAATCCTTCACCAACTTCGCCCAACACATTGCTTTCATGGACGCGGCAGTCTTCAAAAATCAATTCTGTCGTTTCCGAAGCCCGCATTCCAAGCTTGTCTTCCTTGCGCCCCGCCGAAAAGCCTTTCGTGCCACGTTCGATGATGAAGGCCGTGGCGCCCCGTTTGTCGCCCACCGCGCCTGTTCGCGCAATTACAACGGCTACGTTGCCACTTTTTCCGTGGGTTATAAAGTTTTTAGAACCATTTAAGACCCAATAGTCACCGTCTTTAACGGCCACCGTTCGCATATTTCCCGCGTCTGAACCTGTGTTGGGTTCGGTCAATCCCCATGCGCCAATCCATTGACCACTAGCGAGTTTGGGAAGATAGGTTTGTTTTTGAGATTCATTTCCAAACATCAAAATATGGTTGGTACAGAGCGAGTTATGGGCTGCCATCGAAAGCCCAATAGCAGGATCAACTTTGCTTAATTCAACAATAGCAGTGACATATTCTTGATAGCCCAAACCCGCACCACCATAGGCTTCGGGCACTAGGATGCCCATGAGACCTAATTCGCCAAGTGAATGAAAAAGGTCAACGGGGAAATGCTGGGTTTCGTCCCATTCCCTGACGTAAGGTCGCATGTTGCGTTCTGCAAAATCCCGAACCGATTGGGCAATTAATTCTTGGTTTTCTACAACTTCGGACTTCATATTCAAAAGCGATTAAAGGAATAGTGTTGAATGAAAGAATCTCAATCTAAGATTATTCGATGAGTATGCCAAGCAATAATGAGTGAACGGTAGGGAGGAGAAAAATAAAAGATTATGCAAACGTTTTCGGAAGCATAAATGAATACTTCAAAACGCGAGTGTTGCAAATTTTTATTTGTTGTTATAACAATTTTTAGAGTAATAATTTTTTTGAAAAATCCTTAAAAGAACCGCAAAATCAATTGTTACCCTATAAATTTATGGAAGATTGGAAGGGATTGAAGAATTTATTCTAATTTTGGAGCTGTTTTGTTGGACTCGAAAAAATACAATTTTGAAAGCCCACACATGAAAACTAACAACCAAAGCATTTATCTATGAAAATCGCTGTAGTAGGAACTGGCTATGTAGGACTCGTAACAGGAACTTGTTTTGCAGAGACTGGTGTACAAGTATGTTGTATCGACATTGACGTAAAAAAAGTTGAAAAGCTAAACAACGGTATTATTCCCATTTACGAGCCAGGCTTGGATGTCCTTTTTCATCGAAACGTAGCCGAAGGTCGTTTGAAATTTACCACCGATTTGGTCGAAGGTATCAAAGGGGCGTCGGTGATTTTCTTGGCCTTGCCAACGCCTCCAGGAGAAGATGGATCGGCAGATTTGAAATATATTTTGAAAGTGGCCGATGATTTGGGGCAAATTATGACCGAATATGCCGTCATCGTCGATAAAAGCACTGTCCCAGTGGGCACAGCCGAAAAAGTAAGCGCTGCCGTGGCCAAAAACGCAAAAGTGGAATACGACGTAGTATCAAACCCTGAGTTTTTGCGCGAAGGTGTGGCTGTTGAAGACTTTATGAAGCCTGACCGCGTAGTGATTGGTACAAAGTCGGAGCGGGCTAAGAAAGTGATGGAGAAATTGTACGCTCCGTTGGTGCGCCAAGGCAATCCAGTAATTTTTATGGATGAGCGCTCGGCCGAAATGAGCAAATACGCAGCCAACTCGTTTTTGGCAATGAAGATTACGTTTATGAACGAAATCGCTAACCTTTGCGAATTAGCAGGAGCGGACGTTGACAATGTGCGCAAGGGCATCGGAACCGACAGTCGTATTGGAAAACGTTTCTTGTTTGCAGGAATTGGTTACGGTGGAAGCTGCTTCCCGAAAGATGTTCAGGCACTTGCCAAAACGTCGGAAGAATATAAGTATGATTTCAAGGTGTTGAAATCAGTAATGGAAGTAAACCAAGAACAAAAAACAAAACTTATCCCCGTTGTTAAAAAACATTTTGACGGAGATTTGAAAGGAAAAACAATTGCGGTTTGGGGACTTTCGTTCAAGCCATATACCGACGATATTCGTGAGGCACCAGCGTTGGAAAACATCAATATTCTGTTGGAAGAAGGGGCTAAAGTTATCGCTTATGACCCAGAAGGAATGGAAAACGTGAAAAACTACGTATTGGGGAATAAAATTAACTACGCACACACACCATACGCAGCCTTGGACGATGCCGATGCGTTGATGATTTTTACCGAATGGCCGCAATTCCGCACGCCAGAGTTTGAAAAAATGGCGTTGTTGATGAAAAACAAATTGATTTTCGACGGCCGTAACGTTTACGAATTAGACCAAATGAAAGAACTAGGATTTACCTATTACAGCATTGGTCGTGAGGTGGTGAAAGCCTAATTTTTTTGGATATAAATACAAAAACGAGTGCCGTGATTGAGTCAACCAAGGCACTCGTTTTTTATGCCTTCTGTTCGAGTTTTATAAGTTAAAAAGCTAAGTTTTAGAAAGCGAATGGGTTTTTGTACTTTTGCAACTCGAAAATAATTCACTGATTAACCGAATCAAACATTCTTATATTTTCCCCAAATGAAAAGAGTTTTAATCACTGGTGCGGCGGGCTTCTTGGGTTCGCATTTGTGCGATAGATTTATCAAAGAAGGCTATTACGTGATTGCGATGGACAATCTTGTGACGGGCGACCTTCGCAATATTGAGCACTTGCGTTCTAACCCCAACTTTGAATTTATTCACCACGATATTTCAAAGCACATCGTTATTGATGGAGAATTGCACTACATCCTCAATTTTGCCTCGCCAGCAAGCCCCATTGATTATTTGAAAATCCCCATCCAAACCCTCAAAGTAGGTTCGTTGGGGACGCACAACTGCCTTGGCTTGGCACGTGCAAAAGGCGCTCGCATCTTGGTAGCTTCTACTTCGGAAGTGTATGGTGATCCATTGGTTCACCCACAAAACGAAGACTATTGGGGACACGTAAATCCTGTGGGTTACCGTGGCTGCTACGACGAAGCAAAACGTTTTCAGGAAGCAATCACGATGGCATATCACCGTCACCACGGCCTAGAAACACGCATCGTTCGTATTTTTAACACCTACGGCCCACGGATGCGGTTGAACGACGGACGGGTATTGCCTGCATTCATCGGGCAAGCACTTCGCGGTGAAGACCTTACGGTGTTTGGGGATGGGTCGCAAACGCGCTCTTTCTGCTACGTTGATGACCTTGTTGAAGGGATTTACCGTTTGTTGTTGAGCGATCACGCCATGCCAGTAAACGTAGGAAACCCAGCCGAAATCACGATTGGTGAATTTGCCGAAGAAATCATCAAATTGACAGGAACAACTCAGAAAGTAATCTACAAACCACTTCCACAAGACGATCCAAAGCAGCGTCAGCCAGACATTACATTGGCGAAAGAAGTGTTAGGATGGGAGCCAAAAGTGTCGCGTGCAGAAGGTTTAAAAATTACGTACGACTACTTCAAAAATCTTCCTGAAGACCGTTTGTACGAAGAAACGCACCACAGAGAGTTTAACTAATAGTAGCATTTCTGACCTCCCGAAAGCCAAACTTTCGGGAGGTTTTTTTATATCTATTTGGAAACAGGTATCTCGCTCACATCCACCCGATTTTTATCTTTGTTCCAAAAAAGTCGGTATTTTTTCCCTGAGTCAATTTTGTATTCTTCCGTGACTTTGTCTAGGGTGCTGACTCGCATATATACTTGTGTATCAGCCAGTTTAAACTCGGCTCGTTTTTTGGAAGGCAAAAAGAACGCTTGCCAATTGAGGCGATCACCGCTAACTTCGTAGGCTACTTCGCCGTTGAGTTCGTTTTGGAGAGAAAACGGAAAGCGGTCGTTGACAGGGTCTTCGATGACATCGGCCAATGAAACGACTTCTACTTTGATAGAACCAAGTTTGCGCTTACCAAGGGGTTTGACGGCGATATAAATTTCGTCGCCACGGCATCCTTCCAACTTCCCAACGCTACTTTGCGTACTGTCAATCTTAAAACAAGGAGAGGCTTCTTTGCCATCGATAAATTGTTGGGCCGATTTGGCATCGGTAAAAACGCCAACCGCTACCTTAAAATTAGCATTAGAGGCCAACGTATGTTTTTCAAAGGTATAGTCAGCTTTGGTCAATGTGTCAGGATTAACCAACCGAAGGGTTTCGTACAAACGAGAGGAAGTATTGACTTTTTCGGGTTGAAAAACGCTGATGCGGTAAAAAGAAGTCGTCGTCCCTTTCAAAAGGGATACTTTTACGGGGGTGTTTTTGGCTAACACTTTATTGACAACATTGGAGGGGACTAAGTTAACGTAGTCAATAATCACCTCTTGGAGCATTTTTTGCGCCGAAGCCTGCAAGTGAACCAAAACAGAACACAACAGGCTTGTAAAGAATATTTTTTTCATAAAAACGGCAAGTTTCTGAACCCTTAGACAACGCAAAGATGGGGAAAATATTTTCTGTACCTCTATCTTTGCGCCATGAACTTTATTCGACTGCTCCGCACAAACTGGCCTTTTACCCTGAGTTATGGTTTATTTTTGGTAGGGTTAGGGATTTGCCAGATTCTTTACCGACAAGGAATTATTTCGCTGGAAATCAATCGGTATAATAGTACTTGGGCCGATACATTTTTCAAATACGTTACCCACCTTGGCGACGGAGTTTTTTGCGTTGGGGTAGGAGTCGGGTTATTGTTTCGCGCTCGCAAGAAAGGGTATTTGGTGATAGGGGCTTACGCTATTTCTGGGATACTGGCACAGCTTATCAAAAACTTTGCTTTCCCAAAAGAACCTCGCCCTGTGGAATATTTTGCGGGGATGATGCAGTCGCTTCATACGGTGCCAGGCGTAGAACTAAGCCACTGGAATAGTTTTCCGTCGGGGCATACGACCTCCGCTTTTGCCTTGTTTGCCTTGTTGGCGTTGTGGACAGACAAGCCCTGGTTGAAGTTGGGGTGTTTGGTCATGGCTTGTGTGATAGGTTTTTCGCGCATGTATTTACTCCAACATTTTATGGTGGATGTTTACGTGGGCTCCATACTGGGCACGCTCACGGCATGGACGTTGGCCTTGAAGTTCAACGAAATAGCTTAGAGTGAATACTTTGGTTTTAAAAAATACTAGGAATGAAATACTTAAAACTCGAAAACCCGTGGGTCATTGCCGTTCTTGCGGTCGTGTTTTTTATCCCTTACTTGGGTCAAACGCATTTGTTTGATTGGGACGAAATCAACTTCGCCGAGTCTGCCCGCGAGATGCTCGTTTCGGGAAATTATTTGCGAGTACAGGTTGATTTTCAACCTTTTTGGGAAAAACCACCCTTGTTTTTTTGGTTACAGGCTTTGTCGATGAAAGTGTTTGGAATCAACGAGTTTGCCGCCCGTTTTCCCAACGCCGTTGTGGGCGTTTTTACCTTATTAACTTTTTATTTTCTAGGAAAACGCTTGGTTGATGCCCGTTTTGGGTTTTTGTGGGCGTTGGTTTACTTGGGCTCTGTTACGCCGCACTTGTACTTTAAATCGGGAATCATCGACCCTTGGTTTAATTACTTTATGTTTTTGAGCGTGGTTAATTTTTCGTTTCCAGACGCTAGAAATACCGCAAAAAGTTTCTTGCTGGCGGGCATTTTTGCGGGACTTGCCGTTTGGACCAAAGGGCCTGTGGGGGTGGGTGTCCCCACACTCGTTTTGGCGGCTTTGTGGGTAATTCAACAAGTTCAGAAGAAAAATAATCAAGCAACAATTGGTGATTATTCCATTAAAAACCTGCTGATTTATGCCATCACGGCGGGAGTTTTTACGATTGGGTGGATGTTGGCCATCATTATGGAAAGTGGCTGGGCGACTTTTGTTGCATTCTTGCAGTACCTCTATCGCCTCGGTGCTACTTCGGAGGCCGACCACGGGCAGCCGTTTTATTATCACTTTGTGGTCGTACTGATTGGTTGTTTCCCCATTTCGGTGATTGGTCTAAAATACGTAGCAGTAGCTTTTAAACCGTTGATTACGAGGTGGAAACCACAGATGGTTGACAAAATGGCGCTACCCATGCCTGCATTTTCGTTGCCGATGCTGTGCTTGTTTTGGGTGGTGATGATTGTATTTTCTATTGTCAAAACCAAAATTGTTCATTACAGTTCGATGGCCTATTTCCCGCTTTCTTACCTTGCGGCTTTGTGGCTACATCAGTGGCTCAAAGGGGAAGTTTTGTGGCCACGATGGATGACTGTTATGCTGTTATTTATTGGATTTATTTTGTCGCTGGTGCTGACGTTGGTGCCGCTAATTGGAATGAACCCTACTGCTTTTACACCTTACATTGAGGATAAATTTGTGGTTGCCAACTTACAAGCGCCCGTCGAATGGGCTGGAAATGAGTGGCTTTGGGGCGTACTATATTTTGTCGCGATTTGTGTGGCTTTGCTACGTTGGAAAAAACAAAAACAAGTGGCTATCCGTATATTGTTTTTGAGTACGGCACTATTGATGTTCTTCTATACTTCCAATGTCGTTCCTAAAATAGAAGGTTATACGCAACGCACCGTAATTGATTTTTACGAAGCTAAAAAAGGTCAGGATGTTTACGTTTGGCCGATTGGAAACCGAAGTTATGCGCAGTTTTTTTACTTCAAAAAGCCGATAGGAGTGCGGCCCGAAGCGAGTGATGAAGAATGGCTTTTGAATGGTCCTGTGGACAAGCCAACGTTTCTGATTGCCCGTATCGACCGGGCTGATGCTTATCGTGCAAATCCAAATTTGGAGTTATTGAAAGAAGAAAACGGCTTTGTGTTTTTCCGAAGAAAGCCCGATTATCAGAAGATTATTGAATCAGTACGGAAATTAGATCAGTAATTAATTTGAATATATTGCCAGCCTCAAAGAGCCCTAACATTTGTAAAAACATTTGCCGAGGTTGATAAACATTACCAGCCTCGGAGAGGCCCAACATTTGTAGAATTTGATAAATATTGCCAGCCTCGGAGAGTCCCAACATTTGTAGGGTTGATAAATATTATCAGCCTCGGAGAGGCCCAACATTTGTAGAGGTTGATAAACATTACCAGCCTCGGAGAGGCCCAACATTTGTAGGGTTGATAAACATTACCAGCCTCGGAGAAGCCCAACATTTGTAGGGTTGATAAACATTACCAGCCTCGGAGAGGCTCAACATTTGTAGGGTTGATAAATATTACCAGCCTCGGAGAGGCTCAACATTTGTAGAATTTGTCGGCATAAAATTTGTTTATTCAAAATGAAATTATTTGCTTTGTGCTAAGTTTAACCAAATGGTTAAACCATAGAATAAATCATGTCAGAACTGGATTTAACAACAGAAGAGAAAATTTTGAAAGCAGCGGAGACCATTTTTTTACGAGATGGTTACGACGGTTCAAGGATGCAGGACATAGCTAACGAAGCGGGAATCAATAAGGCATTATTGCATTACTACTTTCGTTCAAAGGATAAGTTATTTGAACATGTTTTTGATAAAAAAATTGGCATATTTTTTCCGAAAGCAGATGGCGTTTTTGATTTGGACATTGACTTTTCAGACAAAATTGGGCTCATAATTGAAGGATATATCAACCTTTTGAGGGAGAATCCCTATTTACCTTTGTTTGTTTTGAATACGGTTAACAACCCAGAAAAGTCAGATTTTATCAAAAAACTACCAGTTGGATTGATGCAAAAAATAGCAATAAACTACTTTGTGGAACTCCAAAAAGGCAAAGTTCGTAGCATTAACCCTATGCAATTTGTGATGTCTATCATGGGAATGTGTGCATTTCCATTTTTGGCACGCCCAATTTTATTGAATGCGTTTGGGGCAGATAAAGAGGCATTTGATGTGCTTATGAAACAGCGCATTGAGGAGTTGAAGTTGTATGTAAAGCTAATTTTAACTCCCTAAATGTGTTGAGGGTTGCTCTCAACTCGAACGTCAGAGACTTTCCAAGTTTTAGAAACTTGGAAAGTCTAAAAATTAGAACTCCTATTTTTTTATCTATAATTTAACCAAATAGTTAAACTGTAAGGTTATGAAACAAAAAGTGCTATTTATCGGGATGTGGTTGGGATTTGTTTCGGTGGGGCATACGCAAAGTACGTTGACCCTCGACGAATGCTACCGACAGGCCGAAACCCACAGCCCGCAAGCGGGGCAAGCCCGTTTGATTCAGGAGGCAACCGAACTGCAACTGAAGTTGCTTAATCGCAATTTTATGCCGCAATCTCGCCTCAATGGCCAAGCTACTTGGCAGTCGGACGTGACGAGCGTACCCATCAAATTACCCAATTTTGAAATTACCCCGCCTCCTAAAGACCAGTACAAACTGACGTTAGATATAACGCAGACGATTTGGGATGGGGGGACTGTTCAGAAACAAAAAGCAGTGGCTGTGTCGAACCAACTGGCTGAACAACAAAAGGTAACGGTGGATTTATACCAACTTAGGGAACAAGTGAGTGGCCTATATTTTGGAGCATTGTTTGCCGAACGTCAATTAAAAAACTTTGATATTTTGGATAAAGAACTTCGCGCTAAACTGGCCAAAACGAAAGCCTCGGTTCAGAATGGAATAGCGATTCGTGCCAACATTCTTGCCTTGGAAGCGCGTATTTTGGAAGTAGAGCAGTTGGTGTTAGAAACGCAGACAAGGCGTACGGCATCCTTGGAGGCACTTTCGCTGCTAACTGGTGCAAACATTGATGCCAATACCTCGCTTCAACTGCCAACGGTAGCTACTAATTCAGTGGATATTAATCGGCCAGAATTAAAATGGTTTGATGCCCAAAAACAAACGTTGTCGGTGAGTGAAAAACTGGTTAAAGCTAAAAATTTACCCAAATTATCAGCTTTTGCGACGGGAGGATATGGGCGGCCTGGGCTGAATTTCTTGTCAACAGAATTTAAAACGTACTTTATTGGAGGGGTACAACTTCAAATTCCTTTGTCACATTTATATACCAATAGCCAAGCGATTGAAATCCAACAACTGCGGGTAAATCAGCAACGCGTAGAAAAACAAAAAGAAAACTTTTTGTTGGCCACCCAAGTCAGAATGGCTTCTCAGCGCCAAGAAGTAAGCCGATTGCAGGCATTGGTCGAGAGCGACCGCAAATTGATTGAGATTCGTTCGACGATTCGTAAAGCGTCTGAATCTCAGCTTGAAAATGGAATTATTACGGCTAGTGATTACCTGACTGAGCTTGATAATGAAGACAGTGCGCGTCAAAACTTGATTTTACACGAGGTGCAATTGTTGCAAGCACAAAATAACCTACGACTATCGGCGGGTAATTAATCGCCGACTCAACAACAAATAACCAAGAAAAAGATACTAAGTCACATGAATACATTTTCACAAAAAACATCCCTAAAGAAAGCTCAGCCGTATGGCGTCGGGTTTTTGATTTTTCTGTCCCTTTTGGGTTTGAGTTCTTGTAACAACAGCGATCAAGCGTTTGATGCGAGCGGTGTTTTTGAAGCCGATGAAGTCGTGATTTCGTCGGAGTCAATGGGGAAAATTCTGCGTTTGGAAATAGAAGAAGGCAACACCCTCAAGGCAGGCCAGGCTGTTGGGAGTGTTGATTGTAAGAACCTCAATTTGCAAAAAGCACAAGTGCAAGCGAGCATGGAGGCGTTGAGCCAAAAAACCAACGATGCTTCACCGCAAATTCAGATTTTGAAGGAACAATTGGTGACGCAACAACGTCAGATAGCGACCCAACGCGAACAACTTAGGCTGTTGGAACGCGAACATAAACGTTTGGATAATTTGGTAAAAGCCGAAGCCGTACCAAGTAAACAATTAGATGATGTGGATGGACAAATTTCGGTGTTGAAAAAACAAATCGAAACCGCCGAAGGGCAAGTGGCGGTGGTGCAGCAGCAGATAAAGTCCCAGCAGCAACAAGTGTCAATTCAAAACCGAGGGGTGTTGAGCGAGCGGAAGCCTTTAGAAGAACGCATCGCGCAGTTTGATGACCAGCTGAAACGTTGCACCATCACCAATCCCATTGACGGAACGGTATTGGTCAAGTACGCCACCACCAACGAAATGACTGCTACGGGCAAAGCGTTGTACAAAATTGCGGACTTGACTTCGCTGACGTTGCGGGCGTACATAACAGGCGACCAACTCGGTAAAATAAAGCTCAACCAGCCCGTAAAAGTGTTTGTCGATAATGGCAAAGACAGCTATAAAGAAGTGAGCGGAGTAGTGACGTGGATTTCTAACAAAGCGGAGTTTACGCCCAAAACCATTCAGACCAAAGACGAACGGGCGAATTTGGTGTACGCTACCAAAATCAAAGTGAAAAACGACGGTTTCCTCAAAATAGGAATGTACGGCGAAGTGAAACTCTAACTCCAATTTACATGTCAAACGTTCGAGTAGAAAATATTAGAAAAACGTACGAAAAAGGGCAAGTACTCGCACTCGACGAGGTTAGTTTTGAGGTAAAATCGGGGGAATTGTTTGGGCTAATCGGCCCCGATGGTGCGGGAAAAACGTCGCTTTTTCGTATCCTGACGACCTTATTGGTACCCGATGCTGGTCGGGCAGAGGTGGCGGGGTTGGATGTTGTCAAGGATTTGTGGAAAATACGCCAAATCGTGGGGTACATGCCAGGGAAATTTTCGCTCTACCAAGACTTGAGCATTGAAGAAAATCTCAATTTTTTTGCGACTGTTTTTAATACTACTGTTGCGCAAAATTACCATTTGATAGAGGAGATTTACGTTCAAATTGAGCCATTTAAGCATCGCCTGGCGGGAAAACTTTCGGGTGGGATGAAGCAAAAATTAGCCTTGTGCTGTGCGCTTATTCACGAACCTAAAGTGCTCTTCTTGGACGAACCCACCACGGGCGTTGACCCTGTGTCGAGAAAGGAGTTTTGGGACATGCTCGACCGACTGAAAGCACGCGGAATTACCATTGTGGTCTCGACGCCTTACATGGATGAAGCCAGTCGGTGCGATCGCATTGCGTTGATTCAAAAGGGTAAAATTTTGGAACTAGATACCCTCCAACAAATCATTGCACGGCACGCCCAAAACCTATACGCGGTGGATGCCGACAATCGGTACAACTTAATGAACGACCTGCGCAAAAATACCGAAATAGTCAGCGCATTTGCGTTTGGCGAAGAACAACACGTGACATTACCTCCTCATTTTCAGGATAAATACCTTTCGGAGTTTTTGAAAGAAAAAGGACATACGGGCATTAAAGTACGGAAAATAGCACCGACGATTGAGGATACATTTATCAAATTGATGCTCGAAAATCAGTAAAACCTATGACAAAATCAGTCATTCATACCGAAGGACTTACCCGAAAATTTGGTGACTTCGTGGCCGTAAATGCCATTACGTTTGACGTAAAAGAAGGGGAGATTTTTGGTTTTTTAGGAGCCAATGGCGCTGGCAAAACCACCGCCATGCGAATATTGTGCGGGTTGCTGGAGCCAACCTCGGGCAAAGCATCGGTAGCAGGCTATGACGTGTATCGCCAAAATGAAGAAATCAAAAAGCACATTGGGTACATGAGCCAAAAGTTTTCGCTGTACGAAAACCTGACGGTGCGGGAAAATATCCAGTTTTTTGGCGGGATTTACGGACTGACCCGTAAAGAGCTTCGCGAAAAAACAGCCGTGCTGATTGAGCGACTTGGACTCAACCAAGAGGCCGACAAATTGGTAGGTTCGTTGCCGCTGGGTTGGAAGC
Source organism: Runella sp. R0.1_18 (assembly GCF_057652155.1). Classification (NCBI taxonomy): domain Bacteria; kingdom Pseudomonadati; phylum Bacteroidota; class Cytophagia; order Cytophagales; family Spirosomataceae; genus Runella; species Runella sp. R0.1_18. The sequence goes on from NZ_JBYFCK010000024.1 coordinate 70,073, forward strand.
AAAAAATATCCTTTTCAGTAGCCATTTTGCACCGTCCCAAGGTGGTGTTTTTGGATGAACCCACGGGCGGAGTGGATCCCATTACGCGTCGTCAGTTTTGGGACATGATTTACGAAGCAGCGCACGAGGGAATCACCGTTTTTGTGACAACCCACTACATGGACGAAGCGGAGTATTGCGACCGCGTTTCAATCATGGTCGATGGCACAATTGCGGCCTTAGACACACCTTCGGGGCTTAAAAAGCAGTTTCAAGCAGAAAGTATGGATGAGGTATTTTTACAATTAGCGCGCGGAGCAAAAAGAGGAGAATAACATTATGAAAACATTTGTAGCTTTTATCCGAAAAGAATTTTGGCACGTACTCCGCGATACCCGCAGCTTGGTGATTCTGCTGGGGTTGCCTGTCGTGATGATGATTTTGTTTGGCTTTGCGCTTTCAAGCGAAGTCAAAAATTCAAACGTGGCCATTTTAGATTATTCCAACGATGATGCCTCACGCTTACTCATCGACCGTATTGACCAAAGCCAATACTTCAGTGTTAAAGAACGCTTGACTTCTGAGGTACAAATTGAGCGCGTTTTTCGGCGCGGAGAGGCGCGGTTGGTCATCATTTTTCCTCAAAACTTTCAGGAGGATTTGTCACACACCAACCAAGCACAAGTACGCTTTATTGGTGATGCGTCCGACCCTAATACTTCCAACATTGTCATCAATTATGCCTCTAGCATTTTTCGCGATTACCAAAACGAACTTACTGAACAGAAAAAGCTACCATATACCATCGAAACCGAAACGCGGATGTTGTACAACCCGCAGCTTAAAAGCTCGTACAACTTCGTGCCAGGCGTAATGACGTTGATTTTGATGCTGTTAGGTGCAATGATGACATCAGTGTCGATTGTCAAAGAGAAAGAAACAGGAACCATGGAAATCTTGCTCGTTTCGCCCATGCGCCCTTTGTTGGTGGTGTTGAGCAAAGCCGTGCCTTACTTGTTTTTGTGCTTTATTGATGTAATTATCATCTTGCTGTTGGCGGTGTTTCTATTGGATATGCCCATTCGTGGCAGCCTTCCTTTATTGCTAGCTGAGAGTTTGTTGTTTATTCTAACCACCTTATCCTTAGGCTTATTGGTGTCGGCGGTGGTTGATTCTCAGCAAACGGCCATGTTTTTGTCGTTGGTAGGTTTTTTGATGCCTGCATTGGTCTTTAGCGGGTTTATGTTCCCGATTGAGAATATGCCGTTGCCGTTGCAAATTGTAAGCAATATCGTCCCGACGAAGTGGTATTACAGCATCGTTCGGGCTATTATGGTGAAAGGATTAGGGTTCTCGTACGTAGCCAAACAGACCCTGATTTTGGCGGTTATGACGGTTGTTTACTTGACCGTGGCGATACGTAAGTTCAAAATTCGGTTGGCTTAAAAAAAGAGAAGAAATGCGAAATCTAGTTTTTTTGTTGCAAAAGGAATTTCGGCAAATATTTCGGAATCCTACCATCTTACGGATGATTTTGATTATGCCCATCATGCAGCTGATTATAATTCCACTGGCGGCCGACTACGAAATCAAACATATTTCGATTAGCGTTGTGGACCAAGACCATTCCACCTATTCGTCGAAATTGGTGAATAAAATGACGGCGTCGGGTTATTTTCAACTGGTTGAATACACGCAATCTTATGCCCAAGCGACGAAGACCGTAGGGGATGGAAAAACCGATTTGATATTGACGATTCCTGCGCATTTTGAGCGCGATTTGATTAAGTTCAATAAGGCGCAATTGCACTTAGCAGCCGATGCGGTCAACGGGGTTAGGGCGGGATTGGGAACGGCCTATGCAGCCCAGATGATTGGTGATTTCAACCGCGAAATTAGGGAAGAATGGATGTTGTTACCGAAGTTTAACGAAATGCCTCAAATTGAAATTACGTCGGCCAATTGGTATAATCCTCATTTTGATTACCATTTGTTTATGGTGCCAGGTATTTTGGCCATCTTGGTGACGATGGTGGGGGCTTTCTTAACGGCGCTGAACATCGTGGCCGAAAAAGAAGTGGGTACCATTGAACAAATCAACGTGACACCGCTCAAAAAACACGAGTTTATTTTGGGTAAACTGATTCCATTTTGGGTATTGGGGATGGTTTCGATTACGTTAGGAATGATTGTCACCTTTGTGATATTTCGGTTTTTACCCGTTGGTTCTTTCTTTACAATTTATGTTTTTTCGGCGGTATATATGTTTGGCGTGTTGGGAATTGGCTTGTTAATCAGCACTTTTGCCGATACGCAGCAGCAAGCGACGCTCTTCGCTTTTTTCTGTATGATGGTGTTTATTTTGTTGGGAGGGCTATATACGCCCATCGAAAGTATGCCCGAATGGGCGCAATGGCTGACCCGCATCAATCCGCCTGCCTATTTTATCAAAATCATTCGGGCAGTTTACATCAAAGGCAGTGCTTTTTCTGATTTGATTCCCGAATTTTTGGTGATGATAGCCTTTGCGGTAGGTTTTAATGCACTCGCGGTATTTAATTACCGTAAAAGAAGTGCGTAGGTGAATGTTGGGTTGTGAGCAACCCAATACACGTTTATTCGACTCTCTGCCTTCGACCCTCAAAATTAGTACCAATTGTATGAATTTCGAGCCCCTCGGTAGGAGCTTACTTCCATCACCAAAGCCCCCACCCATAGGTCCACCTCGACTTTGATGGGGACTTTGTTGGCATCGTCCGAAACCCAAATCCGAATGGAGTTTTCACCTTTAAAAAGCTCATTATTAGGCATGATTGGGGTGAGTCTAAAGGCTTTTATTTTGCCATATTTGGTCTTTACGACATCCTTGCCACGGTATTTTACTTTGAGTTTATAGACCGAGTTTTCAAAAAAGGTAGGTACTTCCACCATTTCGTTGGGGCTAAGTTTTGAAAAATCGAGTGTGCGGAGGAAAAAATAACTACTAATCGCATCCTGAATGTGATTAGGTACTTCAAATTTTTTGGTGCCGTTTTCGTCGGTCACTACGGCATCGTCGGTGTCGTGGTTAAACACCGTTGTTTCCACTTTTCGGTAGTTGTTTTCTTGAATATTACGGTAAAATTTCTGGGAAACTATGGCCGAGGTATCCATCCACGACTGCCATTCGTCGCGCACTTTGGCAAACCAACTGAAAGCGCCAAGGGTAGTTCCTACAATATTGATTTTGTAACACGGCCGACCATTCACCTGATAAACATTCGGACTTACGTCCACCACGGCGTTGGCCGCGTTGAAAATGCCATAATGTACGCGGTATTCGAGGTGTTCACCTACACCAAAGTTTGTTTGTGGGATACGGCGATAGGAATCTTTGGTATGAAAAGAAGAGAAAAAAAACACAGCAAATACCAAGGCGAAGCGTCCGAGCATATTGAGTGGATGGTAAGTAAAACAAAAACTCCCTAAAACGAGGTTGGGTAGGTTGCTTTTAAGTAAGCAAGGTACTTTGGAAAATTACCCTTGAATTTATGATTAAACTCGTCTTGAAACTGGTTTTGTTGGGAGTGATACGTCAGGTATCCGATAAAAAACGCATTGTTGGGTAATTTCGTGCCTCGCCAAGGGTATTTTTTCCCAACTAGTCCACCCAAAAGTGTATCCGATTGTTGAACAATGTAGCGGATTTGTCTCGTTTTTAAGGTGTCTTTTTGGGTAGCAGTCAGCGACGGGCGGAAGGTTTTGTACAAACTATCAAGCTGTTTTGCGCCCCGTACGATGTGCTGCGAAATCGCATCGTTATAGCGTTTTCGGAATTCGTATTTTTCTAATTCGGGGGAGTTTGCACCGTATTTGGCGGTTAAAAAGCGAATCGCTCCGTAGTCGCCCACAAAACTGGCGAGGTTTTCGTTGAGTTCTAGGTTGTTTTTGACGAATAGCGTCCCGTGCGTCATTTCGTGAATGATCAGATTGGCCAAACTTCCTTCGCCTCGGTACAGCATGGAAGACAAAATCGGGTCTTTGAAAAATCCCAATGTACTCCAAGCTGACACTTCGTTGAGTTGTGTGTCAAAGCCTTCTGATATAAGCAATTGGCGCTCTTTGTCGGCGCGAGTAGTGTCAAAAAAGCCTTTGTAAGCAAACGTTCCTATCACTGGAAAATCCCATTCGCGTGGTACGAGACGGTACTTTTCAGAAGCCGTTAGTACCCACAAAATGGGTTTACCGTGTTGGTCATAAAACTCGGTATAGCTTCCCGATGAGTCGAGCCCTAGGGAGTCAACGGCAAATTGTTTGATTTCGCCAATGAGTCTGAGGCGTTGCTTGAGCGAGTCAGGAAATGATGGGTTTTTCAGCACCTCCGCCACGGGCTGCGTATTGAACAAAATCTGAAGCTGACCTTTGGCTTGCATGTACCCATAACTGACCAACTCTCGGTAATAAAGGCCGAGAATGAATAAAATGCCAAGCAAACCAAGGAAGATTTTTTTGAACATGTGCTGTTTATTCAAGTTGCAAATACTCTTTTATTTCGTGCAAAAACGGATGATGCAGGTCGAAAAGTATTTCACCATTGTCTGTAATTACCTCATGTAAGCGCTTTTCAGCATCTTTTAATTGGCTTTTAGATGCCTGACTTCTGAGATAATAATTAACCCATTGTTTGGTAAAATCACGCATTGGACTGCCAGTTTTGTGACCTACACATTCATTCATTATCTCCAAACACTCACATTCGGGGCATGGGTATTTTGCAATTTTTTTGAGAACAACGTCAAGGTTTCCCTCGCCTGTCTCATCACCCACAAAAAAACACGAGACTTCTAAGTGAATAGTTTCACTTGAAATTGTAACATTTGTTGAAACTTTGGTAGAAGTGTCTGTTAAATCCAGTGAAATATTAAAGGCTTTTAAAAAAGATGTATTGATAAGTTGTAAACTTTTTTCTTTTCCTCCATTCGAGCTTTTAGGTGTATCTATGTCAAGGATTATGGCAATGTGTCTTAATTGTGGATAGCGAATTAGAAGGTCTCGCTTTAGAATTTCTATTTTTTCGGGAAGGGCGTCTTTACCTCTTTTTGGTTTGCCATCACTACCTTTAAAATTATGAAGATGTTCTATTTCGGTAGGGCGAATGGTAGAAGTTGCTGTATTTTTTATAGAAAGATGAGAAAGGAGAAGACGTATAAATGCTTCATCATTAGGGCTTTCTACAATAATTAACTTTTGTGTCATAGCTTACTTATTCTCCCCGAAACGATTGGTTATTAGCAATAGCATAAGAAAGCGTGTCTTTTGACAGCGAATTGGCAACAATTTCGTTACTTCGCAAACTACGAAACATTTCAAAATAAGAGACATTTTGCCCAAATTCATCCTCTAATGAAGCAGCATTGAATGCTTTAATCATTTCAAGACTGTGCGAGACTGCAAAAATTTGTACATCAAATGTTTTTGCTAATTGAAAAAGCTTTTGCCAGAGTTCAAATTGATGGGTATAATGGATTCCATTTTCAACTTCATCAATTAGTAAAATGCAATGAGGGTGGTTGGCAATTCGGATGATTATATCAATCACTTTATTTAAAGCATCTCCAAACATGCCTACAGGCATTGGAATTTCTCCAGTCCTTTTTAAATGTAACTTTTTTTCGATAATATCAATTTTTTCAATTTTTTCGTCAATGAGTTGCAAAGCTTCAAGTACAGTGTCTTCATTGCCTTTAAAAAGCAAGTTTTGATAGCTTGAAGCTAGTCTGTCTGCGGTTTGTTTAAAGCCAGCAGGAATGAAAAAAGTAGAATGAATAACTGGTAAAAAGGTGGCTGAATGAAAAAGTGTTTCTTCGCCTTTTATTGCCCGAATTTGAATCGAAGAACCAATTTGTTTTTGGGTAGATTGGTCGATAATCAAAGACGATTCAATAATATCCTTCATGGTACTATTGTCTTCGATTTTTACAATGTCTTGATTTGAAACAGTAGGAGTGATAGTTGGTGTACGAATGCTATCTTGACATGCTAATTTTATTCGGTAACTCGTTTGAGTTTGAGCTACAGCCGATATGTTTGCTTTTTGTTGTTTATCAAATGAGAAAAAAAGACTACTCCATGTTCGTTCTGGTACTTCGGGATTACCATATTCACCACGGAGTTTTTGCTGTAAAAAAAGAATAGAATCGGGGTTTGGGTTGTTTACTAATAGAATAGCCTCTAGGAGTGCTGTTTTTCCTGCGTTGTTTTGTCCTCCAATCAGATTAATTTGTGAAAATCCTTCGATGCGTGTTTTATGAAAGCATCTAAAATTTTCAATCTCAATACTTCGTATCATTATCTTTTATTTTAAAGCAAAGATAGGGTTATACCAGCTCTTTTGTCTAAGCAATAACCCTTTTCTTTTCCCAAGACGTAAGAATCTGACGGAGTTGTTTGTACTCAATCAAAAAGCCATCGTGGCCGTACAATGAATCAATTTCTTGATACTCTGCTTCTGGTATATGTTTTGTTAAAAACTTCTGCTCCGACGGCGGGAATAAAATGTCCGAACTAATCCCCACTACCAATGTACGGGCTTTCACTTGTGCAAGCGCATGAATAATACTTGGTCGATTGCGGCCAACGTTGTGCAAATCCATCATTCGCGAGAGCGTCCAGTACGAAAATGCGTTGAAACGATTCGCTAGTTTATCCCCTTGGTACTGTTGGTAAGTTGCAGCGCGGAAGTTTTCCGTTTGTTCGTTGCTATCGCGGGCTTGGGTAAAATCGTAGGTGTCGTAGTTGCGGTAGGAGAGGAGTGCAATCGAGCGGGCCACTTTCATGCCTTCGGCGCCTGCATCGGGGCGAGCTTCCTTCCAAGTAGGGTCAGCTTTGATGGCCATCCGCTGCGATTCATTGAAGGCAATGCCCCAAGGAGAATGAACGGCGTTGGTGGCAATAAGCACTAGGTCGCCGATAAGTTCTGGCTGAATGATAGCCCATTCTACAGCTTGTTGTCCACCAAGCGAACCACCCACGAGGGTATGAATATGCGATATTCCTAATTCCTCGCGAAGTAACTCAAACGCGTAAATGTTGTCCCGAATCGAAATATCAGGGAAGGCACTGTAATAGGGCGCTCCCGTTTGATGATTGATACTCAGTGCGTTGGTAGAGCCATAATGCGAGCCCAGCACGTTGGCACAGACGATAAACCAATCTTTAGGGTCGTAATGAAGTCCATTGCCTACCAGTCCGTCCCACCAATCGGTCGGATCGGCGTTTCCTGTGAGTGCATGACAGACCCAGAGTACATTGCTGCCGTCGGCGTTGAGGGTGCCGTGGGTAGTATAGGCCAATTGGAACCCAGCGAGTTCGCCGCCGAGTTCCAATGGAAAAGTGTAGGGGTATTTAAACGTATGTACTGCCAAGGTAAATAAGTGCTTTACTTAATTGTTGATTATTGACCGATTGTGTCAAAGGCTTGTTGAATATCAGCCTTAATGTCTTCAATGTGCTCAATCCCGACTGATATGCGCAACAATCCAGCTTCTACTCCTGCTGTAGCCTGTTCGGATGCGGAAAGCTGCGAGTGCGTCGTGCTTGCGGGGTGAATGATGAGGGTTTTTGAATCGCCCACGTTGGCCAAATGGCTAATCATTTTGAGGGAGTTAACAAAGTTATCAGCCGCCTCTTTTCCTGCTTTGAGTTTGAATGACAACACACCACCGAAGCCACGCGTGAGGTATTTTTTAGCCAACTCGTGGTATTTGCTACTTTCCAAGCCTGGGTAGTTAACGTACGCAACAGAAGGGTGTGCTTCTAACCATTTGGCAAGTGCTAAGGCATTTTCGCACGTACGTTCTACGCGAAGTGAGAGGGTTTCTAAACCTTGTAATAACAAAAATGAGTTGAATGGACTTTGCGCTGGGCCCCAATCGCGCAGACCTTCCACGCGGGTACGGATGATGAATTGTATATTTCCGAAAGGCCCACCAATGCCAAACACATCGTTGAGAACAAGTCCGTGGTAACTTGGTGATGGCGACGTAAATTGCGGATATTTACCATTTCCCCAATTGAACGTCCCTGCGTCCACAATGACGCCCCCCATGCTAGTACCGTGGCCACCAATCCATTTGGTGGCTGATTCTACCACAACGTGGGCTCCCCATTTGATAGGTTGGCAAATCGCTCCTCCTGCACCGAAGGTATTATCGACAATGATGGGAAGGTCGTATTTGGCCGCTAGTTGTGAAAAAGCTTCAAAATCAGGAACGTTAAATCCTGGATTACCAATCGTTTCGAGATAAATCGCTTTGGTTTTGTCATCAATGAGTGCCTCAAAACTTGCTACGTTGTCGCCATCGGCAAAGCGAGCTTCTACCCCGATGTTTTTGAACGAGTTTTTAAACTGATTGTACGAACCACCGTATAAGAAAGAGGTCGTGACAAAATTATCGCCAACGGACGTAATGTTGTTGATCGCTAAAAACTGAGCCGCGTGTCCCGATGCTACCGCCAAGGCAGCTACCCCTCCTTCAAGGGCTGCGATGCGTTTTTCAAACACATCGTTGGTGGGGTTCATAATACGGGTATAGATGTTGCCAAACTCCTTGAGTGCAAACAAATTAGCGCCGTGCTCGGAGCTGTTGAAGGCATAAGCCGTAGTCTGATAAATGGGGACAGCACGGGCGTTGGTAACTGGGTCGATAACTTGGCCAGCGTGTTGCTGTAAGGTTTCAAAACGGAGATCTGACATGGATGTAAAGAATTAATGGTTATTGGTTGGGAACTGAAAAAACAACATAGCATTCGTTGTGCATCCTAAAAAAGAACACATACAGAGATTGGAACACAGGAGGGCACGCTGGAAGCGCACGCATTTTTCTAAGAATCTTAACATGATTGTTTCGATTTATATGCCCCGATTGCTCAGGTAGGAATTAGCACCTTATTCCGCGTATGTTGAAACAGGTTGCCAGAGGTTCGTAGAGCCTATTCTCTCCCCTCTTCTTTATAAATCAATCGCTGTGCGAATGAGAAGCAACTGACTTGATGGGGCAATATTACGGCGGAAGTGCCGAAATCCAAAATAAAATACTCAAAAAACTGCACCAAAGCTCCCAATCCCCCTAAATTTGTGTTTTAATACGCTACCCTATTATGATTTATCGCTTCAAAAAAGAAAACGCAGCCAGAAAACCAGGGACTGTTTCGGTGGGAGAGGCCATCGGAAAAATGCTTGAGATGTATCGTTTGAATGCCAAGTTTGACGAAACATCGGTCAAAGTTCATTGGGAAAAACTCGTAGGGCCAGAGATTGCGTCCCGTACAAGCGCGATTTACGTCAAAGAAAAGGTACTGTTTCTACAACTTACGTCAGCGCCATTGACGCAAGAGCTGGTGTTGGCGAAGAAAAAATTAATTGAATCGCTGAATCGAGCGTTTGGCTACGAAATTATTACGGATATTGTATTTATTTAAGTAAAAACGGCGTTCTGAGTAAGCATGATTACTTATACAGATATTTCATTAGAAGCGGTTGAAGCTTTGGCAAAAGAAGTAAGCACTATTTTAGTGGATGTGCGAGAGCCTTGGGAGTTTGAGGAGTTTAATATTGGGGGAATAAATATCCCTTTGGCCGAAATTCGTGAGCATCACGCTGAACTTCTTCCTTTTGACACGATTGTAGTAGTATGTACCAACGGTACTCGTTCAAAAGTAGCTGCTAAAGACTATTGCCGTACTGGTGTTTTCCAAACAAAAAACATCTATCATCTTCAAGGGGGGATTCTTGAAGTCGAGGATTAAAGTTTTTTAAACCATATAAGACATATAAGAGGGAGCAAAACACCTTATAATCTCTTAAATGTCTTATATGGTTCCAAAACTATTTAACCTCAAATACCCCCTCAAACACCCGCACCGCAGGGCCAATCAAGTAAATATTGTCAAAAGAACCGTCTTCGTGCGCCACAAATGACACGCGAAGTGGGCCGCCTTTGGTTTTAACGCTGATGGGTTCGTTCATGCCTAGGTATTGGTAGGACATTAAGGCACAGGCTGTTACGCCAGTTCCGCAGGAGTAAGTTTCGTCTTCGACACCGCGCTCGTAGGTGCGCACGTAAATAGACTGCTCGCCCATTACTTCGGTAAAATTAACGTTGGTACCACCTTTGGGGCCATATACCTCACCGTAACGTATAGCTTTGCCGTCGGCGACTACTTCTGTGGCTTCTACGTCTTTGACAAAACGTACAAAATGCGGAGAACCTGTGTTGAGGAAAAAGTCAGAACCATCTTTTTCACTGCCTGCCACGTTGCTCATATTGAGGAAAATTTCCTCCTCGCAGGCCACGGCCTTGTGTTCACCATCGACGGCAATAAAGGTGGTGTTTTCTTCAAAAAGTCCTAAATCTTGCGCAAACCTTACTGTGCAGCGCCCGCCGTTTCCACACATACTTCCTTCGCGACCATCGGCATTGAAATATACCATTCGAAAATCGTAGCCTTGGGCGTTGCGAAGCAGAATGAGGCCGTCGGCTCCGATGCCAAAGCGACGGTGGCACAAAAACTCAATCAGTGGCTGACTGACAGGAAAGGTTTCGGAACGGTCGTCAATCATGATGAAGTCGTTGCCTGTCCCTTGATATTTGACAAAACGAATCGAAAGTGGCGAAGTAATCATAGTAGAAGAAACGTTTGAGGAAAATGAATAAAAAAAGCCGCCTTAAAAGACAGCTTTTTATGGAGACTCGGTAAGAGGAGAGGCTTATTTCTTCTTCTCTTTAACGCGAGCCGCTTTACCTTGTTTACCACGAAGATAGAACAAACGTGCACGACGTACTTTACCGCGACGGATAAGTTCGATTTTTTCGATGCTTGGTGACAAGATAGGGATGATACGCTCAACACCTACACCATTTGATATTTTACGTACAGTAAAAGTTTCTCCGCTTCCACCGATGTTACGGCGTTGGATAACTGTTCCTGCAAATACCTGAATACGCTCTTTTGCACCTTCGATGATTTTAAGGTGAACGTTTACAGTGTCTCCTGCTTGGAAAGCAGGGAAAGCATCGCGACGGCCAGAGAATTCAGAATCTACTAGCTTGATTAACTCATTAGTCATTGTTGTAATTGAATTGAGGCTGTTGTCAGCGGACGGGTAATTCGACCGTCATTCACAAAAGCGAGTTTATCAGAAATTGCCCGCAAAAGTACGGGTTTTGAAATGAAAACGCAAATCTTGAAAGTTAAAAATAAAGGGGTTGCTTATCTTTGTTGCTCTAACAAAGGCAGACATGACTAAAATTACGGACTACATTCAGCAAGCCAACGGAAAAACATTGTTCTCTATTGAGGTGATTCCGCCCGTTAAGGGCAACAATATCAACGAGTTATTGGAAAATATTGAACCGTTGATGGATTTTAAACCACCGTTTATTGACGTGACTTACCACCGTGAAGAATACATCGAAAAACCATTGGCCGATGGACGTATTCAGCAGATCGTGACGCGTAAACGCCCAGGTACAATCGGTATTTGTGCATCTATCATGCACCGTTTTGGCGTGGACGCTGTTCCGCACGTATTGTGTGGCGGTTTTACAAAAGACGAAACCGAGGATTTTTTGATGGATTTACACTACTTGGGTATTGATAATGTACTGGTACTTCGCGGTGATCCTGCCAAACCTTATAAAACTTTTAAGCCTAAAACGAACGGCCACGCTTATGCGAGTGAATTGGTGGAACAGGTGGTCAGCATGAACAAAGGTCATTATTTGCACGAAGAGGTAGAACCTTTGGCGCCTACTGATTTTTGCATTGGAGTGGCGGCCTATCCCGAAAAGCACTTTGAAGCGGTGGATTTTGACACTGATTTTGACTATTTGAAACAAAAAGTTGCTTTAGGGGCAGATTACATCGTTACCCAGATGTTTTTTGACAACAGTAAGTATTTTGACTTTGTACAAAAATGTCGTGCCGCAGGAATAAACGTGCCTATCATTCCTGGGTTAAAACCCCTTTCGACTAAGAAGCAGCTGGGGATTTTGCCAAAGATTTTTTATCTGCACATGCCCCAAGATTTGGTGAAAGCCGTTGAAGGATGCGAGAATGATGCCCAAGCCAAACAAGTAGGCATAGAATGGTGTACGCAGCAATGCCGCGAATTGATGGATTTTGGCGTGCCTGTGCTCCATTTTTACACCATGGGCAAGTCGGATAACATTTATAAGATTGCTTCTAGTTTGTTCTAAAGTCTGCGTTTGTGCGGGTTGTGAGCAACCCTTTTCGCATACGGGTCGGGTTGTGAGCAACCCTTGACACGGATGGGTTGTGAGCAGAGCAATCCTTTTCACGTGGGCGCAATCCTATGGACAAATAAAAACGGGTGTCAGAAAACTCTGACGCCCGTTTTGTTCACAAAGTGCTCTTCAAACGTTAAAGTAATAGTACTATTTTTTTCGCCTTACTACGGTTACTGGAATACATAGCTGCACGGGGCAGCAATTGGTGCCAGACTGAATGATGAGTGGGCAGCAGCCGCTGACTGGACAAGTGACATTGCTTGCGGTGAAAGTATATGTGCCTTCTTCCGAGAATAAAACGACATTTCCGCTGGCTACTTGTGCTCCATTTTTAAACCAGATGACATTGGTGTAAGTTGAAGGGACAGAGGCTTCTACCTTTTGGCCTGAACAGAGCCCAATAGGTACTGTAATACAATCATTGGCAGTGTCGTTGGTGGCCACTGTATCTGGCTGGTCGGCACTTTTGATTAGTGCGAAGTTGAAGTTCACCCCTTCTGCAATGACTTTGGCTTGTATTACTAACGTTGTACTGTCGCCCGAAGCAAGACTTGGAATTGTCCAGTTTGTGCCAGAGAAGCCGCCACTCGTTGGCGTGCCGTTGATGATTTGTAAACTAGTGGTTGTGCTGTCTTTGACCACGATGTTGGTAGCTGCAATATTACCACTGTTTTTGACCACAATTCGATACGTAATCGTGTCATTGAGACTACGAATTTTGCTTCCTACTAAGACCTTTGAAATGGATAAATCGACAATTCCTGCGCCGATGTTGATGGTAGCGCAGGCCGTTTTACACAAACTAGGCGTTCCATTGTCACAAACAAGGTAACAGAATGAATCTTGGCCTGTAAACGCAGCCGAAGTAGGCGTATAGGTAAATGCGCCGTTGGCTTGGAGCACAACCGTACCATGCGTCGGGGCTACTGTTGGCGTGGTAGCGACTGACAATGTATTATTGTCGGGGTCAGTATCGTTGCTCAGGACATTGTTAGTTAGAACAGCTCCTTGCAGTATCGAATACGTATCATTGCTGGCGACGGGTGGACGATTGGTAATGGCATCACCGTAAGCAGCAGGTAAACCATCCACAGGAGCCAGAATTCCGTCTTTGTCAGGGTCGCAGTTGGCTGTACAATTGACAATGCCGTCTCCGTCAGGGTCTAAAATTGAGGCGTTTAAGCCACTTTCTGCCAAGTCGGTTTGTCCATCATTGTCCGAATCTAAATCATAGGGGTCTGTACCGCCCGTTCCGTCGGTATTTGGTGGCGTGGTGCCATTGCCCGCGCTGGCTGGGATACCAGTGATAGCGTCTGGTGTACCATCGGCAAAACCATCACCGTTGACATCGACACCAACTGCTTCGTTGACATCATTGATGCCGTCGTTGTCGGAGTCTAAATCAAGGTAATTGGGAATGCCATCGCCATCGCAATCGGTGTTTGCGACTCCATTGAGCAGTACCGTAGAACAAACCGCCGTATTTTCGACCGTATCTAAGATGCCATCGTTGTCGTCGTCAAGGTCAGTGATGTCAGGAATCCCATCCCCGTCGGTATCAATGGGGGCGCTTGTAACCGTGATAGAAGTAGTACTGTTGTCATTGGCAGGGTTATTACCACTGGTTTGTGGCCCCGAAAACTGAATAGTCCCTGTGACAGTGAGAGGCCCTCCAACGTTTACTCCTTTGTAGCCTAAAACAATCTGTTTGCACTCTCCTGGGGTAATGGATACTGTGTTTTGGAAACGGATTGTACTGCCAGATTTGCTCACGATTGACCAGCCATCAAAAGAAATTGCGGTGACAAACGTGTCAACGAGTGCGCTGGGTAACGTAATAAGCGGCTGAATGCTATTAAGGGGAGTACTTGTTGACCCACCATCAAAATTGCAAATGTCGATGATAATTCGGCCGTTAGTTGAGCCTTGCGACACACTGGCAGGTTGGTTTAAGATATTGATACCCACATCTTGCGCATTTCCTTTCACAATGCAAAATAGGCTCAGGACGAAGATAAACGTTTGGAGAGCTTTCATAAAAATTAGGATTAGTTAGCGGTGATGGATGTGATTGCAATGTTGTTGTCAACTTTGATTTCGCCCGCAGAACCGTTGATAATAGTCGCCGTAATGTTTTGTGTGGTATTTATTGGAATGCCTGTCTTACGAGTAGCAGTAAAGCCGATTACTTTTGAGCCATTTGCGGTAATCGTAATACCCGTTTTAGCGGTTACTGTAATAAAGTTGGCGTTCTCTACAAAATCCCAATCACTGTTACTATTAGCAGTAGGTCCTGTTGTATTTGAGGTGCCAGAGGTTGTTGAATACGTGATGTCGAATCCAGAGATTTTGGCTACTCGGAAAGAGATTGGTGTGCCTGTGATTTGGATACGATTGTTGATTTCAAAGAGATTGACAACAAAGTCTTTCTGACTTCCCGCCGTAGTAAATTCAAGCGAACCAATGACGATGGTTGGGTTCAAATCTGGGAAGAGGTCGTCGCGTCTGGTTGCTGGTACGGCATCGACAGGGGTTAAAATACCGTCTAAATCGGGATCTGCGTTGCCATCCACTACTCCGTCACCGTTGGCATCTAAGGCGGGGTTAGTACCCGATTCGGTAAAGTCAGTTAAGCCGTCATTGTCGCTATCAAGGTCATACGGGTTTGTACCACCTGTGCCATCGGTGTTAGGAGGAGTAAGTCCTGGTCCAGCAGAGGCTGGAATTCCCGTTATTGGATCGGGTGTGCCATCGGCAAATCCGTCGAAGTTGGCGTCAGTACCATTCGCTTCGTTTACGTCATTGATACCATCATTATCTGAGTCGAGGTCGAGGCGGTTGGGAACGCCATCTCCGTCGCAATCAACGTTGGCGGTGACAATTCCTGAAGCACTTGTACAACTGGCGGCGTCTTCCACCGTATCCAAAATACCATCGTTGTCGTCGTCCAAATCATCTACATCGGGTACAAGGTCGCCGTCGGTATCCACCAAAACCGAAATGGAGGTGGTACTGGTGTTATTGGTCGAAAGGTCACCTACCAGTGCACCCATCGGGAATGAGAGTGTGCCTGTTACGGTAGAAGGACCACCTAAGGTTGTTGCAGTATAGCCAAGTGAGATTTGGCTACATGCTCCTGACAAAATAGAGGCGCTGTTGGTCAATATAATGGTTCCGCCCGTGTTTGATTCAATGGTCCAGCCCGTGGTCGTTACGCCTACAATAGTACCTACAATGGCCGATGGAAAAACGACTGTTACCCGTACTTTGCCAGCAGTAGCAGCGGTAGTACCTCCATCATTGTTACAAACATCGACGGTGACGCGGCCCGTGGTGGCGAGCTGCGGAACATAGGCCGGTTGGTTCAAAATGTTGACACTGACATCTTGAGCGAACGTGGTGAGTGTGGCAAAGCAGACCAGTAGCCCTGCCACTGCCCTTGCAAAGATTGTTTGAGTAAGCGTTTTCATTTGATTGAGAAATTGTGATTATGAATAAAAAGGGGTAAGAATTAATTATTGGCCAAGGTCGTCTGGGCAATGTTGTTATTGATTTTTTCTTCACCTGCCGACCCATGATAGATAGTGACTGTAAGGTGCTGTGTGGTATTTGTAGGGATACCTGCTTTGCGTGCGATGTTAAAGCCTACTGCTTTGAAACTGTTTTGGGGAACTGTGATGCCTGTGTTGGCAGTGATGACGATGAAATCGGCAGTCTCGCTAAATGCCCAATCACTATTGCTGTTTGGCTTTCCACCACCGACATTTGAACTGCCAGAGGTGGCAGCGTAACTGATGGTAAAGGCTGATAATTTGGTGATACGGAACGTAACAGGGGTATTGATAACCTGCGGTTTGTTGTTGACTTCGTTGATGTTGACAATGAAATCCCGATTGGTGAAAAGCGAGTTAAACTCTAATCCATCAATTTCTATGGTTGGATTTAAGTCGGGCAAGAGAGCGTCGCCCCAGGTGTTAGGAATGGCATCTACTGGTGTGAGAATCCCGTCGCTATCAGGGTCTAAGTTGCCGTCAACCACGCCATTATTATCAGCATCGAGTTCTGGACGCAGGCCACCCTCCGTAAAATCGGTCAATCCGTCGTTGTCTGAATCCAAATCATAAGGGTCACTACCACCTTGTCCATCGGTATTTTGAGGGGTGGTTCCACTAGGGGCAGCACTGGCAGGAATTCCAGAAGCGTTGACAGCGCCATCTGCTTGACCATTTCCATCAACATCGACTCCTCCTGCTTCGATAACGTCATTGATTCCATCATTGTCAGAGTCCAAATCAAGGCTATTGGGAATGCCATCGCCGTCGCAGTCAGCATTTGCTACGCCATTATAAATAACAGTAGAGCAAGTGGCCGCGTCTTCAACGGTATCCAAAATACCATCATTGTCATCGTCAAGGTCAACGTCATCTTTGTAGCCATCGCCATCAGTGTCGGGGGCGCAGCTCGTGATTGTTACCGTAATGGCATTACTGGCAGGACTGTAACAGCCAGTAACACTGTCGTAAAAATAAGCGTAATAGATTCCAGCGCCCGCAGTGGTAGGTGTGGCGTAAGCGAGCCCCGTGTGGGTGTTGTTAGTAAACCAAACGAGTGCCGCGCCACTAGGGGTTGGGGTTGTTACTAGTAGATTTAAATTGACAGTAATGAATGGGCAACTATTGGTGGCGGAGGTGGCACTTACACTCGGTGCAACAACACCAGCTGTGGTCGCAGCTTTAAGTACCATGCTATAGACGTTGGTTGTGCCAAGGTCCACACCAATGAAGTTGGAAACGGTAATTCTTATTTCATCAAATGATTTTGTGGTGACAAAACCAATAATTTGTCGGCTTGAACTTAATAACTGAAGTGAAATAAGGTTGCCTCCGCTTGATTCCTGAAAAACCCCGTCTTTGTAAGTGCTGATGGTAGCTCCATTTAATAAATTAACCCCAATGAGTGAGGAATTTTCAATATCAGCCCCAGCAAATGTTCCGATAGGATAGTCTGTCAGTACATCTTTTACCGAAAGGGAGCTGCTACTACCAACACCCAGGGCTAAGACGATACTGGCAAAGTTGGAGGTATTGGCATCTACGACATTGTTGACATTATTAACAGCACAGCCTGCACACACCAAACCAGAGTTTGAAACATCGACCACGGCCGGGTAACTAGGAGATACTAGGTTGTTGACGGTACTACAATTGAGGGCGGGGCCTGTACAAAACCGTTGAACAACCGCGTTATAGACCTGTGTTGTATTTACGATTCCAAGCAAATTGGTAACTTCAAGCTGTATTTCATCAAATGCTTTGGTCGTAATAAAACCTACGAGTTGTTTGCCCAAGCCACTTAATAAAGTAGAGTTAACAGAGACCAGCGTAGCACTGGTAGAAGACTCTTGGGGGGTGTTATTCAAATAAGTGCGAATAGTTATGCCTGAAAGGAGGTTGGCATTAATGAGGTTTGAATTGGAAATATTAAACCCAGCAAACGTACCTATGGCATAGCTGTTAAGTGCGTTTTTAACCGAAATGGAGGCGTTGCTGCCAAGGGCTGCCGTCAGGGAAAGAGTCGCGAAGTCAGAGGTAGAAGCACTGATGGCATTATCGGCATTGGCCACACTACAGCTTAAACAAGCTACTCCACTGATACCAGTGCGGGGGGCATTTATATAAACAGGGTGAATAGGGTTGTTTAATTCTGTCTGCGTGTTACAGTCTAAGGCAGGAGCAGCAGAAAAGCGTTTGATGACTGGGTGATATATTTGGGCTGAAAAAAAGAGGGCTATCAAGGCTTCATACTCAATCCGAATTTCGTCAAAAGACAAGGTAGTAATAAAACCCAAGGTGATATTACCATCTGGGTCTAGCAGCGAGGTATTTATTCCGATACCTGTATTGGTTGCAACAAATGATTCTCTTGGTGAACCTCCTAAAAGGGTTTTAATGGTGATTTTGGCGCCTACCGATGCTTGCAATAACCCATTGCTGCTTACTTTATAACCTGCATACGTGCCTGCTGGATAGGTATCGTTGCCATCTTTGACACTTACCTCGCCGTCACACCCTATCCCCGTAATACTTATTGTGGCAAAGTCAGTGGTGCTTGTGTTGGTGAGATTGATTTCATTGGATATGGAGCCTAAACACAGTGGGATAGCTGATCCTACTGAATTAGTTACGGTGGGGGTAAGACTGTTGTAGGTGGCGTTTGTCCATGCTGAAGCGGTATTAAGAGGTGCATTCGCAATTTGGGCAGCTCCCGTCTGCGAATACAATAGTAATGCGAAAATCAGTAAAACACTTATATGACGTGGGAGTAGTAAAATATTCATACGTTGAAATGTTAAAGAAGCGTTCTGATAAAATATATACCAATAGTAATGCCTATTTTGTTGCCAAACTGGCAAAGTATGTTCCATGAAGACATATCCTACTTCTTTAAGCAGAGAGAGGAAAATTGAGGGCGGTTTAGGGCAAAAATATGGGGTGAAAAATGAGGATTTTTACTGAATTTCCATACCCAAGCGGATATATTTGAGTTTTGCGAACAACGAGATGTTCTTGTTGCCAATTGGGTATTCAATGTGACAAAAAGTCAATTTACTGATAATCAGTAGTATATAAGAGCTTGTTGTTGGAGGAGATAAAATTGGCGCATACCATCAAAAATCGTGCCGTTTAAAGAGAGTATTGCAGATTAAAAATTCCCCCTAAACATGTTGTATGTAAAAAAAAATACACTTAAAAGGTTTAAAAGTCTTTTTTTCATTCCTAAAAGTTTTTTTTGCTTAGTTTGTTTTTAGTATATGCTTTAACTTGCTACATTCGCGTACTGCTCTTCACAATAAGGCATACATAAGTGGGTAATGTATGCGCAATCGGCATAAGTGTATAATAGAAAAGGAAGAAATATGAATATAGAGTTTACAGTACTGAAAGAAGAAGATGACTACAAATTCATAAACCAGAGAAAATGGGTTATTGATAGAGATGTTCATTACGGTGTTTTTGGCGAATTTTTCTTTTATATAAGTTCAAATCATGATTTTCCAATGTATTTGCAGGATTATTCAATAATTAATCCAATTTGCTTTAAATTTTGTGATAAAAACTATACTAGAGGTATTTACTTATTTTTAGATCAAAAGTGGTTAAAAAATGAATTAAAACTTCCAATTGACGAAGTAGCGTTAGTTGCTCCATATTTATGTAAAGAATGGAGTAAGGATAAGCATATTATTTCTAATAAATTTAACCTACTTTGGGAACAGCTTTCATTATCTACAAGTAATATTTTATTTTTTAGGGCTTTTATTTATGATTTGATATATCGAGTTATCGACGAAATAGAAAACAGTATAAACATATGTCAGGAAAATGCGTATTATAGAAAAGAGAAGCGTAAAATAGAGCAAGTAGTAGAAAGAGTTATCCAAAATGTTCATTTGCCTATTCCAAAACTAGAGCAATTTGCGCAAGAAGTGGGAATGAGCGTCAGCAAATTTAAGATATTATTTAAGAAAATATGTAACTGTTTAGGTAGCCCATTGAAAAGAGCCTTGTAGGACAGATTCGATATTTTGAATGATATTCCGATTCATTTT
>NZ_JBYFCK010000025.1:0-73584 GCF_057652155.1 Runella sp. R0.1_18
TAGTTTGGGTTCGCAAAACAAAGCTACTTCTTTACCCTTTATTTTTTATAATTTGTCAAAATCATAGCGAACCATTGATAAAGAAAACAAAACTTTCCTATCCAAACAGCACCACGACTACCTCAAAAAAGATTTCAAACACTCCTACCCCATAGACCTTATCCCACAGCACTTTTAATTACTTCAAGAAAGATTTCAAACATTTTACCGCACCAAAAACACCCAACTAATTCCATTCATCCTTTAAAGAGCGTAACATTAAAACCAGCCTCCAAGAGCCATCAGCATCACAGCAAAAACAAGGTTACAAAAACAAATCCCCCATCGTTATTTCATTTTGTACCAGCGAAGTCGCGTACTTATTTTTTTTCGCGCTGTATCCTCATAATCAGCCAATTTTGATATAAAAATCCAGGTTTTGGCTGATAATAGATACAGATTCCGCCCACAATCACTTTCAAAGAATAACAATGGAATGGGATAACTTACTTTTTTGAGGACTTAAACGAGTAGAGAACAGCCTCCCTCTACCTTACTATCCCAAGCCTTGTCCTACGCACATGAATCGTATTATTTTCCTTTGTTTGTTGGTTGCCGTTGTTATTGGTTGCAAAAATGATGCGGATATTTTCCCCGCTAAATTTAGCCAAACCCCTGATTATGAATGGGTCTTTCCAGAGGATCAGGTACGAACCATCACTATTCAAGTGGGACAGGAGAATTGGGATAAAATTCAGCGGGACATGGAATGGCGTACAGCGCGTAAATTTGGCAGTTCCAGCCCTATTCCTGGCGTTACTCCTCCCGTAGGAGCTCCCTTGGATGCCGTTTATGGTGACCCAATTTTTGTGCAAGCCCAAGTTAAACAAGGTGACAATACGTGGAAAAATGTTGGTTTTCGGCTCAAAGGCAACGCATCCCTCAATGGTTCGTGGCGAAGTGGCATCTACAAATTACCCTTTAAGTTGAAGTTCGACGAATGGGAAGACCAGTACCCCGCCATCAAAAATCAGCGTTTTTATGGCTTTCAAGAACTCTCTTTTGCTCCTAGCTACGGCGACGACTCTTTCCTAAGAGAAAAACTGCTCACCCAACTCTTCCGAAACAACGGCGTCATGGCCTGCAAAGTTGCCTATTATAAAGTTATTCTTGATTTTGGTCAAGGGTTAAAAAACTGCGGAATTTACCAAGTCATTGAAACCGTAGAAGAGCACATGGTAGAAACGCAAAGCGGCAAAAAAATGGGTAACGTATATAAACCTGAGTCGAATATGCAGCAGTTTATTACTAGCCAATTTGAAAAACAAAACAATCAAACTTTGGCCGATTATTCGGACGTAAAACAACTGATTACCACTCTCAATAGCCCTTTACGGGTCATTGACAATGCACAATGGAAGAAGGAGTTAGAAGCGATATTTGATGTAAAAGAGTTTTTGCGGTATTTGGCCGTCAACAATACTGTGGGCAATTGGGACTCGTACGGGGTCTTGACCCACAACTATTTTTTAGCCAATATCGACGGCGTTCTGCACTGGATTCCTTACGACCTCAACTTGTCGTTTCAGATGCGAGGAGGGGCCAACAATTCGCGATTTTCTCTCAGTATGGACATGAAAGAGGTGACGAGTCAGTGGCCTCTGATACGGTATATTATCGACGACCCCGCCTATTTTGCTTATTACAAAGCCGCCGTGAAGGAATTTATTCAGAAAGATTTTAGCCCCCAAGTTATGGGGGCTAAAATCCAGAAACAGAGGGGGATTTTGCAGCCTTACTTTGCAGGAACGGGCGTGGAAGCCCCTCCCTACAGTCATTTAAGAAGCCCTCAAAATGTCGAAATAGCCATCACGGCACTAGAAAAATACATCAATGAAAGGTATCAAGTGGCGCTTGATTTCTAGTTGAAAAATACGCATTACGGCTCTTTTCTCCAAATAGCACCATTTTTGGTGGTGATTTTTGTCAAAATTCCTTGATTAGAAAGCTCATTTAATACTTTTTCGCTTTCATTCCTTGGGGTATTGGAAAGCACCGAAAACTCTTTCGCTGTCAACGATTGATACTTTTTAAAAAGTGCTTCCCAAGTTGTACCATACTCGCTTTTAGTAGCGTTCTCATGAAGTCTCAACACGGCTGTTTCGTAGAAAACATAAGGTTTTGTACCATATACGGTTTCTTGGCTGCCACTGTTGTTGGAAAAAAACATCGTTGGAAACCCTCTTACTCCGTACGTTTTTGCTACCTTCAAATCCTCCTCAAAAAGTGCTTTTGCTTTTCCTTCAAAATCCGTTTTTAGCTGTGCCACGTCCAACCCTACTTTTTTTGCAGCGGCGGCGAGGTGCTCCCATTGGGTGATGTTTTTCTTCTGTAAAAAAACCATTTCCCGTATCTCTCTTAAAAACAAAATCGCTTTTTCGTTACTCTGCATTTGCGCTGCTTTGAAGGCAATCGACGGCGGATAAGACGAATGCAAAGGAGATTCTAACCAAACATCACCGTCGATGGGCATATCATAATGCACGCTCACTTCGTCCCAGTGGTGCGCCACGTCTGAAGGCTTGCTAATTCCGCCGCTGTTGTAGCTCCAATCGGGCAACAAACCTCCCATGCGGTATTCGATTTCGAGGTTACTGCCGTATTCCAATTTTAGTTTTCGCAACTGTGGCTCTATTCCCCAGCACGAAGAGCAAATTGGGTCAGTAAAATAGACGACTTTTACTGGTTTTTGGGTCTGCGTAGTGGCAACGTTCAGGTTGTCAGTCGCGTCTGGAAGTCCACAAATTCCCGCTACGGGATCACACAAAAGCGGATTACTGTTTACTGTTTCGTTGGCCATTGTTTTGTTTTTTGGTTGTGCTTGGCAATTAAAAAAAACGGCTACCAAGACAATTGCTACACTATATATTTTCATTTTGAGTTGATAGTCAAGAATAATGTACCCCAAAAAGCACACTCATTTGCTTGATTTTTAAGTCCGATACAAAGATAAAATCGAGACGGTTTACAATTGTTATGCGTTTCCTTTTAGAAACTACTTTCCTGTTAGAAACTACCCCCTTTTTTTGATACCTTTGTTTTACCACTTTGAACTTTACAGCATGAAAAAAGAAGCAAGTCTGAACACTACGGCCATTTGCAAAACCCGTATTGGGGCTATTAAAGACACGATGGAAATACTGTCAGGAAAATGGAAAATCCACATTTTGGGCACACTCATGCAAAGTGAGAAAATGCGTTTTATGGATTTATTGAGAGAGGTAGATGGTATAGCAGCAAAAATGCTTTCAAAAGAATTGCAAGACATGGAAATGAACCATCTGATACGTCGTACCGTGCTCGACACCAAGCCCATTACGGTCGAATATGAAGTGACCGAATACGGAAAAACCTTAGAACGTATCATTGACGAAATAGCGCAATGGGGAATTGAGTACAGAAAATCCATCTATGAAATGTCTAAGTGACGAATTAGCACCGTCGCTATGTTCACTTTCCCTTTCCAAAACCCAATAAAGCATTCATTACAAAACGGTTTTGGGTTTCGTTCTCAAACGTAAACGACAATTCTTTGTTGGTTTTGTTTTCGTAGTCAATGTCGTTATGCCCCATGTTGAGGTACAACATTCGGTAGTTTTTGTTGCGCCACGCCACGGGGTAATAGCCGCTGTGCCAAATCTCGTGCGGCTTAGGTCCCGTACCCAATGGAAAACTAGCGGGGTCAATCGACAACAGAATTTCAATATCAGGATTTTGCCGTAAGTCATGCTCCCAGCGGTACCATTCGTTGGGGGCTGTGGTAAAAGTTGTGGGGAGGTTTTTGGTTGAAAAGTGCTTTTTGGTTTCGACTTTTAGCACCGCCGACGTCGGCCGCCACGTATTGCTCTTGTATTGCCCCGACCCCAAAAATGTTTCGTGGTACCAATCCCAATCTTGCGGATACTTAGACGGCGTTAGGGCAAAGGCGGCAAAATGAAACCCAATCCATGCCCCCCTTTTTTTCATGTATTCTTCAAACGCCTGCCGTTGACTGGGTTTGTCTGGGCGCGTATCTAAGAACAAAACTACCTGATAATTAGATAAATAATCAGCATTTAGGTTATCCCAATTGGACGTAGTATCGTATTGAAAATGGTACTTCTCCGCCATTTTTGGAAAGAAACGATTTGCTTCTTTGACAAAACTAACGTGTGCTTGGTCGTTTTTGCCCGTAAAAAAAGCAACCACTTTAAACGATTGGGCACCAGCGTATTCCGCAGCCGTACAGCACAGCATCAAGGCAAAGAAGCATATTTTCATTTTGTCATTATTTAAATTCTACCCTTAGGGTTCGTAAATGTATTCTCCATCGGCCATAAATTTGTTATCAACATACAGTTTATAGGTCGCAGGAAAACCCGAAACGGCGTCGTAGGTGTACTCATACCGCCATACGTTGGCTTTGTTTCCGTTGGCATCTAAGCTAAAATTGGCCGTTACGTTATTTGGGCTTGGCCAACTTGGATTCCAATAGGGAATATTCAGCTTCCTCAACGGGCTTGGCTTGGCATCATACTCCCAGTACGAACCTCCCCAAAAAAGCAAATTTCCCCGTTGGTCGTATTCATAGACCGTTACACCATTCGTTTGCCCATCGGGCGTAAACCTTTCACTTTTCAAAAGTTTCCCCGAATTATCGTAGCTATTCAATTGGTACGAACTGACTTCTTTGGGGTTGTTCATCGAATACGTAATGACTTTGGAAGGATAAGGCTGGTTGAATGCGTACTCGTATTTAGTGATCCATTGCAGTGCAAGCGGCTTACCTGGCGCAGGAAAAGTGCTTAAATGAAGCGGATGCGACGACCAATATTCTTGTTTGACCACCTTACTCCCTTCGTATTCATAACGCCATGACTCCCAGACGTTACGACCATCTGAGTAATACTTTTGGATTTCTGTAACATACCCTTGTTTGTT
Source organism: Runella sp. R0.1_18 (assembly GCF_057652155.1). Taxonomy (NCBI): domain Bacteria; kingdom Pseudomonadati; phylum Bacteroidota; class Cytophagia; order Cytophagales; family Spirosomataceae; genus Runella; species Runella sp. R0.1_18. The sequence continues at coordinate 4,960 of NZ_JBYFCK010000025.1, forward strand.
GTACAAAAACGCCATCTGTAGCTTTCCATTTTCGCGTATCTCGCTGATTTTGGGGCCGATGTTACTCAAGGGCGATGGGTTGTTTCCACAACCCATCAACCAGCAAGTGATTGCTATCAAGAAATAGATTTTTTTCATGGGGAAGTTTCTTTCAACCATGACGCAAATCAAGCCCCTCAGGTTGGATTCAAACCCAAATTTCAGGAAGCGGCCCTTGCTTCCATCTGAAACTTTTTGGGAGTCAGTCCAAAGTGCTTCTGAAACATCTTGTTAAACTTAATGCTCGATTTGTCACCGTAACCAATCATTTTGGCAATTTCTTTTGCTTTATGCCCTTTTCGGAGCAAATCAGCCGCATAGTCCATCTTTTTATCAATATACAATTGGTAAAAAGACTTACCATAGACGGTTTTAAAGATTTGTTGAAAGTTTAACAAACTGATACTGTGCTCTTTGACAATATCCTTGATGTTGGCCGAGGTACTAAAATCGGTGTCAGAAATGTACTGTCGATAAATGTCTTCTACGAGCTGCGCTTCTTTCAGGCGCTTTTCTTTTTTTCTAGGGGTTAAATCAGGTTCTGCATCACTCATTAACGAGGCAATCTCCAGGGGAGACTCAGTAGCGCTAGTTCCTTTGTATTCTACTTTAAAGGGGATGTGTGCTTTGATAAGGAACTCCATACATTCAGCAACATTGGCCTTATCAATTTCGATGATAAGGGTTTCTCCAGTTAGGTTTGGGTGGATGGTATTCATAACGACATTTCAAAATTATACTTTATTATCACTCTTCAACTGATGGTTTCATCAAAATTAGCCCAAAAGAAACAAATATCCAATAGCAAAAAAGATACGAAACGAAAAAGTAAATAAAATGCCTTTTTGAGCATACAAACATCCTTTTTCTTTGTACAAAATTCGTTAATTTTTTACCTGTTAAATATCTACAACTGCCGCTTTCAAATGTCAAAAAAGCAGCCTATTTCGTTTTAAATGACTAATAAACAACAAACTAAAGGGCGCAATTATGCACTATTTTTTGGTACTTCCAAACCGTTAAATAAATTCCCACAAACTATTTATCAGGCGTATTTTTTTCAGGGTTATGGCTATTTATCAACCAATATATACAATTCGGACATTAGCTAATGGTATAAAATTATATCGTAACAAAATATCCTTTTGGACAGCGAAATAGTCTTCGCTCCCGCATCCGTCGTATTATAGATATTTATTTTTCTGATAAGCCAACTATGCGTTTCACTTCCACACTTGCATTATTACTAACATTTTGGGCAACATTTCCTTCGCTATCTCAAAAACTGCGCCCAACGGCCTACACCGACCAGCCATACCTCCAAGATTATAGCATCAAATACTATGTTCAGGATAGTTCGGTGCAGCTTCGTAAAATCCTTACCGACAAAGACGGACGGATACGAATTTTGACTTCGGCAGGGCTCATGCAGCCCCACGGGGGACAATTCCAGTATCCAGGCCAACTTCGCCCAGACCGCTCATACCTCCCCATGACTAGCCGAAAAATAGCGGATATGGCACTTCTCCAAGGTCAACTGGTCTTTGTGGACGACCGTGCGGTGTTGAGCAACGCGTGGGCAGGAAAAGTCTATGCACCACATTCGCTTGGCTCAGCCCTGAAATTGGCGGCAGCTTCCAACTTTACGTTTTTGGTTGCCAGTGCCCAACGGCTTACATTATTGCAAAACAATGCAGTTGTGGACACAAAGACCGTCCCAAGTCAGCCCATTTTGGATATGGTGTTTGATCCTTCTCGGAACCGTTTTTTGATGCTCACCTCGCAGCAGATTATCTCCTATTCAGTGGTAACCAAAGAAGTAAAAACCGAATTTCAGGGCAATAATCTGAGCTGTTTTACTTTGGCCAAAGACTCCCTATTCGTAGGTACTTCAAACGGCTATTTTTCAGTTTCGGTCCTTACTTTCAAGGCCAGTGCGCTTCAAGAAAAACTACCTTGTCCACAACTGACCGCCCTTGCTTACATCAACGACAAACTATGGCTAGGCTCTACCAAGGGGGCATTTATGCGTCGGCCAGAAGGTGGCTTTAACTATTATTATGGCGAACGTTGGATTCCTAGCAATCGGGTTGTGAGCATTGCAGCAGGGCCAAACCAAACCGTTCAACTACTTACCGACAAAGGCGTAGGCGAAATTCATTTTGACAAAATGACCCTCCATGACAAAGCCATGGTCTATGAAAAACAGGTACGGCAGCGCCACATTCGTTATGGTTTCAACTGCGACGTTTCTACTTTAAAAAATGGCGATTTATCCACCTTTGAAATGGGACAACGCGACAGCGACAACCTCTGGACGTCGATGTACCTCGTTAGCCAGCTTTTTCGATACAAAGTGACGGGAGAAAAAGTAGCCCTCGACAACTGCCTAGAATCGTTTGAAGCCATGCAACGACTCTTTAGCATTACCAGCATGAAAGGGTACTTTGCCCGAGGGTTTGAACGCCACGGACACCATAAATTTAAGGCCGTTCCGTGGGATGGTGGCATGACCAACGGCTGGGTACAGGCCAAAGACAGCGTGTGGGATTGGCGCGGTACCACCAGTAGCGACCAAACCGTGGGACAAATGTTTGCCCTGACCCTGTTGGCACAAAACCTAGACGGTGAAGTCAAACAAAAAGCCATTACTTTGATGGACGAATTGATGACCTACATCATCGAAAATGACTGGTATTTGATTGATTTTGACGGAAAACCTACCCTTTGGGGAAAGTGGAATCCTGCCTATGTCAATGGATTTTCCAAAACCGTTGGCGATCGCAAATTGTACTCTTCCAACATCATCGGTTTTTTACAAACAGCTTATCATTTTACCAAAAAAGAGATTTATAAACAAAAGGCGTATGAGTTAATGCAAAAACACGGCTACCTAGAAAACCTCATGCGCCCGATGGCTGACATTGGCCGCGTTGATGAACACGAAGGAAAGCTTGCGGCCGAACTTTCGGAAGAGTGGAATCACTCCGACGACGAAATGTATTTTTTGGCGTACTGGTGTTTGTATCCGTACGCGTTTACCCCTGAGCTAAAAAAACAATACCTTCACGCCATCAAAGAGCATTGGAATTTTGAACGCCCCGAGAAAAATGGCTTGTGGAATTTGTGTTATGCCATGACAGGGGCGCAACAATTTGACCAAAAAGAAACGATTTGGTACTTAAAAGAATTTCCGCTAGACATGGTCGAATGGCAGGTTATAAATAGTCACCGCAAAGACCTTGTGTCGGTTCCTGCCAATTTTCGGGGACAAACCATCACGCACGTTCTTCCGCCCGACGAGCGTCCAGAGTTAAAACATAATCGCAATCTTTTCAAGCTCGACCGCCTTGCCAACGGCCAGAGTGAGTTAAGTGCAGGCGATTCCTTTTTATTACCCTATTGGATGGGGCGCTATTTGGGCGTCATCAGCGCTCCAACCCGTTAGCCATTGTCCTACTTATAATGATCCAATTTATATGCGTCTTCTAACAACCGTTTTATGCTTAACCACCCTTGCCATGACTTCTTGCAACAGTAACCAGTATTTAAAAGAAACGCAATTAACCAACGACCTTTCGTACCACCACGACTTGGACAACAACGACAATTTTTCGCCCGATGACCAGTGGTTGGTGTACGACACCCGCACCGATGACGGTGGCATTGCAGCTTCGGCCAAAATCGAAAAAGTTCATACCCAAACAGGGGAGAAAAAAGTACTATACGCCCTGCCCAACAACGCCGCCTGGGGGCCTGGCGCGGGCGCGGTGAGTTATGCCCACACCGAAGCATCCGTGGTGTTTATCCATGGCCTAATGAGTGTGACCGCCGCCAACCCTTATCAACAGTGGCGACGGACAGGAATTATCATCAAAGACCAAGCGCCCAATATTCCTATTTATATGGATGCCCGTGACGTAACGCCGCCTTTTACCGCTGGCGCACTGCGCGGAGGCACCCACCGCCACGAATGGAGTGGCGACGGGAATTGGATCGGTTATACCTACAATGATGCCATCCTGAGGGGACTTGAGGACAAAACGCACCAAAAACACAACCTCCGCACCATCGGCGTGTCGAAACGCGGACATTCAGTGACCGTTTCTAAAACAACCAATGGCGAAGATGTATCGAGCGACTGGTTTAGCGCCGTGGTCGTGCGGGTAACTCCTACCCCACAAGCAGGCTCCGACGAAATTAGCCACGCCGCAGGCGATAGTTGGGTAGGTCTAAATGGGTATCTAAAACCCGACGGCCACCGCCAAATAGCGCGGGCTTTTGTGGGAAAAGTAAAAGATAAAAATGGCAAAGACGTTGATGAAGTGTTTATCGTGGACATTCCCAACGACATTACTCAACCTGGCGCGTGGGGGCCACTCGAAGGTACTGACACCACCATGCCCATGCCACCCAAAGGCACAAGCCAACGCCGTCTGACCCACACCGCCGATACTGCTTTTCCAGGATGTACGGGCGTGGTACGTTCGTCGAGTGATGGTAGTTTATTGGCGTTTTTGGCCAAAGACGATAAAGGTGTGCAACAAATTTTCACCCTCTCGCCGCTTGGAGGTACACCCACTCAACTTACCTTTCACCCATCCAATGTAGAAGGGTATTTCAGATGGCACCCTGATGGGCAGCACCTTTGCTACGTTTGGAACGGAAGCATTGTTTTGGTAAAACTTGGAACTGAATCCTTTGAAAATCGGGTACGACTACTGACCCCTTCAAGCAACCCTTCACCTTCCAATTTGGTGTGGTCTCACGACGGTAAAAAGATAGCATTCAACCGTTCGTTAAAAAAACCGCAAACAACGCAAGAAAACAAGCAAGTTTTCATTGTTAATCTTGACAAATTATAGGGTATTTTCAAAATTGGCGGGCAACTTTCTCTAATTTTGTACGTTAAGAATCATAACCCAAACACGATTCAATTTCCGTATGAAACACTTCAAACATTCATTTTACCTGTGGCTCGTAGCGCTGACGGTGATTGTCAGTAGCTGTAGCAAAAACAGTGACCCCACGCCTTCCAACCAGTATTTAGTAAGCAGCGCCCTCGTTGGGGAATTTACCAAAGACCAGCTTGTGCAACGAATAGCGGCAGGAGACCCTGCTTTTGCGCAAATTGCCCCGTTTCTTCAATACGGCATCAAAGTGTATAAAATCGTTTACAAAACGAAAAACACCGATGGCAAGGAAATTCAGGCTTCTGGGGCATTGATTTATCCTGCTGCCAAAACTACCACCTCGGCCCTTATCAGTGTACAACACGGCACCATTCGCTCCGATCAAGAAGCGCCGTCGTACTTTGCGGCCAATTCGGAAGCAAGTTTAGCAGGCTCACTTTTTGCTGCGTTGGGATACATCATCGCTTACCCCGATTACATTGGATATGGTACATCTAATACCGTACCGCATCCTTACGAACACCGCGCCAGTTTGGCATCGGCCTGTTTGGACATGATTCGGGCATCAAAAGAGTTTATTAACCAAGAAAAAATTCAGTGGGATGAACGTCTGTACATTGCGGGCTATTCGGCAGGTGGTTTTGCCACCATGTCGCTTCAAAAGAAAATTGAGGAAGAAGCCAGTACCGAATTCAATCTGAGGGCATCGAGTTGTGGGGCGGGTGCTTACGATAAAACGGCTTTTATGAAGTACATTACCACCAACAAAACCACAGGGGTTGTGGGTTACAACCAACTTTATTTGTGGACATTACTTACTTACGACCGAATCTATGGCCTCAACCGCCCCACGACTCAGTACTTTAAAGACCCTTGGGCAGCCCAGATTCAGTCGTCTAAAGAGAATGCCAATATCAACGTGAGCTTTAATACCATTTTTACCGATGCGTTTGTCAAAGGACTCACCGACGGCTCGGATACGGGTTTTACCAATGCCGTAAAAGACAACGACGTGTACGATTGGAAACCCAAAACACCCACGCGTTTGTACCACGGTGATGCCGACGATTTGGTCTTTTATTTCAATTCACAAAACGCCTTCAACGCTATGAAAGCACGGGGAGCAACCAATGTAGAACTGATTACCCTCAAAGGTAAAAACCACGCTACTGCGGTTCAAGATTTTCTTTTAGGCTCCTACCAATTCTTCTCGTCGATTCAATAGGCATTTGAATTCCAACAAAAATAGAGGCTGTCTCAAAAGTAACAGGTCACAAAATATTCTTTGGTTTTAACCTCATCCCAACCCTTCTCCTTTCTGGAGAAGGGCTCTAAAAGTCCCCCTCTACTGAAAGGCCGCGACGGCGTACCGTGAGGGGGATTTAGGGGGGTGAGGTTGAATAGGTGCCGAGGATAATTTGGTGACAAAAACTTTTGAGACAGCCTCTCATCTAATTCTGCGTAAGTACTAAATTAGATTCGCGTAAGCGCTATTTTATATTCCTCTAAAATCTTCTCCTTCATCGTGATTTTACGGCGCTGGATGTTGATTTTACCCATCACTTGGCGTTCAGCTTCTGGATCAGGCGGCATATTTTGCGCATTGGCAATGGTCACCTCCAAATCGGCTTTTTCACGCTTGATGAGCCATTCCATCTCACGAATTTTGATATTGAGCTGGTCTTGTGGCGTACGAATTTCAAACGCAGGATATTTACGTGAGATAACTCGGGCCAAATAACTCAACTCAAAAATCTTATCGCAAGCCGAACGGAAACGCTCTGCAATATTTTTATCTCCCACTCGGGGTGGAAGACGAATTTCTTTCCATTGGTTCAACAACGTTTTGGCACGTTCTGATGCCTGAATGATGTCGCTCGAACGGGCAAGTTGTTCCGCTTCACGGCACATTTCGCGTTGTTTGGTGACCAGTGGGTTTTCTTGCGGCTGCGTCACAATGCCACGGATACGGTTGATTTTGTCCATAATCCGTTGGTTTGAGCGCTTAAATTGCTTGTACAATTTGGCCGAACGTTTCACTGGGATTTCACCCACGTCTTTCCATTCTGCCCTCACTTGGCGCAAGATGCGGCTTGCTTCGTCAAGGTCATACATACGCATGAGCGAATCCGACTTGGCGATAAGTTCCGTGTAGCGTTCGATACGGTCGGCGATGACGCGGTTTAGTTCCGAGAAGAAATCGCGGCGTTGCTGGAAAAATGTATCCAACAGCAACTGGAATGTGCCTTCAACTTCCTCTTGGTATTCTTTATCAACAGGGCCAGTACGAATCCATTTCGACTTAATTTCTTGCAACATATCCGTTGCGGCTTGCCAATCGTCGTTTTCGACTTGTACGGCCCGCGTTTCATCCAACAAAGCGCGCTTGATTTCCAGGTTTTTTTCTTGGTTGACTTTGATCAAGTCTTCAAGCACCACTTCCAATTTGTCGAGCCGTTCTAGGAGCGGGACAAAATCACCGAGTCCGTCAAAACTGAGCAGTTTTTTGCGTAGCTGCACCAATTTTGTCAGGTAAGAGCCTTTGTTTTGGGCTTCTTCGACATCGTTTTCCAACTGTTCCACCTTACTCGAAGCAATATTGAAGCGATTTTTAAAATAATCAATGGCTTCTTGTTCGGTGCGTTTCACTTCGCCAATTTGGCGGTCTGGGTTCCCTAAATACCCTTTTAAGAATACCTTGCCGTCTGAGACATAGCCGTATTCGTCCATTAAGGTGGCATTTTCCATCACTGGTTTACTTTATTTATCTGCTTTTGAAGGTTTTGGTGGGCAATTTACGATATTTGCCACCACAAATTAAACGAAAAATGAGCAACGAAACTATTATTTTCTCGATGTCGGGGGTAAGTAAAGTAATTCCTCCCAACCGACAAATCATTAAAAACATTTATCTGTCGTTTTTCTATGGTGCTAAGATAGGCGTTTTAGGATTAAATGGCTCAGGAAAATCCACTCTTTTGCGCATCATTGCAGGCATAGACAAAGCTTATACTGGCGAGGTTGTTTTTTCACCAGGGTATTCGGTGGGCTTGCTTGAACAAGAACCCCAATTTGACCCCACCAAGACCGTTCTTGAGGTTGTCCAAGAAGGAACGCAAGAAGTGGTCGATTTATTGAAAGAATTTGATCAAATAAATGAAGCTTTTGGCGATGCCGATGCCGATTTTGATAAATTGCTGGAACGTCAAGGGGAAGTTCAGGAACGTCTTGACGCCCTCGACGCCTGGGATTTGGACAGCAAATTGGAGCGTGCCATGGATGCCCTTCGCTGCCCGCCGTCGGATGCCCTCATTGCTAATTTGTCGGGTGGTGAGAAACGCCGCGTGGCACTTTGCCGACTTTTATTGAAAAAACCTGACGTTCTTCTCCTCGACGAACCTACCAACCACTTGGATGCTGAGTCGGTACTGTGGTTGGAAGAACACCTTCGCCAATACGAAGGAACAGTCATTGCCGTCACGCACGACCGTTATTTCTTGGATAACGTGGCTGGTTGGATTTTGGAACTTGACCGTGGCGAAGGTATTCCTTGGAAAGGAAATTACTCTTCGTGGTTGGAGCAAAAACAAAACCGTTTGGCCAAGGAAGAAAAACAAGAATCAAAACGCCAGAAAACGCTTCAGCGCGAGTTGGAGTGGGTACGCATGGCACCCAAAGCTCGTCAAGCCAAGTCGAAAGCTCGTTTGGGGGCTTACGAAAAACTCTTGGACGAGGACATGAAGCAAAAAGAAGAGAAATTGGAGCTTTTCATTCCATCGGGGCCGCGTTTGGGTAATAAAGTGATTGAGATGGAAGGTGTTTCTAAAGCTTTTGGCGACAAGCTTTTGTTTGAGAATCTTACCTTTTCGCTTCCTCCTGCGGGTATCGTGGGTATTATTGGCCCCAACGGTGCGGGTAAGTCCACTTTGTTCAAACTCATTACGGAGCAAATCAAACCCGACAGCGGCACTACTGTCATTGGTGAAACGGTGCAAATTGCGTACGCCGATCAAGAACACAACCAACTCGACCCCAACAAAACCGTTTACCAACAAATCTCTGATGGAAACGATTGGGTTCTACTCGGTGGTAAACAAAGTAACGCCCGCGCCTACGTAAGCCGTTTTAACTTTACAGGAAGCGATCAAGAAAAGAAAATTGGAAACCTATCGGGGGGAGAACGCAACCGTGTTCACTTGGCGATGATGCTCAAAGAAGGTGGTAACGTGCTACTTCTGGATGAGCCTACCAACGACTTGGACGTCAACACGCTTCGCGCCTTGGAAGAAGCCCTCGAAAACTTCGCTGGTTGTGCCGTGATTATCTCCCACGACCGTTGGTTTTTAGACCGTCTTTGTACGCACATTCTGGCTTTTGAAGGCGATTCGCAGGTCTATTGGTTTGAAGGCAACTTCTCCGACTATGAAGAAAACCGCCGCAAACGTTTAGGAACGGACGTAACACCAAAACGAATTAAGTATAAGAAGCTGATGGCATAAATACAAAACGCTGACGGGATAAAGCCCCGTCAGCGTTTTGCATAAATAGGCTTCGTTTATAAAATTGCATCGAAGTACCTGACCATACCAGCGAATAATGATTTGTCCGCCTTCATAAAGTCAATTTGCTCAATGACCTCTTTTTGAGTTGGTGCATGTGTGATGTGCGGCAACGCTTTTTTAAAGGCTCTGAAGAGTCTAAAAATACCATACCTTACCGATTTCAACTCTATTCGATTAATTCCATAAAAATCTTCCATTGCCTTAATGTAGGGTTGCAAATCTGGGCTTTGGGGGACTATTTTTACTTCTTCTAAAACATCATCGGCCTCATAGGCAATGTAATTTTCAGGATTATCGAAATAAGGGTTTAGCAAATAAGCTTGCTCATCATAATGTTTTTGTAAATACGTTTGAAGTGTGTAATTGGCATTCACATCAATAGGGTCTGGTGAGATATTTTTCACCAATAACTTTATTTCATCTTCCGTTGAGTATGCGCTAACCTGAGGCTCAGGAAATCGTATTCCATTGATAGGAAAATTATCACTTTTATAAATCTGATTGCATATTTGACAGGCATATAAATAATTATCGTAAGTATAAGACAACCACCAATAAATACTTTTAGGCCGATAATGTTCTACATCTCCATGTGCTACGACTTCGGTATTTGCTTCGCAATAGGCACACTTCCCAAAACTCTCTTTTTTAAGTTGTGTCTTTGATAATTTCCAGAAAGTGCTATCAAATTCGATTTTTTCTTTCGAGCCTTTTAATACATCTCGTTGAGCTTTTATCAATTCTATCTCCTTTTCACGTTTTTCTGTTCCGCGATATTTGGCTTTGATTGCTTTCGCTGTTCTGAGACGGAATAAGGAAATCATAAATTATTGAATATTCAAGTTAGCTTCAATACGTTTCAATAAATCAAGACTTTTTTCTGAGGTTTCAGGTGTGGCTCGTTTGGGCAGGTTTTTCTTTAATTTCTTCTCGACGTTTCTAAACTTTTCGTTCTCTTCTTCTGATTTTGTTTCTTTATTCTTGAGTTCATTATAAATTGCCTTACTTTCTTCTATCTCCCATGATTCGTCAGTTTCTAAACCAAAAACGGGCGTCATTAATAATTGGTTAATTAAAAGATTTTTGGGTGTTCCAATAAATGGAATCAATTGAATTTGATTCTTATCATCTCGTTTCAAAGCGTACAACTCTCCTTCATCTGCTTGTTGTGCCGTCAGTGGCGAATGCGTCGTAGCAATTACCTGAAAATTAGGCAATTTACGGGTGATAAAATCTATTAATCTACGCTGCCACTTTGGGTGAAGATGTAAATCTATTTCATCAATCAACAGTACGCCTCTGGCTGTCAGTGGGTTTTGATAGTCTTTAAATGTTTCCGTGATTCGGTATAACAAGTCGCCAATCCAAGCCGCCATATTTTGATAACCGTCGCTCAAATAATCTAGTGGTACTATACCATCAATGGTCTTGAATAAAACCTGCTTTTTGAACTTATCAATGGAATGAAAAGAAGCACTTGGCAAAAAATCATCTAACGCTTCTTTGACAATTGCGATACCTTGTTCGCCCGAGCGATAATCTAAGTCTATAATCCAAGAAGTAAGGGGATTTAAAGAATAAGCATTATTAAATAAACTTCTTACATTGCCTGAACGATTACCGTTTGAAGATTTCTCGAAATTTGAAAAATTTTCTGATGGCAACCTTCGGCTTGCTCCATAAGCTACGATAAAATAATTTCGATCGGCATGTTCTATAGCATCATCAATCAAACGTAATGAGTCCTTGTTGTTAGAAATAATATTTGAATAATTATCTTTTCGATTTATGATGAGGCTTATTTCTCTTATTTCACCTTTTTTAGTCCCCAAAGTGGCATCAATCCGACAGCTATTTTTATTATTTCTTATCCAACTATCTGTATCACTTAACAACTCCCCTAACGCATTACTACCAGCTGTGACTAAAGCGATTGCTTTTAAAACATTGCTCTTACCTGTACCATTTTCCCCTAAAATCAATGTCCATTGTCGATTTTGAGTATTCGTTTTCTCAAACGATATTTCAATATCAGCGAGGCATTTAAAATCTTGAAGTCGTATTTTTCTGAGAAACATAGCCAATACTTGTTTGTGTATAGCGTAAAGTTAGATAAAACACCTTAAATCGACTTTTTTCATATTCAATTTTTCAACGCTTTACAAACCCGCACCACCGTTTCATCCAACGGCCTATAAGTAAACCCAAGTGCTTTTTGGATTTTTTCTCCGTTGTAAATAAACTTTGTTCGGGCCGTTTTGGCGGTTTCTTTGGTGATGAGTGGCTTGCTTCCCGTCAACCATGAACGAGCGGCTTCCACTCGCCAAATAATTTCTGTCAAAAAGGGTGATACAAGCTTTGAAGGTGGGCGTTTCCCAAAACCCTCGGCTATTTTGGTAAATATTTCGCGGTAGGTGGTGCTACCTGCACTTAGTACAAACCGCTCATTTTTAACTTCCGATACCAACAGCTTCACCGTTGCCTCCGCCACGTCTAGTACGTCAACGTAGTTGATTAGCCCTTCGGTATAAAACTTATTTTCGTCGAAAGCATATTTAAACAGTTGAGTACTGCTTCGCGTCCAGTCGCCTTCGCCAAGCACCATGCTTGGGTTCACAACTACCGCCGAAAGCCCCTCGGCCACGCCCCGCCACACCTCAATTTCTGCCAAATATTTACTTTTTCCGTAGTGCGAATTTAGCGGTGATTCTTCCCATTTTTGGTTTTCATCAATCACCGTCGGTTTCGACGCGTCTATCATGCGCGGGTCGGGCCGCCCCAGCGCTGCTACCGAACTCACAAAAGCCATTTTTTTGACACCCACCTCTAATGCCAAGTTGACGACGTTGGCCGTTCCTTGTACATTAATTTGGTACATTTGTTTTTGATCTTTGGGAATAAAAGAAACAATTGCCGCCGTATGAATGACGTAGGTTACTCCTTCAAATGCCTTTTCCAACGCCAGCACATCCAATACATCTCCCTCGGCCCATTCCACCTTGGTTTCCACGCCGTTCAACAACCGCATGTCGCTTCCGCTACGACGCAAGCCACGGACACGGTGCCCATTTGCCAATAAATAGTTTACAATGGCACTACCTAAAAGGCCGTTTGCGCCAGTGACTAAAATGAGTGGTTCAGTTGATTTGTCCAAAAACGTAGAATTTTAAGTAAATTTCTTTTGTACAAAGGTAACGACAATGGTTTGATTGCTAAAAAAAACTATCAGGTGTTGGCTATGGACTCTTAACTATTAAGTAACTTTCCGCCCCATTTGAAAAAATCGAGTCACTATTGGTTGTAGCGCTGGGAGGTGAAGGGCATAGTTGCGTACTTTCTCACTTTTCCTCCTGGGGTTCTAACTCATAAAAAAACATTGAAAATGAACTTATTTGCATCTCTGAAGGAGACATTGACTGAGGGTATCGTAAATCAGATTGCGGTACAGAACAACGAAAAAACAGAGAAAATCCAAAAAGCAATTGATGCTTTTGCCGCTTCGATTGTGGGTGGTCTTATTAAGCGAGCCTCCAATGAATCGGGGATGAAACTTATTTTTAATCAGGTAAAAAACACCCCATTTTCTCCCGAGCAACTTCCCAGAATTTTGAAAACGACCTCAGAATTAGAGGAATTCAAGGCGGCTGGCGAAAAAATCCTCAATACAGTGCTCCCTGGTTTCAAAAGCTCTGTTTGTAGCATGGTGACGAAATACTCTGGCACAAAAAACTCGCTTGCATCATCGTTGAGTGGCATTTCGATGTCAATTATTATCTCGGTGTTGAAAAAGGTAGTAGCTGAGAAACAATTTGATGCCGAGTCGTTGGCGGCTTATTTGGGAGAACAACGTGAAAGCCTCCTTACTGTCGTACCTGACCTCAACGACCGTATCATCGAAACCGTTGGTATTCAATACCTTTTACAGAGTTTTGAAGTACCTCGTGCCGAACAATCAACAACCATCACCAAAAGTTCTGAGCCTATTCCAGCTAAGCAACCATTTTTGGTCGGCGTCGATGTGGAAGATTCGGGTTTGGGCCGAATTAATTTCAAATGGGTGGGAGTCGGCCTCTTGGTCGTTGCTGTTCTTGGAGCTGGTATTTACTTCTGGAGTCAGCGAGATACCTCGTCGGTTGACACAGAAATAGATGCTGATACGCTTGCAGAAGCCCGTACGATTCAAGAACCAATCACTGCTACCAAAACAGCCGACACGACCACTGCAGCTCCTCCAACGACGCCCGCCGCAACTACGACCGAGAGTCCAATGGCAACGTATTTGGCAGATGCTGCCGCAGCCAAAGGAAAAGCTTTTAAGTTTGAAAACGTAGATTTTGAAGACAATACGGTTCAATTAAAAGCAACAGCTTCTCAGCCCGTACAAGCATTGGCCGATTTGTTGAAAAAATACCCAACTGCCCAAATCAAACTCGTGGCCTACGCCAACGATGCCAAACCGCCATTGACCAACAAAGTGCTGTCGGTAAAACGTGTGTATGCGTTGAAGGACCAATTTATAAAATCAGGCATTAGCTTCGTACGAGTGGATGCCGAAGGACGAGGTACGGGCATTAACCCTAAAGATACCACAGGCCGCAAACAAGTACCTATGCGTGAAGTATGGGTGAAGTTTGTGCAGAAATAGTCGATAGTCCATCGACTGTCGATAAAAAAGAGCTGTCAGGTTTGAAAATCTGACAGCTCTTTTTTTTGCCATTATGTCAGTTAATAAAGCGGTGGAATACATTTTTTAGGTAATCAAGCCAGAAAACCAAAAACTGTAAAAACCGTAAAACAGAATTATGGAAGCAAACGTACAGGCCGAAAAAGGGCAATTGTCGATTCATACCGACAATATTTTTCCAATTATCAAAAAATTCCTCTATTCAGACCACGAAATTTTCTTACGTGAGTTGGTTTCAAACGCCGTAGATGCCACTCAAAAAATCAAGAAATTAGCCGATTTTGGTGAGTTCAATGGTGAACTTGGTGAATTGAAAGTATCGATAAAGCTTGACGAAGAGGCAAAAACGATTACCATCAGCGACCGTGGTATCGGGATGACAGCCGACGAAATCAAAAAATACATCAACCAAATCGCCTTCTCGGGCGCGGCTGAGTTTGTTGAAAAATACAAAGAAAAGGAAGATACCCGTGGCAATATCATCGGTAACTTCGGTCTAGGTTTCTACTCAGCGTTTATGGTGGCAAAAGAGGTAGAAATCATTACCAAATCGTTTAAAGACGGCTCCGAAGGCGCTCGTTGGATATGCGACGGAAGCACCGAGTTTAGCATCGAACCTGCCGAAAAAAACGACCGTGGTACGGACATTGTCCTCCATATCGCCGAAGATTCGGAAGAGTTTTTGAGCAAATACCGCCTCACCGAAATCCTTGAAAAATACGGCAAATTTTTGCCTATTGAGATTGAGTTTGACGAGAAAATCATCAACAATCCTACCCCTATTTGGGTAAAAGCACCTTCCGAGCTCAAGGATGAAGATTATTTGGCGTTTTACAAAGAGCTTCACCCGATGAGCGAAGATCCGCTGTTCTGGATTCACCTTAATGTCGATTATCCGTTCAATTTGACGGGAGTTTTGTATTTCCCCAAACTGAAAAACGACTTCTCGGCCCGCAAGGAAAAAATCCAATTGTACAGTCGTCAGGTGTTTATTACGGACGAAGTCAAAGACGTAGTGCCTGATTTCTTAACGCTTCTTCACGGGGTTATCGACTCTCCCGACATCCCGCTCAACGTGTCGCGTAGCTACCTTCAAGCCGATGGTAACGTCAAGAAAATCAGTGGGTACATCACGCGTAAAGTCGCCGACAAACTCTCTGAGATTTTCCGCAACGACCGCGAAGGATTTGAGAAAAAGTTTGATGACATTGGCTTGTTTGTCAAGTACGGTATCATTTCCGACGAAAAATTTGGCGAAAAAGCCAAAGAATTCTGCTTGGTTAAAAACACCCAAGGCAAACACTTTACATTTGAGGAATACACCGCCCAAGTCAAAGAAAATCAAACCGATAAGAATGACACAGTGGTATGGTTGTACGCCAGCGACTTACAAAAGCAAGACGCCTACATCCAATCGGCTACCAAACGCGGCTACGATGTACTCGTATTTGACAGTGTGATTGACCCGCACTTTATCAACGGCATCGAGTACAAAATAGAGAAAACAAACATCAAGCGCGTAGATGCTGATACGCTCGACAAGCTTATTGAAAAAGAAATCAAGCTGGAAAGCGTATTGTCGAAAGACGACGAGGAAAAAGCGAAAAATTTGTTTGAGCAAACCCTAGGTGGGGCTCCTAAACTGACCATCAGCGTAGAACCAATGCCTACCGACGAGTTGCCAGTAGTCATTACCATTCCAGAATTTATCCGTCGTATGAACGACATGGCGGCTACCTCTGGTCAGAAGTCGATGTTCGGTGATATGCCTCAAATGCTGAACGTGGCCATCAATGCCAACCACCCTGTAACGCAGAAAATCCTGACCGCAGCAGAAGATGAGCAAAAACAACTAATCCGTCACGCATATAACCTAGCATTGCTTTCGCAAGGGATGCTGACAGGTAGCGAGTTGACAGCTTTTGTTCAACAGGCGGTGTCACGTTTGTAATTGAATCGGCCTACTTTTACAAAAAGCTCTCCTCAGGGAGGGCTTTTTGTATTAGGTTAAACGCATTAAAAAGACACGCTACTATTTATTGCTCCAGAGGAGCTAAATCTTAGTAGAAAGTATGAATTAGGTCAGAAACAAAGCCCCATCGGGGTGACATCTTTTACCGAGTGCCGTTGCTCCGATTAGGCTTGGGGGGAGGTGTTTATTCCCTTTTTCTACTAAGATTTAGCGTCGCTGACGCTACTTTGTGTTTAATGCGTTTAACCTGATAGTTTTATTCAAAGCGGGGTACACTTTGTTTTTTATAACTCCAACACTGCTGAGTATAAGTCGATTCCTTTGGCCCAGTAGTCGATTTGGCGGTTTAAAAGTTTAAATCCAAGTTTTTCGTAGAAACCAAACGAATGTTGCGACGTTTCGACCATGATGGTTTTGGCTACTCCCGATTGGCGAATTTGCTCAATTCGATACAAAGCTAGTTCCTTGCCAACGCCCGTACCCTGAAAGTCGGGATGCACAAAAGCCCATGAAAGTCCTCCTTGCTGGTCAAACGAACGCACCCAATAGCCACCACCACCTACCACTCTCCTATCCACAACTGCTACGACGTAGTCATCTCCAAAAATATCCAAATACTCCAAGAAGTCGCCCAATTCTTTGGGGTCAAAGTATTTAGGAGTATTCATCATAAAAATTTCTTCCAGTGTGGTGCGGTCACTGAGTTCGTAGGGGCGCAATGTAATTTCCATACTCTTATTATTTAATTCAAAAAGGTGGGCAAAAAAAATGCCAAAACTATTATTCAATCTCAATAACCACTCCCTTGGTAAGTGGATGGGCAACGCAGGTCAGAATATACCCTTGGTTTAACTCCGATTTGGTAAGGCCATCTTCTTCGTCCAGTTGCACTTTCCCCGACGTACATTTTCCCATGCAAGCCGTACACATCCCCGCCTGACACGAATAGGGCAAGTCAATGTCAAGTTCGAGGGCTGCTTCCAAAATCGTTTGGTGCGGTTCTACATTAAACGTGTATTCTTCCCCTTCGTACAACACTTTCACTTCTTGCGTCTTTAGGCTTCCGTCGTCCTCAGCTTCATGCACTACATGGGTGGTGGCCGTGGCAAAGCTCTCCCGATGGATTTTTTCTTCGGCTACACCCCACGCCAATAATGTCTCTTTCGTCATTTCCATCAACCCGTCTGGCCCACACAAGAAATACTCGGCCGATGCGTTTTTCAACCCTCCTATTCCTTCGAAAATCTCTAAAATAGTTAACTTATTCAAACGGCCTCGTACGCCTACCCACGCGTCAGAAGGCTGAGTTAAGGCATAATAAAGCACAAAGCGATCGCCATATATACGGCTCAGCTCGTCGAGTTGTTGTTTAAAAATAATACTTTCTTCTTTCCGATTGCCATACAAGAGCACTACCCGACTCTCCGCCTCTACTTTCAACACCGATTTGGCAATAGAAATCAAAGGGGTGACACCGCTCCCAGCTCCAATCAACACAACAGTGCGGGCGTTGCGCGCATCGGGCAAAACCTGAAAATGCCCCATGGGTTCGAGTACTTCCAAAAAATCTCCTTCTTTGACGTTGTCCAAAAGCCAATTGGACACCAAACCTCCTGGAACACGTTTGACGGTAACGGCAGGGGCGGTATCGGTATGGGGCGAGCTACTCATTGAATACGACCGACGCACTTTTTCGCCATTGATGGTCAGCAATATGGTCAAAAACTGTCCCGCTTGGTACTTAATCATTTCGCTCAACGGATGCCAAAAAGCAATCGTAGCCGCATCGGGGGTTTCTTTGATAACTTCTTTAACTTTAAGATGAAAATGCTTCATAGTTCTACTTTATACATCGTAGGTTTAACCCCCAAAATTACGATTTGTTTTACCATAACCACAGGATTTACGGAGAAACCTACGGTCATCACCCTAAGTTCGGAAACTTTTAACCGTTGATTTTGGTTTTGAAAATAATTAATTTGCCTTCAAAAACTATCGAAAGTTAATAAAGACATGGTCACAGTAAGCGATAAAGCAAAAGATAAAATCCTTGAATTACGTCGTGAAGAAGGGCGTCCTGAAGACAGCCACATTCGTGTAGGAGTGGTTGGCGGAGGCTGTTCGGGGCTGATGTATAATTTGGAATTTGATTCAACCAAACAACCCACCGACATGGAGTTCCAAGACAAAGGGATTCGGATTGTGGTTGATAAAAAGAGCATCCTTTACTTAGCTGGGACAATCCTCGATTTTTCGGATGGTCTGAATGGCAAAGGGTTTCAGTTTGTCAATCCCAACGCCAGCCGTACTTGCGGATGCGGCGAGAGTTTCGCGGTTTAACCTACTCCAAGTCACCCACAAAAAAGGCGTCAGATACAAATTCTGACGCCTTTTTTGTGTTATTAGCTATCTTTGCGCCCTCTTACCTCTTATGTCATGGCCCTTACTTTCTGGAATTTTTGGAGCAACAAACTTTTCAACTGGTTAGCAATCTTTACCAATAACCCATATTGGAAAACCAAGCTTACTGTCTTTACAGTTTTGTACATCTTGCTTACCTCTTTCCCTGATTATCAGGCACTGGTAAAAATGGATACAGGAGGGCAACGCCTTGCTGCTCGCTTTGAAGTGATTGATTGGATTGGCACCCACCCATTTCAGAATTTACCTGACCATTTGTTTACGGGAAAAGTACTAAGCGAAGGCGACATATCTCACTTCAAAAAACGAATTTTTCGCCCACTCGTCCCTGTTACCCTCCACACAGTAGGACTAAGGGCAAAACACTACGTTGGTATTCAATTTATCGTCGGGATTTTGTTTGTTGTGCTATTAATTCGGTTCCTTTCTAAGTACCTAACTTCCACAGCAAGTGTCCTAGCCACGTTTATGTTTGCCAATTTATTTGTCACCAAATGGACTTTCTTTGATTTTTTCTACCACGACCCACTTGCCTATCTCCTTCTCTTAGTCATTGTTAATTTCCGAAATCCATTGTTGATTGTTCTTGGCATTGTCCTCGGTGGATTTGTCGATGAACGCGCCGTCATTGGCAGTAGTGCGGCGGTTTTGTGGTGGTTTTGGCAAGAAAGTAACGCCCACAATGTCACCCTCAGCAACGTATTTTCGTTCAAACGCTACCAAGCTACTTGGGCGGCGATGGTGGGTATTGTGCTATTTATAGTTTTGAGGCTCTACATCATGTCGTCTTTGGGAATGCAAACCGATAAATCAATGCTGGGCTTTGACGCCAATCAATACAATTCGTTTCCTATGGGTCTGACTGTCACCTACGAATGTGCTTGGTTTCTTCTTCTTGGGGCGGTTGTGAGCATGGTAGCCAAAAAAGATTGGTTTTACCTACTGATGTTTATGTTTAGCGCACTAGGTGTGATAGCAGCAGGCAGCTTGGTCTTAGATTTTTCCAGAAGTTATGCCTACGGTTTTGTTCTATTGCTATTTGCAATAGTATATCTTTCTAAAACCGAGACACTTCCTCATTTTCAAAACGGACTTACCTTCTGCGCCATTGGGTGCTTTTTGTTCCCGACCTATTATCAAATAGGTTCTTCCTTGTTTTGGATGCCTCACTTTTTCCCAAAAATAAAGGTCTTACTTGCATTTTATCATCTTATTTAACAGGTTAAACGCATTTAAAAAAGTAGCCTCAGCGAGGCTAAATCTTAGTAGAAAAAGGCAAACAAACACCTACCGAGGCCCCATCGGGGCAACCGACCCTCGGTAAAAGATGTCACCCCGATGGGGCTTGGGGGAAGACCTAGGTCATTCTTTCTACTAAGATTTAGCTCCTCTGGAGCAATAAATAGTAAAGCTATATTTTAATACGTTCAACCTGGTTATCTAAATGAAAAGATTGGTCTCAATAAACTCATTCCGAAATTTGCCTTCGGGATCATGTTTTTCCATGATTTTTTTAAAATCGGCCAGTTTTTCAATGCGTGATTGTAGTACCGCAGGTTTTAGGGTAAAAATTTTACCCCAATGAGGGCGAGGGGCAAAGGGCGCCAACGCCTCTTCTATTTCGGGCAAAAGCGCCATTACCGCCTCCACTTCTTGTTTCCACGTAAAATGGAAAGCTACGCACGTTTTTTTGTAAAATGGACTCATCGGTAACGCATCCGCCGCAATTGCCCGCACTTCGGTAATAAACAAGTGGGGAGCTACTTTTTCGTTTAATTTTTCAATCGCCATAAACCCTTCATACGCGTGCTCAAAAGCCACAAAATACTCCGACTGTAGCTCTTTGCCGCTGCTGGGGGTAAAACCCATTTTGAAGTGAGGCATACGTTCGTACCAAGGCCCCTCCACCCCCATTTGATCTGTACAATTAACGGGGTCTAGGGCTTCAATTGGGTGCAGGTTTTTGGTAGCTAATTTCGCCCCGTAAAACTCAGGAGCTACTTCTTTCATGTCCTCAGCCTTACTTTTTACCCACACCTCACTCACGTTTTTATTACGCCAATCGGTAAACAAGCTGACACTGTATCCGCCTGACATGATGGCTTCAAAATTTTTCTCCAAGGCCGACATGGGCAAGTTTTGATACACCACCTGTTTCATTTTGAACGTTGGCTGAACGTCAAGCGTGATTTTGGTCGCAATGCCCAAAGCCCCAAGGTTTACAACCGCTGCCCCAAATTCTTCTCCGTCTTTTTCACGACTCAATGAAACCACCTCTCCTTTTCCATTCACCAACTCAATGGCAGAAACAGCCGTCGCCAAACTGCCATTTTTGATACCCGAGCCATGCGTGGAAGTAGCACACGCCCCCGCCACCGAAATATGCGGCAAAGAAGCCAAGTTATGAAGCGAAAAGCCGTTGTCATCCAAATACTTACACATTTCTCCGTACTTAATTCCAGCTTCTACTGTTACCGTGTTTTTTTCTTTATCCAAACCAATGATTTTGTTAAAAGCCTCGGTCGAAATTTGGTTTTCTTTGCTATCGGCAATGGTATTGAAACAGTGTTTTGTGCCCAATGCCCGCACTTTTTTACATTTTTTAATCGCATCCTGAAGCTCTTCCACATTTTTTGGAATGTGTAAATTTTCCGTACTGTACGTCAAATTTCCCGCCCAATTGGTACGCGGATCCGCTTTTTTACACGACATCAAATTAGAAAGCATACTACCAGTTAAAAGAATAGATGAGGTTTTGAGAAATGTTCGTTTGTCCATTTGAATGTTAGGTTTAGGTCTTTGGTCATTAAATCAGTATGGCCTATTTTAATTCTTCGATGAAGATGTCTTTAAAATAAACCAACGCCTTTCCTCCCCCGTGAATTTGAAGGCCAATAAGACCCGATTGCGGAATATTAACATCAGGCTCGGTATAATCCACGGTTGTTACACCGTTGATTTTAAGGACAATATGGCGTTTATTCGCTATAATCTCATAGTCGTTCCAATCGTTAGGCTTGAGCAATTTAGCAACTTCCTCGGCGGGTTTTCCAGCCAGCGTTTTGTTGCGCCGCGATTCATCATAGAGGCTTCCCCAATATTTATCACCCAAATCGGCCTGATATCCTTCCATTTCATACGACGGATTGGTGAGCCGTTTGCTTCGAAACTGCACCCCCGAATTGATGAATCCTTCGGTGCCCACCAACTTAAATTTAGCCTTTAGAACAAAGTCAGAATAACTCCGTTTTGTACATAAAAAATCATTGTTTGGCACCTTTGTTTGCAAAGAACCACCAACCAATGCCCCCTGCTCAATTCGCCACGTTTTTAGGGTATCGCCTTCCCAACCTTTAAAACTTTTGCCGTCAAAAATCCGCTCAGGCTTGCGGTGTGTATCTCCCGAAAAAGCGGCCAATGTCACAGTCGCCGCAGCCGACAAAATCAATAAGTACTTCATTGGTTATGAATGGTTAAGCCTATATTTCGCGTATATACTTGAAGTAAAGTCTCGTTTGCTTATTTCTACTTTTAGGCTAACCCACAGATCTACATACTCCAAACCAAAATTTCATTATTTCATAACACACCTATACCCCTCCTAACACTTGCCTACCGTGCAGGTTTTGCCTTGTTTTTAGTTTAAAACTTGGTCGAAAAGTACCAAACCGTGAAACATTTAACATTTTTTACGTGGAACAGTTTGGGTTATTGGGAATAAAGACGGATATTTGAAGGCGGTAAACCTAATAACAATGGGAAAAATCATAGCAATAGCCAACCAAAAAGGTGGAGTTGGCAAAACCACCACAGCCATCAACTTGGCAGCGAGTTTGGCTGTATTAGATTTCAAAACGCTGATTGTAGATGCCGACCCACAGGCCAACTCTACGTCAGGTTTGGGCTTCAACCCCAAAGAGATTGAGTACAGTATCTATGAGTGTATGGTTGAGGGAGTCATACCACAACAAGCCATTGTGGAAACCAACTTTGAAAACCTATACTTGTTGCCTTCACACATCGACCTCGTAGGGGCTGAAATTGAGATGATTAATCTCAAAAGTCGGGAAGAAAAAATGAAAGAGGCCCTATGGCCCATCAAAGAAGAGTACGACTTTATTATCATCGACTGTTCGCCTTCGTTGGGTTTGATTACCATCAACAGCCTTACGGCAGCAGATTCGGTGATTGTACCCGTACAATGTGAGTACTTTGCCCTTGAAGGTTTAGGCAAACTCCTGAATACCATCAAAATCATCCAGACTCGTTTGAATACAAGTTTGACGATTGAGGGGATTTTGTTGACCATGTACGACATGCGGGTGCGTCTATCCAATCAGGTAGTAAATGAAGTCACTGCCCACTTCAAGCACATGGTTTTCAACACCATCATTCCACGCAATATCCGTCTGAGTGAGTCACCAAGTTACGGTGTACCTACCATTGCGCAGGATTCGGACAGTAAAGGAGCCATTAGTTACTTAAACCTTGCTCGTGAGGTTTTGAACAAAAACGGCTTGCTAGAGCAAGACGAACCTACCAGCCGTAGAGCGCTGTAATTGATACCAATTTGAATACACAGTAGATTTTTCCAAAAATCTATCTAAAAACATACAATTCTAGCACATGGAAAATGTCGGAAAAGCTGCTCCCAAAAAGATGACAGGACTTGGTCGTGGTTTGGGTGCTTTACTCCAAGACAGCGACAATGTCAATCGTTCTTCAAGCCCGTTGCCCCATGAAGGCGTAAGCATGATGAACGAAGTTTCGGTCGATCATATTGAAACGAACCCCTATCAACCTCGTACCCGATTCGACGAAGAAGCGCTCAATGAATTGGCGGAATCGATTCGTATTCAGGGAATTATTCAACCGATTACGGTACGCCAAATCGGAAAAGATCGCTATCAATTGATTTCGGGAGAACGGCGTTTACAAGCCTCCAAACTTGCTGGACTTACCCACATCCCGACTTACGTTCGTACGGCCAATGACCAACAAATGTTGGAAATGGCCTTGATTGAAAACATTCAGCGCGAAAACCTAAACGCCATCGAAATTGCCCTAAGTTATCAGCGCCTGATTTCGGATTGTGGACTTAAACAAGAAGAACTCGGAGAACGAGTAGGTAAAAATCGGACGACGGTCAACAACTACATTCGTTTGCTCAAACTTCCCCCGTTGATTCAAGCTGCCTTGCGCGATGATCAAATTACGATGGGGCACGCTCGGGCGATTATCAACATCGAAAACCCTGAGACACAGCTCAAAATATTCCGTAGAACCATTGAAGAAGCTTGGTCTGTCCGAAAGGTAGAGGAGGCCGTTCAGGCACTTAAACTCGACCCCGACGATAGCAACAAAGACCGCAAGCCGACTCTGTTGAAACAAGAACTTCGCTCCTTGCAATTTAAACTTTCATCGTTTTTTGGTTCAAAGGTTTCTATCAAAACCGATGACAAACAAAAAGGTGAAATTAAAATTCCATTTACCTCCCAAGAAGAATTAGATCGTATTTTAGACGTTTTAAAGTTTGAACCTTGAGAACATTAGGGATTTTTTTCAGTTTGTGGCTATGGTCGGGAGCAATGGTGGTGAAGGCGCAACAAACAGCAACAGACTCCCTCCAAAAGCGTCTATCTAAGGCGGCATCCTCCTTGGCCGCTGATTCGACGGTGTTGGATTCGCTCAAAAATAAAAAATTGAGCAAAAACAGCCTCGCAAAAAGTTCATTGAACGACGCTGCGCTAAAGAAACATAGTCCGCGCAAAGCAGCCTATTATTCATTGATGTTTCCTGGGCTAGGGCAGGCATACAATCGCCAATACTGGAAAATGCCCTTTGTTTATGGAGGTTTAGGGGCCGTTGCTTATTTTATAAGGTTTTACCACGTGCGTTACCAAGATTTTTTGTGGCCTTATTACTTTAGCTATGATGTAACAACGGGTAAGCAGCTACGCACAGAAGCGGAGGTGTTTTTGCGGAGTCAAAACCAAACACGTACCCTTCCCCTTGACCGTATTACCCAAGGAAAAGATATTTACCGTCGCTATCGAGATCTCAATTTTTTGTTGTTAGTGGGTGTTTGGGCACTGGCAGCCGTGGAAGCCAACGTATCGGCTCACCTCAAAACGTTTGATATGTCAGAAGATTTGTCTTTTCGATTTGAGCCTGATACTTACAACAACTCTTTTACGGGCCAAGTATATGGGGTAAAAGTTGTCGTTCCTATCAAATAAATTACGTATTGCAAAACATAAATTATGAATATTCTTCTTTTAGGTTACGGTAAAATGGGCAAAGTGATTGAACAAATCGTCCTGAGCCGTGGCCACCAAGTAGTTGGAAAAATTGACATTTCTAACCGCCACGAACTAGATACATTTAGCCGCGACAACGTGGACGCCGTCATCGAATTTAGTGCCCCCGAAGCGGCCTATGAAAACCTTAAATGGTGCATGAGTAAAGGCTTGCCAACCGTGTGTGGAACCACAGGCTGGCTGCACCACCGCCCCGAAATTGAGCAACTGTGTATCGAAAATAAAGCGGCATTCTTCTACGCGTCAAATTACAGCATCGGCGTTAATTTGTTTTTCCGCCTCAACAAGCAGTTAGCCAAACTTATCGCTCCCTATTCGCAGTACTCGGTGCATACAACCGAAATCCACCATATTCATAAGTTGGACGCCCCAAGTGGAACGGCCATCACGTTGGCAGAAGGCTTAATTCAACAACTTTCTAACAAAACGGAATGGGTAAATACCGAAGAGGGCACCGAAAACCAAATCCCCATTCTATCTTTGCGCGAAGGAGAAGTTCCTGGTACTCATATTATTCGCTACGATTCCGAAGTAGATAGCATCGAAATCAAACACACTGCCCACAATCGCCAAGGGTTTGCCCTCGGCGCGGTCGTTGCTGCCGAATGGCTTGCTCCCCGCGAAGGCGTGTTTGGCATGGATGAGCTGCTAGGAGAATAGTTTTTTGTTTACAATAAGAATTGTTTTTATGTCTCAACCCAAACCTAAAAAATCGGCCCTTAGAGAATGGCTCGACTCGGTCGTTTTTGCTGTAGTAGCAGCTACCCTTATCCGTTGGTTACTATTGGAAGCGTACACCATCCCGTCGTCATCCATGGAAAAAAGCCTGCTTATTGGCGACTTTTTATTTGTAAGTAAACTCCACTACGGAGCGCGGACGCCTGGTACGCCCTTGCAAGTACCGCTTACGCACCAAACCATTTGGGGAACCAATATTCCCTCGTTTTCTACCTTAATTCAACTCCCGATGTTTCGCCTTCCAAGCTTCACATCGGTAAAACGCAACGACGTGGTTGTTTTTAACTATCCTGGCGACCCAGAGGAACCGTTTGAAGATCCACTCGTTGGGAATGGAGGTTACAAAAATTTCCCCGTTGACTTACGTACCAACTTCATCAAACGTTGTATTGCGGTAGCAGGCGACGTGGTGGAAGTTAAAAATGGTTTGGTTTACATCAATGGTAAAGAAGGGGAAACCCCTCCACAGGCCCAGTTGATGTACCGTTTGGAATCAAGTGACTTGTTGGATGATCGTTTTTTTGAAAATGAAGATATTCGGGATTATGGTACGTTTCCTGGTGATACGGCCAAGCCGAACCATTTTGTGTATCAAATTCGTACCACCCCCCAAACCGTGGACGATTTGAAAAAACATAGCTTTATCCGCTCTGTGACACACGTTAGTCAATATGCAGCTTCTGCTCCTGAAATGGGACTTTTCCCAGCCGCTGCGAAGCAAAATCCTGATTTTTGGGGACCAATGCAAGTGCCTAAAGAAGGCATGACAATCCAACTGGATTCTGCCAACGTGACCAAATACGGCTATGTGATTAAGTATTTTGACCACAATGACCCTGAAAAAGTAGTGCTCGACAAGGGTAAAGTTTCCGTAGATGGCAAAGCCATTACGAGTTACACATTCAAACAAGACTACTATTTTATGATGGGCGACAACCGCTACGAATCGGCGGACTCGCGTTTTTGGGGCTTTGTTCCTGCCGACCACATCGTTGGGAAAGCGGTCTTTATTTGGATGTCGATTGATCCAAATCCAAAGTCTATCTTAACCAAAATCCGCTGGAATCGCCTGTTTAGATTGATTGACTAGCTCTCTTTGGCAATGATAATAGCACAAAAAAGCGGCGCTGAGCCGCTTTTTTGTGTATTTGGATACTCATATCCAAACGCAGGGTTTCTCAAAACCCTATTTATTGTACCCATTTGAAGATAATAAACCCAATTTCTCCTCAATGACAACCACCTGTTTCTGTGGCTCCTCTCTTTCCTTTGATGAATGCTGTGGTAGCATTATATCAGGAAAACGTACCGCTGCAACTGCCTTAGAACTGATGAAATCACGCTATTCGGCATACTGCGTCGTAGCCAGCGATTACCTGATTGCAACCACTCATCTCAGCAAGCGAGCTCAGTTTGATAAAGCCTCCATCGAGCAATGGGCCAAGGAGTCGCAGTGGAAAGGGTTAAAAATTATTTCTACTGCCAAAGGTTCGGCGCTCGATACGCAAGGAGAAGTAGCTTTCCAAGCGTTGTATATCGACGAAGACAAAAAGAGTCGGGTGCATTACGAACACTCGCTCTTTGTGAAAGAACATTATCAGTGGTTTTATCTTTCGGGCAAAACGATTGCCATCAGCCGCAATGATGATTGCCCTTGTGGAAGCGGGAAAAAATACAAGAAGTGTTGTGGGGCTTGATGATTATCACCCCACAATTTCCATCGTGCTTTGCCCATTGCCATTTTTGAAGAGGCGAATTTGCGTTCCGATGCGCTCTTTCAATGCTTCCACGTGCGAGATGATTCCAATCGTTTTTTCACTCTCCGACTGCAAGCGTTCCAACATACTCAAGGCCATGTCGAGTGAATCGGGGTCGAGCGTACCAAACCCTTCGTCGATAAACAAACTCTCGATGCTCACGTTTTGCGAAGCCAAATCGGAAAGGGCCAGTGCGAGGGCTAAACTAAGGGTGAAAGTTTCACCACCCGACAGCGTATTGACTGCGCGTTGGGCATTTCCTTGATACGTATCTATTACAAAAAGGCTTTCGGTCTCTTCTTTCGGTTTATCCAAAATATAACGGTCAGATAAATACCTTAATCGCTGATTTGCAAGTCCAATTAAGTTAGAAAGCGTTAAGTTTTGCGCAAAATTGCTGAATTTATTTCCCTCACGGTCGCCAATGTAGCGGTTGAGCAAATCCCATTTTTTCCGTTCCTTCCGTAGTTGTTCGAGCTCTGTTTGTAGGGTTGAAAATTTGGCCTGTTGGGCTTCATGATGCGCCAATTTAGCTCCAATCTCCGATACTTCCCTCAAATATTGATCACGTAAACTGCGGCTTATTTTGACTTTAAATTCTACATCCTCCAACGGTAATTCAGCTTGGCGAAGTTTTGCGGTTTCCATTAATTGCTCTTCCCAAGTTTTCCGATTGATGGCTAGCTCTTTTTCGCGATCTTCTAGCACTTTACGTTTGGTTCGCAATTTTTCAATCTCTAGGGCTGGCAGTAAAAGTTCATTGGCTTTTTCGATACTTTCAATTCCTTTAGCCGCTAAATGAGTTGATAACATACTGGCCAGATGCTTTACTTTTTCACGCTCAACTGCAATGCCATTTTCGGTTTCAATTTTTTGTTTCTGTGCTATCTGCCAAGTTGTTTCCGCGTTGGTCAACGTATTCCGTAATGCTTGACTTTCGGTACGAATATCCTTGCCAGCATAACGCTGTTGTTTTTCTAATTCTTTCGCCGACTTTCGTACCCTTAGCTCAAAAAGCACTTCATATTGCCCCAATAATTTACCTATCACGGCATTCATATCGTTGACTTTCTGCCACTTAGTAATTTGTTCTTGCAAGTCCCCTAATTGCTTCTGCTCTTGGGCCAATTGCTCCAGGGTACTATCCAATGCCAATCCCAACCCTGTCAACATTTTTTCACCTTCCTCTTTGGCTTTTCGGTACTCCTCACGAATTTTGACCAAATTTTCGGTCACTTTTGTCATTGACCCCTGCGCTTGGTTTAACTCCGCCCCTACTTTTTGCATTGAAGCATCTACCTCTTTCTTCTCCTTTTCGAGCAAATCTAGCTCCATTTGCACCTTAGAAAGTGCATTCATGTAGGCATGGACGTAGGGATGGTGCGTAGAACCACACAAAGGACATTCTTCCCCATTTTGCAGGGCATTGCGAAGGTCTTCGAGGTTAAATTTTTGTTGCTCTTTTTCCTTCTGCGCTTGAAGAACTTTCAATTTGGCCTCCATTTCAGTCATTTTTTGCTGAAGTGCTGCCCATTGAGGTTGTCGTTCGTTTACTTTTGCCGTCGATTCCTCCAAGGCTTTTTTAGCATCAAGACCTTGGGTGTACCATTCGTTTCGACGTGTCAAGGTTGCCTTTAGTTCCATCAAGGCGTTTTGCCGATTGGCTAATTGAGCGAGCTCTTTTTCTGCTTCAAAATCTACCCGAAAGCGCGCAACCTCTTGCTGAATTTCTTGTTTTTTCTGCTGAAGAAGGGCATACGCTTCGTCTAACTTTTCAACCGAAAGCGTTCTAAGCCAAGGGTGATTGGTTGCGGAAACTTCTTGTTTTATAGCCGTAAAAACAGGTCGAATCTCAGCATTAAGTTTTTCAATTTCCGTATCGAGTTGCAAAATTTCCCCCTCAAAAACGTTCAATTCCGCCAGTAAACGCTCTTTCGGAACCGATTTTTGCACCAAATGCGTGATTTGTTGATGCGTCGTTTCGATGATGGTTATCTGCCCTTCTATTTGCGTTTGAAGCGATTTTCCGCGTTCTTCCAGCCCTTTCAACTGCGTTTGCTGAGATTGTAAAGTCGCCAACTCTCCCGCCCACTCGCTAATTTGTTCGTGTTGGAGGAGTCTCAAAGCGTCTGGTTTAAAAGTTTCTTGCTCATTTTCGAGAACTTGAACCTCTTTTGCGACTTTCTCCAACTTTTGTTGAAGGTCATAACAACGCTCCAATACCGACTTTTCTTTTTCCCAAAACTGCACGTCTTTCTCTGCTTGAACCTGATGCGTTTCGGTCGTGATTTTGGTTTGCTGAAACTGAGTCACTTCTTCTTCGGTGAGCATCGAAACCAACTTTAGCTCTTTTTCTTTGAGTTCAAGTTGTTCTTTGAAGAGTTTATCCTTCAAATACGACGCGGCCCCGAGTTGACGGTAGATTCGTTGGCCCGTAATGTCTTCCAACAATTTGGAACGGTCGTGGGCTTTGGCGCGTAAAAACTCGGCAAAACTCCCCTGCGCCAACACGATTGACTTCACAAATTGCTCGTACGTAAGCCCAATAAGTTCTTCATTCTTTTTTGGAAACTGCGACAACCCTTTAATATCCAATAAATTACCAGAAGGAAGCTCCGCGATTTCCATCTGATAATTGTTCCATTTATCATTTCGGTTTCGCGAAATACTCCAACGCGAACGGTACTGACCTCCTTTTACCTCGTATTCTACCTCTGCGTAGGCTTCGGCCCTAGGTTCTTCAGCAGCTTTGAGATTGACAATAGAGCCTAATTTTTCAATTTCGGTTTTTGAAATACTTCCAAAACGCGGGATTTCATTGTACAATGCCAGCGTAATAACGTCAAGCAGCGTCGATTTGCCCGCCCCCGTTGGCCCCGAAATAATAAACAAACCAGAAACCGCTAACGGATTAGCCGTAAAGTCAATACAAGGATGTTCACCGTAAAACGAATTAATATTTTTGAATCGAAGTCGAAGAATTTTCATGGTTAAAATCAGTTTTGCTCGACCACTTCACGCCACAGTTCTTCAAAAGCTTCGGCCAAAAGCTGCTGGGTTTCCTCGTCGAGGTTTTCGGATAAAAGGCGTTTTTGAAAAACATCCCTTGGTGTTAAATCTTGAATAGAAGTACCTGTAACATAGAGTTCATCGGCACCTTGAGTGCGGTTGGTAAAAGACAGGCGAGGCTTGATTATTTTGAAAGGAGCAGTCTCAAACTCTCGAATTAAATAGCTGAAATACACCTCTTTTTGCGGGTCAGCATAAGGTTCGGTCACGTGGATTTCCACATAAGGTGGCAAGGGAGTGATCACTTCGTACGCATTAAGTGCGGCTTCTACTTCCTCCAAATTGCCCGTAAAGCAACGTAGTTCTCGAAAAATAGGCACCGAAATGGGTTCCACTGCTTCAATTTTATCGTCCTTGAGGGTTAGTTCTAGCACGTATTTTCGGTCATCTCTTTCACTAAAACTCAATGGAATCGGCGAGCCCGAGTAGCGCACGAAGTCGGAGTTTGCAATGCGTTGTGGCTTGTGAATGTGCCCCAACGCAATGTAATCAAAGCCCTCGGGAAAAAAGTCGGCTGAAAAAGCCGCTTCGCCCCCAATGACGTGAATATCGCGCTCGCTCTCACTCACCGACGCCCCGTTGACGTACAAATGCCCCATTGCAATAGCGCATTTTTGAGGATAGCGTTCGGCGCAGAGATGCGCGAGTTGTTCGTAATGCCCTCGAATCCCTTGGCGCAACGCCAACAAACGGTCGTCATATCCTTCGCCCACGACCGATTTTCGTAAATCGGCATCGCGCAGATAGGGCACTGCCGCAATTACGACATCCCCTTTAGGAGTGTCGATGTGCAACAATTCATCTTCTATTTTTTCTTGCGCATTTCCAATGACTTTAATGTCCAAAAAACGCAGCAGTTCACGCGGAGCGTTCAAAACCCCTGGTGAGTCGTGGTTGCCTCCCGTAATTACCACATGACAGCCCGTTCCGACCAATTTTTTGAGGAAACCATAATACTGAGACAATGCTTGGTTAGAAGGGTTTGCGGTATCAAAAACATCACCCGAAACCAATAACACATCAATTTCTCGTTCTTTAATCAGCGCTACTAACCAGTTCAAAAACAAGCTCTGCTCTTCTTCAAGGCTGTATTTATGCAGTTGTTTACCTAAGTGCCAGTCGGCCGTATGAAGTATTTTCATGATTTTTTTTCTGCCAGCGTATTAACAAAGTTCTAAAAGAACCTTCCATTTTTTGACAAGTTTGCAAAAATGCCAAAAAGGAACGGTAAATTTGCAGTAAATTTTACGAAAGAAACTATGAGCTCATCTTTCGCTTTTTTTGACGTAGTACAAAATTACTTGCGTCAACATCACGTAATCCAAGCAGGTTTGTTTGGTTCATTTGCTCGTGGTGAACAAAATGAGCATAGCGATATAGATTTAGCCATTGAAAAGGAGGGTATGACAATTTTTGAGCTCTTGCAAATGGAAGAAGATTTAGAAAAGCTCACCCAACGCAAAATAGACATTGTCGAATTTAGGGCCATAAAACCCTCAATTAAGCCTTATATTTTTAGAGACTTCATCCAATTGGTATAAAGTCACTTGTTCTTTAACGGACATATTTATCTCAGTTTATAATTTTTTGCAGAATGCTCACCAACACGATTGAACAAACCTATTACGTCATTGATTTCGACAGCACGTTTACGCAGGTCGAAGGTCTGGACGAATTGGCTAACATTGCCCTCGCGGGCAATCCCAACCGCGAAAAAGTAGTTCAACAAATCCGTGATTTGACCGATGCCGCCATGAACGGCGAATTGTCGTTTGCGGAAGGTTTGCGCCAACGTATTTCGCTTCTTCAAGCAAATCGCAGCCACGTCGAAGCACTGGTTGATTTTTTGCGTACCAAAGTTTCAGATTCGTTTGCTCGCAACCGAGCGTTCCTCCGCGACTATTCCGAGGCTATTCTTATCGTTTCGAGTGGTTTTAAGGAGTTTATTGTCCCAATCGTCACTGAATTAGGGCTTAAAGAAGAAAATGTGTATGCCAATACGTTCCGTTTTGACGCCGATGACAGCATCATTGGCGTGGACGACGAAAACGTGTTGTCGCAAGATAAAGGAAAGGTAAAATTACTCGAATCGCTTGCGCTTCCTGGCGATGTCTGCGTCATTGGCGATGGATATACCGACTATGAACTCCGCGAAGCAGGCGTAGCAAGTCGTTTTTATGCCTTTACCGAAAACGTGGAGCGGGCCAAAGTAACAAGCGTCGCCGACCACATCGTACCGTCGTTGGATGAGTTTTTGTTTTTGAACAATTTACCTCGTTCGCAATCCTACCCAAAGAGCCGTATCAAGATTCTTTTGCTCGAAAACGTCCACCCAGTAGCTCGTCAAGCATTTGAGGAACAAGGATTTAACGTAGAATTTTTAAAGGGTGCTTTGGACGAAGACGAATTGATTGAAAAAATCAAGGATGTTACCATTTTGGGTATTCGTTCCAAAACAAACGTTACACGCCGCGTTCTTGAAAATGCGCCGCGTTTGATAGCCATCGGTGCTTTTTGTATCGGTACCAACCAAATTGACCTCAAAGCTGCTACCGAAAAAGGAATCGCCGTTTTCAATGCGCCTTACAGCAACACGCGTTCGGTGGTAGAATTGGCCGTGGGCGAAATGATTATGCTCATCCGTAACGTGGTCACCAAGAGCAACGGAATGCACGAAGGCAAATGGGACAAATCTGCCAATAATAGCTTTGAAGTTCGTGGTAAAAAACTTGGTCTCGTTGGCTATGGTCACATCGGAACGCAGCTCTCAGTCATCGGCGAAGCGCTTGGAATGGAGGTCTATTTCTACGATGTAGTTGACAAAATGCCCATCGGAAATGCCAAGAAACTCAAGTCGTTAGACGACCTTTTGCGTATTGCCGACGTGGTAAGTATGCACATCGACGGTCGGAAAGATAACAAAAACGTCATCGGCAAACGCGAGTTTGAGTTGATGAAAGATGGGGTGGTATTTTTGAACCTTGCCCGTGGCCACGTGGTGGAGGTGGAAGCGTTGGTTGAAGCCCTCAAAAGCGGAAAAGTATGGGGCGCTGGGGTTGACGTGTTCCCGTATGAACCCAAAACCAACAACGAACCTTTTGAAAGTGAACTTCGCGGATTGCCCAACGTAATTCTTACGCCGCACATTGGAGGGAGTACCGAAGAGGCCCAAGAAGGAATTGGTCATTATGTTCCTGAGCGCTTGTTGGAATACATCAACAATGGTAGCACCACAGGTAGCGTCAACTTCCCAGAAGTGCAGCTTCCACTCCTCAAAGGTTCGCACCGTTTGTTGCATATTCACAAAAATGTACCAGGTATTTTGGCCAAACTCAATAACATTTTTGCCAAATACAATGTTAACATCACGGGTCAATACCTCAAAACCAACGAGCAAATCGGCTACGTCATCATGGATGTAGAACGCAGCTACGAAGATGGGTTCATTGACGAAATTAAGAATGTAGAAGAAACGATTAAGTTTCGGATGTTATACTAAAATAGAGTTTATTCTAACATGAGGCTGTCCAAAAAGTCTGGTATCACCAAATTATCTTCGGCCTTTGTTCAACCTCACGGCAGCGGCCGACCGTCCCCTAAATCCCCCTCTCCTTTCTGGAGATGGGGACTTTTTAAGCCCTTCTCCAGAAAGGAGAAGGGTTGGGATGAGGTTGAAACCAAAGAATATTTTGTGACCTGTTACTTTTTGGACAACCTCTTGTTTTTCTTCCAATTGTATGGTTGCTTTTGCCAACGCCAAAATCAATATCGGGCTTCAAATCACGGAAAAACGCCCCGATGGATTTCACAACATTGCTTCTTGTTTTTACCCCGTGGGTTGGTCAGATGTCGTTGAAATCATTCCCGCCACCGAATTCAGCTTTAGTTCTTCAGGCATTGATATCCCAGGCGACCCCGCCAAAAATCTATGTGTAAAAGCCTACGAATTGCTGAAAGCTGATTTTGAGTTGCCGCCAGTGGCCATGCACTTACTTAAAATCGTACCCATTGGTGCGGGTATGGGCGGCGGGTCTTCGGATGCTGCTTTTGTATTAAAACTCCTAAACGATACCTTCAAACTATCGCTTTCTACGGACGCCCTCCAAAATTACGCCCGACGTTTGGGCAGCGACTGTGCTTTTTTTATCGAAAATCAACCTCAATTTTGTTTTGAGAAAGGAGACCAATTTGAAGACATTTCGCTTTCCCTCAAAGGCAAAGGCATTGTTCTGGTCTATCCCAACCTCCACATCTCCACCGCCGAAGCCTACGCGGGCGTAGTTCCACAAAAAGCTGAGATAGATTTGCGCGAAGCATTGCAACGTCCCATTGAAGAATGGCGTCATTGGGTAAAGAATGATTTTGAGAACGGACTCTTTCTAAAATACCCCGTTTTACCTCAAATAAAAGACCAATTGTACGAAGCAGGTGCTTTGTACGCCAGTATGACAGGCTCAGGCTCGACTGTATTTGGAATTTTTGAGAAAGTGCCCGATTTACAGAACATTTTTACCTCTTACACCGTTTGGAAAGGAGAACTCACTTGATTTTTTTAAACTTCACTTGACCCGCTAAGCACCATGGCAAAAGCCTTCATCGAAAAAGAAAATCGTTTCACCAAACGCCGTGAACCTTTCAATTTTATGCTTTGGCTGGGACTTGGGGGAAGTATGCTTCTGTTTACAATTTTGCTGGGGGTGTATGTCATGCGAAAATCGGCAGGTATCCATTGGACGGATGTACCACTTCCATCGCTTTTTTGGGTAAGTACCTGTGTAATTATCGCCAGTAGCTTTACCCTGCACGGCGCTAATCTTGCCTTACAAAAAGATCAATTTCCGAAGTTTCGTTCTTTCATAGGTACTACCCTTGGCTTGGGTGTGCTTTTTGTTGTCTTACAATTCTTGGGCTGGACGCAACTTATTCAGGCGGGCATTTCAACCGTCAATAATCCATCCGTTGGGTTTATTTACCTTCTTTCTGGCATTCATATTTTGCACATTGTTATTGGAGTTGCGGTATTGGCATGGGCCGTGTATCAGTCCATCAAAAACCACAGTTACGTGGACGCTTTTGTCTTTAGTGTCAACCCTCCCAATCAGCTTAAAATCAAACTCATTACCATTTATTGGCACTTTGTAGATGTGCTTTGGCTGTATGTATTCGCGTTTTTGTTGTACCACCACGGATGGTAAGAAGGTAGGCTTTTTGGTTTAGATTCTCTAACTTCGCGGCCTATCCCATTGCAAACATTCTTATAGCCATGTCTGTAGCCGACCGCATTAACGAACTGACCGAACGCCTCAATTTTTACAACCATCGGTATTACCAAGATAGCGTTTCTGAAATCAGCGATTACGAGTTTGACCAACTCCTCGAAGAGCTTGTCTCGCTCGAGAATCAATATCCCGACCTCAAACGTCCCGATTCTCCCACCCAACGCGTAGGAGGTACTATTACCAAAAATTTTGCGGCGGTCGAGCACCGTTACCCCATGCTTTCGTTGGGAAACACCTACAATGAACAAGACCTACGCGACTTTGACGAGCGGGTTAGAAAAGGGCTTAATGGCGCAGACTTTGAGTATGTTTGTGAATTAAAATTCGACGGCATTTCGCTCAGTATGACCTACGAAAATGGTGTACTTGTGCGAGGCGTAACTCGTGGCGACGGCGTTCGAGGCGATGACATCACTGCCAACGTCCGAACCATCAAAACCCTGCCGTTGAAGGTACAAGATTCGAAATCCAATTCTGCCCTTCGCTCCTTGCCCCTTTCTTTTGAAGTCCGTGGTGAAGGTTTTATGCCAATTTCGTCCTTTGAAAAGCTCAATAAAGAACTCGAAGAAGCCGACGAGCAAACCTACGCCAACCCACGCAATGCAGCATCGGGCGCGTTCAAGCTTCAAGACTCGGCCGAGTCAGCTCGTCGGGGATTAGACTGTTATGTTTATTATTTTTTGAGCGACGAAGACGTGTTTGAAACCCATTCCGACAGCCTCGAAGCCCTCAAAGCATGGGGTTTTAACGTGTCGCCTTCGTGGGAGAAATGCGCTACCATCGACGACGTTTTGGCCTACATTCACCAATGGGAAGAAAAACGTCACACCCTTCCTTTAGCGACGGACGGGATTGTTATCAAAGTAAATTCGCTCGCCCAACAACGTGAATTAGGCTTTACGGCCAAAAGTCCGCGCTGGGCGATTGCTTACAAATACAAAGCAGAAAACAAGCCAGGTGTTTTGCGTTCTGTTTCGTACCAGGTGGGGCGAACAGGGGCTTTGACGCCCGTGGCTAACTTAGACAACCTCAACGAAGACGGCAAAGGGCTTTGGCTATCGGGCACCCGCGTGAAGCGTGCTTCCTTGCACAATGCCAACGAAATCGAGCGCCTCGGGCTGATGCTCAACGATGTCGTTTTTGTAGAAAAAGGGGGAGAAATTATTCCTAAAATCACGGGAGTTGACCCACAAGCACGTGCGTTTCGCCTAACGTCCCCTATCTACTACCCAACCCACTGCCCCGAATGTGCCACGCTGCTCGTTCGTAAAGATGGCGAAGCCAATCATTATTGCCCCAATGAGCGCGGCTGTCCACCCCAAATTCGTGGTAAAATCGAGCATTTTATTCACCGTAAAGCCATGAATTTGGACAGTTTGGGCGAAGGGAAAATTGAGTTATTGTTTGACAAAGGTTTGGTAAACACCCCCGCAGATTTGTACGATTTGACTTATGAAAAACTATTTGGGTTAGAAAAAGTCATCACCGACGACGAAACGGGAAAAACCAAGCGAATTGGGTTTAAGGAAAAGACCGTTGAGAATATTTTAAAAGGAATTGAGCAATCCAAACAAGTTCCTTTCAAGCAAGTATTGTTTGCCATCGGGATTCGTTTTGTCGGTGCTACAGTCGCTGAAAAACTGGCTGCGTATTTCAAAAACATCGACGCACTGATGAATGCTGACTTGGAAGCCCTACGTAATGTCCCCGAAATCGGCGAAAAAATTGCCCAAAGTTTGATAGAATACTTTGCAGATGACCAAAACCGTGCCTACATCGAGCGTCTCCGCGCCGCAGGTCTCAAAATGGAAACCGACGACCTTCCCGTGGTGATGGAGTCAAACTCCCTCGAAGGGAAGACATTCTTATACTCAGGCACGTTTGCCAGTATGAGCCGCGAGCAACTCGAAAACAAAATTGAAGCAAACGGCGGCAAACTTGTTAGCGGGGTTTCGGGAAAACTCAACTTCTTGATTGTAGGGGAAAAAGCGGGAGCTTCTAAGCTCGACAAAGCCACAAAATTGGGCGTCAAAATGATTTCTGAAACGGAGTTTTTGGAAATGTTGGGCGAGTAACGATTGGTTATTTCTATATTTGTACAAAAACAAAGCACGATGTCAACGATTCAATTGGACACTAGCAGCGATAAGTACTTAATTACTCTTGACAAATCTATGTTTGACAAAGAGTGGTTACTACGTCTAATGGAGAAATTACGCACAGAAGAGCTTGCTCATCAACTTGACTTTGACCAATCGGTAGAAGAAATAGGAGAAACTATCAAGAGTGATTGGTGGAGTAAAAATAAAGAGCGTTTTATAAATGAGTAAGACTGCGGTAGTAATTGATACTAACGTTGTATTCAAAGCCCTGCGTTTGAAACATTCAACCATAAGAGAGCTTCTTACCCAAGAGCAATATCGATTTTACGCTCCTAAATTTCTAATCGTAGAGATTTTTAAACACAAAGAAAAAATTTTAAAGAATAATACTCAATTAGAAGATGAATTTTACGAATATTTAAATCTTCTTTTGCAGAAAATCACCTTCATTAATGAAGATTTTATCTCAATTGGGAATTTCGTAGAAGCTTATCGACTATGCAAACTCATTGACGAAAAAGATACTCCGTTTGTAGCTTTAGCTCTTCAATTAGATTGCTTACTATGGACTTATGACCAACCCATTAAAGATGGGCTTAAAAGTCAAGGTTTCAATTTATTTTTCGAAATGTGATTGTTACATGAATCAAAATCGCCTTATCCTGAGCAGTCCTTTGCTCGAAATTATGATCAGTCGGCTATGCCAACAGCTGCTCGAAAACCACCAAGATTTTTCGGATTCTGTCTTGTTGGGTCTTCAACCACGTGGTATTTATTTTGCCGAACGCGTCGCCCACGAACTTCGCCAAATCACAGGTTCAAACATTCCACTTGGGTATTTGGATGCGACTTTTTACCGCGATGACTTTCGCCGACGTGAACCGCTAAAAGCCAATGCGACCAAAATCAATTTTGTAATTGAAGGCAAAAAAGTGATTTTGATTGACGACGTACTCGCCACAGGTCGGATGGTTCGGGCCGCACTTGATGCCATGCAAGCCTTTGGTCGCCCTCGCAAAGTGGAACTACTGGTACTTATCGACCGCCAATACAACCGCGAAATTCCCGTTGAGCCCGACTACACTGGAATGAAAGTAAACACCCTTGATTCTCAACGCGTACTGGTTGAATGGAAAGAGCAAGGCTACGACGCCGACCGCATTTGGCTGGTTGACTAGGCATAGATGGTATCTGTTATTCGTTATTCGATTCATTCAAACATTCGTCATTCCCATGACTTTAGAACAAGCACAGCAAGAAGTTGATACGTGGATTAAAACCTACGGAGTACGCTATTTTAGCGAATTGACCAACATGGCCATTTTGACCGAAGAGGTGGGAGAGTTAGCCCGCATTATGGCCCGTACCTATGGTGACCAATCGTTCAAAAAATCCGATTTAGAGAAAAATTTGGCCGATGAAATGGCCGATGTTCTGTGGGTGCTCATGTGCTTGGCCAACCAAACTGGTGTTGATTTGACCGAAGCTTTTCAGAAAAATTTGGATAAGAAAACCAAGCGCGACGCGACGCGCCACCACGAAAACGAGAAGCTGAAGTAGTTTATTGACTGCGTTTTGCCAACGCCAAATACGCCCCAAGCCCAAGCATCATCACGCCCGTTACTTTGTTTTGGATACGGGCAAAATTGGGCAATTGGTTCAAATACGCACCTGCTTTCCCAAACAACACTGCCACCAAACAATTGACGACGGTCCCCGAAAAGTTAAACCAAATCCCTAAAACCAGCACTTGCCATTTAAAATCGGGCGAATAGGGGTCGGAAAATTGGGGCAAAAAAGCCAAGAAAAATAAGGCTACTTTGGGATTCAAAACGTTGGTATAAACACCTTGCCAAAACAGCTTTTTCAAAGGAATAGTCTCTACTTTACCCTCGGTCGATAAACTGCTCGTGGATTTGAGCGACATGAATCCCAAATAACACAAATAGGCCACGCCCAAGTACTTCACAATATTGAACGCCAATGCTGATTCGGCAATCAAGACCGAAAGCCCCAACACCGCAGCCAATGTGTGGACTACGCACCCTCCTGCAATCCCCAAAGCCGAAACAATTCCTGCTTTTGTCCCTTGCGATGTGCTACGGGTAACGACGTAAATCATGTCCGAACCTGGCGTGAGGTTCAGCATCAAAGTAGCAAAAGCAAACACCAAAAAACTTTGAAAATCAACCATATTACTCTGTTTTTTCAACCTCCCGAAAGTTCTAAACTTTCGGGAGGTTTTTTTTAACGTCGTCCAAACTCAACTAAACGATAACCAATCAGTTGATCAGCGCGGGCAGCAGGTGGACGATGATAGACAAATATTTCGTAATCGTTAGACGTACTTGAATAACTTCCTTCAAAAGCCGTATCGTTGATTTTTCCATCGGCCCCAACTGCCAAATAATAGTAATTCACAATTCCTTGTTTAATCAAAATACTGGCTTCATAAACATTTTTCGTCGCATTGTAGGTCATCCGATTGGCATCTTCCAATTGCCATAAATTGTAAGCCCCTCCGACATATACTTGGGCATTGGGATATTGCGGACTTTGAAGCGTAAAAACCGTATTAATATAATCAGCCTCATTGGTGCTATTGGCTGCATCACGGTTTAGCACAATGTATTGACCGTTAAAGTCTTGCGCCTGAAAAGTTGCCCCACCACCTACCCGCGACTGATCAACCCGAAGGTGCGCAATGGTCTGATCGGGTAATTGTTGAATATCGTCCACGCTCATACCTACCCCGCGCGAAATGCGGGTATCAAACCAACGAAACTCATTTCCTCCCAGCATGTTATTGGACAAATCAAACGGTCGGAATTCCAATTTTTGGTCAAAAATACGGACGTTGGTTGGGCGCAGATTCGTAATCATTTTGTTCCAACGGTAATTTTGACGAATCACAATTTTTAAGTCTTCTTGCGGAGAGAGGATTTCGTACCCTCGGTAATCAACGTCAAAATCAATTTGCTGATGCGTGCGTTGTTCGGCAATTCCTGACGACATCCGAACTTGCGCAAACACGCTTACCTTCGATTGATAGACCATAAATCGACGCGTAAATACGACTTTGGCAGGCCGCGAATCTTCGTAAACCGCCACCACATAATTCCCCGAAAGTTTTAACCTTGGTACTTCAAAAGTATAATGGTAATACGGAATTTTGGTGTTAAACGACGCCTGGTAAGTGTTAATCGGGTAGTCGTTGTATTCGTACGTAAATTCAATGTCGTTCAAGCCCGACGATGTCCAATCGGCATTGCAGTGGAAAATACGGTACCTCAAGGTTCGATAGCGTGCTTTGAGGTCATCAAATTCCACAATCAATGGATTGGTACTTTCGACATTTACTACAGGGGAGTAAGTCGTTCGCGCAGGGTCTTGAATATCATTAGGCGCGGGGTAAATCGCTACTGTTTTTATCGTGGTTTCGTACGTACGGTCTTCGTACTGAATCGGTGGTAATTTCTGAGCCAAGGCGCTACACATCCATCCCCAACACATCAATGCTATCAAATATCTGGCCATGAGAGAAAAAGTATTGTTCACAAATTATGGGGTAAATCTAACGGAAATCTCTTGAAAATACTCGCCCTGAACTCCGATTCGGGGCGCAAACGGCCCAGCGTCTCCGACGCAAACATGAAATTCGCGGCGCAAACGGCCTAACTTTCTCTCGCCCCGAACTCCGATTCGGGGCGCA
Source organism: Runella sp. R0.1_18 (assembly GCF_057652155.1). Taxonomy (NCBI): domain Bacteria; kingdom Pseudomonadati; phylum Bacteroidota; class Cytophagia; order Cytophagales; family Spirosomataceae; genus Runella; species Runella sp. R0.1_18. The sequence goes on from NZ_JBYFCK010000025.1 coordinate 46,528, forward strand.
AACGGCTCAGCGTCTCCGACGCGCAAAACACCAAAAGCGGTTTTCTAGCCCTGCTTCAAACTTTTTTAGGCCGCTTCTACGTTTAAAATACGTCATCAAAATTTTCAATGAAAGCAGCTATTTATTCATTCCTCGTTCTTATTGCTTTTGGGCTTACTTTCAATGCCTGCGAACAAAAACCCCAAGAAGTGCCAATTGGCATTCGACGCCTCGAAAAAGAATTTTTTTCGGCAAAATCCCCCGCCGACCTATCACTGTTGCTCCAGAAAAACCCCATTTTAAGAGACTATTTTGGCTTGCCCTCGGGCGTGGCTGACTCAATGATTACCAATCAGTTGTACCAAAACATCTCTAATCGTGACTTACAACAGTTTAGCCAAGAACTCCAAACGCAGTTTGCGGACTTGACTTTTTTACAAACCCAGCTCCAACAAGCTTTTGGGCAAATCAAAGCTTCTTATCCTGATTTTAAAGCTCCCGAAATCGTAACAACCATCACGGGTTTTATGGGTACTGATTTGTACGTATCAGACAGCATTATTGTCATAGGGTTGGATTATTTTGGTGGCCCAAAAGCCAAATACCGACCACAACTTTTTGATTATCAACTTCGTCGTTACCAAAAAGAATATATCGCTCCTGGCATTTTGTTCTTCATTTCTCAGAAATACAACAAAGTACCTAACGAGGACAAAACGCTCTTGGCCGATATGATTTGGTACGGCAAAGGATTTGAGTTTGTCAAACACGTTTCTCCCGAAACACCTGATAGCCTCATCATTGGTTATTCAGGCGAACAACTTACCGACGTGTACGCTTCCCAGCAGGATATTTGGGCCTACTTTTTAGACCGCCAACTTTTGTACCAAACCCGCGACACCGAAAAAGAACGCTTCATTAGCGAACGCCCCGCTACCCCCGAAATCAGTCAATATTGCCCAGGTGGCATTGCCCGTTGGGTAGGTTGGCGCATTGTAGGAGAATATTTGCACAAAAAACCAAACACCACGCTGACCGAATTGATGACGAACACCAACGTTCGGCAGATTTTTGAAGAGGCAAATTACAAAGGACAAAAGGACGAAGAATGAACCAAGTTGTGATTACCTTTGTCATCAGATTATCCCTTATTTAACTCACTATTCATTCATACCAATGGCTAAAGGCAGAGGAACGGGCACCGAGTTGTCGCCCGAAGATAAAAAACGTAAACTCACCAAAGAGAGCCTCCAAAAAACACTAAAGATTTTTCGATTCATTCTCCCCTATCGAAACACCTTTATCGTCGGCATTTTATTCTTGTTTTTATCCTTAACCACCAACTTACTTTTCCCAAAACTGATTGGGGAAATAACAGCCGTGATTGAAGGAAAATCGTCCTACACCATCAATCAAGTTGTCTTGGTACTTGTAGGGGTTTTAATTCTGCAATCGGTATTCTCGTTTGGGCGCATCTTTTTCTTTTCGATTGTCAGCGAAAAAAGTATGGCCGATATTCGTCGGACGGTTTACAGCAAAATCATTTCGTTGCCAGTTTCCTTTTTTGAACAGCGTCGCGTAGGTGAACTAATGAGCCGCATTACTTCCGACGTTCAATCGCTCCAAGACGTTCTTTCGTTTACCCTTGCTGAACTGTTTCGTTCGCTCGCTACGGTGGTTGTGGGTATTGGTATCATTTGCTTTATTTCTTGGAAATTGACCATTTTTATGCTGGCCACCTTCCCTGTCGCTATTGTGATTGCGATGGTATTTGGGCGTTTTATTCGTAAACTTTCTAAAAAAGCCCAAGATGAATTGGCTACTGCCAACGTCATTGTGGAAGAAACACTTCAATCGGTCAACGTAGTAAAGGCTTTTACCAACGAACGCCTTGAGGTTCAGCGCTATGGCAAAGCCCTCGACAACGTAATCGTAGCAGCACTCAAAGCAGGGCGCTTCCGTGGCGGCTTCGTTTCGTTTATCATTTTTGCGTTGTTTGGTGGCATCATTGGGGTGGTTTGGTACGGTGCTACCCTCGTTCAAAGCGGCGAAATGCCACTCTCAGAACTTATGACCTTTATTCTATATACCATGTTTATTGGTGGGTCAATTGGTGGTTTGGGAGATATGTACGCCCAAATCCAAAAAACCTTGGGAGCGTCGGAACGTCTTTTGGAGATTTTGGACGAAACCTCCGAAGTCGAAATTGAATCGCCCAAAGCAGTTGCTCCGATTAACGGTACGATTTCTTTCCAAAACGTTAAATTCACCTACCCCACTCGTCCCGACGTAACGGTGTTGAAAGATATTTCGCTTGACGTGGCCGCAGGTCGTAAAATTGCGCTGGTGGGTTACAGTGGGGCTGGAAAGTCAACAATTGTTCAATTATTGATGCGTTATTATCAGCCCGTTGGAGGAAAAATATTGGTCGATGGCAATGATATTCAAGGACTTGACATTACAGCATACCGTCAAAATATCGCCGTCGTTCCGCAAGAAGTGATGCTATTTGGCGGAACGATTCGTGAAAACATTGCCTATGGAAAACCCAATGCCACCGAGGAAGAAATCCGCGAAGCCGCCCGCAAAGCCAACGCACTAGACTTTATTTTATCTTTCCCTGAAGGATTGGAAACCGTTGTGGGCGAACGTGGAATAAAACTTTCGGGTGGGCAACGTCAGCGCATTGCCATTGCACGCGCCATTTTGAAAGATCCTAAAATCCTGATTTTGGACGAAGCAACAAGCTCACTCGATGCTGAATCAGAAAAATTGGTGCAAGAAGCCCTCGATGGACTGATGCAAAACCGCACGACAATTATCATTGCGCACCGTTTGGCGACGGTTCGCAACGTGGACTGCATTTATGTCATCAAAGACGGCACCATTTTAGAGTCAGGCACCCACGACGAGCTTGCTCTCAACGAAGACGGCCTTTACGCCAGCCTCATCAAGTTGCAGTTCGATTCGGCCAACCTTGCGGTTTCATAACGAATGTGGGTCAGGTTGCCCACAACCTGACCTTTGTTTACAATCAGCTTTTCTAACCAAAAACCTATAAATCAATGACTAGCCTAATTATTCGACTCATTATCAGCACCGTTGTGGTAATTGTCGCCAGCCGTGTTTTACAAGGATTTTATGTGGACTCCCTCACTACGTCCGTGATTGTTGCCATTGTGATGGGGCTCCTCAACACCTTCGTAAAGCCAGTTTTACAGTTTTTGTCTATCCCTATCACCATTCTGACGCTTGGGCTGTTTTATTTTATCATCAACATCGCCCTTGTATATCTATGCGCTTACTTGGTCGATGGTTTCAGCGTTTCGAGTGCCATCGCCGCATTGCTATTTAGCATTGGCTTGTCATTGACCCAATGGATTGCAGGCTGGTTTTTGGACTAACCATAAAAAAAACCGTCGGCGGGTTCTCCGCCGACGGGTGTCGCAAAATCGCAAGATGATGTGGTTATAGTCTGTTTTTTTGAGAAGTCATTGCAACTGTTGGCTTATTTAACTTTCACGAATTTCTTGAAAGATTTGTCAGCCACTGTAAATTCAAAAGCGTATTCACCTGCTGGCAAGTGGCTCAAGTTAAAACGGCTACCTGCTGACAAATAACTGTTATAAATTGGTGTTCCAGCCAAGTCTGTGATCGCTACGCTCATATCTGCTACGTTTCTGTTAGAAGTTGATACTTCAAAACGGTTTACACCAAACGCTTCTACTTTAGGAAGAACCGCTTCTTTGTAGCTATTCTCGTCGATTTCCACGTTGCCATTTTTGATGAAAAGTGTTTGTGCCGACCAGAAATTGTTGTTAGAGCAACTCATAACGTACTCGCCATTTGGAAGTGCGTTAAGGTTCAATTGAGTTGATACGCCTTCGTTTACTTCAAAAATTCCTTCGTGAACGATTACGCCATCTATATCTTTAATTACTACATCAAGTACGCCTACATTAGGTTGGTTGATTTTTACTTCAACCTTCTTGGTGTCACGCTTTACCAATTTTACATCTTTGGTAAGGAGGTGAGTTTCTGCCGAAGCAGTTCCTGCGGTTGCGAGCATCATAGCTGCAAATACTGTCGAAAGCATTGTGATCTTTTTCATAGTGTGTTATAGTTTTTGTACCATCTTGTGCCGCTCAGTCGCGGTGACTTCGCTTTGACAATGCAAAGGTGTAAGATTTTGATTTACAAAAAAATAGGGTAAAAACACCCTCTTGATAAATTCATATCTTGGGTTTCAACCTTTTCTTAGAATAGTACAAACAACCTTTCTTCTTGAATGAAAAATTCAACCTCTGCTTAGTTCAGTACAAATAAATTTTTGCTAAAAATGAAAAGTTCTTTAAATAGTACAACGAAAATGAGAAAAGTACCACAAATAATAATCCTTTTTGCTAACGGAAATGTACAAATTCGCTTTTAGGGCTACTTTTTTAAGCTACTTGTTCCACCCTTTTTTGCATAATTTGATGGTGATGAAGGAGGTGATAAGCGGTAAAATACAACATTTCTCGGGCGGTAATTAGCCCCAAAAGTGGGTGTGGTATCGGGTACTCGTCCAGCTCCTCTTCCGACCAATTGGCTTCCACCAATTGTAACAGCATTTGGTGTATTTGCACGAACTCCCCTAGCAGTTGTTCCTTAGAAGGTGTCGTCGCCAATGGAACGAACGCTCCCGTTGCTCCTCCTCCTCCTCCCAACGCCGCGTCGTAAATCTCTACCATCTGTTCATACCCTCTCGACCCATAGGGTGCTTTTCCCCATTTTTCAATAAAATACGATTTAGGGGCACCAAAAAGCCGCGTCAATGGCTGCACCGACAAAATCAGGTGCTGAACATTCTCTGCCACCGACCATACATCAACGGCGGGTTTGGCATAAAAAATTTCGGATGTTTGGTTTTCTGAAAACACAACAACTCCTTGGACTCGCTCTTGGAGCAGTCCTTTCAATTCTGTCTTGTTCATAAAATGTGTTGTTTAACTATTTACAAATTGACTTTTCGCAATGCTGGATTATTATAGTGATGATTTTTGGTCAGCATCAATTCAAGATCATTCACCACTTTTCGCCAAAATGACTCTTTAAACTTTCTTGAAAATACGCCAAAGTGCCCTAGCCGCTTTACACGGTAGTCTTTGGGCCGAAGGGCTTCATTCATAATATCAGCATTTCGGAAATGTTTCAACAGCGCAGGAACGGTATGTGCATTGGCAATAGGGTCGTCGGTAGTCCAATATGACTTTATTGGCAACCTTACTTCATTATAATAATGTCGGGGAATGGTTTTGTCTAAAAAATCAAATAGATAATTTTCTGAATTGCACCACGAACGCCACTCCATAATCAAGCCTTTGGGTAGGTCTTCCATAAGTTTCATTCGCTTGGCGGGCAAATACCCCCAGTAAGGAGCCGTCAGCGGCGACAATATATTAAAGAAAAAAAAGGCTTTCAATCGGTATGGAAAGGTCTGACGCCACCACGTACCCGTCGAACTTGTAAGTAAGACCACTCCTTTCAAAATAGCATGATTGGGCATCAGCCCTAGTAACTGCCCTCCGATGCTATGACCAATCATTAATTTGGGCCAATCTGGGTAACGCTGTTCCAAAAAGGCGAGCACTTCGCTCATGTCTTTGGCCCAATCTTGCATTGTGATGGTCGAAAATACTTCTTTATCTGCTGGCCTCGACCAGCCCATGCCTCGGTATTCCCATAGGCACACGATGAATCCTTGTTCGGCGATGAAGCGTGCCAAATTGCCGTAAAACTCTTTCCGCATCCCTGTGCCTATATTAAACTGAACCACACCCTTGGGCTGGCCTGAGTACTCATAAAGAATTGCCGACAAGTCAAAACCATCGGTGGTTGGTATGGTAAGTGTTATTTCCTTCATTTTCAATAGCTGTGTTAGGTTAATTAGATTTTACTATCATTAATTCACCGTATCAAATCGGTCAAGGGCGCGTTGAAGCACATCTTGTAAAAAATGGTTATTTTGGGTCAATTTCACCATAATCCATGCTCCTTCGTATTCAACGATGGCCTGTTCGGCCAATTTCTGAGCCGTAGTTGGTTCCCATTTGAAACTATATAAATGCGCCAATGCGCGTAGATATTCCTCAAAAAACTCCCGCATTTTTGGTAAGAACTCTTGTGTTACTAGGGCCGTTTCTATTGCCATATTTCCCATCAAACAGCCACCTTCTGTGCTTGCTGCAACATAAATTTGTTTCGTAATCATTTTTTGAAGGCGTTCCCGAGGCATTAATGTTTCGTCGTAAGCAATAGAAAAGACCCTTGTGGCAAAATACTGATGGACTGTTTCAAGAACTTCCAACATTAAAGCATCTTTACTGCTAAAATAATGGTAAAAGCTTCCTTTTAGCAGCCCACAAGCCGCCGCAAGGTCGGACATACTTGTACGGTGATACCCTTGTTTTTTGAACAAAAACAGGGCTTGTTTTACAACTTCCTCTTTGGTGACTTTTTGAATGGGCATTTATGGTTGTTTATAGGTACCAACTCTGTCTGACTATCGTCTGACAGATAACTCTGACCAACTCTGTCAGACGGCAGTCAGACAGATACATCTTACAAACGTACTTACGGTCTGACTACCGCGTCTGACCGTGTGGTGTACAAAGGTGAAAAAACAAATCTATTTTACCAAACGAACGTTTGGTAAAATTCCAAAACCATTCTTTTACTTTCTTCAAAATCATGGCTAACGTTCTGTTTTTAGCTAAATGTTAAAACTTTCAGGTACATTTTGAGGTTATAAATGCAGTTTGACGCCTATTTTTGTAGGATACAAATTAACAAGCATGTCACTTCATCAACTAAATCGAATCATTTGGATAATTCTTTTGGCGACCCATACCGTTGTCGCTCAAAAATCGTTTTTACTACGCCCCGACCGCGTTTTTGATGGGCAAGACATTCGCGAAAATTGGAGCGTCCTGGTCGTAAATGATAAAATAATTGCCGTTGGCGATGTCAAATCAATCACCGCCGCTCCCCAGTCTTCCAAAGCTGAAATCATTGATTTAAAAGGGTGTACGCTACTTCCTGGTTTTATAGAAGGGCATTCCCATTTGTTTTTACACCCCTACAACGAAACAACTTGGGACGACCAAGTACTCAAAGAAGCACGTTCACTTCGTACTTCGCGGGCGGTGGTTCACGCCAAGAAAACGTTAATGGCAGGTTTTACAACCGTACGTGATTTGGGAACAGAAGGAGCTGAATTTGACGATGTAGGCTTAAAACAAGCCATCCAACAAGGAATTGTCCCAGGCCCACGCATGATTATTGCCACCAAAGCCCTGATTGCAACGGGTAGCTACGCCCCCAAGGGCTTTAGTACCGACGTGACCGTACCGCAAGGTGCAGAAGAAGCCGACGGCCGCGACCCGCTCATTCGAGCAGTACGAAATCAAATCGGGAAAGGAGCCGACGTGATTAAAATTTATGCCGATTATCGTTGGGGTTTGATGGGTGAAGCACGCCCTACGTTCTTGGTTGACGAAATCAAACTCATTGTGGAAACAGCCCAAAGCAGCGGCCGCCCCGTGATTGCCCACGCAGGGAGTGTCGAAGGAATGCGACGGGCGATTTTGGGAGGATGCGAAACCCTCGAACACGGCGATGCAGGTACGCCCGAAATCTTTGCATTGATGAAAGAAAAGGGCGTTGCACTCTGCCCTACCCTCGCCGCAGGCGATGCTATCACGCAGTACCGAGGTTGGAAAAAGGGCATTGAACCCGAGCCCGAAAGAATCAAAAACAAACGAAAGACTTTTAAAGAAGCCCTAGACGCAGGAGTTACGATTTGTTTCGGGGGCGACGTAGGTGTTTTTACTCACGGAGACAATGCCCGTGAAATGGAAATGATGGTCGATTATGGCATGAAACCCCTCGACGTGCTGCGTTCGGCGACGTCGGTCAACGCCCGCGTTTTCCACCAAGAACAGCTTGGCCAAATCAAAACGGGCTTTTTGGCTGATTTAGTGGCGGTTGAAGGACGCCCCGACGTTCGGATAAGCGACGTTCGCAATGTCAAATTGGTCATCAAAAATGGCGAAATTCAACATTAGTCAAGGTCTTAGTACCCTACTTTTTTAACGGCACTAGAACTCCGCAAACAACGTATATCAATACTAATTTTGCGAAAAACGTTTAAAAAAAGTAGGTTTTCACTAAGAAAATCCGAAATTTTTTCGGAAAATTGTAGCTTAGTCCAAATCCATCTAATATTCATAAATACCCACTGTATGTCAGATAAAGCACAATTAATAGTAGAAGGAAAAACCTATGAATTTCCTACCATCGAAGGGACGGAAAAAGAAAAAGCCATCGACATCAACACTCTTCGTGATACCACAGGTTATATAACTATTGACAGTGGTTATAAAAACACGGGTGCAACCAAAAGTGCAATTACATTTTTGGACGGAGAAGAAGGGATTTTGCGGTATCGTGGATACTCAATTGAAGAACTTGCGGAAAAAGCTACTTTTTTGGAAGTAGCCTACTTATTAATTTACGGAGAGCTTCCAACGCAAGCCGAATACGAGGCATTTGAGCATAAAATTCGTATCCATACGATGGTAAACGAAGATATGCGCAGAATTTTCGATGGCTTCCCCGTAAACGCTCACCCGATGGGCGTGTTGTCGTCGTTGGTAAGTGCCATGAGTGCTTTTTACCCCGATTCGTACGACGAAAAAGCCCCTGACAGCACAGAACTTCATATCATTCGTTTGTTGGCCAAATTGCCAACCATCGCGACTTGGTCGTTCAAAAAATCACAAGGCCACCCAGTAAACTATCCTAAGAATGAGTTAGACTATTGCTCTAACTTCCTTCACATGATGTTTGCTTTGCCCGTGGAAGAATACAAAGTCGATCCTGTTGTTTCAAAAGCGCTCAACAAATTATTGATTCTCCACGCCGACCACGAGCAAAACTGCTCTACCTCAACGGTTCGTTTGGTAGGTTCTTCAAAAGCCAACATTTATTCGTCTATCTCGGCGGGTATTTGTGCTTTGTGGGGACCGCTCCACGGTGGTGCCAACCAAGAGGTTATCGAAATGTTGGAAGACATTAAAGCCGACGGTGGTGATGTGGCGAAATACGTGGACATGGCGAAAAACGCAAAAACAAGCGGTTTCCGTTTGTTTGGTTTCGGCCACCGTGTTTACAAAAACTTTGACCCACGCGCCAAAATCATCAAAAAAGCGGCGGATGATGTATTGGCGAAATTGGGCGTAAACGACCCAGTGTTGGAAATCGCCAAAGGCTTAGAAGAAGCCGCCCTTCACGACCCATACTTCGTGAGCCGTCGCTTGTATCCAAACGTTGACTTCTATTCAGGCATTATTTACCGTGCCTTGGGTATTCCTACCAACATGTTTACGGTGATGTTTGCGATTGGTCGCCTTCCAGGCTGGATTGCTCAATGGAAAGAAATGCGTACCAACAAGGAGCCAATTGGCCGCCCGCGTCAGATTTACACAGGTGCTACTCCTCGCGATTTCGTTCCAATGAACGAGCGCTAGAATGCCTCCATTTTCATATAAAAAGCGTTGATGGTGGAGTCACTGTCAACGCTTTTTGTTTAGATGATGACGAAAGTGTGAAAGCACAAGTTAATCGCTACAATGCCCCAGAGGGGCTAAATCTTAGTAGAATGAATAACGCAAACTATCCTCAAAGCCCCATCGGGGTGACATCTTTCACCGAGCGTTGAGGCCACTTTATTTTAATACGTTTCACCTACAGTGCAACACAAACCAATCACATTCTTACATGGCAAAAGTAAAAACAGCCTATTTCTGTCAAAATTGTGGGCACCAAGCCACTAAATGGATGGGGCGCTGCCCGTCGTGTGGCGAGTGGAATACCTTGGTAGAAGAAGTCATTGAGAAAGAAGATAAAAAAGGGCCGTTGGCCCAATGGAAATCGGTGAGTTTAGCCCCCAAACCGAAAGCCATCAACGAAATAAAATACGAAGAAGAACCTCGCATCGTCACTTCCGATGCCGAGCTTAATCGTGTTTTGGGGGGCGGAATTGTGTTAGGTTCACTGGTATTGATTGGAGGCGAGCCTGGCATTGGGAAATCAACGTTGATGCTCCAAATCGCCCTTACGCTTACCCAAAAAGTGTTGTACGTGTCGGGAGAAGAAAGTGAATCGCAAATTAAAATGCGAGCGGAGCGTTTGAGCAGTAAAAACAACAATTGCTTCATCCTCACCGAAACCTCTACTGATAATATTTTTCGTCAAATTGAAGAATTTGACCCTGATGTCCTCATCATCGACTCCATCCAAACCATGCAATCGTCGCTGATTGAGTCGGGGGCGGGAAGTGTGTCGCAGGTGCGTCAGTGTGCCGCAGAGTTGATGAAATATGCCAAAGAAAGCGGGGTTCCCGTATTTATGATTGGGCATATTACCAAGGATGGAAACCTCGCAGGGCCCAAAACCCTCGAACACATGGTGGACACTGTACTGCAATTTGAGGGCGACCGCCATACCACTTACCGTATTTTACGTACGACCAAAAACCGTTTTGGCAGCACCTCCGAACTGGGAATCTACGAGATGCTAGGCTCAGGACTTCGTCAAGTCACCAACCCTTCCGAAATTTTAATCTCCCAACGAGAAGAGCACCTCAGCGGCATTACGATTGGCTCGATGTTGGAAGGAAACAGACCCTTAAAGATTGAAATTCAGTCGCTTGTGAGTGTCGCCAACTACGGAACACCTCAACGTAGCAGTACGGGTTTTGACAACAAGCGCTTACAAATGTTGTTGGCCGTACTCGAAAAACGCGGCGGTTTTCGGTTAGGAACACAAGATGTTTTCCTTAATGTAGCAGGTGGCTTACGTGTCGAAGACCCTGCCATCGACTTGGCAGTCGTTACGTCCCTTGCTTCTTCGTACGAAGATTCGTACGTTCCTCCGTCGATTTGTTTCGCGGGCGAAGTCGGACTCGGAGGCGAAGTACGGGCAGTCAATCGAATCGAAGGGCGCATAGCGGAGGCTGAAAAGCTCGGTTTTAAGAAAATTTATATATCCAAATACAATGTTAAAGGGTTGATTTTCAAAAACTACAACATCCAAATTATCCCCGTTGCCAAACTTGATGAGGTTTTTGGGGAGGTTTTGAGATGAAGGCTCTTTTACACCTTCTCACCAATGTCGCACTATTTTTCACTTTATTTCCTTTCGATAGGTTTACTTTTTGCGGGCTGTCAGTCAACGGATGATTCAAATTCGGAACAGCAACAAGAAGAAACAAAAACAGTTGTCCTCAACGAGGCATTTGTAAAAGAGCTTGGTTTCCCTCCTTCTGTATTATACTTAGGGTTGGAAAAACCTGCTGATACGACTGTTTCCACCCCTACGAAAATAAGTGCCCCCGACGGAATGCTCTACGTCAAAGGAGGCGTTGTACAAATTGGTTCTGACGATGGCCATCAGCACGAACGTCCCTCTTTTTGGGCTAAAATAGCCCCTTTTTATATGGACGAACACCCCGTCACGGTAGGCGAATTTCGGACATTTGTGGAAGCAACCAATTACAAAACAGAAGCAGAAAAATTTGGAAACGGCGGTATCATTGATGAATCAACAGAACAACAATGGATTCTAAAAGACGGCGCCAACTGGCATCATCCAATGGGGACTGACTTCCCCGCTGCACCTGATAATCACCCCGTTACGCAAGTGTCGTGGAACGATGCCAATGCCTACGCCAAATGGGCAGGCAAACGCCTTCCTTGCGAAATGGAATGGGAACACGCCGCCCGAAATGCCAACAATAGCCGTACGTTTTACCCTTGGGGCAACGACATTCAGACGGGAGGCAAGTACAATGCCAACATTTGGCAGGGCAAATTCCCCGTCAAAAACTTCAACGAAGACGGTTTCTTTTATACTTCGCCCGTAGGCGAATTTGGTAAAACACCCCTCGGCCTCACCGACATGAGCGGGAACGTTTGGGAATGGCAATCGAATTTAAAATTTAACTACGAAGCATTATTTAGAGTACCCGTTCGCGAGGGAGATATCTCGGCCGAACGTGCCCAACGCGGCGGTTCATTTTTGTGCGAACCCACTTGGTGTCACGGGTATCGGGTATCGGGGCGCTCGTCGTCATCGCCCGAAACTAGCCTTTTTCACGTCGGTTTTCGTTGCGTAAAAGATGTGAAATGATATTGCCATTTCTATTTTTGGTACAATTCTATCAGCTTTTTTACTTCATTGTCCCAATTGTACTTTTCCTTTATTGCATTACGGCCGCTCTCTCCCATTTTTTTTAAATTTTCGGGGTTTTCGATGCACCTAATTAGCTGTTCTGCCAACGCATCCGAATCATACGGGTTGACACAAAACCCACATTGGCTTTCATTGACGACATTTGTTAACAACGGCAAATCGGACGTAATGACGGGTAATGCCAAGGCCATGTAATCAAACAATTTGGTGGGATAAGAATCGACATAATCGCCGACTGGCTTGAGCAGTGCAATTCCCGCCAATGCCTCACGGGCGTGCACAAACGCCTCTGATTGACTTTGGTAACCGTAAAAAATCAGGTTTTCTTTGGCTTCTTGGTACCCTTCTAATTGGGTCAAGTTAGGGATACGTACGGGGCCAAACAACTGAACACGAACCGAGGGATATTTCTTTTTGACCACAACAATTGCTTTTACAAGCGTATCAAACGCCCGCTCAATACTTATGACACCTGCGTAAAAAAAAGTAGGTTGGTCAAGATTTGGAACGGGCGACGGAACCGAAAGCCAGTGCGAAGAGGCAAAATTGTGAACTACCGCGTAGGGTTTCGTAAGGTTCTGGTATTCATTGAGGTAAGCGTCTTCGGTAAAAACAAATTTGAAGCACTTTCGGGCACGTTGGTCAAAAAACTGAAAAAGACGTACCCAAAGCCAGCCACGGTTATAGGTTTTGAGAGGAATTTTTTTGTATAAATTTTCCTGTACTTCGTAAATTACTTCTGCACCAAGCCACTGAAAAACAAAGGCTAGTGGCAGTAATTCGGCCACAAAAATATGAACAAATTGCGGGCGGGTTCTCAGAAAATGAAGCAATATCACGGGTTGAGCCACCAATACCCTTTGCCAAATCCGTTTGAAAAAAGGAAACCGAAGTTTGAAAAATTCATCCGAAACAGGCTGCTCGGGCAAAAGTACCTGCACTTCAAAGTGCTGCTGTAAACTAGATGCAATTTTCCCCACAATCCGAGGGTCGGTGGCGGGATGAACCGTACTTACTAAAAGAACACGCGGAGGAGAAGTGACGTCTTGCATCTTGCAAATATGCGTGAATCCGCCTATTTTTGAAAAAAGAACCTTTTTTTAACTAACCTATGATCAATGAAAGCACTCACCAAAACCATCTTGGGGGTGGTTGCTGTAGCATCAACTTTTCAATCACTTGCCCAGCCTTCACCTAAATTTTCACCGCGTATGTCTTTACCCACCTCTGACAAAATTGTAGTTTATCAAATTTACACGCGCCTGTTTGGCAATCTAAAAACCACCAACAAATTTTACGGAAGTCGCGACGAAAATGGCGTTGGCAAATTCAACGACATTACCGACAAAGCCCTTACCTCGCTCAAAAAGTTCGGCATTTCACACGTTTGGTTTACGGGGGTCATCGAACACGCCACCATGACCGACTATTCGGCCTTTGGTATCCCTAAAGACAACCCGTACGTCGTCAAAGGAATTGCGGGTTCGCCCTATGCCATCAAAGATTATTACGACGTTAATCCCGACTTGGCCGTTGACGTACCAAACCGAATGAAGGAGTTTGAAGCCCTCGTCGAGCGGTCACACAAAGCCGATTTGAAGGTAATTATCGACTGCGTTCCCAACCACGTTGCGCGGCAGTATCATTCAGATGTGAAGCCCAAAGGCGTCAAAGATTTTGGAGAAGACGACAACAAAAACGTTGCTTTTGACCCTCAAAATAACTTTTACTACCTCCCCAATCAGGCGTTTCAAGTACCTGACAATGTCCCGATTCCTCCAGGTGTGGAAGCGTTTCCTTATGTCGAGAATCCCGCGAAAGCGACAGGAAACGACGTTTTTACCGCAAAACCTAGCATTAACGACTGGTTTGAAACCATTAAATTGAACTATGGGGTTGATTACCTCAACGGTCGCCAAAAACACTTTGATCCTATTCCAAGTACTTGGCTCAAAATGAGGGATATTTTGCTGTATTGGGCACAAAAGGGCGTCGATGGCTTTCGGTGTGACATGGCCGAAATGGTGCCTTTTGAGTTTTGGGGCTGGGTGATTCCTGAAGTAAAAAAGGTTTACCCAAATCAAATATTCATTGCCGAAATCTACAATCCTGCCGAATACCATAATTACCTCTTCAACGGAAAATTTGACTATCTCTACGACAAAGTAGGTCTGTACGACTCGCTCCGCCGACTGATGGAAGGTCACGGGCATACGGGCGACATCACGCGCGTTTGGCAAAACGAATCGGGGAATTTTAGCAATCGGATGCTTCGTTTCCTCGAAAATCACGACGAACAACGGATTGCGTCGAGGTATTTTGCCAAAAATCCGTTCTACGCCATTCCTGCCATGGTCGTTTCGGCTACGCTCCACACGGGGCCGTTAATGCTTTACTTTGGCCAAGAAGTAGGGGTAACGCCTACCGTTACCGAAGGTTTCTCGGGCGAAGACGGGCGCACCACGATGTTTGACTACTGGGGCGTTCCTGAATACCAAGCGTGGGTCAACGGGGGGAAATTTGACGGAGGAAAACTTTCGCCCGATCAAAAAACACTGCGCAAGTTTTACCAAGATTTGCTGAAATTGACCAACACCTCAGACGCGGTTCAAAACGGGGCGTTTTATGACTTACAATACGCCAACGGTCAAACTGCGGGTTACAACAGCGCAAAAATGTACACCTACCTTCGCCATACCGACAAACAAAAACTCCTGATTGTCTGCAACTTTGATTTACAACAAGGCGCAAAAGCAACCATTCAACTACCCGCCCACGCGTGGGAAACGATGGGACTTTCTGCCACTGGAAATTATACGTTAAAAGAAATATTTATGCACCCCGAAACACTAACAGTAGAAGCTCAAAAAGGTGTTTCGGTAGAGATGGCTCCCAACAGCGTACGGATTTTTGAAATCAAAAAAGCGAAATAAGTATTGTATTACCTCATCCCAACCCTTCTCCTTTCAGGAGAAGGGCTTTTTTTAAGCTATTCACTAGAAGAACTTATTCTGTTTAGACAAAGCTCTGCTTTATTGCCAATCTCCCATTGATTAGACTATCCAAGTTTTGAAAACTTGGATAGTCTAACCTAACTCCTGCTTCATTTTTAGATACACCCCATTGGTCCAGCCAAAGCCGTCTTGGTTGGGGTACTCGCCTCCTTGGGCCAATAGCTCGTCCGTCTGAACGTTGTATTTTTCCATGAGCTTGCCCGTTTTTTGGTAGTATGCCTCACAGCTTATTGTCCAATTTTTAGCAATCTTATCGGCGACTTCGGTAAGGCCGTAGCGTTTTGCTCCCGCGTAGGCCATCCATTGCAAAGGTGCCCAGCCATTGGGGGCATCCCACTGCTGAGGAGTGGTTTGTAAAGTGGTGATTAAACCTCCTGTTTTTAAAAATTTTTCTTCTAATTGACTTGCTACCAGTTTCGCCTGTTCGGAAGTAGCCACCCCAAAAAACAACGGAAAGGTAGCAGCTAAGGTTAAATGAACGGAAGGTACTTGTTCTACCCAATTATAATCCACATAAAACGCCTGCGAAGCATCCCAACAATACGTTTGAATGGCCGATGCGCGTTGCGCTGCCAATGCCGCAACTTCCTCTGCTTTGACAAGCTTGCTTTGCAAACGATAAGCCCGCTCAAGCGATTGTTCTAAAAACAAAAGAAGGCAATTCAGGTCAACGGGAAGCAAATCGGTCGTATGAATGGTCGTCATGTATTGACCATCTTTAAACCAACGACTGCTAAAATCCCAGCCCGATTCGGCCGCCGCCCGCACGTGCCGATAAACTGTTTCGGCCGTAGAATGAGACGCTTCATGCGCCAATTCAACATCCTCTTTGTAGGCTTCGGGACGGGGCAGGGCATTATCGTCCCAATAACGATTCAGCACGGCACCGTTTGGCAAGATTATTCGCCGATAACTTGCCTCAACGTCCTCATTTTCTTCCTTCATCCAAAACGAATATTCTTTTTCCAGTTGCGGCAAATAACGTTTCCACACCTCCTCCCCTTTTTCTTCGGCCAGCAACGAAACCATCAGCGCAAAAAACGGCGGCTGCGAACGCCCAAGGTAATACGTTCGATTACCGTTGGGAATAAAACCCACGTGATCAATCAAATACGCAAAATTATTGACCATCGCCTCAATCAAATCTATCCGCTTTGAAACTTGTAACCCCAACATAGTAAAATACGAGTCCCAATAATATACCTCCCGAAAGCGTCCACCAGGTACAACATACGAATAAGGCAACGTAATCAAGGTTCCACCCGTATCTTGCGGCTGTCGTGTCAAAACCGTCCACAGGTCTTCAATGTGCTGTTTGATGGGTTTGGAAGCGTCATTATAATATCCCGTTGGCTGCTCGGTAGGCAGCAAAAAATGCGCCGTAACAAAACTAGCTAAATCGAACGAAGTCGTCTGTTTCTGAGCAAGATACGCTTCAACAATCTGTTCGATGGGTTCTTTAGCTACGGCATCCATAAACGTTTTAGAATCCGAAAATAGCGCACTTTGCTGAACATCTTCGTACAAATCGCCCAATGATTCGGCCAACAAAAAACCTGATTTTTGTGCTTCTGAAATAGTCATCTTACAACGTTATTTTGGTATATTCTGACCCTCCCGAAAGTTCAAAACTTTCGGGAGGGTAAAATTCGACACTCTGCCCTCTCCCTTCGACACTCCTCAATGCCCCGCTCCCGCTCCGCTCATATCAACTGAGCTATTTGAGCCTTGCAGACGGCTAAAGAAAAACAGCGCGACGGTCAAAATGCTGATGGGTACAAGAGAAAAGTAAAAAGCCGTTTGTCCCCCATAATGTTCAAATACGTAACCTGTTATGAGCGAGCCCGTTGTTCCACCCAATGCCGAAAAAATCACAATCAACCCCGACATGATTCCGTGCTGTCTCAGGGGCAAAGAGCTCAAGATGAGCGAATTAATGGCAGGATAAATGGGAGCTAAAAACAACCCAATCATCGGGAAGATAAAAGCCGCTAAAGGTGCATTCCCCCAGCCTGTTACAGCCGATGTATCGACCCCTGCCGCCAACGGTAACGCGACGAGCACCAACCCCGCTGAAATCACCAAGCAGCCAATCAGTACCACCAACCAATTGAATTTCTTTAATACAACACCTGCTAAAAAACGCCCCAAAGCTGTGGCAATCGCCAACAAACTAGCCATTTGAATACTCAAAGTTGCGGGCAGTTTCAGTACTTTATTATTAAAAGTCGGGAGCCAACTCATGATGCTTTGCTCAATCAAAACGTAGGTAAACGCACAAATCACAAACACCAACACCAAAGGCAAAATGACCAAGCGAAGCATTTCGGCAAAATCTTCAAAAATGGGCTTATCACTATCGACTTTTAACGACGACTCATCCAAAGGAGTCGTTAGTAAAAGCAAAAAAGCCACCAACGCAATGCCCCCCAGCATATAGTACACGTTGAGCCAAGCCGTCGGCGTGGATTCGTCCATAAAACTGGTAAAAATGAAGTAGCCAGTTAATATCCCAATCATAAAGAAAGACTCAATGAAATTCATGAGGCTGATATGCTCTTTTTTATCGGCTGTCACCAAGCCAATTGTTCCATAAACTGACACTTTGATGAGCGCAAAACCCGCACCTGCAACGGCAAAAAGGAGTTTTGTCATGCCAAATGAATGAATGGTGGGCATTAAAAAACAAATCAACGCATTGCCACCCAAAGCAATCAACATGGCGCGTTTGTATCCCAATCGGTTGATATAAGAAGCCACAATAAACGAAACGGCCGCAATGGTCAAATCTTTGAAAGCTTCGAGCACCGAGGCCGAAGTTTCGGATACACCATAGGTGCGTTGAACTTGCAAAATCACCGTTCCTACGCTATTGAGCAAAATGGCAAAAACGAAATAATTTAGAAAAATCGACAGCTTAATTTTCCAGTACGATTGCATTTAGAGAATTGGTTATGGTTAGACGTTTAAGGGTCGAGCGACAATAGAACGAAAATCGGTGGGAAAAAGGAAAGGGAGCGATTGAAAGCGCTCCCCTTTCATCATAGGTGAGTGAGATAAAGCCAAGTCCAATTTTTTCACAACAAAATTCAACTTTATTTTGAAATAAAAATAGGCTTCTATTGTTCAGTTTTTATCCTGTATTAAGAATCTTTTTCTTATTTTTACCAAAAATAGCTTAACACAGGGTATGAAAACTGAATACGAGATTGTTCAACCCGACGAAGGGAGTTCGTTCCGAATCATTCATAACGTCGTTTTGCCTGAGCTTTTCCGTTGGCAATACCACTATCACCCCGAGTACGAAATCGTCAGTGTTTTTGGGGGTTCGGGGCGGCGGCACGTAGGGACGCACATTAGCCAGTACGAAGACGGCGATTTGGTATTTATCGGCCCCAACTTACCCCATTCGGGCTTTGGGCAAGAAGCCATCGGCACCCACGAAGAAATTGTGGTTCAACTCAAAGAGAATTTTTGGGGCGAACAGTTTCTCGAAATGCCCGAAATGACGCCCATCCGTCAGTTGTTTGCGCGGTCGAAACAGGGCGTGTGTTTTCACGGTGATACCAAAGTTCGGGTGCAAAAACGACTTAAAAAATTACTCTCGTTGTCGCCGTTTGAGCGGCTGATGGAATTGATCCAAATTCTCCACCTATTGGCGCATACGGAAGAGTATTCGCTGCTAAACATGGAAGGGTTGAAGCTCGAAATGAACTCAAAAGACGAAGCCCGCCTCAACCGCATCCTCAAATACGTGGAAGAAAACTACCAAAAACCCGTTGACATTCAAGAAGTTGCTTCAGTAGCCCATTTGGCCGTGCCTTCGTTTTGCCATTATTTCAAAAAAATGATGAATTTGACGTTCACCGACTTCATGAACCAATTTAGGGTCAACCAAGCCTGTCGGTTGTTGGCAACCAACAAAAGCATCACCGACGTAAGTTTTGAATGTGGATTTGGCAACATTGCCTATTTCAACCGGGTCTTCAAAGCCCATAAAAATCAAAGCCCTTCGGCGTACCGAAAAGCACTACTTCAATAGTAAATTGTTGTACATTTGCTTTCGGAAACTTCATCATCCATCCAAAAATCAACCGTTTTTACGGGCCTTTATTTCATGCAAAACATCCTTAACGCACTCCGCATTGCGGAATCAAATCATGGTATTAGTACGGGTTTAGTCTCTTGGGCTGGGCAAGGCGAAGAAATCGCGTCTTATTCCCCCGTGGATGGCAAACTTATTGGAAAAGTACAATCAGCAAATCGCCAAGACTACGACACCGTCGTGGGACAAGCCCAAGAAGCTTTTAAAACTTGGCGGCTTGTTCCCGCCCCAAAACGCGGCGAAATTGTGCGCCAAATGGGCGAACAGTTCAGAAAATACAAAACAGAATTAGGAACGCTCGTCAGCTACGAAATGGGCAAAAGCCTCCAAGAAGGGCTCGGCGAGGTACAAGAGATTATTGATATTTGCGATTTTGCCGTGGGACTTTCGCGACAATTGTACGGCCTTACGATGCACAGCGAACGCCCCGCCCACCGCATGTACGAGCAATGGCACCCGCTGGGGGTCGTCGGCATTATTTCGGCGTTCAACTTCCCCGTGGCGGTTTGGTCGTGGAATACCATGTTGGCGTGGGTCTGCGGCGACGTATGCGTGTGGAAGCCTTCCGAAAAAACACCGTTGACCGCCGTCGCTTGTCAGCACATCATTCAGGAGGTATTGAAAGCCAACGATGTTCCCGAAGGGGTTTCGGGGCTGGTGGTCGGTGGCCGTGAAGTGGGCGAATGGCTCTCGCACGACGAGCGCATTCCGCTTGTATCGGCGACGGGAAGCACGCGTATGGGCAAAGCCGTGGGGCAAGCCGTGGGCGGGCGTTTGGGACGCAGTTTGTTGGAACTAGGCGGTAACAACGCCATCATTGTCTCACAACATGCCGACCTTCCGTTGGCCATTCCTGCGATTGTTTTTGGGGCGGTAGGCACGGCGGGGCAGCGCTGCACCTCTACCCGCCGCCTGATTATTCACGAAAGTATCTACGACGACGTAAAAAATCGGTTAGTAAAAGCCTACGGACAGCTTCGTATTGGGAATCCGCTCGATGCTTCCAACCACGTAGGGCCACTCATTGACACCTTGGCCGTTGCGCAATACGAAGCCGCCGTTGCGCAGGTTCAAGCGTTGGGTGGGACGTTTGCCGTAGAACCTCACGTCTTAACGGGCGATGACTTCAGTTCGGGATGTTATGTAAAGCCGTGCGTTGCAGAAGTTGAAAACCATTGGCCCGTTGTCCAACACGAAACGTTTGCCCCTATTCTTTACCTCATCAAATACCGCACGATAGAAGAGGCAATTCAACTGCAAAACGGTGTTCCTCAAGGGCTTTCATCGGCTATTTTCACCTTGCACCTGCGCGAAGCTGAGCAGTTTTTGAGCCATGCGGGTTCGGATTGCGGCATTGCCAACGTTAACATCGGCACTTCGGGAGCGGAAATTGGGGGAGCTTTTGGGGGAGAAAAAGAAACGGGCGGTGGCCGCGAATCAGGCTCGGATGCGTGGAAAGCCTACATGCGCCGCCAAACCAATACCCTCAACTACGGCACGACTTTGCCCCTAGCCCAAGGGATCAAATTTGAGCTTTAGCTTTCGATAATACAGTTTTCAGAACTTTCACACATACACGAGACGGACGGGATTTTAGGATTCTGCCCGTTTTTTGTGGGGTAAAGAGTGTAGCCTAAACAAATTGGAAAACTAAGATAGAAAAAAGCGTAGAATTTGCTCTAATCGAATGTCGCTGACTAAATCTGTATAACAAGTTATAAAAAAAATAACAACCAGTAAGTTTTGCGTATTGGAAGTGCCTTTGAGTAAAGAAACTATTATATTTTTTTAGTTTGGAAAATATAAAACTTTACTTGAAACGAATGTGACTAAATAAGCATAAATTCTGCTCTCATTTAAACGGTAGAATTGATAAATTCTTTCATCGTTGTTTGCTCTTAAATACTCCTCTATCTCATCAACAAAATAATTTGCTTGCATTGATGTAAAAAAGCTAAGGATATCATCAATAATGTGCAGCTGAGGATAACCTTCAGAATCTAAGAATATTAACCAATCAAAAACTTTTATAAAAGTATCAATGTGTTCATTTTGGTAGATTGGCAAAACTTTATTTGATTCTTCAATAGCGATTTGAACTCTGGAAGCAATTGTAAAGCTATCTTTACTTGAAATAAGTATTCGTTCAGTTAACGTCACATCAATAGCGTTTACAAGATTTCAACTAAAAGTACATATACACCAAAAACCAAAACCAACACACTAATTTACAAGCGTTTATCCTTTCTTAAAAGGTATCCTCTCTAAAACTGCTCTAAATATTAGATCATCAAGATGCTTGAAATTGTCTTGAACCAAAACACAAAGTGTTTAATGATTACTTGACATTTAGCATATCAACTAAAAACTAACAAAGTTAATTTTCGGCGGATAGTTTTTGTTTCTCACTTAATACAAAATCAATAGAAACATCTTTATAGTCTGCTATCTCGACATTGCTCAACTTACCTACTTTTAATGCTTTAACAACGGCATTTCTTTTCTCCTCTAAACGCGCCTCCTGAATTTTTTTGTTCTCATTTTTAACCGCCAAAGCATTAGCTGAAAGTGTCATTTCATACGCTAGCTTTTGCTCGGGTGTCATATTTCGTAAATCAACCTCCGAAATAGCTTTTTTGATCCATTATTCGTTCCAAAATTTAGGAAACTGTGATGCTTCGATAACATTATGTAAGTTTTTCATCGTAAATAACAGTTTATCTAAATCGCTTTCAATTTCATTTTCTTGTTTTACAAACTTATCCAATTCTACTGTCACATCGGATAGGATTGAGATAAATC
Organism: Runella sp. R0.1_18; assembly: GCF_057652155.1. Classification (NCBI taxonomy): domain Bacteria; kingdom Pseudomonadati; phylum Bacteroidota; class Cytophagia; order Cytophagales; family Spirosomataceae; genus Runella; species Runella sp. R0.1_18. Next base: position 68,725 of record NZ_JBYFCK010000025.1, read on the forward strand.
TGCCGTTGTCGTTTGCTATGTTCATACGGTGAAGTTACACAAAATCAAGAATTTATGAAAGCAGCAAAATAGAAGAAAAAGAGGTGGTTTATGGCTTCCAACCAAAAGCATTGAGATGGCTAGTTTTTAAAGTTAATTTATTGATTTACATACACTTATCTTTTCTTAATGCGGGTATTGGGACGCACGAATGATGGCAAGCAACGCTGGGACGCAGTCCCCGATTGATTTTGAAAACCAACCAAACAGAAACAAATTTAGTGATTATTTGGAGAAAAGCAAGCTCTCCTACAAAAAGGTGGTGGCTGTCAAACGAAAAGTTGAAGACTCCTTGAAATCGCTCTAATATCCAGTCGACAAGATGCTTGAAGTTCTTTGGTTAAATCCAAAAGAGGTCACTATCCACCGAGAAAGTGGCAAGTTTTGAAGAAAATACCCGTGTGTTTGATTGTCGAAAAATAGCTAAAGCTGTTAAACTATTTCTGTAGCATACGATTTTTATATTTGTTGATTAATATGGGAGTTAATTTGGTGTAAAAGACATTTTAAATAAGCAACCATTCCAATCTCTTTTAGTAATTCAAAATTATTGTTCGCAAAGTCTGAAAGTTTGATTTCTAACATAATTTCTTCTTTATCAGAATTCCATCTTGTAATTTTATTTTCGGGTATTATTTGTAGAATTGTTGAATATAACTTGCCATATGTATTTTCATGAATGAATAACTTCTTTATTGTATCTTTATCATATAACTCTTTTGTGAAATAAGTTTGAATATCCCAAATATTAAAATCTATGCCTATAAACTGAAGAGCAGATTCAATAAATGATTCAGAATTGGAACTTGAACAATCTTCGAGAATCTTATTTTTTTTATCTAAAATTAGCTCAAATTCTATCTGAAAAAAGTTAATAAATGAAAGAAGCGTAGTTTTTTCGGTCGTTTGGTCAATTGAATAATAAAACCGTTTTAATTCTGGGAGAATTACCTTATTTAGAAACCTCATGTTATCAGCATAGCTTAAATACTTCAAGTCATCGACATCATGCAACATGTATGAAAAACTAATAGCAGCTTCTTTGTACAAATTGTCATCTTGAAGATAGTTTAGGCTTTCAACAATTAGGTATAATTTATAGTCATAGCAACTGAATCTATACCAACTCTGCATTGGTATAATAATAGGGTAGAAAGTCTCGATTTTGTTTTTAGAGATATCACTCTTTTCAATTCTTTTGATAAGATTACTTTTAGTTATTGAAGAGTTGTACTCAAAGTAGTCTTTTGCTAAGTCTGATAATAGTTGTATCACCTTTTCTTTTTCAATGTTTTTACCTTTACAGTAATGCTCAAAATGAAGATTCAAAAATTGATATTTATTAAGGTCAATGTATTTTAAAGAAGTACTTTGTAAAAATATTATTACTGATTCGAAAATGTCTTTATTATCAGTGAATAAATTTAAAAGTGAATCTTTATTTTTTAATACTTTAATAAAAAAATCCAGTTTTTGCTCTTTGAGAAAATTAGTAGGCTCAAATTCTTCGAGTTTAGGCAAATATTCTTCAACAATACCATAATATTTCGGTGTTGTATCTTTTTTTAATTTTACAACACTCTTTTTTGTTTTTTCCTTTCTTTTCTTATTTGTAGTTTTAGGAATATATCGAAATTTTCGTTCTGATAATTCTTCAATTTCTGAAATGAATTTTTTCGAAATTCTGATTTTATATTTTTTGCATACCTCTTCAATGTAATAATGAAGGTGCATATCATATTCAATATCTAAATCATGCCATTCATAATAATCAATATCATCCAGTATTAACTCTCTAATACTCTTTCTAATTGTTTGTATATTATCATTCAGAAACTTCTGAAATTCAGTCGGATATACCTCATTAAATTCATAAAAAAAACCATACTCTTTGGTAAAAGTAATGCTTGTATAAAAAATGTTGATTATTTCGGTTGGGTTTAGGTTAATGTGATTTTTAATAATTTTAATAATGCTTGGTAAGTATATAAGCGAATCAGAATTTATTACCTTACCTTTGAAATCATACAATTTCAAATCAGTTAATACCTGATTAAGGATAAACGTTTGGACATCTAAATTTGAATCAATTGAAAATAAATTATTCAAAAACAGAAGTTTCAAATACTTTGTATCATCCGATGTGTGGTGTTTTGCAAGCTGGTCAGTGAAATCTCTTGGCTCAGGGTTACTAAAATTAAGTTTTTCAAAATCTGTCAGTAGTTTGATTTTTAATAATCTTTTCTGATACTCATTTAATACTATTTTCTTTCCGTAAAAACTCATATCAGAATCTGAATCATCAATTTCGGAATCTTCTGTGGCAAACACAAAAGTAAGCTGATTAAAAAAAACAGCATCTTGAAACAAAGGAGTAATCCATATATTACCATCGGTTCGTAAATATTCTAAAAGAAAATCTTTAATTCCAGGGCTTTGAAATCTAATGAAGATTTGATTTGAATAATCACTCTTATCAGTTACTAAATAGAAATCATCTAATTGTTTTAAGTTTTTATTAAAATCAAGAGGTTTGATTTCTTCACCTGTAATTATTCTTGCATTTGCCTGAATAGCTTCAAACGAGTCTTTCAAATCAGAAATTTCTATTGGGTCGCTTGAAACTAGGAGGATTAAAAGAATTAATCTTGATGTTCCATTCAATTCCTCAAATCTTAAATTCCAATATTCTTGTGGGTTTCGTAGATATTTTAAAAAAGAATGGTAAAAATCATATTCATTTTGATGTTTTTTTCCTTATATTGTTTAATAAAATATTCAAGTTGTCTTGGCGTATAATTTTCATGGTTTAAGATATATTCAAATTCCTTATTCCATTTAATATACTCAAAATAAGACTTTTTTAAATCATAAAACAAAAGGTGATTAAGAAAGATTCGAAGTTTATCTTCAAAAGAGTAATCTTCAATATTTACAATAAATTTATGAGTATTGAGCAAATATTTAGTTTCATATTCAATCTTGAATAAAACATCTTTTATTACATATTCCCTTGAAGTTAAAATCAAATAACTATTTTTTGAAGCTGAAAAATACTCAATTCGACGATTAAATTCTTTTGCAAATGAACTCGAACTATCTCTAATTTTAGGGCTAAAAATTTGCCCCCAAAAGTCATCAACAATAATAATTTGGTCTTCTCCAGCCACACTCAGAACATCAGAGTAATCTTCTTCTGATAAAAATACTAAGCTTTTTACCTTTTTGACCAGAAAATAATTGGCAATCATCTTAGCAATAGTTGTCTTGCCAACACCAGGGTTACCTGTAAGTAATAAAACTTTATGCTTTTCTAAATGGCTAATATAATCTTCCAAATATGGAGGATTATGAAAAAGTTGGTGTTGTTTTTCTATTTCATTCAGGAAGACTTTAGTATTATTGTAATACTTTTTATTTATAATTTGTTCAAGTAAATTTTCGATAATTTTAAGATTAGGAACTAATAATTTTGAGTAAATTTTAAGAAGATGCTCATATTCACTTTTATTAAGATAGTTATCTAATTTTTCACCATCAATAATATCTTCTTCATTTTGGATATAGCTTCCAAATAATTCTAAAATTTTATCTGCTTGAAATCGACCTAAATGAAAGTTTGTACATAAAATATATCTATCTGGATTTTGTCTTTTACACTTACTAACTTCCTTTTTTAGTGAATTTAATAAACTATTAAAATTATTAGGGTCATATAGTTTACATTGTCCTACTATTTTTTCTTTACCTTTTGTAGCTCTAAAATCTACACCTCCATCCTTGCCTTGTTTAAATGTAGTAAATGTTATAGGATTTTCCCTAATTTCTAAAATATCTCTACAAAGACGTTCAAATTCAGATGGAAAAAGGAGTGTATGAAAATTGTACTGTACCATTCAGTTAATGAAATTAATTATAGTAAAGAGGAAATCATCAGGAATTGGCTTAAAAACGCCTAAGATATTGAGTTTGTCTGATAGGAAAATTAAATATGACTTAGTAGTTTACTGAAAAATAGACCTTTTGTTCAATCATTCCAACATAGTATTGGACGAACAGATAGTCTAATTTTGTATTGATATTATTATGTTTTAATCTTGTTCTTCTGTTCTTTCGTACAATAATACAGGCTTTTCTTGAAAAAACAACAGTTAAAATACATCATTTTTTCACTATTTCTTTTTAAGTTATTGGATATTTTCGAGTTATATTTTATCTTGAAATATTGCAAAATATCATCTATTGGGCTTTTGGCTTTATTGATGGTGTTTTTGCTGATGTGCAAGTACTTGAGGGTAGTGTTTACGTCTGAGTGGCCGAGTAATTCTTTAATTACCAATATGTTTTCGCCTCGCTCCAATAGGTGTGTGGAAAAGCTGTGACGTAATAAATGTACCCCTACTTTTTTGTTGATTTTGGCATAGTCTAAGGCAAATTTGAAGATTTTTTGAATTACTCTGTCGCTCACTGGTTCTTGGGTATCTTGGTTTGAAAGCACATACTTGCTTGATGGATTGGCCGCGATATGTGTTTTGATCACCTGTACCAATTTTGACGAAAGCATCACGTACCTGTCTTTTTTGCCTTTCCCTTGCTCTACTCGTATGGTCATGCGGTCAAAATCTATATCGCTAATTGAGCATCGTTACTTCGTTGAGGCGCATACCGCTGGCATACAATACCTGAAAAACAGCCTTGAACTTAGGCGTGCGGGTGGTATCTATGAGCCGTTTTACTTGGGTTGCTCACAACCCCGATGAAACTAGCGGTTTCCCATTTTCATCTTACACTTGCGCGAAGCCGAGCAGTTTTTGAGCCATG
>NZ_JBYFCK010000026.1:0-72504 GCF_057652155.1 Runella sp. R0.1_18
GCAACACTTCTCTAAGTTATCCACAGCTGCGCAAATTGCATCGGAATACCCTGCTCAATTACTATCGGAATACTCACTTAGGCTCGCTCAAGAATCAAAAAGCCCTAGAAATCAGAGGGAGTTTGGCCGCCAATGTACAGTTTTATCAGGCCAATGGTATCAACAATCGCCGCCAACCCTTCACATGGTACTTGACAGGTACGCCCGTCGTGAAGTGGTTTGGGATGACGTTCCCATTTACACTGGTGGTAAGCGAGCAGGAGCGTAGATTCTCTCAACCGTTCAATCAATACGGAGTGAGTCCTTATTATAAATCACTCAAACTCCATTTGGGATACCGAAATGTACGATTTTCGGATTACACCCTTGGGGGAGCCAATTTTTTGGGTGCAGGGGTTGAATATACCCCTAAAAACATTCGATTGGGGTTTGTATATGGGCAGTTTGCGCGGCCTGTAAATGAAGATGCGACGGGTCAAGATATTCGTTATCAGTACATTCGGCCAGTGTATCAGCGCATAGGATGGGCAGCAAAGGTGGGGGTTGGTTCACCAAAATCTTACGTAGATGTTAGCGTATTTAAAGCCAAAGATATCATCAGTTCAATCGCCGCGCCCTCACCGCAATCTAGGGTGTTACCCATGGAAAACCTTGCGGTGGGACTTAAAAACCACTTCGGCTTTTTTAAACAGAAATTAACATTTGACTTGGATGTGGGGGCTAGTTTACTGACTCGCAATTCACTCAAAGCAGACATTGAAAATCCCGAACCTTGGCAAAATAAATTGTTGGATATAGTGGCGGTAAACGCTAGTTCCAATTTTTTCACGGCGGGTACGGCAGCGATGGGTTGGAGGTTTAAAGAAGGAGCTATACGGGCAATATACCAGCGGGTAGATCCTGATTATCAGTCGCTAGGGGCGTATTATTTCCAAAACGATGTAGAACAGTTGACCATCGCACCCACCTTGCTACTTTTTAAAAATAAGCTAATTATCAACGGTTCCATAGGGCGCTCCCACGATAATTTGAATGGAAATAAGGGGGCGACTACCCATCGAAACGTGAGTTCGGTCAACCTCTCGATGAGTCCCATCAAACGCCTCACTGTTGGCCTTAATTATTCCAATTTTGGGGTAGGTCAAAGCCGAGGGTTGGGAGATTTTTTTAATGACTCGCTGGCCGTAAGTGTCGTTAATTCATCGTACAATGCCACGATTAACTATTCGCTTGGAAGTAAGATAAGTCAGCAATCATTTGGGATAACTGCTACGTACCAAAATACAAACGACCAAAATGCTTTTACGCGTCAATACACGGGAGCTTCGTCGATGATTGGAGTGGTGAATTATAGTTATTTTCTGCTGCCTAAGAAGCTGAATTCGACATTATCAGTAAGTTATGTGTCGATTGAGACGGGAGGGAGAGTGTTGATGACGGTTGGACCCGCGTTGACAGTTAGCAAAGAGTTAACCAAACTTAAACTCCGTGCTTCTCTAAATCATAATAGTCAGTTCAGAAAAACCAATGGCCAAGCTGATGGCTTTATGACCAACTCAGGTTTCAACTTATCGCACTTGTATAAAAAACAGAGTGTGTCACTAGGGGTTAATTATCTCTTTAACCAATTCGGAGTCCAACAAAACGCTTCAACGAATCGCAATTTTAGTGAAATCAGAAGTACTCTAAGCTATGGCATACGATTTTAACATAATACAAATGATGAAGAAGAAAGTCAAGCAATGGATTATCATTGCCTTTTTGATGATGCCAATCACTTTGTGGAGTCAGGCCGTCTCGATTACTTTTTCGGTTGCTACCCAACGCCCTCTTTCTCGCCTTGCTGAATTACAAGATTTGGCTAGTAGTGGGCAAATGATACTAACACTTACGAATTTAACATCGGTAAATCAGCCATTTCAGATTGAAGCGGAGATGTCGTCTCCTACAACAAGCTTTAAAATCGTTACCAATCCAAACGCCATTCCGTCAGGAGGGGTATTGGGACCCGCAGGAACCATAGCAGGTACAAAAACCTACACTGTCCAAGAACTTCAGGATTTATTTTATGAAGATAGCTTTATTACCAATGATGGCCAAACGCTTCGAGATTTCTTTCTAGGAAATCCAGATGGTCAAATTCCGTCGGGGAATTATCAACTTTGTGTGAGGTTACGCCCTGAAACGCTTAACCAACAAAACACCAATCTTCTTAGCAATATAGGTTGTGCAAATATCACCTTTCAGCAGTTTAACCCTCCGCTTATTAATAGCATTGGTAACCAGCCCTGTCCCTTCTGCAATGAAATTACCCCACTGCAAGATCCCAATATGCCGTTCCAAGTGGCCTTTACGCCTCCCGTATTTGAGCTGAACTCGGTGATTATTTCCAATTTTAGTTATACTTTATATATTGTCGAAATGCCAGATGGGGTTTTGGACCCAAATCAAGTTCAAGCTACGCTACAAGATCGAAACGATGGGAATTTTATCGTAAAGTCAAGTATTACGGGGACAGGTGCGCCTTTGCAGGTGGCCAATTTATTATCACAAGATTTTAGTAAGCCCATTGAAATTAGGCATCAGTATGCTATTTGGATAAGAGCATCGACTAATTCGGTGATAGATGCCTCGCTTCCCAATAATGGAAACAGTCAAGCAATTAGTTTTACGTACGGTGAGAACTCAACCAAACCCTACACCAGTTTCACTGCCAATGAAGAAGATCCCAGTTTGCCGTTTAATTGTTTGAATGGTAATTGTAATGAAATTCAACTACCAACGGGAGGGACACCAGCGACTTCGTTGGCGGTTGGAGATGAAGTGTATGTAGGGTGCTTCAAAGTAAAGATTACCCAAGCAACTAAAGAGGGAGACGGATTTAACGGAACAGGTTTGGTTAGAATACCTGTTTTTGCTGCTAAGTTTAAAGTAAGACTGGTTGGACTAAAAGTGAATAGATTTAGCAATAATGTGTTGGTAGCCATCGACGGTTTTGCTGAGGGTCTCAAAGATGAGTCATATCCAGAAAGCGGTCCCATTGCCGCCCTCTATAACGCTTTTCAAACGATTAAACCGCAAGTACTCCAAGCGACTGCTACCATCAAAAACGAGGTAAATCAGGCTGGTAATACCATAAATACAGCCGTAGATAACGTGGCTAATCAGGCTCAAACCGTGACAAATGTGGTAGAAAATGCGTCGGGTGGAGCAAGTCAGCTTCCTTTGCCTACCGATATTTCTAGAATACTCTACGGAGTTTCTGAGACTGCTGGAAATACTGGGCAAGCAGTCAGTGATGTTCAAACAGGGGTACAGCAGGCCGTATCAACGGCTAATCAGTACGCCAATGTTCTAGACGTATCGGCCAAACAAGCGGCCAATACAGCTCAAAGTGCTTTTGGAACGATACGGAACATTGACCGTACCCTCCAACAGCTAGCAAACGAAGATTTTGAAACAGGCTTGCCCATTGGATACAGCGGTAATGCAGGTAGTGAACCTATTCGCATTGGCATATTTGGTATGACGTTCACTCCACGGAAAGCTACAGCTACTCTTGTAGTAGAAACACCTTATATCGCTGGCATCAATAACCGACTCTATTTTGGCGCTTTGAATGTTTGTTTTTCTCCCAGGCAACTTTCGTTGGCTCAATCAACCTTTTACTTAGGAGGTGACTTGAGTTTCTCATTGCCCGATAATCATAAGCTTATTTTGAAAGGTTCTGGCAGTGATCAACCCAATGAGCAAGTAACCTATCTTACTTTAGATAATGGGAATTTTAAAACTATCAAAGTGTCGGGTGAAGTGAAGTTAGACACCACAACATTTATACCGAAAGCTCCAGCCAAAGGTGCCGTTACGATTGCGTTTAAAGGGGAAGCGGTGGATAATTTTGATAATCTGATTTTTACCTCTGATGTAACAACGCCGTTTACATTTAAAGATGCTCCTCAATGGGGTTTCTCATTAAACCAAGTTGCCCTCGATTTATCTACCCTCAAAAATCCAGAAGGGTGGGAGGCTATTCCCGCCGTCCTGAGAAATGGGGTTGCTTCAGAGGCAAGTTTGCAAAATACATGGACAGGCGTTTTTGTCAAAAAGGCGGTTGTCCAATTGCCCAGACAATTTAAAATAGGTAGCGGTACCCAGCCCCCTTCAGCCGAAATAAATGGCCTTTTGATTGGGTTTAAGGGAAGAGGTATTGCTTTTGATGCTCACGTCCGCAACATCATGACGATAGAAGGAGGGGGCAAATTGGCCAACTTTGGTGTATCGGCAGATACGTTGAATATGCAAATGATAGGTGGTGAGTTCACGGCCTTTAACCTAAACGGAAAACTGCATTTTAAACTTTTTGACAAAGGGAGTGCTTTTCCATTTCGTTTGGATATACTTGATCTTTTACGTCAACCTCCTACTGATATTCGAGATATTCCCGAGAAGGTGTCAGACGCCATTGATGACATACCTCCTATTGCGTTTAAGCTTACCTTACCCGAAAACGTCGATTTAAAAATAGAAAAACTCCATACAGTATTCACGTTGGGTGCAGGCTGTAGTATTGATTTTAATTCAGAAGGGCATAATGATGACCCCGATAAATTACTACTATTCAAATTAAATGGAAAGTTATCCATCATTGCAGAAGAAGACGGGATAAAGATGCCAGGTATTGGTTTTGAAAATTTCTATTTTGACGGTTCTAAAATTGTTACGGATAGCCTCAACGTTTCGTTTGCTAGTCCTCAGAAATTTGTGGGAGGTAGTGGGGCTTCCGACGATGATTCAAAAGCGGGAGGTTTTCCAATTTCAGTCGAAAAGTTTCGCCCTATTTTTGAGTTAGCTGCCGATGGCATTCGATTTGGGTTTGGCTTTGATGTAGTTCTCAATCTCAAAGAAGGAGCAGGCTTTGGCCTGACTACGGGGCTAGATTTAACAACCAAACTTAGTGCGGAGTTTGAGCCAATGCTTGATTTGGCCGTTGACTTTAAGAAAATATCCATTGATACCGATGTTTCGGTTTCACACATCAGCGGGTCACTTGAGTTCATTAAAAACGATGCAACGTTTGGAAATGGTTTTCGTGGATGTATCACCCTCGAAATGAAGATTCCCGCACCAATTATGGGCCAAGTTCAAGGAATGTTTGGTTCTGTAAGGGATAACGGCGAGGGTTTTCGTTATTTCTATATTGAAGGTTTTATCAAAGGTCTCAATATTTTGATTCCGCAGACACCCATTGCCATTGATGGTTTTGCGGGTGGTTTTTGGTATAATATGATGAAGGTTCCCAATGCTCCAAGTTTTGCCGCAAGGCTTAATCAAAGTACAGCCAATGGAGCGTGTTTGCCACCGCCTCTTATACCTAGCAAAGATACATTAGGGATAGGGTTAGGGGTAATGGTCAAAGAAGCGGCTTCACAAGGATATAGTCTCAACGGTGTAATGACGTTTGAGGCAGGGCTTACCACCAACCTTGCGCCAATTACATTTACGGTAGGAGGAGCGGTAAGGTTCTTAAAAATACCTGGGCCAGTACCAGAAAACGCTATAGCTATCTCGGATCCCATCAAATTGGCAGCGGATGTAAGTCTTACCTATGATTTTACTCAACATATCATAGCAGGGCAATGTAATGTGTATGTTAATGTCGGGAATGTCGTGAAAGGAACCGAAGGACCCGCTGATAGAGCTGGGCGCTTAGTAATGTATTTTGGGGGAGGTGAATGGTACGTTTATCTCGGCAATCCGTGGGGTAGTTCCAATCAAGGGCTGTATCACAGCGATTTGAGTGGAATGGGACGCTATGCACAAGTTTCCTTAATAGTTCCAGAGGTTGGAAATCTTCAATCAGGGGTGTATTTCTGTATGGGGACGTATGGTATTCGGCAAGTGACGGAATTACCACCACTAGATTTTCCCGAGTCGGTTAGGGCTTATTTAGCGAATCATCGTCCTGATTTTGACCCCCAAGCGTCGAGCGGTACAGGATTGGCTTTTGGGGCTTATTTAGGTGGGAATATTGGCGTTGAAACATCGGTAGTTACTGCATCTATCAATTTTGGGATGGGTTTTGACTTGGCGATGGTGCGTTACCTGACGCCACAATGTGGGCGTAGTGATGACAACTTCGGTATTAACAACTATTATGCTACTGGTCAAGTATATGGCTTTGCCAATGGGCAACTAATCATAGTTACTGATAGCGATTCGGTACGATTAGCTGCCATTTCATTGACGGCCGTAGCCACCTTTGGAGGGCCTAATCCTACTTGGGTGCAAGGACAATTACAATTAGATAAGGAGTCATTTACCATTGTGTTGAAAGCAGCCGCTGGAGTGGCTACTGGAGGTGTTTATACACTGGTTGATAACGGTGTAGAAGTAGCTGATAGAGCTTGGAATTGGGTAACTGGTTCTGACGAGGATGCCAAAGGAATTACCGATAGAATTGTAGATGAGGTAGCGCCGCAGGGGTTATTCATAGATTTTAAATTAGGAGAACCGTGTAGTATTGACAAAGCAGCATCGTTCAATGACCGAGAGAACTCCATGCCGATTATTGCGGCCATTAAGCCACAACTCAGTAGTGGAGAAAGCCTACCATCGTTAGAGCCTGTGCAGGCCATCACCGTGCTATATAATAAACCATTGAGTCAAAGTTGGACAATCAGAAAACCTGATGGGACTGTTCTGAGAAGAGTATGGTATGTCAAATCTGCCAAGGTAGTAAAAGGAAATGGGGAAGAAGTTCCAACACGTTTTGTGTCAGTTTCGTCAACAGAAGAAAACTACTGGCTTACTCCCAATTCTCCTTTGCCAGTAGGAGTAGTGCTAACATTTAGAATCGTGATGGGAGTTAAAGAAAAAATAGGGAATGGAACTTGGAAGGAAAAGCTTTCTTACCAAGATGGGGGCTCTACGGAATATAGCCAAGAGCAACGCTTCAAGATTGTACCTGTCAGCTACACGCTTAATGCGTCAGACATCAAATTTGCGTATCCTGCCGTAGATCAAAAATACTTTTTACAAAATCATGGCCAGAAGTTTGTCATTTTGAAAAAACAATTTCCTGAGCAGAAGACCTTGGCAGCTAGCGATTTGACTACTAAAATTTATAGTAATAATGAACTGATTGCGGAGGGGGTCTTTAAGTATAGAAACATCAATGAGGTAGAGGCGGCTATTGAGTACACAACCCCAAATTTACCAAATGATGCGGATATACGAATCGAGTTTTATGTACAACATCGAGTAGCTAATGCAAGCCAACCAGTTGGAAAAACCAACCAGCGGGAGTCAACAGTTGTTCAAAAACCTGAAACAAAAGGTATAGTAAACTCTATTACGACTGAGATAGCACAAATCTATCGTTTAACGTTTCATACCTCTCGATTCAACACCTTTGCGGATAAAATGGCGACGCTTAAACCATCACCGTGTTACCATCAAGGGCCTGATTCTTATGTGTTTACTAAAACTTTTGTATTGGACGAGGATTGGGATGATTTTGAAGTAGGAACAGAGCCAATTTATAAAAATCTCTACCGCGATGTATGGGTTGATAGGTGTATTTCGACGACAAAAGTGCCTCTGAATACCCCATGGCACAACCAAATGAAGTATATCCTCCAAACCGAATATAGTGCTGGGCAAGTTTCAAACGATCCTAGTTCTATTTTCAGAACTCAACCCTTGGATGTGGCATACTCTGGTGGTAAAATGTGGGTTACGTTTGATTACAACGAGTTTATTAGATATATGATTAGGCCAGAGAGACTTACTTCCCCTACTGCTGGAGATTATACGTTTACGTTTGACTATAAATACCCAGTTTTGGTTGACAATGTGGTTCAAAACAAGGGAGTCAGCAGTAATGCCACTGCGTCCACTGCTACCAATGTCCAACAGAATCAGTTAGCCAATCAGCCGATTTCGGTGTCACAGGCCAACAATGTACAAGGTTTACAATCAAACTATCGCACGGATGAACGTACTACCTATACAGCCCAGGTGCATTACGATGGGATGGATGCCATTGTGAAGAAGCAGCAAGAGGAGCAAAGCCAACTTGTGAGAAATGTAGTACGATTTAATAACAGTTTAAAACTTAAAACGACTCCATGAAAGCGTTATTATCGATCTTTTTGGGGCTTGGTATCGCTACCCAAGTTGTTGCACAGAAAGGTATTCGTACGTCCAAAACGTTTCCCAAAAGTAATCTTGCTGCCTGGAAACAATATCAAAACGATACGGTGAGGCTACGCTGGATGCCTATTGAGGCAACGCATTGGATTGATAATAACTCAATCGGCTATGTGATAGAACGAGCTGAAGTGATTAAAGGGAAAGCTCCTTTGTTTAAGCGATTAACTGTCCAGCCACTTCGACCAACGTTTTCTTCTCCAAATTCGGCAGAAGATAAGGCGGCCGTTAAAGTGATTAATGGAGACCCTGTTGCCACTTCTATTGATAACAAATTGGGTCAGTTAGAGGCTAGTCAGCTAATTATGAGACACCTCACGGCCAGTCTGATTGCGTTTAAATCATTTAAGACGGCGCAAAAAATGGGCCTTGGCTTTACAGATACTCATCTTGAAAAAGCCAAAACGTATGTATATCGTATTTATTCGGCTACTTCTGGTCTTCATGCTGAAAACAAGGTGGATACGGCTTATGTAGCCATTAACACCGCACGAAATACGACACAGAGACTCCCTCCCAATTTGCAAAAAGAAGAACATGAAAAAACTGTTTTGCTTACTTGGCCTGCCGCTTCCTATCTCAGCGACTTTGTGCTGTATCACATTGAAAAATCAGAAGATGGTAGAACATATAAGCGTATTTCTGATTTGCCTATTATGTACTCCAATAAAGAGTTAAAAGTAGCCTTTTTCAAGGATTCACTTGTTCAAAACTATCGCCCTTGTTTGTATAGACTGGTAGGCATCACTCCGTTTGGTAATTGGGTGACGAGTCCAATCTCCATCTTGGCGATGGGACGGGACCGAACACCCCCTAGCCAGCCACAAATAGAAGTGGCCAAACATCTTGGAGGGTCAAAGGTAGAAATCAAATGGAAAATGCCTGTAGCTGATACCGACTTAAAGGGTTTTTGGGTAAGCCGAGCTAAAAATGTGTCAAGTACTTACGAAAAGGTAGGGAGGTTTATACCAAAAGATTCTACGCGAGTAGTGGACTATAAAGCTGACCCAAACAGCGCTAACCATTATAAGGTGGTAGCAGTGGATACCGCTGGTAATGAGCGTGCTTCCTTCCCCGTCTATGTGGCTATGAATGATACTGTAGCACCCGCAGCACCAAAAGGTTTAATGGCTAAAGTAATCACAGATAAAGTCAATAAAGAGGGTGTGGTTACCCTTACCTGGAGACGTAATACTGAAATAGATGTACAAGGTTATTACGTATATTTTGCGAATGACCCAGACCACGAGTTTTCGCAGATTACTAAACGTATGGTAGCGGATACGGTACTCAAAGATACGATTACACTTCATTCATTGACAAAGAATGTTTACTACAAAGTCGTAGCCGTAGATAAACATTTCAATATCTCTGAATTTTCGACAGCAGCCCTTGCCAAACGTCCTGATATTATTAATCCAGTGGCTCCCCTGATAACAGAAGCTACTGTAAAAGAAGATAATACCGTGACGATTCGATGGCAGCGTAGCCCCAGCAACGATGTAACTGAATACCAACTTTACCGTCGAGAAGCTACCAAAGAATGGGTGAAAGTTAAAAGTTTTAAATCTCCCGAGGTCTTTGTAGATAAACTGCAAACCGATGCCATATTTGAATATGGCATCAAAGTAGTGGATGAAAGTGGGCTGATGTCGGAGTTGTCTATGGTAAAAACAGCCAAACGATTGCCCCGTAATTGGGTAGGCGAGACGCCTGTTTTGAAAGTGACGTATAATAAGGAGAGTAAGCAAAATCTTCTTACTTGGTTTTACCCACAGCGTACGTCGTACCGTATGGCTATTTATCGGGCTGAAGCCAAAAAAGGGTATCAATTGGTGGGCTTTGCTGATGCTAGTAAGGCACAATTTGTTGATAAACCGCTTCAACCTGATAGGTACAAGTATGTGCTTAAAGTTGTTTTTTCAGACGGTCAAGAAAGTCCGTTTAGTGTACCTGTAGAAGTGAAAATGTTGTAGTGGATTTTAAAAGAAGAAGAGACTTCTTAGAAAGTAAACATTAAATACCATGTCAAAGAAATTACTGTGGCTTTTAGTAAGCCTAATTATTTACGCCCAAAGCCTTGCCCAAGTAACCCCCACCGACTTTAAAGTCAACGAGACGACTACCTCTACGGTGAGTCTTGCATGGACGCATGATGGTAAAAACGTCGATAAGTTTCTAATCGAACGAAAACCACTGGACGCTACTACCTACACCAACGTAGGTGAGCCAAAAAGTACCGACAGGACTTTTGTTGACAGGAATTTGTCGCCCAATACCCAGTTTCAGTACCGAATCTATGCGGTGTTGAATGGGAAAAATGGCTCGCCCACGGCATTAATTACGGGCTGGACGCTCTCAACTGCCCCTACATTGAGTACGCCCGTAGTGGTTTCTGCTACGCAAATTAATGTGGCATGGATGAGTAATATAACCTCTGGACAATTTGAAATTCAGTATGCCAATAATGCCAATTTTACTAACGCAACTACCCTTCCCTCAACGAGTTCACGAAATTACTCTTTAACAGGGCTGTCACCCAATACGAACTATTACATTCGAGTTCGCGTGGGCAAACAGACGAGTCCAGTTGCTACCAATAACTCTGATTGGAGCGTTACCCAAGCCAAAACACAAGACCCAACGCCTGCTACTCCGTCAGGTTTAGCAATAAGTGGCAAGGCCGAAACCTCCATCGGAGTCTCGTGGAATGCCGTCAAAGAAGCGAATGCGTACCAACTGAGGTATGCCACTGATAAGACCTTTGTGAGAGGTGTCGAAACGATGGAGGTAAATGCTACGAGTGCGAAAATTGCGAACTTAGCCTCTGGGAACACCTATTACATTCAGGTACGCTCTACCGCAACGGTCAACAATACAACATACGCGTCTGGCTGGTCAGATGCAGTATCGGCTACTACTGATGTGACGTTGCCTGCGGCACCTACAGAACTCCAAATGCAAGTAAGTACGGATGGGACGCAAGTAACCCTCAATTGGAAGGATAACTCTAACAATGAAACAGGTTTTGATATAGAGTGGGGCGAAACCGGTACTTATGGAAAGGCGGCATCAGTAGGTAGTGGAGTAACCTCTTACCTAGTGACTGGGTGGGAAGCGTGCAAGGCTTTTTATGTCAGAGTAAGAGCCAAAAATGCTGGCGGTACTTCGGGTTGGATTGATACCAAAACAACGACGATTATTGCTGCCCCTACCGCTCCTCTAAATCTTTCGACGGGTACGATTACCGCTAATTCGATTGCGATAAATTGGCGAGATAATTCAACCAATGAATCTGAGTTTGAATTACAATACGATGAGAATAGTAATTTTTCCAGCCCTACGACTCAAAAATTGGGTATAGGCACGCAATCAAGTACGTTAAATAGCTTAAAAGCCAATACAACGTATTATTTTCGAGTTAGAGCGAACAATTGCGGCGGTTCTTCTAGTTGGATAGACAGTAAAGCTACCACGCTTGGACTACCTGCACAACCTTCTATTCCAAATATCAATGTGAGCGTCACGGGTACGGAAGCCAAAATTGACTGGCAAGATTTTTCATCAAACGAAACGGGATTTGAGATAGAATGGGGAGAAAGCCCAGCGTACGGAAAAAGTGCCTCAGTAGGGGCAAATGTGACCAGTTACACCATTTTTGGGTTGAGCCCATGTAAGGTTGTTTATGTACATGTTCGTTCGAAAAACGCCGCTGGAAACTCCAATTGGAGCGAAAATAAGGCAGAAACAAATCCGACTACCCCATCCAAACCCACGGGGTTACTAGCTTCGGCAACCAATACACTGGGAGAAATTAAGTTGAAATGGGATGATAACTCAACGAATGAAGAGGCGTTTGAACTTGAGTATGATGTAAAAGTTGACTTTAGTGCTCCACAATTAATCAAATTAGATGCTGGTACGACTACGACTGTATTAACTGGGCTAAAACAAAATACCGTTTATTATGTGAGAATAAGAACTAAAAACTGTAGAGGTGTATCAGATTGGGACGTAACTAATAATAAGACGTCGGGGCCGCCAACTGATCCAAGCAAATTGGTGATAACGTTCGTTGGCAGTAATCAAATTGATATGTCATGGACGGACAATGCAGATAATGAAACAAGCTATGAAATCGAGCGTAGCCTTGATAAAACGACTTTTACCAAAATTGACGAAATTAATGCCAACCTGACGAGTTATTCAAATAAAGGCTTGAGCGCTTCGACCCAGTACTACTACCGAGTTCGAGCCAAAAATGCCTTTGGAGCATCTGGTTATAGCAATATCATAGAACCCAAAACGTCGGCTTTGCCCGTGGTAGTTCCCAAGTCACCGAGTGAGTTGACGTTGACAGTAGTGAGCAGTAGTCAAATTGATTTGAAGTGGTTGGATAATTCGGACAACGAAACGGTTTTTGAAATTGAGCGGGGTTTGGACGGGGTTAGTTTTAGTAAAATTGGAGAAGTAGGTGCTAACGTGACGAGTTATTCCGACAAAGGCTTGAGCGCTTCGACGAAGTATTATTACCGAATACGGGCCAAGAACACGGCGGGCGTTTCTGACTACAGCCTGATGAAAGACGCAACGACGTCGGCTTTGCCCGTGTCAGTTCCCAAGTCCCCGAGTGATTTGACGTTGACGGTAGTGAGCAGTAGTCAAATAGATTTGAAGTGGTTGGATAATTCGGAGAACGAAACGGTTTTTGAAATTGAGCGGGGTCTGGACGGGGTTAGTTTTAGCAAAATTGGAGAAGTAGGTGCTAACGTGACGACTTATTCAGACAAAGGTTTAAGTGGCTCGACGAAGTATCATTACCGAATACGCGCCAAGAACACGGCGGGCGTTTCTGACTACAGCCCGATGAAAGATGCGACTACGTCGGCTGCACCTGTGGTAGTTCCCAAGTCCCCGAATGAATTGACGTTGACGGTAGTGAGCAGTAGCCAAATAGATTTGAAGTGGTTGGATAATTCGGAGAACGAAACGGTTTTTGAAATTGAGCGGGGTTTGGACGGGGTTAGTTTTAGTAAAATAGGGGAAGTAGGAGCCAACGTAACGAGTTATTCCGACAAAGGCTTGAGCGCTTCGACGAAGTATTATTACCGAATACGCGCCAAGAACACGGCGGGCGTTTCTGACTACAGCCCGATGAAAGATGCGACGACGTCGGCTTTGCCCGTGGTAGTTCCCAAGTCCCCGAATGAATTGACGTTGACGGTAGTGAGCAGTAGCCAAATAGATTTGAAGTGGTTGGATAATTCGGAGAACGAAACGGTTTTTGAAATTGAGCGGGGTTTGGACGGGGTTAGTTTTAGTAAAATTGGGGAAGTAGGAGCCAACGTGACGACTTATTCAGACAAAGGCTTGAGCGCATCGACGAAGTATGGGTACCGCGTTCGAGCGAAAAACACGGCAGGAGTATCGGGTTACAGCATTGCCCAAGATGCGGTTACGTTGGCCGTGCCTCAAAACGGCATTAATGCTCCGTCAAACCTAGCTGTAAAACAAACGCCAATGGCATTGACGCTTACTTGGTCGGATAACTCGCAAGACGAAACAGGGTTTGAAGTTTCTCGTTCTGTTAATAACGAAACAAGCTGGGAGGTAATTAAAGCAGACTTAGCGGCTAACACGACCGAATTTGTCGATAAAAATGTGCGCCCGACTTTTATGTATTATTACCGAGTACGAGGATTTAAAGGAGGGACTTTCTCAAATTACTCGTTGGTAGTTGGGGCAAATGGCCCTGTAATTACAGAAACGAATGTTTTACAAAATCTAACTGAAACATTGGTGTATCCGAATCCTGCCTCAGATGTAGTGTATATCATACCTCCCAATGGCACATCGGCAAAGTACCAACTTTTGACAGTTACTGGCAAAGTGGTGTCAAGTTCCATCGCAGAACAACAAACTCCCATTCGCCTGACAGGTTTAGAAACAGGAACGTATTTTCTGAAAATACACCAAAACGATGAAAAAGTGGTAACAATTAAATTGTTCAAACAATAGATTATGAAAGAGTTAAAGGTTTTGTTGAAAGCTATTGTATTTGTGGTAGGTGTTTTACTAGCTCCTGTCTCATGCCGTGTTCGTAACCTTGCGGATGTGACCAGTAACGCCCTTTTTTCGGGAAGTTTTGTGGCAAACGTCGTCAAAGAGGGTTCTGTGGTGGTTTACCGAAGAGGGACAACGGGAAATTATATCCCAGGATACTCAAAATTTCGGATTGAGTTTGTGGCGGGTTCAGGTAATAAAGTCCGATTCACTGAATACACAGGTGAAACGTTTGAGGGAATTTGGAGTTATTCAGAGGATAACTCTACCTTGTCCTTTCGACAATTAGTCCCTGTACCTTCATCAGGAAACAGCCTGATTTTTAAAGTAGAGAAAAAAGAAAGGAATGATTTCGTTTTAAGTAGTATTTCTCCAAACCCGAAGACGGGAAGTACACTGAATCAATACGCACTGATAAGTGAGTAAGGAAGAATATTTGCAAGATTCCAAAGAAATCCTAATTTTGGAATTCATTCGCTATCACTTCCTTACATCAATTGCGGGCTCTATTTTTACATCTTTGGAAAAGCTTTTTTGTACTAATCGGCTTAGGAATAAGTTTGGGTTGGGCGCAAAAAAAGTACCTTGTTTCTTTACTTGACGCCGACAAAGAGTACATTTCGGGCTCCATTTTTTGCCTTCATAAAGATAAAAAAGGCTTTGTTTGGATGGGAACGCCTGGAGGACTTTGCCGTTACGACGGGACTCAGATGCGCTTCATGGGTGATTCGGCCATTCGCGCGGTGGATTTGGTCAGAACTATTGTGGAAGACCCAAAAGGTAATTTTTGGCTGGGGATAAATAGGATTCCAAGTTTTTTTGAGCGGTATTCGACCGTCGCGTATTTCTTACGAACAACCGAACGCTTTGTTCACCTTAAAGAAAAAACCAAGGATGGATGGAGGCCGATGAAAGGGCAGCCTCTGGGACTGGTAGGGACCAGACTTTGGTGTATATCGCCTTCCAACCAACAGTTGTTTTATTTCGATGTAGTGACTCGGCGTAAAACCGTTGTGTTAACTCAAGTGCCTTTTTTTGAGGATAATGACTTCTACGATCATCAATCTATGTTTGATGGGAAACGTTACCTCTGGATTCACCTCTTGGAAGGTATTTTAAGGTTCGACACGCAGACATTTGAAAGCCGTTATATTTTCAGTAAACATCCGTTGAACAAACTGGGGAAACCCACCTTTTTTAGCCACTTTAAACTGACCGAAGAAGGGATTTATGCGGCAACCAAAGATTTTTCAGGAATGCTGATAAGTAATGATTTACGGGTCGTAAAACCGACGACAAAAACGCAGGAGTTTTTTGCGCCCCATCATTCAGTGGTGACTTTTCCGAAGGCAGTGTATCCTTACTATCCGCACTACAAAACTTTTGACGATGGGGTACAGTGGCTTTGGAACTTCAACTACGGCTATAAACTTAACCCGTTGATTCCCAAGTTTCAAAAAATTACTGCAAATACCCACGAAATCCCCATGAAGCTTTCAATTCGGGGCTTTTTGGTGCTCAATGACAGTCTGCTGAGGGTGAACCTGGACGATTATCAAGTGCTGCTGTACAATAAAAAAACGAATGAGTTGTTTCTTCCCAATCCGAATGACAAACTCAATAGCACAGGCGGACGAACCTTCCGAAGTATGGATGGAAAGGTTTGGATTATGGCAAAAAATAGGCTTTGTGTGTATGACCCCTCAAGGAAAATAATACGAACGTTTGTGAATCCTGACACGCTCCAACACGAATCTAAATTTGTCAACACCATTCGAGATATCTTTGAAGCAACTCCTACGACATTGGTGCTGAATACCGAATCGGGGATGTTTGTGTTTCATCGAAAAAGTCTTACTTATCAACGGATTCCTTTTTTTGGAAACAACGGACGCGTGTGCCTGCGCGACAAAGAAGGGCGGTTTTATGTGGGTTTTAATGGGAAATTACACATCGGCTATCTTCAAGGTACGGTTTGGCGGGCAGCTACTGCCCCGATTACAGGGGCGATTTTTCGCAATGGCTACGACGATGTAGTGCATAATCAGGTGCTAGGGGCAAGTGCAACGGGACTGTTTGTTATTTCTAAAGCTACGTGGAAAGTTACCAAATGGACTGCGAAGGAAGGGCTTGCCAGTGAGTATGTATATGATGTGTTGGCGGATAAAAAAGGACATTTTTGGATAAGTAGTGCGCGTGGAATGTCGAGGATAGACCCTTATCGTTCAAAAGTTGAAAATTTTAAGCTCACCGATGGATTGCAAAGCAATGATTTTAATTCACGGACTGCCTATCTTGCACCCGATGGGGAGATGTTTTTTGGTGGAAGTCAGGGTTTTAACCGCTTTTACCCTGAGGACATTTCAATGAATACTTATTTGAGTAAACCGTATTTGACGCAATTGACGGTCAAAGAAGCTCCCTACAAATTGCCCGTGGTTATCAGTGAAGCAACGTCCATCACGCTGCCTCCCGATAGCAATTCGTTTGCTATTCAGTACAGTGTTATCGATTATATTTCGGAAGGGGTCAATAGTTACAAGTTTCGGCTTTTGGGGTCGGATAGTACGTGGGTAAACGCCAATAAACAAACCATCGCACGCTTTATCCAAGTACCAGCAGGTAAGTACGTTTTTGAGTTAAAAGCAGCCAATAGTGATGGCGTCTGGAATCCGATTCCTACCCGACTCAAAATAGAGATTCGACCCTATTTTTGGCAAACGCATTGGTTCAAAGCCTTGCTATTTTTGGGAATGATGGTTGGCTTGTATTTCTTTGATAAATATCGTGTTCGGCAACTTTTGGCACAGCAACGAAAGGAAATAAAGCTAATGGTACAAACCCAAGAAATCGAACGAAACCGCTTTGCCAAGGAGGTTCACGATGGTATTGGTGCCAACCTAACCGCTCTCCGAATCATGGTGGGCTTGTTGGGAAATGTCGATATTGCGATTCTAAAAACGAAGTTGGAAAATGTGCTGGAAACGACCTTCGATGATTTGCGAGGACTAATCAATGATATGAGCCCCAGAAGTCTGAAAACCAAAGGATTGGTAGGGGTGTTGCGCGAGCGGGCTGCACTAATCAATCAAACGCAGAAGCTGTATGTAATTGTCAACGTGAGCCGTAAGTTTCCGAAATACTTGGCCGAGGAGTATGAGATGAACTTGTATCGGATTGCTCAGGAATTGCTCCAAAATACCCTTAAACACGCAAGTGCCACCGAGGTGACTTTCTACCTTGATTACAACAACAAAAACTTACTTTTAAACTATATCGACAACGGGCGGGGTTTTGATTTAGCGAAGATTAAACATACCAACGGGAACGGCATCGCCAATTTGTACGCGCGTGCGCAAATGCTCAACGGTACGATAGAGATGTATTCGGCAGCGGAGCAAGGAATAGAAGTAACTATCAAAATTCCTTACGATTTAGCCGTAGAATAATAGTTTTCTGATGTCAGTTTAGACCAAACTCATGGTTTTCCATGAGACAATATCATGGGAAACCATGATAAAGAGTGTAGAAAAAAATGAGGAGGTTTGTGCAGTTCTAAAACCCTGTTTTTTTAAACCTTTCAGACCTTATTATTTTATGAAAACGAACACTTTTATTCTGATTGTAACGGTTTACAGCTTGTTGCTGGGCTTGCCAGCGATTGTTGCTCCAATAATGGCTTCCGAATACTTTGGCCAGGTTTCCCCCAATGCCAACGAACTCTCTTTGTTTAATTTTTTAGGAGGCTACCAACTGGCCATGGGTTATTTGGGCTATGTAGCGTATCGCTCAACCGACAAAGCAACCCGCAGGGGCTGGCTGTTGTCCATCGTTTTCTTAACCGTTTTGGCTGAAGTAATCTATTATTACAACCTGAACGTGAGACACATGGCGCCTCATAAAACGATTGTGATGGACATGGCCATTTGGGCTATTATGGCCATTGGGGCTTTGTATTTTTGGAATAAAGAGAAGTAAATCTAAATTTTAATCCTTTACCAATGATGAACGCTTTATCTCATTTACCAAACTCAGGAAATTATTTGGTACTTCTACGTGGGCGTTTACGATTGCGTATAGCCGACATCGTTCGACTTGAAGCTGACCGAAACTATACCCGTTTTGTGCTGGCCGACGGTCGAACGTTGTTGATGGCGCGCACGCTTGGTTCCTTTGAAAAGGAATTACCACCTATATTTTTTCGGGCCAACAAGAGCGTTTTGGTGAATCGTTTACATATAAAAGTGTTGGCTAAAGATTGGCTCGAAATGATGGACGGTTTTGGGGTGGCCGTAGCGAGGCGTCGAAAAATATAAGAGACCAAAACAAGTTTTGAATGTACCACTGGAAGGTCGTAATATTGCAATTGAATTAAAACGACCAACCAGTGAAAAAAATACTTATCATCAACGGCCCCAATTTGAACCTGTTGGGCAAACGTGAACCCACTATTTACGGAAGCCAAACCTTTGAAGATTACTTCCAAACCCTTCAGCAACTTTTTCCTGAAGTAGAACTGCATTATTTTCAGTCGAACCACGAAGGGGCGCTCATCGACAAAATCCACGAAATTGGTTTTACGTTCGACGGAATTGTGCTCAACGCTGGTGCCTATACGCACACGTCGGTAGCCATCGCCGATGCTCTTTCGGCCGTCACAACGCCTGCGGTCGAAGTCCACATTTCCAACGTACACGCCCGCGAAGCTTTCCGTCACCACAGCTATCTCAGCAGCCGTGTAAAAGGTGTCATTGTAGGATTAGGATTAAGAGGCTACGAATTAGCGGTTCGGTATCTAATGAGCTAAAAGAATCTAATTGAACCGAAAAATGCAAAACTGAAAAATGTAAAACCGAAAGCTAAAAATGCAAAGTCGAAAATTTGATTTGGAGGAACGATTGATTGACTTTGGTGTTTTAATCATCGAAGCCAGTGAAAAATTGCCCAAAACAGCTGCGGGTAAACATTTAGCGGATCAACTGTTGAGGTCAGGAACGGCTCCTGCTTTACTTTACGGTGAGGCCCAAGCGGCGGAATCCAGAAAAGATTTTGTCCATAAAATGAAGCTGGCTCTCAAAGAGTTGCGCGAAACATCCATTAATCTCCGAATGTTGTCGAAAGCAAAAATGTATTCGGACGAGAACTT
This sequence comes from Runella sp. R0.1_18, assembly GCF_057652155.1. Taxonomy (NCBI): domain Bacteria; kingdom Pseudomonadati; phylum Bacteroidota; class Cytophagia; order Cytophagales; family Spirosomataceae; genus Runella; species Runella sp. R0.1_18. The sequence goes on from NZ_JBYFCK010000026.1 coordinate 19,421, forward strand.
AGTAGGGGAGGCTCGACAACTGGTTGCAATTTTTCAAAAAAGCATTGATACGGCGCAGAGTAGTTAGTTTTACATTTTTCGGTTCATAAATTTTTCGGTTTTACATCTAATGATAACCTTTTACCCTGGTCCATCCAAAATTTACCCTCAAGTCGAGCAGTACTTGCAGGAGGCGTATCGTTCGGGGATTCTGAGCATGAACCACCGCAGCCAAGGCTTCATGGACGTGCTAAAAGAAACGCTGCGGTTGATGCACGAAAAGTTGGCGATACCCACCGATTATTCCATTTATTTGGTGTCGTCGGCCACGGAGGCTTGGGAGATTGTGGCGCAGTCGTTGACTCAGCAACACAGCGCCCACCATTACAACGGAGCTTTTGGTAAAAAATGGTTTAGTTACGCTTCGCACATCGTTCCGCAAACTTCGGGGTCGTTGTTCCCAATTGATCAAACCTTACCGTATCATTTGTTTCAGGAAGGAGAGGAGAGTGCGGCTTTCAATCGTCAACGCCTCAGCGATTACGAAGTACTGTGTTTGACCCACAGCGAAACCTCCAATGGTACACAAATACGGATGCAGGAGTTGGCTGAAATTCGTTCGTTGACCCCTGCCCTGATTGCTGTGGATGCTACTTCGTCGATGGGAGGAACTGCTTTTGATTGGACGCTCGGAGATGTCTGGTTTGCTTCCGTACAAAAATGTTTTGGTTTGCCCGCAGGCATGGGGATAATGGTATGTTCGCCCAAAGCCCTAGCAAAAGCGCGCGCTATCAATGATATTTTGCGCTACAACAGTTTATTATTTGTGCACGAAAACTTTGAAAAGTACCAAACGCATTATACGCCAAACACGCTTGGGGTATATTTGTTGATGCGGGTCATGGAGCAACTTGAGCCAATTTCTGCCATTGACCTACGAACGGTTGAACGTGCTGAAAGCCTGTATCAATTTATTGAAAATGAGACTAATTGGGAACCTTTGGTGACAAACAAAGCGACCCGTTCGGATACAGTCATTGCCGTTAAAGGGGAGCCTCAAGCGATAGCTGCGCTTAAAAAAGAAGCTATTTTGGCGGGAATTACTTTGGGTAATGGCTACGGCGAATGGAAAAATAATACGTTCCGAATTGCCAATTTTCCTGCTATTGAGGATGAGGAAATCGAACAATTGCGGTCTTTTTTACGAAAAATATAAGGTAGGAATCCAATAACTGATGGCTTTTGCTGATAAAAAAATGAGTTATGGCGGAACGTAAACTAAATTCGACCAACTACCAAAACCAAGTTTTTCTGGAGGAAAAATGTGCGCTCAATGAGTTGATTCATTTGTTGAGTAAACGATGGTTGACCGAAGTCATGTTTAGCATCGAAGAGGGAAATGGGCGCTTTTCGAGTATCAAAGAAGATCTTAAACACATCAGCGACAATGTGTTAGCCGACCGACTGAAACTTTTGGAAAGGTATAAGCTGATTACCCGAACGGAAAACGAAAAAGAAGTGCCTGTACGGGTAGAATATACGTTAACAGCAAAGGGAATAACGCTCAGTGAGTGGTTGGATGTGTTGTGTAACTTTGCCGAAAATGAAATGGATTTTTCAAATTAAGGGGCTTTTGCTTTGTAAATTGTGAGTGGAAAAATTGGCAACAGTATATTGTTTGGGGGAGTGAGGAGTTCTTACTTTGCTCTCCCAAATAAATTGGTTATACCTATGAAAAAATTATTCATTTTTGCCCTTGTGTGCTTGCTAGCTGGGTTTTCAGCATTGGCAAAGCGTGATTTTTACCAAATTAAAGTATATCATTTAAAAAACGAAGAGCAGGAAAGAAAAGTAGATGACTTCCTGAAACAAGCCTATTTGCCTGCGCTTCACCGTTTAGGTATCGCTCATGTAGGTGTGTTTAAACCCATTCCCAATCCCGAAAAACCTGCCGACGAAAAGCTGATTTATGTGTTTATTCCGTTTAAGTCGCAAGACGATTTTTTCAAATTAGAACAAAAATTAGCCTCCGATAAAGCCTATTGGGCCGACGGAAAAGCGTATTTGGATGCGGTTTATACCGAACCGCCGTACGACCGTATCGAAACCATTTTGTTGACGGCGTTTGAGAAGAATCCGCGCTACAATTTGCCTCAGTTGAAATCGCCGATGAAAGAGCGTGTATATGAACTTCGTAGCTACGAAGGGCATACGGAAAAGATTTCAAAAAATAAGATTAAGATGTTCAACGATGGCGACGAAGTGGGGCTTTTTAAACGCTTAAATTTCAACGCAGTATTTTACGGTGAAGTGGTAGCAGGAAGCCGAATGCCTAATCTGATGTACCTCACCACGTTTGAGAATCGCCCCGACCGCGATGCACATTGGAAGTCGTTTAGTGCGGATGAATACTGGAAAAAACTTTCCGCCATGCCTGAGTATCAAAAAAATGTGTCAAAAAATGACCAGCGCCTTTTATACCCTACCGATTATTCAGATATTTAGTCGATAGCTGTGGGTCGGGTTGCTCATAACCCGACCCACAGCTGTATTCAAAAATCCTTCATTCGTTACACTAAAAATTTCTCTCAAACGTTTTAAAATGAAGGTGTCACTTCTTTTGAAACGTTTGGTATGAAAAAACGATTACGTGAGTTGTTGTTGTGTAGTTTAGTGTTTTCTACACCTTATTGGGCTTCTGCTACCCATATTTTTGGAGGGAATTTTGGCATGAAACCGTTACCTCAAAAAGGCTTCTATCAAATCAGTTTGACGCTTTTTTTTGATATCGAAAGTAGTGCGCTTATCTCAAATAGTGAAAAAGCAGCTGAATGTAGTATTCAGTCGGTAGCTAATGGAAATATTATCAAAACCTTTACCATGTCGCGTGTGCGATTTGAACCTTTAGCTTATAAAAATGCCGTCTGTGTCCAACAAGGCAAATTACGAACTGCTACAGGGTACTTTTTGCATGAGCTTTTTTTAGACCCTGCTATCTTCAATGACCCAAAAGGGTATTTACTCGTTTATTCAAGTTGCTGTCGAAACAACACTATTACCAATATTCAGGACCCAATAACTGCCGAGGAAGTAGTCTCATTGCAGTTTCCTGCCATTACACAAAACGGGGTTGAGTTTCGCAATTCTTCCCCAGATTTTGGCGTTCCCAACGGTGATTATATCTGTATCAATAAACCGTTTGATTTTAACTCAAAAGCCACTGATGCCGACGGTGACGAATTACGTTACTCGCTGGTTACCCCTTACCGAAGACTAGGGCGGAGCGGTGGGTTTGATGAGGTAAAGTGGGCTACAGGCATAAGTTTGGCCAGCGTGATTCCAGGGCCACGTCCTCCTGTCATTCATCCTCGAACGGGCTTAATGTCGCTGACAGCGAATCGGCTAGGACTCTATGTTTTTACCGTTTTGGTGGAGGAATACCGAGGAGGAAAACGCATCGGTTACGTTCGGCGAGATTTCCAACTCCCCGTAGTTGATTGCCAGCGAAGTACGCTTGAAGTGCCTTTGGTTTATGATGCGACTAAGCCTAATCAGCCAGTTCAGGAAGTAGAATTGTGTGAAGGAGCGGAAATTACTTTGGTGACGGCAGAGAAGAAAGACTACGCCTATCAATGGCAACAGGATAATCTAAATTTATCGGGAGCGAATGCGACTTCCTTGCGCGTCACTCAGCCAGGTGACTACCGTGTAATCGTCAGTTCTCCCTTGACGTGCATAGGTGACACCAACTCGTTGACGATTAGCGTAAAGAATGCTCCTTCACCCACTGTTCAGCTAAATCCCTCTGACACCTTGCGTTTTTGTGCTGATGGAAATGGGGTGTTGCGCGTAACCGACTCCCCAACTTATCAGTACAAATGGTACAGAAACGGGGAAATTGTAGCGGGACAGGTAACGTCGCTATTGACTGTCCAATCAGCAGGAACGTATATAGCTAGGGTTACTACTCAGCTTCGACCTAACTGCTCGGTGTCGGCCTGGGATACGGTACAGGTAGTGGTTGTGGATAGACCATTAGCCAAAATTTCGGCCGACCGAACGGCTTTTTGCTTGGGAGATTCTCTTCTGCTTAAAGGTAGCCAAACCGCCCAGCAAGCAGGAGAATGGTATTACAATGATCAACTGATGATACCATCTTCTTCGACGCTTTATGTAAAGCGGGAAGGAGCGTATCGGCTCAAGGTAATTGAGGGGAGTTGCAGTAGCTTGTCAGAACCGATGAACGTGAGTCTGCAAGCGCCGCCAGTGATTACTTTTGACTCGCTTGGGCAAGTTTGTTTTAATTCATCGGGCGTTGTGCCTTTGCGGGCAATGCCTTCAGGAGGTGTTTTTATTGGTAAAGGAATAGCAGACAGTAGTCTAATTATTAGCGAAATAGGTGTAGGAAGTCATACGGTGAGCTACGAGTTTAAAGACCCTGCTACGGGTTGTATTGGCAGGCAGACCCGTTCGTTGGTTGTGCTACCCCTTCCTGAAATCAACCTTCCTGCTTCTCAAAGCGTTGCTTTAGGTGAAAATGTTACGCTAAAACCCCAAACAAAAGACCCAATGAATGAACAATTTCAATGGTCACCTGCGGAAGGACTTGATGACCCATTTTCTCCAACGCCTATCGCTTCGGTTCAACAAAATATGACTTATACGCTTCGAGTGACCGATAAAAACGGATGTGTCAATCAGGCTGCAACTAGGCTTGTTTTTTCCAATATAATCCTAGTCCCCGATGCGTTTTCTCCCAATGGCGACGGAGTAAATGACCGTTTGGAAATAAAAAAGAATGGCGATTTTGCTACGTTAGAAATGTTTATTTACAACCGTTGGGGGGAGTTGTTGTTTCATGTAAAAGATGCTTACCAAAATTCGTGGGACGGCATGTACCGTGACCAACGAGTTCAGGCAGGTGTGTATAGCTACGTGGTTCAAAACCAAGAAAAGGGAATAAAACAAGCGGGTCGCCTTTGGGTGTTGTATTGATGTATCAAAAATCAATATGTTCGTAAGCTTCATCCAAATGCAACGTGATGCCTAACGAACGAATCGACAAAAGCCCATCCGTACCCTGCGCTGCCGTTTTTTGCCACGTGTTTTCTTCCAATTGATACCAAGACTCAACAAGGGGAGTATGTTGCTCAACGATGATATATTCTTTGAGCGAAGGAAGCCGCTGGTACAACATAAATTTTTCGCCTCGGTCGTAGTTTTGGGTGCTTTTTGATAGGACTTCCACGATGACAAAGGGATTGACAATGATGTCCTCGCGGCCGTTCCAAAATTCAGGCTTTTTACAAATAACCAAAGCATCAGGGTAAACAGTCGTATCTTCTGAATCGATTCGAATCTTTTGATCGCTATTCAAAACAAGATATTTCTGCCTTAATCCACGAACAGCTATTTTTAAGGCTGTGGTAATATTGGTGGAAATTTGATTGTGTAGAAGGGTTGCGCCAGCTACAGGAACAATTAATCCGTTATAAAACTCATTCTTGCTTTTTGTTCGTTCTTCAATACGTAAATATTCTTCGTGCGTGTAAATTTTGTTGGAGCGTGGCTTGCGTAAAACTCCCATAATAAAGACCATATCTTTCGGCGTTTTTGATGAAATTATAAAAAAATGGTCAAGGTACTTTCAACTAGTTGATGATTTTGCTGGGAGTAAAAATCGGGTTGTGAGCAACCCGATTCACCCTTTATTGCTCCAGAGGAGCTACATCTTAGTAGAAAAAATGAATTAGATTAGAATCAAAGAGCCCCATCGGGGTGACATCTTTTTCTAATTTACAATGCCTTAAAACGCTCAAAACAGGCTTTTTCGAGTTCTTCGCGGTCGTCGGGGTGGGCAATGTTGATGAGAGCTTTGGCGCGTTGACGAAGGTTTTTGCCAAACAAATAAGCTGAACCGTATTCCGTAATGATGTAATGAGCATGGGCGCGGGTAGTGACCACGCCAGCCCCTTGTTTGAGGAAAGGCACAATGCGTGATACGCCTTTTTGCGTTCGCGACGGTAAGGCAATAATCGGTTTTCCCCCCTGACTCAACGCCGCTCCCCGCATAAAATCCATTTGTCCACCCACGCCCGAATACTGCAACGTTCCAATGGAATCGGAACAAATTTGACCCGTTACGTCCACTTCCACGGCGCTGTTGATGGCCACTACTTTGGGGTTTTGTTTGATGATGTGCGGGTCGTTGACAAAATCAATGTCTAAAAACGAAAACGCAGGGTTATCATTGACGTAATCGTACAACCGCTTGGTACCCAAGGCAAAACCCGTGACGGTTTTGTTGGGGCTGATGACTTTACACTTATTGTTGATGATGTCTTTATCAAACAAATCAATCAAGCCGTCGCTGAACATTTCGGTGTGTACTCCGAGGTCTTTGTGGTTGTACAAACATTGCAGCACCGCGTTGGGAATGGAGCCAATGCCCATTTGAAGCGTACTGCCGTCGTCGATGAGCTCGGCCACGTAGCGGCCAATTTGTTGGTCCACTTCCGAGACCGCTCCCCCAAACTTACCTTCGTGCAAGGCGTTTTCACAATAGACCATGGCATGAAAACGGCTGGCGTGAATCATCCCATCGCCGTGGGTGCGGGGCACGTTAGGGTTGACTTGGGCAATGACATAACGAGCGTTGTTGACGGCCGAACGGGCAATGTCAACCGAGACTCCCAACGAACAATACCCGTGCTGGTCGGGTACCGAAACGTGGACAATGGCTACATCGACAGGCAGAATTTTTTGGTTGAATAATTCTGGAATTTCACTCAAAAAAACGGGTACGTAGTCGGCACGGCCTTCGTTGACGGCCTTGCGGATACTTTCCGAAACAAACAACGAATTGATGTGAAAATGCCCTTTAAATTCAGGTTTGTCAACATAAACATCGCCATAAACGGTAATAGACACAATTTCCACGTCCTGTAAACGAGGAGCTTCTTGGGCGAGGTGACGAAGTAAATACGTAGGCGTTTGGGCACTGCCGTGAACAAATACGCGGTGGCCAGATTGGATGCAAGCGAGCGCTTCTTGGGGTGAGGCGTAACTAATGTTGGGTCGCAAGGTGTGAGTGAGTTGGTTTTGGAAACAATGCTAATCGTCTATACTTGCTAAAAAAATGATGTTTGTCAGAATTACTTGTCTAAAAGCCGTTTTTCTGCTTTTTATCTACGCAAAGCCCAAGTAGGTCATCATTTTATGGAATAATGGGTAATTTTTGTTTGTTTTGGTCATTTAATGTCTTTATTCAAACACTAACTCTTCATCTTACAACCCTATGAGCCAAATTTTCCGCGCATTCTCACTTTGTTGCGCTGTTGTGGTGAGTTCATTTTCTTTGTTTGCCCAAAAACTCGCCCCCCTTTCCGTTGATAAAATCATGCGCGACCCCAAGTGGATGGGAGTAGCACCGTCGAACCCGTTTTGGAGCGAAGACGGAAGCAAGGTTTATTTTAGTTGGAACCCCGATAAAGCCACCAGCGACTCCCTGTACGTGTATGACCTTTCGTCGAAACAAACCCGTAAAGTGACTCCCGCTGAGCGTCGAGCGTTGCCTAGCCAATTTGGAGTCTATAATCGGGCATTTACCCAAAAATTATATACCAAAAATGGTGACTTGTTTTGGTTGGATTTGAAAACAAACCAAACGCGTCAGTTGACAAATACAACTGATAATGAGTCGAATGTGTCGTTTAATGGCGATGAAACCAAAGCCGTTTTTCGCCGTGGTCTTAACTTGTATGCCCTGACGTTGGCGACGGGAGAGTTGACCCAATTGACTAGTTTTCAAGCAGGAAACAAACGCCCCGAAGCCGCCGCAGGTGAGCAAGAAAAATGGTTGAAAGCGGATCAATTGGCGATGTTTGAGATTTTGAAAGAACGCTCCGACAAGAAAAAAGAAGGAGCGAAGATAGCAAAAGCCGATTTGCCAAAGCGCCCGAAGGATATTTATACGGGTGAGGGGCAAGTTGATAACGTGACGTTGTCGCCCAAAGGTGATTTTGTGACGTATCGTTCGGTAAAAGCAGCGACAGGCACCAAGCCGACGATTGTGCCTAACTACGTGACGGAGTCTGGCTTTACGGAAGATATTCCTGCGCGTACCAAAGTAGGGGTGGCGCAGCCTACGTCGCAGTTGTTTGTTTATAACATTGCCCGCGACACGGTGTTGGAAGTATCGACCAAAGACCTGACGGGTATCAACGATAAACCCGATTATTTGAAGGACTACAAGCAAGATACCACCAAAGCGAAAAAGCCTGCGGCGCGCAAAGTAAACTTTATGAGCTTGTCGTGGTCAGAAGATGGCAAGTATGCCGTGGTGATGGTACGTTCGCAAGACAACAAAGACCGTTGGATTGCGCTGCTAGACCCTGCAACGGCCAAATTAAAAACCCTCGACCGCGTTCGCGACGAAGCGTGGGTAGGTGGTCCTGGGAGCTTTTCGTTGAATTGGATTGATAACGAGACGATTATGTTTCATTCGGAAGCGAATACTGGTTTTTCGCATTTGTACAGCGTCAACGTAGCCAATGGCACCCGCAAAGCCTTAACTTCGGGGAAATTTGAAGTACAACAGGCGCAAGTATCGCGCGATAAAAAGTCGATTTACTTTACCTCAAACGAGGTTCACCCAGGCGAGCAGCATTTCTACAAAATGTCGGTAACGGGAGGAGAACGGACGGCGTTGACCAAAATGACGGGAAGCAACGACGCGACGCTTTCCCCCGATGAGTCTAAACTTTTGATTCGTTATTCGTCGAGTACGCAGCCTTGGGAATTGTATTTGCAAGATAATCAGGCCAATGTGACACCGACCAAAATTACCAACTCTACGTCGGAAGAGTTTCGCAGTTACGCGTGGCGCGAGCCTCAAATTATTACGGTAAAAGCCACCGACGGTACCGACGTATATGCGCGTTTGTACGTTCCTAAAAAGAAAAACGGGGCGGCTGTGGTGTTTGTCCACGGCGCAGGGTACTTGCAAAACGCCCACAAATGGTGGAGTCAGTATTTTAGAGAGTATATGTTCCATAACTTGTTGGTGGACATGGGCTACACGGTGCTTGACATGGACTACCGTGCGTCGGCAGGCTATGGCCGCGACGTACGTACGGGCATTTACCGTTTTATGGGCGGAAAAGACCTTGACGACAACGTGGACGGGGCAAAGTACTTGGTAGAAAAGCACGGCATCAACCCCAAACGTATCGGGATTTACGGGGGCTCGTACGGGGGCTTTATTACGTTGATGGCGATGTTTACCAAACCTGGCGTATTTGCGGCGGGAGCGGCCTTGCGCCCCGTGACAGACTGGGCGGCTTATAATCATGGTTATACGGCCAACATCCTCAACGAACCCCAAACGGACTCCTTAGCGTACCGCCGCAGCTCACCGATTTACCACGCCGCAGGCTTGCAGGGGCATTTGTTGATTTGCCACGGGATGGTCGATGTGAACGTACACATCCAAGACTCGTACCGCTTGGTACAACGCCTCATTGAGTTGAAAAAAGAGAACTGGGAAATGGCCGCCTATCCGATGGAAGACCACGGTTTTGTAGAAGCCTCAAGCTGGACCGACGAGTACAAACGTATTTTAAAGTTGTTTCAGGAGAAACTGAAATAGCCCTTTTTTCTTCTTAATAACTTTTTCGGCAGGTTTATGACTTTTTAGTTGTAAATCTGCCTTTTTTTGATTTGGTTGGTGAAGGTTTTCGGTAACTTAATTTTGGAGGTAAAAATGGCTTTTTTGTATGGTTCGGATAACATCGAGGTTTAACAAGGTCTCATTTGTAAATTATTAAAAATTTATCACTACAAAAATAATCAAAATTATGGGATTTAATTTTTCAGGTATTGCTGTAAATAAAAACCTCCAAGATGAGATTCACTTTCTTGAACGACTATTATCAAGGCAACTAACCTATAACAAGGAAATTTATTTTGAGGAAGCTATGACTTATCATAAAGATAATAATGATTGTGATATCTACTTTACAGAAAAAGGGACACTAGTTTTTCTATCTGAACCGATAGAATATAGTTTGAATGATTTTTCAGAAGGTCTTAAAATATCACAATTTGTAGCGTCGGAAACTTCAATGGTTTTTGCATTGGAACTTTCTGAAAATCAGAATACTATTAGAGAAGTACAAGAATTCAATGGTGAAAGAATGTATGATGATGGTGAAAAAATTGAAGGAGAGACTGATGAAGATGATGGTTTTTATGTCGTGACAAAATCTATTGAATATATAATTGGAGAAGATTTTTGGGAAATTGAACCTGATTCTAAATCGTTTAGGTATAAAATGAATTAAATCATTTATGATCAATATTTTACCAAGAACCAGTTTTTTGGTTTTACTTTTTGATTTAGTGAGAAATATTAAAGTGGAACTCATTAAAATAAATAACTGCGATTCATTGCTCCAGAGGAGCTACATCTTAGTAGTAAAATAAATTAGACATTCCCCAAAGCCCCATGGGGGTGACATCTTTCACCAGGTGTCGGTCACCTCGATGGGGCTTTGGGGTGGTGTTTATTTGCCTTTTTCTACTAAGATTTCACCTCTCCGAGGCTCCTTTATTTTTAATGCGTTTAACCTGAGCGAATTTGTATTAATAGGTTTTCAATCCAAAGTTTAACCAACTTGTAGCGTTTTCACTTCCGTGGTCTATAAAATCCTTGTGGCCTAGTGTCTCCGCAGGCTATTTACAATACAGTTAAGAATTTGAACAAAAATTTTGAGGAATTCAAATTAGCCTCGGTAGAGGCGCAACATTTGTAGAGCAGGAGTTTTTTTAAATTATTGCTTCGGACGGGGTCGCCCCTGCGGAAGCATAACGTGTTGTATTGTTATGCTTCTCCGAAGCAATAAGATTCGAACTTGATGGACGACTCTCTACTCTCTACAAAGGTTAAGCTTCTCCGAAGCAATACAAACTAATACTCTAAAACTTATGCGCAACTATTTTGTATTAAACAGTGTGTTTGCGCCAAAGTAAGTGCCAAATCCGCTTTTGTATGCTTTCAAACAAGTGGTTTTAGACCTCTATGAGGTGACAAAGCAAAGTTATTTGTATTCTTCTACAAAGAGAATGCGAATGTTAAATAAAGGATATCTTTGCAATGTGTTGATTATCAGTTTGTTTTTGCCTGTATTTTTAAATGGTTTCTTTTGTGTAACTTTGCCGTATGGACATAGCAAACGACAACGGAAGATTTATTTCAATCCTCTCGGATTACGGATTTAAGGCTACTTTTGGTAATGAAAGTGATACCACTTTTCTTAAAAAGGCTCTCCAAGCCTTGATAAACTCGTCTGTTGCTATCAAAGAGGTTAATTTTGTCAAAAATGAACTTACGGCTATAACTGTTGATAGTCGAAGTGGTATCTATGACATTGCTTGTATTGACGAAAATGACAGCCACTTTATCGTAGAAATGCAATTAAGTGAGTATCCCGAATTTATCCAGCGTATGAAGTTTTACGCACTTCATCGTTTTAATACTTTGGTGAAGAAAGGGGAGTATCGTTTTGAAAATTTGCCTAAAATTTACTGCATTGGTATTCTTGCAAAGACTATTTTTTTGCAAATTGCTGATTATCAAAATATTGCTATTCTAAGAAATGACAAGAACGAAACTATTGACGACCAACTTACGTTTGTTACGGTAGAATTGGACAAATTCGAAAAACAAGAAAATGATATTGAAAATGATTTAGATAAACTGATATATACGATGAAAAACTTACATAAAGTTACAGACACATCCCAGTTTCCTAAATTTTGGGACGAAGAATGGTTAAAAAAAGCCATCTCAGAGGTGGATTTACGAAATATGACACCAGAACAAAAATTAGCCTATGAAATGACACTTTCGGCTAATGCTTTGGCTGTAAAAAATGAGAATAAAAAAATTCAAGAAGCTACTTTACAAAAGGCTTCACAGGTTGTAACAAAATTACTTTTAAAGAATAAAAATACTATTGAAGATATTGCGGATGTGGCGGAGGTGAGTATCGAGTTTGTAAAGTCTATTCAGCAAAAACTATCTGCTGATAAGTAGTTGGAGTGCTTTTTTATCCAGCTGAGAGGCCAAAACCTGTCGATTTTCTTTTTTGTACATTATTCATTTTAGCTTTTTCCAGAAATAACCTCAATAAGGTAAAACTTTACAACATTACTATTATGCTCCTATGAGGCTAAGATGGCTTCATTTGCCTCTTTTTCTACTAATAGTACGTTCTTAGGAAGCTTAAAAAAGAATGTTGGAATTAAAAGGGTTCTAAATTCGCTATTTTTGGTTAAAAATACTTAAATATAATACTATTGTATGTACCCCAGAGAACTATCAGGGAAGTTTGAAAAATACCTAAGCTCAGTTTTTAATCTTTGTGAATCCCCAATTGAGCAACAATTTTTAAATATAGTAGTTGATATGTTTCTTGAAAGTTACATTGCTAATTATGACGTTTTAGGTACTCTAAGTTTGAAGTTTTTAAGTAAATGTATTAATAATAATAAGCCTTATGATTCATCATCTAATTACACTATTTGGAACGGTCAAAGGGTCAAAATACATGGAATACAGATTAGCACAATAGAAACTACTCATGTTGAAAATAGTTTTTTTAACATAGATGGAGATGAGTTTAATATAGATGATGTTGTTAATCCGAAATATCGAGCTAATCAGAATAAAAATTTTTATAACAAAATTACACGTAATGAAACTATAATTGGGATACTAGAAATCTATCCTCAATTTGAAATTCGTGAGTATAGAATTGATTTTGCATTTGTTTTAAAAAAGTTCCACGATAACGAATGGCATAAAATATCTAAATATGCGATTGAATGCGATGGATTCGATTATCATCATACTAAAGAACAAATAGCTAATGATAATCGTAGGTTAAGGGATTTAACTACAGAAGGATTTACAGTGGTTAAATTTAGTGGTTCTGATATTTATAAAGTTAACCCAGTTAAGGATTTTATTACTAAAATGATGCTAAAAATGAGGGGAAATGAATGAAAAAATCAAGAGATATTTTCATGTTGCGAAATCTTCTTTAGGGAGATTTTACTCTAAAATAAACAGTGTGTTCGCGATACGGATAAGTGCTAAATCAGCTTTTATATGCTTCCAAACAGGCGGTTTTAGACCTCTACGAGGTGACAAAGCGAAGTTGTTCACTTTCTGCTTCCATAGTCAGTAAAATCCCCGTGACTAAAAATAAACAGTGTGTAATACGGACAAGTGCCCAAAACCGCTTTTGTATGCTTCCAAACAAGCGGTTTTAGACCTCTACGAGGTGACAAAGCGAAGTTATTTGTATTAAGCCTCCGAGAGGTGCAATCGTCGTCAATTAAAGCTCTTCGATTTCTTCTTTGGATAAGCCCGTTGCTTCGATAATTTGTTCAAGGGGGAATGACATCGACAACATTTTTTTTGCAACTTTCTTGACGCCATCTAATTCTGCGGTTTTTACGACTTCTTTTACTTCAATATACGTTAACAAACTTTCTTGATATTCAGCATATTGAGAGGCCGTCATGTTGGCTATTTCGGCAATTCTGAAGGCTTTTTCAAAGATAGGTTCTTTCAAAATAGCGGGTATTTCATCAAAGCCTTCTAGCTTTTTTAGGAAGTAAATCCATTTATCAAAATGAGTTTCCAGCTCGTTTTCCTCTTTTGTAAAGAGTGGCATCTGCAAAAACTTGAAATTCAATTTCTCATAGAAGACATCGCCATCCTGATCTTTCAGCTTTACACTTCTGAGAAACTTCTGTTTTTCTTCTTGTTCATCGTACTGAAAATCCAAAATGGCAATCATGTAAATAGGAGTTAGGCGAAAATCCCACTCACCTCTTTTGGCCTGCTCACGGATGGGAAAAGTAGAATAAAAAAGTGAGCGGTCTTTGAAGAAGTTTACCTTAGCTTTTTGCATTTCCACAATGATTTTCTCACCACTTTGGGTTTGGCAATGAATATCAAAAATAGCTTTGCGTTCATGAATTAGTTCGGCAAAACTCTCTACATTGCGAAAATTCAAATTTGTAATTTGGTGTTTTTGGGGTAGTAGTTGGTTTAGAAAATCAATCAATAAATCTTTGTTGGCATCTTCACCGAATAATTTTTTAAAGCCAAAATCGGTATAAGGATTGATATATTTAGACATATCTAGGCGGGTTTTTTATGCAATTTACACCTTTTTCTGCTCAAACTCTCTGTAAAGTAATCATCTACCAACAGGTTGTGTAATACATAGCCAAAGCAATAGCCTCCGCGAGCCACAAGCTTCGTCGGTGTTGAAAATTATTCTCCATCTTCCATTTTAGTGGCTTGGTTGGGCGTTAAAAATGGGCTTGCTTTGGCTTTTAAAGCATTGACGTACCATTTTTTTCTATCACCAAACTAATCACATGAGAAAACTAAGTTACCTTCTCGTTGTCATTCTCCTTGTTTCGCTTAGCACCAGAGCGCAGGACGAAATCTTAAAAAAACTCGAAGCCATTGCGGTCATCGACCAAAAAGTAATGATGCCCATGCGCGATGGCGTTCGGCTGGCCACCGATATTTATCGGCCCAAAGGTGACAAACCTGTCCCCATTATTTTCTCCCGAACGCCTTACAATTTCAACTCATGGGGGAACGGCGAAATGCGTACTGGAACGTACCAAGCGGCCTACGAAGCCGTGCGGAGAGGGTATGCGTATGTGGTTCAGAATGAACGCGGTCGCTTCTTTTCGGAAGGAACGTGGGATATTTTAGGTACGCCGCTGACGGATGGCTATGACGCCTTTGAGTGGATGTCGAAACAGCCGTGGAGCAACGGCAAAATCGGGACGCTTGGCTGTTCGTCCACCGCTGAGTGGCAAATGGCTGTGGCTTCTCTCGACCACCCTGCGCACGCGGCAATGATTCCCCAAGGATACGGAGCAGGCGTAGGTAAAGTAGGGGAGTTTTGGGAACAGGGCAACTGGTACCGTGGCGGTGCGCAACAAATGCTGTTCACGGCTTGGCTGTACGGCACTCAAAACGACGTGATTCGCCCCGAATTTCCCAAAAATGCTACCCAAGAGCAACTCGTACGCGTATCGCGGTACTTCGATTTGGCAACCGAAATGCCTCCCGTCGATTGGTCCAAAGCCTTGCGTCACTTGCCCGTTTCGGACATTATCAAAAATGTAAACGGACAACAGGGGGTGTATGAAAATATGATTCGTCGTAAACCCAATGACCCTGAGTGGTTTAAGGGTGGACTGTATCACGACAACATGCCGTTCAACAAGCCGAGCTACTGGTTTGTGTCGTGGTATGATGTGTCGTCGAGTCCCAACTTGGCGTTGTTTAACCACGTTCGTAAAAATGCCAAAAACAAACAAGTTGCTGATAATCAATTTTTAGTGATTGCGCCTACGCTCCACTGTGCCTACAAACGGGCGACGGAAAATACCGTAGTGGGCGAACGCAGCGTGGGCGATGCGCGCTTGGATTACGACAGCATGACGTACGGTTGGTTTGACCTGCACTTGAAAGGAGAGGCCAACGGGTTTGCGGAAAAAACACCGCGCGTTAAATATTATACCATGGGCTCAAATAAATGGCAATCGTCGGAGACGTGGCCGCCTGCTAATGCCGAAATGACGACTTATTATTTGAACAGTGGGGGACGGGCCAACAGCCTACACGGCGACGGGAAATTGACGACTCAGCCTTTGACCAAAGACGATAAAATGGATTCATTCACCTACGACCCTGCGTATCCAGTGCCTTCGTACGGTGGCAACGTGTGCTGTACGGGCAATGCCGTCCAGGGTGGTTCGTTTGACCAGCACCAAATGGAATCGCGGAATGATATTTTGGTTTATACGACCGAACCGTTCAAAGACGGCGTAGAAGTGACGGGTTCCATCGAAACGACGTTGTACGTGTCTTCAGACGCGAAGGATACTGATTTTACGGTAAAAATCTTGGATGTATATCCCGACGGCAAAGCGTATAATTTGGACGAAACGATATTGCGCGCACGTTATCGCGAAGGGTTTGACAAGGAAGTGATGATGGAAAAAGGCAAAGTTTATAAATTGACCCTCAGCCCGATGTCCACGTCTAACTATTTTGCGCCAGGCCACAGCATCCGCATTGAAGTTTCGAGCAGTAATTTTCCTCGTTTTGAACGAAATTTGAATACGGGTGGTAATAATTATGATGAAAAACAAGGAGTAGTGGCGCATAACCAAATTCACCACTCAACCCTGTATCCGTCACAAATCCGTTTGCCAATTGTAAAAAAATAACAGCGTGGGAAAGTTTTATCCAAAAATCGAAGAAGCGCACCGGGCGTTTGTCGAAAAACAACATCTATTTTTTGTCGCTACGGCTCCGAGTAGTACGGAAGGCCACGTCAACCTATCGCCAAAGGGAGTGGATAGTTTCAGAATCCTATCCGACACCGAGGTGGGGTACATGGACTTGATAGGAAGCGGAAACGAGACTTCGGCCCATACCCTCGAAAATGGGCGAATCACGTTCATGTTTTGCTCATTCGATAAAACGCCCAATATTTTGCGCTTCTACGGTCGCGGAAAAGTAGTGTTACCTCACACGCCTGAATGGGAAAAGTATGCACCTCATTTTACGACTTTTCCAAGTACGCGTCAGCTCATCATTGCCGAAATCAACTTGGTGCAAACCTCCTGCGGGTTTGGCATTCCGTTGTTTGACTACGTAGGCGAGCGTTCGATTCACTTCGATTGGGCTGAGAAAAAAGGTGAAGAGGGATTACGTGACTACGTTGGAGAAAAGAACCTGATTAGCCTCGACGGCCTTCCCACGCACTGGGAGCAGGAGTTGGGGAAATAGCAAAAGAAAAGGGAGGCTTTGGCCTCCCTTTTTTGTTTAAAACAGTGTATCGACTTTTATTTGTCGCCTTTTTGAGTATCCCCTGACTTGGGTGCGAAAACGGCGTTTTTCTCGTTTCCACCTGCCATCAAGTACGCCATCAAATCTTTCAATTCTTCTTCGTTAAGGCTATTGATCAAATTGCCATACATGATAGAAACTGGCGAGTACTTATGAGAAGCTACGTTTTTCTTGAGCAACTTCATCGTTTTTTCGGGCTCGTACGGGTTTTGCGATACGTAGAAGGCATTGGCATCTTCGTTGGTCAAACGACCCACGATTGATTCCCCGTTTTTGAGCGTAAAGTGCGTTGCTGCGTATTGGTCAGAAATGCTCTTATTAGGTTCGATGATAGCCTCAAGCATGTCTTTGGTTGAGAAACGTGTACTCAATTGTGTCAAATCTGGCCCAATACTACCACCGTCACCGCGCATACTGTGGCAACGGTTACAAGTGATGGCTTCGTACATGTTTTTGCCATTTTCAAAGTTACGACCTGTCAATTTACCATCTACGGCTGCTACGGCGTTATCAAGTTTCCACTGACGACCTGGGCCTTTTGGATAGGTGACTTTTGTAAGGTCATTGCCATTTTTGGTCAATAACTCACCACCCGAAAGCTTGTCGTAGTAAGCCGTTTTACCTTCTGGTACGTTTTTCAACGCTAGTTTACGCGCACGGTCGATAAAACCAACGTAACTGCGTCCACCTTTAAAGCTAAATGCTTTGTAGAACCACTTGAAATAACGCTCGTGGAGCTCAGGAGTCCATCCTTTTTTCGCTAAACTAAGCATGGTGGCATAGTACGTCTGCTGGGCAGGAGGCATACTTTTCAACATGTCAGCAATGTCCAAACCGTATTGGGGGTTACGCATGATCAACTCAGCCGATGCGGTTGCCGTTTCACCACCTGCGGTAAGGTTCGTAGGTTGTTCTTTGGCTTCCAACAAGGCCAATGTTTTAGGGATTACACCTGGAGCTTCTAAGTAAATCAGAATTTTGCTTAATTGACGGTTTAGGTCAGAGCTGTTAGCATTTGCGGGGAAAGATGGATTCAACGCTGCGGCAATTTTTGAACCTGTAGCAGCATCGGGAGCTCC
The DNA here is from genome assembly GCF_057652155.1 of Runella sp. R0.1_18. Taxonomy (NCBI): domain Bacteria; kingdom Pseudomonadati; phylum Bacteroidota; class Cytophagia; order Cytophagales; family Spirosomataceae; genus Runella; species Runella sp. R0.1_18. Next base: position 37,442 of record NZ_JBYFCK010000026.1, read on the forward strand.
TGTGCGCAAGAACACCAACTCGTAGGCACGTAATAAATCAATTTGCTGAGGTTCAGTCAACGACTTGAAGTTAATGCTTAACAATGAGTTAAGCATTGCTCCTTTTAACTCAGTTTTGTTTTGACGAGCAAGCGCGATGATGGCGTTGATAGACGTAATTGGGTCTTTTTCGCTAATGGCTTTGTCTTGCCATTCTGCAACGGGTTGGTGCTCAACGGCTAAACGTGCTGCATAACGAATGAAACGATCTGGGTGTTTCAAATAAGGCCAAGCCGTTGCTACTGCTTTTGCGTTTGGCTCGCCGTGGAATTTTTCCAAGCTACGACGAAGCTCGTTTTCTTTTGTAAGAGCTGTTGGGGCAGGAGAGGCAGTGCTTTCTGTTCCTGTGTAATATACCCGATATACATCCGACTCAAGACGACGACCACCCGTCATGAAGTACAAGGCACCGTCTGGGCCAACAACCCCATCCGTAAGTGGAAGCGGAATACCCGAAATAAACTCTTCGTGTTCGCCCGTATAAGTTGAACCTGAAGGTTTGAGGTGAATGGCATGCATGATACCAAAACTCCAGTCGAAAGCCAACAATGTTTTCTTGTATTTAGCGGGGAATTTGGCATCTCTCAAATAAACAAGGTTGGTAGGAGAGCCTTGCCCAATGTTCATGATAGCAGGCATGTTGTCAGGCCAAGTCGCAGACCACTTGCTGTTACCTGTTCTCCAGCCAAATTCAGTGGCGCTCGTAGCGTGACAAATACGGGTTGGGCGGTACCAAGGTAAACCAAAATCCCATTCCATGTCGGCATCATAGACAAACAAATCACCTACTTCGTTGAAGGCCATGTCAAAGGCATTACGATAACCTGCACTGATCAACTCCCAATTTTTGCCTTCTGGGTCAACGTTGGCAATCCAGCCACCAGGTGCCATACGGTCGTTGGCGTGGCCGCGTGGGTCTTTGATAAGCGGGAAAAGGTTATCTTCCTGCCAAGTCGCAGGCAAACGATACGCATCCATTTTAGGAACGTCGGTATGGTTTCCTGAAATGACATAAAGTGATTGTTTATCAGGCGATAAGATAATGCTGTGAGGGCCGTGTTCGCCATCGCCAGCGAGCTCTTTTAGCAAGGTAAGCTTGTCGTATTGGTCATCATTGTCAGTATCTTGCAAACGGTACAAACCACTTTTACGTGGGAATGTTTTGTTGTTTTTACTGTTGTTAATCATCACATACAAGCTATTGAACGCATACAATAGCCCGTTTGCATACCCCATTCCGAGTGTATCAGCTGTTGCACCTTTTCCCATTTTTAGAGCTTCCACTTTGGGTGCCCCTGCGCTACCAATTGGGGGTAACTCAAGACGATAGAGTGTGCCATACTGATCAGAAGCAATCATACGGCCCTTGTTATCAAAGGTCATAGCAACCCAAGAACCTTGCTTGTTCTCAGAGGGGCTGTACAAATGCTCGGCTTTGAAACCAGGCTGAAGACGAAGTTTTTCCACCTTCGGGTTGTCGCGGCCGTTGACAGCGGGCTCCGTTTTGTTAAGGATTGTAAAAGACGCCGCTAGTGTAAACAGGGCGGAAGCCACTAGAAATGCGCGGATAGAGCGGTGTTTAGTGAACATAGGAATAGAAATATGGGTACAAATTTAAGTTCAACGTTCTAATGGGTGGAATCGTAATTATACTGTAAAAGAGACTCTAATATCTTGTTTTACCTTATTTTTTGAAAAATAGGCTACGTAGCCCTCCATGAATCCAAAAAACTTCGAGCCGACTGCGGCAATCGGCTCGAAGAAATTGGTTAGAAATTAGGACTCAAATCTGCCTCAGCAGCAGGTAGTCCGTAGTAAGGGGTGATGATGGTAAAAGCATCACTTGGTACAAAACCTGATTCAGGGAAATAGTACCGGAACTTATCGGCTTTCACACGGTCACCATAGGCTTTGATTACCGTTTCAAGGCGGCCCGTACGCACTAAGTCATGCAGGCGCTTTGATTCAAATGCTAACTCAACCCGACGCTCTTGATAAACGGCATCGCGGAGAGCCGATTGAGTAGCAGCAGTTGTATTTGCCAATCCTGCACGTGTACGAACTTGGTTAAGGAACGGAGTCGCATCTGCTAACTTGTTTTGCTCAATCAATGCTTCAGCCAAGAACAACAATACTTCTGAATAGCGATAAATAGGCCAGTTCATGCCGTGGTTGTTGTGCAAAGCGTGAGGTTTAGCGTACTTTTTGGCATAAGGGAAAGTTTTATTGGCATGTAAAGCACCACTCAATGTGATCATGCCAATAGTCGCATCCTTACGCTTGTCACCCGTTTCGTAGGCTTCAATCAAATCAGGCGTTGGAATGTTATTACCTTCTCCTGATAAAGGTTGAGGATTGGAAGTACCCGTAATGGTTACCAATTCACTGGCCGACATTGGGTAAGGAAGCATACCGTACAAAAAAGTACCATTTAGCCCTTGTGAACCTTCTAAGTATTGTACCTCAAAAACTGATTCTTTGGTGTTTTTGTTTCCAGTACTTGTTGAGAAAGCATCAGCATAATTAGGCATCAAGCTGTATTCGCCGCTTGATACAATGGCACGAAGTTGCGTTTCGGCATCTGCCCACTTTTTCTGAATCATGTAAACATTGGCCAACAACGCACGCGCCGATCCAGAAGTAGCACGACCAGCTTCTTGTGCCGATTTGGCTGGAAGAAGGCTGATGGCTTCTGTGGCATCTTTGATGATTTGAGCGTACAATTGATCACCAGTAGCGAGGGCTGCTGCTGCTTCTGAGCGGGCACTTACTGGGGTCAATTGGAGCGGTCCACGATTAAAGTAACGGGCTATTTCCAAATAAGCCAATGCTCTCAGAAACAATGCTTGTCCCTTTACGTTCTTTTTCGTAGCATCGGGAATTGTAGCTGCATCAATTAACGCCAATATCTGATTCGTCCGAGCGATGATCAAGTAGTTTTGGCGATAGGCCGTCAACACGTTACCATTGGTGGTGATACCATTGGCAGTGGGTACGTTGAAATCTGCCAAGTTTGATTGGTTTTCGGTAGCACCAAACAAAACGTTACGTACGTAGCGAGCATTGTCCGAATGTTGTTCAGCAAGCAAGTGAGAGTTGCCGTTGTGTAATCCACGTAAAGGCACGTATGCTGCATTCACAGCCTGAATAAAATCAGATTCGGTCTTGAAAAATGTGGCCGAACTAAGAGCGGTTTCGGGCGTTACGGTAAGAAACTCGTCGGTGTTGCAACTAAAAGCACCTAAACTTAAAGCAATAGAAAATATGAGTGATTTTTTCATGTTCTTCAATGATTTTGGTTAAACCCTTGGTTTAGAAATTAAAGTTTACACCAATGGTTGATGTACGTGGTACAGGGTAGTTGAACAAGTCAACGCCTGGGCTGAGGTTACCACCATCGCCGCCACCATCTTGTTGCGCACTGGTTTCAGGGTTAGATCCACCCCAGTACTTCGTAAACACTACTGCTTGTTGGATAGAAGCATAGATACGTGCCGAACGGAAGAGTTTGTTTGGCTTGTTGATGGTATAACCTACCGTGATGTTTTTGATGGTAAAGAAAGACGCATCAGCTACAAAGCGGCTATTCTGCCAGTCACGCTCGATACCTGTAGCAGTACCTCCACCTACGGTCGTGCCATAGAAGCCTTTTCCTGGATTAGCCTCCGAACGGAAACGGTATTTTACTTCTCTGTGAAGGTTAAACACCCCATCTAAGTTAGCCGTACTGTACAAGTGGCGAACCCAAAGTTGATTGCCCTGCGAACCCGAACCAATAATGCTGAAGTCAAAGTTGCCATAGTTTAGGTTGGTGGTGATTCCATACGTAAAATCAGGGAATGGATTACCCAAAATGGTACGGTCGTCTTTGTCACCACCGTTGGTAATTACCCCGTCACCGTTTATATCCACCAACTTAATGGTTCCAACAAACGAACGTCCTGGAACAACAGGAGAGTTTTTAAGGTCTTCTGCATTCATATATACTCCGTTGGCCAAGTGACCATAGAATTGGCCAAACGGCTTACCTACTTGGGTAATGTGGTGCAAGCCATACACGCGGTCAATACCATCAGCCAATGCAAGTACTTTATTACGGTTGAACGAAATGTTTCCATTGACAGTCCACTTGAGCTTGCTTGTGCTAAGAATACGGGTGTTAAGCGCGATTTCGTGTCCCCAGAATTTAATTTCACCAATGTTGTCATTGAAGTTGGTAAAACCTGACTCTTGTGGAATCTGAACGGCATACAACAAGTTGGTGGTATTTTTGGTATAGTAGTCGTACGTCAATTGGAAACGGTCATTGAGGAAACCAATGTCAAAACCTAAGTCTAATTGACGTGTAGTTTCCCAACCGAGGTTCGGGTTGGCCAACGAAGTCAATGCTGCCCCTGCTGCTACGTTATTCCCAAACACAGCATTTACCGTGTTGTTGATAAGTGCATACTGCGTATAGTTACCGATGTTATTGTTACCAGTTACCCCTAAACTAGCTCTAACTTTAGCAAAAGAGATCTTGTCAAATGTTTTCATGAAATCTTCATCCGACACAACCCATCCTGCTGATATTGATGGGAAAGTACCCCAACGGTTGTTTGAACCAAAGCGAGAAGAACCGTCGCGACGAATAGATGCTGTGAGAAGGTACTTGCCTTTGTAGTTGTACGATAAACGTGAAAGCAATGAAGTAAGTCTCCATTCCTGTACGTTGCTGTTGGTACCACCACGAGCGACGTTGATAGCTCCTTGGATTGTTGGAAGGCGGTCATCAGCGTACGTATCGGCTTGAATACGGCTTGACTCACTGCGGAAGCTCTGGTTGGTATAACCCGCCAAAAGTTCAAAGTTGTGCTCATTGAACGACTTAGAATAAGTAGCCAAGTTTTCGTTCAACCATCCAAAGTTATCTGTGGATTGACGAATCGAAACTGCCGTAACAGGAACTGCCGTGTTGATGGCACTCGTCGCCGTAGAAGGGTTAAAGAAGAAGAACTTCTGATTTAGCAATTCAACGTTGAACGTTGATTTTAGCGTTAAACCTTTAATAGGGCTATAGGCAATGTACGCGTTTGAAAGAATGTTGGTTTGTTTTGTTTCATTCTTCAACTCATTTGCCGCACGTACCCAGTTCGGATAAGCAAAGATATTACCTGTGCTTGAGGGGAAACGATTGAATAAAGTAAGGTCACCTTTTTCGTCGTAAATAGGCATCACTGGCCAAGTGTGGATGGCGTTAAACAAGATACCAGTACCACGGTCACCATCGGTACGAGGAGTGTTATCAAAAACGTACTGAGGCGCAATGTTCATCCCAATCGTTACTTTATCGGACACTTTGTACTCGCTGTTCAAACGGAGTGAATAACGCTGATATTTGGTGTTGATAACCACCCCTTCTTGGTTGAAGACCCCCGCTACCAACGAAGTGTTTACTTTGTCTTTATTAGAAGTCAAAGTTAAGTTGTAACTCTGAAGGGGAGCACGACGAAGTACTGCATCGTACCAGTCGTTGTTTTTACCTTCATAGATTGAAGGGTTTTGGAACTCTGCTGGAACAGGTTGGTTGGCATCTTCGTAGTATTCTTTTTTGAACTGCGCAAACTCAACGGCATCCATCATTTCAAAGCGACCTTTCTTAGGTACAACTTGAGTCCCTGTAAATACGTTGAAACTCACGTTCGTTTGTCCGCTTTTACCTCTTTTTGTCGTGATAAGAACTACCCCGTTGGCAGCCCGAGAACCGTACAATGAAGTTGAGGCAGCATCTTTCAAAATCGAAATGTCTTCAATTTCATCGGGGTTTAACGCACCGATGTTACCCGTAATTGGGAAACCATCGACCACATAAAGGGGCTCGCTACCACCCGATACTGAAAGTTGCCCTCTGATACGGATGTTCATCCCTTGGCCTGGGCGACCTGTTGTTTGGTTGATTTGAACCCCCGCTACTTGTCCTTGAAGTTTTTGGCCAATCTGCGATACAGGTAAGTCTTTGATTTCTTTTGAAGAAATGGTTTGAACAGCTCCTGTTACTTCTTTTTTGGTTTGGCTACCGTATCCGACTACGACAACTTCACTCAAAATTTTGTCATTCGTTTCGAGCGTCACATTAATGGTTGCTTGAGAACCTACTGAAACTTCTTTGGTAAGGTACCCAATGTAACTAAATACAAGGGTTGAGCCGTTGGGCACGTCAAGTTTATAGTTTCCCTCGGCATCGGTGTTGGTACCACGGGTAGTACCCTTGATGGCGACGTTTACCCCAACGAGACTTTCTCCGTCTTTGGCAGAGACTTTTCCCTTGATGGCGTTTTGGGCAAATGAGCTGGTAGCTACAAGTAATAGTAAGGCAATGATGCCTACACACAAGTTGCCTCTACCCTGAAGTAGGATAAACTTTTTTTGCATGGTGTAAAAAATTAAGTGTTTATAAATAAATAGAATGGTACCAAGGCTTTAAATAATTCTATAAATCCCTGACATTATACAAATATGCTTTGAAAGGCTGAGAGAACTATCCTATGCAATCCTGTATCATTGGTATAAAAAAAGGGGATAAACCGATTTTGCATGGTTTTCCCCTTTTTGGTTTTTGTTAAATCTATATTTTTCAGATAGTTACTGATTTTTAGCCATTGGTGTTGATTGAAAAAATGTAATTTTGTTTTTAAAAAATATTTCTTTTACAACACTATTTCAGGAACGTTTCTACGTTTTCCTTGGTCACGAGCTGAAAGGGAATCAAGGTTTGTTTTTCAAATTTTTCCCCTTTTACAATTTTAACGGCCGTTTCGAGGGCGTTTGCACCTTGCTGTTCGGCGTTTTGGAATACAGTTGCGTTGAGCGTTCCTTTTTTGACAGCTTGTAGCGCGTCTGGAATGGCGTCAATACTGACTACAATTACTTTGTCTTTCATGCCAGCAGCCGTCAGGGCATTCACGGCGCCCATGCCCATTTCGTCGTTTTGGGCAAAAACCGCATTGACATTTGCCCCGTAGGATTGAATCCAGTTTTCCATGAGCGACATGGCCTTGGCGCGGTCCCATTCGGCTGTTTGGTGAGCGAGTAATTTTAAATTAGGGTTCTTTTGTAGGATTTCACGGGCGCCTTGTTCGCGTTTGATTTGGGCGGCTTGTCCCATGTAGCCGTGCATCATCAGGACATTCCCTTTTCCGCCGAGTTTCTCCGCAATAAAATTCATCGCAATTCGCGCCGATTCTACGTCGTCTGAGCCCACAAAGGTAGTAGGTGCGGCACTGGTTTCTGAATTAACATTGACAATGGGTATTTTAGCTGCCAATGCCTTAGTCACGGCTGGCGAACTGGCTTCTACTTCGCAGGGGTTCATAATGATGGCATCGACTTTTTGGGCAATGAAGCTTTCGACTTGCTCTACTTGCTTGAGGGCAGAGCGCTCAGCATCGACAACAATAAGCTCTACGCCCATTTCCTGGGCTTTTTTCTCGATTTCATCGCTTACTTTCACGATAAACTCATTTTGCATACTGAGCATCGTCACCCCAATCTTAATTTTTTTGTCTCCATTGGCTTCTTTGTTATCGCTGCTTCCTTGGCCGCAACCTACCAATAATAATGCGCAAAGCGCCGAACCAATTAATGTACGTTTCATTGTCTTTTTATGTCAATTTATGTAGTTACTATGCCCGAACATTTTTAAATCCATAAAAACCGTTTTTAATCCGTCTCATCCGTGTGCTACTATCGACGATTTGAGCACATGGATGATAAAACCCCATAACTCCAAACCGTAAACCCCAAACTACTTCTTCTGATTCCAGCTATCAAGTACTACGGCGCCGATGATGATCGCCCCCATGACCACTTGTTGGTAGTATGAGGTGACGTTGAGGAGGTCGAGGCCATTGCTGATGACGCCAATCAAGAGTGCGCCAATGAGCGTTCCTGTCATCGTTCCTGTTCCACCAGAGGTACTGGTACCGCCAATTATGGCTGCTGCGATGGCGTCAAGCTCAAAGCCCGCACCTGCGTTGGGCTGTCCCGTGGTGATACGTGCCGTAAGAAGAATTCCCGCCAAACCCGCCAAGCCGCCACACAAGGTGTAAACCGCCATTTTGACTTTGTTGACCCGAATCCCTGATGCAGTTGCCGCATGTTCGTTGCCCCCAACGGCGTAAATATACCGTCCCAACACCGTTTTTTTGAGAAGAAGGGTACAAAGAATAAAAAAGACGACCAAAATGAGAATGGGAAAGGGAATCCCCAAAACACTTCCTCCGCCAATGAAATTGAACGAATCGGAAAGGTTAGAAATAGGGCGGCCTTTGCTCAAAATCAAGGCCAAACCGCGCCCGATGGTCATCATTCCCAGCGTCACAATAAACGGCGGAACTTTGCTTTTGGTAATGACCAACCCATTGAGAGCACCCATGGCGACGCCCGAAAGTAAACCGATTCCAATGGGAACAATCACTGGATAAGTATCAGGATGCGCTAATGATGCTGCTACGACACCCGCCACGGCGACCATCGAGCCCAACGATAAATCGATGCCGCCCGTAATAATGACAAACGTAACCCCAAAGGCTAACAGGGCATTGATGGAGACTTGAGTGATGATGATGGTCCAGTTGGAAACGGTCATAAACTGGGGATTGATGATTGCTAATCCCAAGCAAATCACCACAAAAGCCCCAAATATGCCGTATTGGCCTAGGTTTTTTGAACGAGTTAAAAGTGTATTCATGTTTGTTGGTTTCCTGTTTCCTGTTTTGGGTTTCCTGTTTTGGGGTTTTGTGATACCGACGTTTGTCATACCGACGTTTGTCATACCGACGTTTGTCATACCGACGAAGGAGGTATCTACATCCCTCGCCCTACTGCATCGCATATTTCATAATCACATCTTGCGTAGCTTCCTCTCTGGCAAGCAATGCTGTTTGTTTACCTTTCGACAGCACCAGTATTCGGTGGCTAAGTCCTAAAATCTCGGGCAATTCCGACGAAATCATCACTACGGCGATACCTTGCGCGGTGAGGTCGTTGATGAGTTTATAAATTTCAAACTTAGCCCCAATGTCGATACCCCGCGTAGGTTCGTCCAGAATGACTACGTCAGGAGACGCCTGAAGTACCTTGGCGATAACCACTTTTTGTTGGTTCCCACCGCTGAGGTGGCTTACTTTTTGGGTCGCGCCCGTGGCTTTGATGCGCAGGTTTTGCATCATGCGCGTGGCAACGGTTTCTTCGCTGTTGGTCATTACCCAGCCTGCTTTGGCGTGTTGCGGGAGGCTCGAAAGCGTAATATTATCTTGAATGGTCATGGCGGGAATAAAACCTAAACCTTTGCGGTCTTCGCTGACATAACCAATGCCCAGAGCGATGGCTTCGGCGGGAGAGCTTATTTGAGTCAGTTGCCCTTTGAGCTGAATTTCACCACTATCATAACGGTCTAGTCCAAAAATGGCCCGCGCCACTTCCGTCCGCCCCGCGCCCATCAAGCCTGCCAAACCCAAGACTTCACCTTTACGGACGTCAAAAGTGATGTCCGAAAAAACGCCTTTGCGGGTGAGTTGATTTACAGAAAGAATTACTTCGCCTTTGGTGGGAACAATTTCGGGAAAAAGGTGGGTGATTTCGCGCCCAACCATCATGGAAATCAACGTTGGTTGGTCGAGCTCGGAGGCAGGTTTTGTTCCGATGTATTGCCCATCGCGCAAGACGGTAATGGTATCCGAAATCTGGAAAATCTCGTCCATTTTGTGCGAAATGTACAGGATTCCGACGCCTTGCTGTTTTAAGTCTTTGATGATTTTAAACAAGGTTGCCACTTCCTTGTCCGAAATAGCCGAGGTAGGCTCGTCCATGATGATGACCTTGGCGTTGTTGGAAATGGCCTTAGCGATTTCGACCATTTGCATTTCGGCCACGCTCAGGTGTTTGAGCAGGGTAGTGGGGGCGATTTCCACGCCCATCTGCTGCAAAATGGCTTCGGCTTGGGTGTTGGTATGCGCATCGTCGAGCCAAAAGGATAGCCAATTGGTTTTTTCTCGCCCTAAAAAAATGTTTTGGGCAACGGTCAATTCAGGCACGATGAGCATTTCTTGGTGAATCATTGAAATGCCGCGTTTGAGGGTTTCGTTGACGTCGGCGTTTTTGAGTCTCTCTCCTTCCAACCAAATTTCACCCGAATCGGGAGAAAGCAATCCCATCAATAGTTTCATGAAGGTGGACTTACCCGCCCCGTTTTCGCCCATTACGGCGTGCACTTCGCCTTTTTTAAGGTCGAGCTGGACTTGGTCGAGGGCCTTTACGCCCACAAACGACTTAGAAAGGTTGCGTACTTGGAGTAAATGGTCAGGTTGGTGGGTCATTAGGAGGAAAGCCCTTTGGTGGAAAAACAGTGTACTAAGGCAAAAAAGGGCTTTCCTTACTCGTTTTTGAGGTGAAAAGTGGGGAGGAGTTGGCAGTTCCTTGACAAAGGGGCTTAGAGATTACTGTCTTTTTTGATCCTTAGAACAAAGTCAGATGTGGTATTAAAATCTTCTGCAATTTCTGCAACGCTTAATTTACCCCGTTTAAGGGCTTTGATAATATTGGTTGTTTTTTCCTTCATTACGCCGTCATCAAATGCAGAATCTATGACATTTTTTAAGTCACGATATGATTTTAGGCTTTCTTCGTATAATTCTTTCTCCTCGGAAGTAAATTTGGCGATTTCAGCAGCTTCAAAAAGTCGTTGAAAGATTCGTTCTTGCAAACTTTTGGGTCTATCAGTAAAATGCGGAAGATACTTTAATACATACAACCACTTGTCATATGTGGTTGATAATTCTTCTTCTTTTTTATTAAAATGGGGCATTTCTAGGTAAATAAATGTCAACTTATCGTAAAAAACTTCACAATGTTGGTTTTTTAATTTTACTTCATGCCTTACTTCTTTGGAAGATACGCTATTTCTAGATTCTTCATCACTAAATGTAAAATCAAGAATTCCTACGGTATAAATCGCAGTTAGTTGGTAATTCCAATCTCCTGTTTCTGCTTGTTCTTGTACTGGAAATGTTGAATAAAATACACTTCTATCTTTGAAGTAATTTTGTTTGGCTTTTTGCATTTCAACGATAAAACGCTCTCCAGTAGAACTGATACAATACAAGTCAAAAATGGCCTTTCTGTCTAATTCGGTCTGTCCAATATGCTCATTTCTACTGTATTTTAGCTCTGCAATCTTTTTATTATTGGGAAGAACAACTTCATTCAAAAAGTCAATTAATAAGTCTTTATTAAGCTCGGAGCCGAATAATTTTTTGAAGCCAAAATCGGTAAACGGATTGATATATCGTTCTTTGAGTGACATATTATTAGCAGTGTTTGGCTGAAAAATAGGCACTTATCAAATAAAATACAAATGAACCTGCAATATCTCTTTGTCGATTCTTTGACTAACCATCCAAATCACGTTTGCGTATCCATGGTAAATTTTGTATTCTATTTAATAGGCAATGAGAGCCGTTGAAGATGAAAATGTTACACAAAAAAAGGGAAAATTTTACGGATGCTCAAACAACAGCCGATACACAAAGCCTCCGTCGTTGTATTGGAGCTGTAGCATAGATTCGGACAGCTCAGTGACTTTGTATTCGTACAAACCCAAGCCAGAATCCCCCGTTTTGATGTTGATTTTGAGGGTATTTCCATCTTCGCTCAACGACCAAATTCCCGTATGAATAATTTGCGGGTCGTTGGGGGCGCATTTGGTTGCGCCAGCGTTGTATTCGTATTGTTTTTTAGCAGTAAAAACGTAAATGTCGTCTCTGAAGCAATTGGGTGTGGCCGAAAGCCTATCTTCGTAGCGACTGCCCAGTTGGACGGTATAAGCCGTGACGTACCACGGTTTGTCGCTCAAAAAACGTTCTTTGGGTGGTAAGCTGGGTTCTTTGGTGCAAGAAACCAAGGAAGCAACGAAAAGAAGACCAAAAATGAGGGATTTGAAAAGCGTGTTCATGGGATTTGTGTTGTTTTTTGTTCAAAACAACGACACGCTTCTGTCTCCCTCAAGTGAAAATAGACGAGCAACGCTTTTCTTCGACAGACGACCGCTTTTGCCCCACTTTGTTAGGCTCACCTGTTTGATGGTACGGTAGGCATCTAAAACTTTGTCCTTGGGGAAAAAGTCAATTCCTGTATTTCTCTTTTTTGCGAAACACAAATCCAGATCGGCTAAAACTACTTTCTGGGACGGTATTTTGTGGGAACGCATTGACGTACTCAAAGCCAAGACTTGACATTGTATTCAACAAATCGGTTTGGTTGCTAATTTTTAAGTAACTTTTGTTCTCTAACAGGTCTTCTAACTTTTGTAGAGGTACCCCAAACTTTGAGTTTTTGGCCTGAATAGCGATTCGAATGCTGCTACTTAAAATAGAAGTTACATTGTCGCAATTGACGATAATATATTCTGGAAGCTCTTCGACCTTAACAGTTTTGCCGTTTGAAGATAAAATCTGTGCGTAAGAATTGGTTAAAAATAGAACGGCAAAGAGTGGTATGATTAAATTCTTTTTTTTCATGGGCTATGTTGGTTGATGGGTGAATAATAGGGGAGGCGGTTTTCCTTTGGGTATAAAACAATTCAACTTTTCAGATTGTTTTAAGTGCTAGAACAAAAAACGCTGTTTTTGGCCTTTTGACTTTTTACTTTTCCGAGTTTGCAATCTTCCGTAATTAATTTTAAAAAAATCGTTAAAATCTGCGTTTTCACTGGTTTGAATAACCATTGAGTTTTCGGCGTTGTTGTTGATGTCGGTGTAACAGTAAGCAGCGATGGTTGCCCAGGGGGTTTTGCCAGTGGTGGAAAAATCGCCAAGTGTCACAAAAAGTTGTCTTGGCCATTTATTTATCGTCGAATTTTTAGTGCTTTTTTGTAATCAATTGAAAGATGTAAAACTCTCAAAGAAACGGGTTGCTTCATTTTTGACTACTCCTGATTATTTTCAAACCACTTGACAATGGAAGGCATATTTCGTTCAAAACCACCTGGTATAAAAAAATTAAGTACACCTGATTTTTCATTTGTATTGTTCGCAAAGTCGTGAAAAGTCTTTGCTGGTATTCTTAAAAACATTCCTTTGCCGACATCTATCCATTCGTCACCCACTAGAATAGAAGTAGTACCCTCAATGCCATAAAATACCTCATCATTGTCCTCGTGCTGATGTACCCCTGGCCCTACGGAGTTTGGCTCAAGCCACCACTCAGATATACTGTACTTGTCAGAAGTTTCGTTTTCGTCGGCCTTGAAGACCGCAGTCATTGTTCCGCATTTGTAAACTCTACCTTCACCTGCTTTAAGAAACAATTTGTCAGAGGCATTTTGGGGGTGTGTCATAGTTGATTAAGTGTAACGACGGTCATTTTAATCGTTTCGTCGTCAAGATACCATTATTTTTTCTCCTAAGAATTGTTGAGTAGGCCAATTTTCTGCGGGGGATTGGAAAAATTTCAGATAAACTCCCAATAGTTGGCGCGGTTGATACACGTAAAGCTAGAAGCAGGATAGGCTTCCAGCCACGATTGTGGCGGTTTGGCTATTTTTTCGGAAAATTTAAATTCAAAACCTGCCAATTGGCCATCGGCTTCTTCGATATAATCCAGTTCGGCACCTGTGTAAGTTCTCCAAAAGTAGGAGTTGACAAAACGTCTTTGGTACGCATTGTTTTTAAGGCGTTCAACAACGAGAAAGTTCTCCCAAAGTTGCCCAGCATCGGTACGAAAATCAAGTGTATTGAAATTGTTGATAAGGGCATTGCGTACGCCTAAATCATAGAAATAAATTTTGTCCATTTTGACCACTTCTTTTCTGAGATTTCGGCTAAAACCTGACAAACGAAACACTACAAATGCCTTTTCGAGTAAATCTATGTAAGACGCTACCGTTTCTTTGCTCATTTGCAGCGTATTTCCCAATTCATTGAGCGACACCTCCGAACCCGCTTGGAAGGCCAACAATTTTAGCAGTTTTTTGATTTTATCGGGGTGCTTAATCGTGCTTAGTTCCAGAATGTCTTTGTATAAGTACGAGCGAGTCAGTTGGGTAAGAAATTGCACTTTATCGGCTTGATTAGGCAACGAAAATACGTCTGGATAAGCGCCAAAGCGCAGAAAAGTCTCTAACCCGTGATTCAATTCAAAAAGATTTTGTTGTTGCCTAAGCTCAGAAAAAGAGATAGGAAAAAGCGAAAAAGTCCAAGTACGGCCCGTTAGCGGTTCTTGGGTGCGGTTGGCTAATTCAAAAGACGAAGATCCCGTGGCAATAATTTTCAATTCGGGCAGGGCATCGTGTAAGATTTTGAGGTTGATACCTATGTCTGGGATTCGTTGGGCTTCATCAATAAAAAGCAATTCATAACCATCGGTAAGCATACGCATTTTCGTCAGGTCACGGCTCGAAAAAACGTCGTTGTATTTTTCTTCATCGGCATTGATAGACAGGCTTTTATAAGGTAACTGTGAAAGGAGCTGCTTTACTAAGGTTGTTTTTCCTACCTGTCTTGCTCCGTAAATAAGGATGATTTTCGAGGAATGATTAAGCTTCTCTAGTAGCTCAGTCAGTAAGAATCGTTGTATCATATTCTCTAAATTAGCGTTAATTAGGCTAGTTTATTAGCTAAATTAGCGTTAATTTGGAGAATAACAAAATAAAACGCCATGCTTCACAGAAATCCTCCTGAAATCAAATAGCCTTTCCAACACTCATCGCTTTATAAAGACGTTCTTTCTGGAAAGGTCGAATCTTTTTTGTCATGCCGTAGGCATCTAAAATCGTTGGGTTTTTCAAGCGGAAGACAAAAGATTGAAGCCTTTTGATAGTTGTTGTTTGCAAGATGCGAACGACTGCGTGGGAATTTGAATTCAATTCTCAATACCTCAACACGTCCACAACCTCATTCCTCTTATATAGCGAACCCAAAAACTGTGAGCTCATACGGAACTGACTACGGCGTTTCACAACGGGTTTTACGGAGATATTTTCCATTTTGATTCCTGGGTCGTAGTAAATATTGCCCAAGTGCATCTGTGCCAAAAATAGCTGAAAGTCGGCTTCTTCACCAAGCGTAACAAGATTGCCGTAGCAATACTTCTGAAGTGTTATTTTTTCTTTGTACCTTCTCCTCGTTATATTTTAAATCGTTCTTCGTTATGATATTTCAAAAACTCGACGTCAGGTAAAAAACGTGAAGGAAGAATAATTGGTTGATTGTCAAACTTACCAAAGAAATCGAGCGTATGTTGATTTTTGTTTTTTAGTATTAGTGGCGAAACTTTCACTATATAATCAGGGGTAATTGTAATATATCCTGTCTCAAATGCTTTGTCGTGTAAAGAGTTGATTGCTATTCCGTTTCTTGGATTTAATCTATTCTTTTCATCAATCCCCCACGGGCGAATGTGTCCTGCTATTAAAAATTCAGGCTTATTAATTCCAGTAATACAACAAGTATTATTGTATGCAGCTAATATCGAACTCCTAAAAAATGATTGATTAACTCTTACTTTTACAATCTGTTCTCTTGTTTTTCCTTCTTTTAGCAGTTCATCTTCGGGAATTTGGTGTAATTGCTCTACAGTTGTTTGCTTAAATTGTGCCAATAAATTTTCGCTCTCATAGGAAAGTATATCCCAATTGTTAAAAAATTCATTCCAAATTTCATTATCTGCTTTACTTGCATTAGAAGCTCCATTTATGCCTCTCGCTTTTAGACTTGGGTCTAAGCTGGCAAAGTTTACTAATTTATATGCTACTGAACTTGGCGTCCTATTTATCAGATTGGCAAGATTTATTACTTCTGGATTTAATCGATGTAAACGGCCAAAGGGCAATTTACAATACAAGTTAATTGCCAATATCAATTCGTCTTTTGTCCATAGTCTTTGACCTTGTTTCATAATAAATCTCCATTATTAAAATCTTCATCATATTGCATTTCAAACTCTTTTTTGCATTTTATATTGATACACTTATGGATTTGAGTTTGATATTTTGTTTGGGGTATCTCTAAAATTATCTCTGACCTTGAACCACAATTTGGGCAAGTTGCTGGCTGGTCAGAGTAGATAAAAATCTCAGAAACAGGGTTCACTAGAAGGTAGTTTTTGTAATATTAGAGATTGAATGGAAAATTCTATCCATTAAGAATAATTCAGCAAAATAAAAAAAGTCTTCTTACCAATAGAAACTTAAATAAAATGTTTAACGAATGGCTAGATGAATTGATAAATGAAAAAAAGCCATGATTACAAAATACAAAGTTTTGTGTAACCTTTCCAAGGTTCAAAACCTTGGAAAGGTTAAAATTATTATCCAATCGCTTCCGCCCCCGTATCTTTCCAGCTACGAGAGTTAGCAGATTCGATTACCGCTTCGCATACCTTTTGAGTTTGGAGCGCGTCTCTGAACGTTGGGCCGCAAGGTGAGCCGTCTTCGAGGCTTTTCAAGAAATCGGCTACTTGGTGGATAAAGCTATGCTCATAGCCAATACCGCAACCTGGAATCCACCAACGGTTCATGTACGGTTGGTCGCCGTCGGTCACGTGGATAGAGCGCCATCCGCGTACGATAGATTCGTCCTTGTGGTCGAAGTATTCGAGGCGGTTCAAATCGTGCAAATCCCAACGAATCGAAGCGTGTTCGCCGTTGATTTCAAACGTATAAAGGGCTTTGTGGCCGCGTGCATAGCGCGTTGATTCAAACAAGCCCAACGAACCATTGGCAAAATGACAGTGGAAAAGACACGCATCGTCGATGCCCACAGGCTCTACTTTGCCCGTGAGCTGGTGCATCCGCTCTTTGACGAAGGTTTCAGTCATGGCCGATACGTCGGTGATGGCGCCGTTGAGCCACATCGCGGTGTCGATACAGTGCGCCAACAAGTCACCTGTTACGCCCGAACCCGCCGAGGCTACGTCCATGCGCCACAAACCCGTTCCTCCTTGCGGTAGGTCGGCGTTGATGGTCCAGTCTTGTAGGAAGTTGGCGCGATAGTGAAAAATCTTGCCCAATTTTCCCGAATCAATGATTTGTTTGGCCAATGTCACCGCAGGAATCCGACGGTAGTTGTACCAAACGGTGGTTTTTACGCCTGCTTTTTCGGCCGCTTCCACCATGGTTTCGCCTTCGGCCAAGGTGCGCGCGAGTGGTTTTTCGCACAAAATCATTTTTCCCGCTGCCGCCGCTGCCAACGCGATTTCGGCGTGGCTGTCGTTGGGTGTACAAATATCAACCGCGTCGATGTCATCGCGGGCAATCAATGCTTTCCAGTCGGTTTCGTACGACTCAAAACCCCACTGCTCGGCAAATGCCTGTACATTTTGAGGGTTACGTGAGCAAACGGCCTTTAATACTGGGCGGTACTCCAATTCTGGGAAGAAATTGGCAATTCGGTTATATCCATTGGCGTGGGTACGGCCCATCAAACCCGTCCCAACTAATCCGATTCTGATTTCTTTTTTAGCTGACATAATGAATGTTTTTTGTCAATTCTTTATTATTTCTTTGTCATGTTGAGCGGCAGCGAAACATCTAAAACCACGTACGGGCAGCCCCATCCTATCTTCTGAATGACAAAAGGGAGACTAGCCTACCCAACCGTGTGCTTTGCGCACTTTTATCATAGCCGCAAGGATGTCATTCCACGTTTGTTGGTTGTTCATGACCGCGTTCGGGAACATACAGCCGTCCCAGCAAATGTGTTTGAAAGCTTTGGTCAACTCACCGCTTTCGTCACGGAGCCAAAGCCCTGCGTCGTTGGTGATGTCGAGTTTACCGTTGGGGTCAGTTGCTTGGCAGTGGCGGCCTGTTTTGTCGTGCGAGCCAGAACCAAACACGGTACCGTCGTTTTGAGCCACGTGGAAGTCAATCGTCCAAGGACGAAGCGCCGCCGTCAATTTGCGTAAACCTTCGAGGAACGTTTCACGGTCACCCCATTGAAAATCTTCGGGCAACACGCGGTGTTCAGGGGCATTGTAACCCAACAAATAGAGCGTTGTGTGCGACATATCAGCTTGGAAACCAATGTTTTTACGGTCAACGGCCTCCAATGTGTCGAGCATGTATTTCCACGAGTGCATCCCGCCCCAGCAAATTTCTCCTTCGGCGGCTAGGCTTTCACCAAAATCAGCAGCTACGTCGCAGGCTTCGCGGAAGGTTTGGGCGATGAGTTTGGTATTTCCCGCAGGGTCATTTGCCCAATCGTGCGGGCTACTTGCCGAGTCGATACGCACAATGCCGTTCGGACGAAGTCCCCACTCGCGGAGTTTTTGGCCGATGTGGCATGATTTACGTACCATTTCTACAAATTCGGCACGTTGTTCTTTGGTACCCATCGCTGGCCCACCCCAGATAGGAGCTACCAAGCTACCTACTTCGAGGCCGTGCTTGGCTACTTTGTCGGCGAGGCGTTTGATGCCGTCGTCAGATATATCAAGGTCGTAGTGCGGGTCAAAAAGACCAACGTCCACGCCGTCAAATTTTACGCCATCCACTTCTGCTGCCGCAGTCATTTCGAGCATGGTGTCAAATGCAATTGCGGGCTCTGAATCAGGGCCTTTACCCACAATCCCAGGCCATGTGGCATTGTGGAGTTTTGGAAAATTGTTTTCTGCCATTGTTAGAAAAGTTTACGTTTTGGTTTGGGGTTTGTGATTATTTTACTATTACTAAATCAGGGTTATTAGGCCCGAAGTGCTTCAACATCACGATAGGGTCAGTTGACGAATAGTTGGTAATCGTTACGCCTTCTTTTGCGGCTTTTTCAGTCACAAAAAACTCGTCGTTGGTCAACTGTCCGTAGCGAATCAAGGCAGGCGTTTCGATGTTCCAAACGCCCATTTTACCGTGTCCTTGCATCATGATTAAACCGTATGCCGCGCTGTCTTTGATGGTTACGGTAGCGCCAGGCAAGACGGTGAGTTCTTTGGCACTGTATGCTTCGGATCTATAACAAATCCAGTTTTCTACGTATCCTTGGGCTTGCATATCTTCCAACGGATGTACGGGCCTAGGCATCATAAAGTGATTGGCGGCAAAATTAGGGTCAACGTTGGCTTCCCAGTCAATCACCGAAACCAACTCATCATAATCTCCCATCTTGTCTTGTGGCGTGCCGTTCCAAAGTAATTCTTCTGGTACAATTGCCTCATTGACAAGGCTTTGGTACATTGCGAAAATGTCAGATGCTTTTTGTGGTTCGTAGGTACACAAGCTACCTGGCGCGTGCAAAATTCCTGGAGGTACGTCCCAGCCTGTGCCTGGCTCTAACTTATAAGCTGACGAGAAATTGGTAATCTTGTTGTCGCCTTTATTGAAGTCCATCAAGCATTGCTTAATTTGTTCTTTGGTCGTACCTGGAGTGATTCCGAAGAAGGTATAAGGGAAATCACCACCGTGGTTGTTGAGTTGGGGAGGGAAATAATAGGCTTCGGGTTTTCCATTTTGCCCTACCAAAGCTGCCTTTTCGTCGTTGTGGTGAATGTGGTGAGGAAGAGGACCCATGTTGTCAAAAAACTTGGAGTACATCGGCCAGCTTTGGTATTCGTCCCAAAGGCGGTCTCCAACGATTTCGCCTTTCAATTCGTCGATGACGTCTTTTAATAACAGTTGTTCAGTTTGTCCACCGTCTTCATACACTACTTTGCTCAAGCCTTCATGTTCGCCCGTTAGTGGGCCATTTTTGGCAGGAGTCGTAGAAGAAAGCCAACGCTCGTCGATACCACCACGAACACCGCCTAATACATAATAATCGTCGGGGTGAAGTTTAATACGACGACCAGGAACGCAAAATGAGCGAGGAACCCACGTGGGGGCTAGACGTAAAATACCTTGCCCTTGCTCTAACGCTTTTGCTGCTATACTTGAATTTGCCATTTTTTCAGGGGGTGCAATTGCACTTGTTAAGAGTTAATGAATGAAAGTTGTGTGTGTATAATTTGAGTTAACCAACAAAATCGCGAAGTGCGGCCGAGTCAGTAATGATTTCAATTTCAAGGGTGTAGCTCCGCTTTTCGCCTGGAGCCAATTCGATGAGGGTGTTCTGAGCCCGTGCGGCGGCTTGCCCAATCGGTGGGTGGGTGCCAGGCTCCAGTCCCGTTACGTACTCGCCTTTGCCCCAGTGCTGCCAGTTGGTGAGCCAAGGTAGCTGTGCTTTGGGAAAACGAATGGCCACCGCAAAACCGAGCGCTTCGTTGTACACGCCACAAGTCGCTTGGCCGTGGGCGTCAGCATCGATGTCGATAAAGGCGGCTTCCTCTCCAAAGCCATTGTGGGCTTCGAGTGGGGCAGGACAACGGCGAAAATCGTTGTCGGCGTTAAAAATCGGATTTTGAGGATTTTCATCGCGCGACTTCCACTTTCCTTGCCACACCAAGCGGGCTCCTTCATCCACCAGCGGCCAACCGAAGTTGCAGTGGTAGAGCATCATGTGCGGGGCGGGGGTATTGGCGCGGTTGAGGACTTCGTCGTGGATTTTGATGGTCGGTTTTCCAAGCGTACCCGAAATCGTCCGACGGAGTTCCAAAACGGGGCCAAAAACGCGGGCTTGTTTGATGATGCCCGTAATACTCATGTCTAGTTTTCCAGCCGCAGGGTCGGGTTGAACAATCGACTCGATTTCGGCGGGAATATTGCTGATTTCGCCGTGCAAACCACGCTGACCGTATTCGTCCGACTCGGGGCCACCAACGTGGCTCAACCCGCAGGTCGTTACCAAACCACCCCCAAACGTCCGAAGCCAATCAATGCCTCCGTCCGAAAATGGTTGAGGAGGCGTAACCCCTGCGTGACTCAACCACGCCAAGCCGTGCTGATTGTAGAACGCCTCGGCAATGTCCATAGCGCGGTCAAGCACCACTTTATAGCGAAGACCCGTTCCTGTATTGATCCAAGCAATGCGCGTACCACGTCCTGCACCATTGTCGAGGACGGAGGTTTCGATGCCTCCCCACTGCGCCGCGTGTGACAGTTTATTGGTCCAAGGTTGCGTGTTTGTTTCGTTTGTATTCATAAATGAATTTCGTTACCTGTTAATCGTATTATTGCTCCAGAGGAGCTACATCTTAGTAGAAAGAATGACCCAGCTCTTACCCAAAGCCCCATCGGGGTGGCATCTTTTTTTAATGCGTTTAATTTGATAACTATTTAATCTCGATTAACTTTTGACGGTGCTATAGCACTTAACTATGCTGAATTAACCAATTCTTCACGCGTGGATTAAAGTCGTCCAAGTGCTCAAAATGGAAAATGTGTCCCGCTTTCTCGTATAAATACAATTCGGCGTTAGGAATCGCATTGGTCACTTCTTCGGCCATCCAAACGGGCGTAAAAATGTCTTCGCGGCCACCAATAACAAGGGTCGGCTGAGTGACGTTGGGCAAATCGGCCAAGGCATTGTGCGAAATGCAGGCTGCTGCTTGTCCTTCTAATCCGTGTAAAGGCTGTGGAAAAGGGTCGAGGCCAGCTTGGGTACGCCCCGCTTCCAGTTCAGCTGCGATTTGCTCGTTGTCCCACGATGATTTTGAATAAATCAATTGCTGAATGTACAAGCTAAATTCCTCAGGACGGAAGCGTGCTTTGCAGTGCATCATGTGGGTGAAAATGGCTTTGGCCGCATTGTCGCAACGCGCCCAAGGACACATGAGTACCAGCGAGCGTACTTTTTTTGGGTGACGGATGGCGAGTTGTTGGGCAATCGTACTTCCCATCGAACAACCCACTACGTGGACATTTTCTAAACCCAATGCTTCTAACAAACCCGCATAATCGTCAGCCATTTGGGCCGTTGTGTAGGGGCCTTGCGGTTTATCCGTTTTGCCTACGCCACGGTTGTCACCAATGATGCACCGAAAATCGTTTGCCCAGTACGAAGCGTGAGGCTCCCACACACCGCCTGCCGCCGTGATTCCCATGATGAGGAGCAACGGCTCGGCATCGGCAGCACCCCGCTCTTCGTAATAAAAATTAATACCGTTGGTTTGAACAAAAGGCATAGCTTATTTGAATGACGAAATGATGGTGATTATTTCAGATTTGGGATTAAATCATTTAAAATCCAACGCCCGTCGTGGAGGGTTACAAAATCGGGATCGTCAAGGGCTTCCTCGCCTTCGTCTTCGCAGATAATCCAACCCGAATAATTGATGTCTTTCAACCACTGGGTAACACCCAACAAATCCACTTTACCGCGTCCCATCAACGTAAATTCAGGATTTCCATCCCAATCTTTGTAGTGTACGTGGTTGATAAGCGAGGCGTATTCTTTCATTTTGGTGAGAGGGTCCATATCACCATTGATGATGTGGCCTACGTCTGGCGTCCAACCCGTTACGGTAGCATCCAACGACTCCAACACGATTTTATAATCTTCTTCGGTACGAATGATGGACGAATGCGGTGAGTTGGGGTGAAAACTACAAGGTACTCCTAAAGCATTGGCGCGTGCTGAAACGGTGTTGACGATATTCACCAGGCTTTTCTGACGCGCGGCTAAGTCGTGGCGACCCGTCGGAATTTGTACGGTGTTTAAAACCGCTCCAGGAAAACGCTGTAATAAAGCGATGGCGTTGTCGGCGATGCGGCGTTCGTCTTCGCTTTCACCGTTGCCGTTCCACTCCAAGGCCAAAGCCACGGCGGCTAGTTCGATGCCTTGTTCTTTCAATTTAGCTTCCAACAAGTCGGGGTTTACCAGATCGCCCATCCACGTAAAAATGGGCTGAATTCCCGTAAAACCTGCTTTGGAAATGATTTCAATCATGTGGCCCAAACGCCCTTGGTGGGTGGTGCCGTTTCCGCTCATAAACCAAGTGTAAACCTCAGAACCGAAACGAAAGGGAAGTGATGCTGACATAAAATGATGGGTTATTTTTTCTTGAATATTTCACCTGGCATGATTAGCGAATTCCAATCGGCCAAATCGGCGGGTTTTACTTTTGTTTTGTAACCGTCAAAATTGAAAGGTGTCGGCTGGTAAGGACCGACAAATTCAATTGGATTGTTAGCTTTGATTTTTTTCTCCATTCCCATTGCCCAAAGGGCAGCGTTGATTGCCATGCGGCGGAATCCTTCGTTGAGCAGGTCTTCCGACGCCCCGTGGGTGGTAGTAAAAGCACGCCCCGTTGGCCCAGACTCGACCGAGTAGTTTTTCACCCAAGCGACGGGCAAAAGTTCTTTGGTTGGATCAGGTTGAGAAGAGGGCGTCATGCCGTTAAGTACTTGACCACGGGCCAAAGTCGTAGTGCCTTCGTTGGGGTAAGCCGTGTATCCACCCGACTGTACCCAAACCTCTTTGACGCCCCGCAAAATAGGATGTTGTTTTTGAGAATCTTCCAAGATGAGTTTTGAAGATTGTTTGTGGTTGGTGCCATAGTGAGACACCCAAGTTTCGCCCAAAACCAACTCTCCAAAGCCGTCTTTCCAAGCACTTTTTTCCCCTTTGTAATTCCAAGAATAATGCTCCCATTTGGCATTGCCTTTGTTGTTAAAAGCATGGGTAGCCGTACGGAAAGCAACAATGGGGCCTCCGCGACGAATGTAAGCGTCGAAGTGCTGCATTTCTTCGTCGTCGAAATTAGAAAATCGGGTAAACAACACCATCAAATCGGCCTTGTCCAACGCCGCCAATCCTTTGAGATTAGAGCTTCCTGGAAGGATGTGACCGTTGTCGTCAAGTCCAAAAATAACTGTACAAGTGAACCCGTAGCGTTTGGCCAAAATACGCGCCAGTGCGGGTAATGATTCTTCGCTTCGGTATTCGTGGTCGGTGGTAATAAATACAATGTTTTTGCCCCGTCCTGGGCCTTTTTCGCCCTTATATACGATTTGATAGGCCGATACTGGATGAGGCCGTTGCTCCGAAGCAGTGGGTTGGTGGAGGCGGAACCCAAAAGCACCGAGCAGCAAACTGCACCAAACTATCAAAAGACCGCTTTTTTTCATAGAAAATGGTATTTCAGCGCATTGGATTTTAGTTACAAATGATGCTTGATAGACATTTCGCGAATAAATGTCAGTCCATTTTCGGCAATGTGCCAAGGATCGTTGTACTCGCGCCATACCCCAATCGCATTGGCAAAATCAGGGTCGTTGCGAGAAAAGGCTTCAATGGTTAACCAACCTTTATAGCCTACAGCGGCCAATCCCGCAAACGCATTGTCCCAAGGAATGTGGCCATCGCCTGGCGTACCACGGTCGTTTTCGCTGATGTGGACGTGGCTCAAATACGGTGCAATGGTACGAATAGCCGACTCGTATTTTTTCTCTTCGATGTTGGCATGGTGCGTGTCAAACATGGCGCGCACGTTGGGGTGGTTGGTAAGCTGTACCAAGTTGGCAAGGTGCTCCATGGTATTGCAGAGATAGCACTCAAAGCGATTGAGGGCTTCGGGTGCTAGAATAAGATTAGCTTGAGCGGCATATTCGCCAGCGGCGTGTAAGGCCTCGGCGGCGCGAGCAAACTCATCTACGGTAGCTGGACGGGCCACAAAATGGGCGTGTGCGGAGTGGAAAGGGCCGCAAAGTACCTCGGCGTTTAGGTCGTGCGCGCGGTCAATTACCCATTTGAGTTGGTCGAGGGCTTGGGCGCGAACGGTAGCCGATTCGCTCACGGGGTTGGTGTCGGGGCTAACGACCGTTACGGCGGTTACTCCCAGTCCTAATTCACGGGAGCGATTTCCTACGCGTTTGTAGGCGTCTTCGTCGGGTGCGCCGATAAAGTATTCCACACCGTCGTAGCCAATTTCTTTGAGACGCTCAATGATGGGAAACAATTCGTCAGACATCCCCGCTGACCATGCCAATACATTAAATCCAATTTTATTCATATTCTTTTCTTCTTTGTTTGTTGACTGTTACTTGGAATTGCTACTGTACCCGAAGATTTTCGTTTGATAACCCTTTCATCTGCGTGAACCTGTTAAATCTGTGTCATCCGTGTGCTAGTATCGACAATTTGAGCACACAGACGATACGGATTAGACAAGGTTTTTATGGATTTAGAAAATACTCGAACGGAGCAGGGAAGTACATAATTAGTAATGACTACAATTAATGGTTAACAGCTAACGATTAACATTGCTCATAATACTTACAGTTGCTTCAAACGGAGGTTGCGGTATTGTACTTTCATGGGAGGCCCTACGTGAACTTGTACACCCAAAAATCCTTTTGATTTGCCGTTTACTTGGTCATTGTCGGTCACATCGCTCATCAACACGCCGTTGATATAATGCTGTAAACGATTGCCTTTGATAATCAAATGAAATTCATTCCAATCTTCCGACTTGATTTTAGTTTTTAATTCGTCCGATGTTCCCAACGAACCCGTTACTTGGAGGTCTGTCCAGGCATTGCGTTTTACTTTGGCACGTACTTGCTCGGGTGTCATTGGGGAAGACTGAGGGCTAATCGTTGTGATTTGACCACGGTAGGCGAGGGTAGTACGTTTACGCTCTTCGTAGTTTTGGCCTGTGTAGTTGATTTGCCCATCAATATCAGCTTGATAGCCTTTCAAGGCAAACGGAACATCGGTTAATCGTTCGCTGCGATAATTGATGCCTGAGTTACCCGCTTTGGCAATGTTAAATTCGCCTTTGAGTTCAAAATCAGCAGGTTCGCCTCCTTTCCAGATAAGGAAATTGTTGGCTTTGAGCAATGTACTTGGAGTAATTTCGCCGATAAGTACACCGTTTTCGGCGCGCCAGTAGGTAGGGTCGCCGTCCCAACCGTCGAGGTTTTTACCGTTAAAAATTTGTTTAAAGCCTTTTTCAGACGAACCTGAGCTGGTGTTAGAAACTTTGCAACCACCAAGAACGATCAAGGCTGACAGAAATCCTGCTTGTAGAAGTTTAGTACTCATTTTGTTAAGCATGTAGATAACGATTTTATGTTTTAGGAATAAGCCTGGCATTTAGTCACAAAAATGATTTGGGAACTAAGCAACGGACAAATTAATATTCAAATATTTCTAAAAAGAGTGTGAAAGACTATCCTACACCTACCTGCTCATTGGTTTTATTTTTGACTGTATTTGCGCTGTACGCTGCATTTTTTGGCTTATAATCAGTTGTTTACCCATTCTGTTGGAATACAAAAAAAGAGCAGCTACGAGCCCAAAGTCATGTTATTCTAAAGCAAAAAAAGGGGCATTATTACCCCTTTTTATTGATAAAATATGTGAAGATTGTGCAGAATTTGCGCTATCGAAGCAGTAGTACCTTGCCCCGCAGAGCTACATTGTTTGACTCTGTATTGGGCAAAATGAGGTAGGTATATTCGCCGATGGGAGCGGGGTTATTTTCGTAAAAACCATCCCAAGGCAAAGGCCGTTCTTTCGACTGGTGGTGAATGAGCTCGCCCCAGCGGTTGTAAACAAAAATCTCTGCGTCGGGAAATCGCTCCAAGTTTTTGATTTCCCAAGTATCAT
Organism: Runella sp. R0.1_18; assembly: GCF_057652155.1. Taxonomy (NCBI): domain Bacteria; kingdom Pseudomonadati; phylum Bacteroidota; class Cytophagia; order Cytophagales; family Spirosomataceae; genus Runella; species Runella sp. R0.1_18. The sequence goes on from NZ_JBYFCK010000026.1 coordinate 63,934, forward strand.
TGGTGCCATCGCCATTGGGGCTAAATGCGTCGGGAATGAACATCAATTCTACCACCACCACTTTAATGCTAATTTGAGAACTACAGCCGTTGGCGGCGGTGGCTGTCAATGTATAAGTCTCAGTCGTAGGGGTTAAAATGTTGGTTTGTAGTGCATTAAGGTCGTCAACACCCGTTGGGGGCGTCCATTGGTAAGTTTCACCGTTGGGCGTTTCGCTTTGGACTTGCACAGACACCGAAGTCTCTTTTAATTGAGTAACGCTGCTGGGCGCTTTTAAAACGGGAACGGGTTTGACTTCCAAAACGCGGGTTTTTGACAAGACACAATCATTGCCAAAGCTCACCTTATACTGAACCGAATGAAGGCCAGTGCCTGCTTTTTGAACGTTTAGGTTGTTTGTCTCTACCCCGCTCCCTTCAAAAATACCTCCTGATGGACTGGCCTGAAGCGCTACCCGAAGTGCAGGGTCATAACAAACTGCCAAGAGAGAGTCGAATCGGATGGTATCTGCCAATACTTGGGTAATTCTTTGGGGGTCTGAAAGGGCCGAACAGCTACCACTGGAAACCCGCACCTGATAGGTTCCTGCGAGCTTGGCGTACAATTCGTTGGAGCGCTGGGGTAATACCTGACCATTAAAACGCCACTCGACAGAGAAATCGGGGGAGAGTGCTATTTGTAGTCGAATAGAATCACGGTTACATAATAGGTTTTTGGGCAATGAAATTTCTGGTTTTGAAGGCGAAGGACGCTGTACGACATAGGCGGTGTCGCGACTAATACAGGCATTAGTACCACGAACGGCAACGATATAGGTGCCGAGCTGGGTAGTGCTCAAACTGTGACGGGTTTCGTTGGGGAGTACTGTGCCGTCTTTGCGCCATTCATACACAAATCCGTTTCCTTGGGTGGTTTGCACCAGGGCTGTATCTCCGTTGCAAATTCTGAGGGTATCAGTAGGGGTAAAACGGAGGCTAGGGCCTTTGGCTAATACTACCCTGACCAGCTGCGAGATTGTGTCAACGGCGCATTGGCGCGTATAGCTCGCAGTTACTTGATATTCACCCGCTTGACTGATGCTAATGCTCGTATTCTTTTCATTGGGTATGTTGATGCCATCTTTTTGCCATTGGTACGAAACGTTGGGTTGTGACGTAAATTGCAGGGTCGAATTTGTTCCCTCGCAAAGCTCCACCACCGAGGCTGGCAGTGCAGTGTTGGTGCTATTGAATACGGTTGGCACAGGAGGTGGAGCACCGCTACAGTCAATGACTTTTAACTGAAATTCTCGACGGGTTGAACCTATTTTGACGCCATTTCGGTACTCTTCTACCAGAATGGCAAACGCATATAAGCCTAGTTGGGAGGCTTTTACCGTAAGGAACCCAGTGCTAGGGTGAATTGCTAGGGTAGGGTTGCCTGGAATAACGTTGGAAAGGCCATAGCCTGCTGCCCATCTAACTTCCGGATAAGAGCTGCGCGATTCGCCCAAACCAAAGGCAGCTACTTCAGAAGTATAACCATTTAGGGGAGTAACCAGTGAGTACCGCAATTCATCGCCATCAGCATCAGTAGCACTCATGTTCATTCTAAATGGTCTGTTGATGCAGATATATTCGCCGTTGGGAATACTAAAATTGGGAGAAGAGTTGCGAAAAAAACGACCGTTTTGGGTAAGCGCAGGAAACTCTAAGGTAAAAACCATGCCGACATTCCGCCCAGTTTCGTTCAAATTATCTACCCCTGCCGTGCGGCAACAGCGCTCCCAAATGATGTAATAACCACTTGGGTCGTTGTAAAGGGCAGGATTCAGGTTGATGGTGCGGCTATAAATTTGAGCGATAGTTCGAAGCCTTTGGGTACCCGCACAGGCTTCGTTTTGGTAGATGATAGGTTTGTTTTGATTGACTTGTTGGGTCAATTCAAACGAAGTTATTGGGGCATGGTCTCGTTTACGGAAAACATAAACGATAGCGCTTTCGTCATTGTTAGAGTTTGGCCCCCCCACAACAGGATTGAGCGTATTGGCGTCTGCATAAAGCGTGAGGGTGAGGATATAACTCCCCTGCGTAGGTTGCGCTATCATCCGAAAATCTCCGCCAAAAATATGGACAGCCCAGCCATCAATCACCGTACATACGGCAAGTACAAGTACAAAAATCACTCGCTTCATCATCTTCTGCTCTCAAAACGTTCAGGGTTGTTTTTAAAAGAATTATAAAGCTAGTGATTTTGTGATTAAAATGCTAGTCTATTGCTAGTCAATGACTTGAAATTTTAAAAGATTTTATTAAACGGCTGCTAAAACGCCATGCGAGGCAAGGGGCTCACGGTTTGCTCACAGAAAGCGGCTTGCTCAAATTTGAAATGGGCGGCCATGGCAATCATGGCGGCATTGTCGGTACAATACTCAAAACGCGGGATAAAAACATTCCAACGTTCTTTTTCGCCGAGTTCCAAAAGTGATTTTCGTAATCCTGAATTGGCCGAGACGCCCCCCGCAATTGCAATGTCAGAAATACCCGTTTGGCGAGCTGCTTTACGGAGTTTTTGCAACAACATTTTGATGAGTGTATGCTGCACGCTAGCACATATATCAGCGATGTTTTCTTCGACAAACTGTGGATTCGTCTTGGTTTTACCCTGTAAAAAGTACAAAATGGACGTTTTGATGCCGCTAAACGAGTAATTGAGCCCAGGCATTTCGGAGAGCGGGAAATTATAAGCCAACGGATTTCCTTGTTGGGCGTGTTTGTCAACCAGTGGCCCTCCTGGGTAGGGAAGGTTGAGCAATTTGGCGGTTTTGTCGAAGGCTTCTCCTACGGCGTCGTCTTGGGTTTCTCCAATAATTTCCATGTCGAGGGGCGAGCGTACCAACACAATTTGGGTATGTCCACCGCTGACCGTCAGGCACAAAAACGGGAAGGAAGGAGTTGGGTCTTCAATAAAGTGCGCCAATACGTGCGCCTGCATGTGATTTACCTCAATGAGTGGTATGTTTAGCCCCAAAGCAAAGGCTTTGGCAAACGATGCGCCCACTAATAATGCACCCAAAAGGCCAGGGCCGCGCGTAAAAGCGATGGCATTCAGGTCTTTTTTGCTTACTTTTGCATCCAGAAGCGCCTTTTCGACCACAGGGACAATGTGTTGCTGATGGGCACGAGAGGCTAATTCGGGGACAACCCCACCGTATTTTTGGTGAATCACTTGTGTCGCTACAATGTTGGAACAGATTTTGCCGTTAGAGATAACGGCCGCGGAAGTTTCATCACACGAAGATTCGATGGCTAAAATAGTTGACATTTGTTGAAAATTTACGTTACTTGTTGAGTACTCGCCCAGCCCATGAAGCGTATCCTTTGGTACATCTTGAACGCACTCTTTATCCTCTTTGTCACAGTCGTGCTGTTGGCAGAGATGATAAGCCTATGTGTTCAATTTCCATTGATACAAACCTCGCTCGTCGGCTATGTTACCCAAAAACTTTCTAAAGAACTTCAGCACCCGACTTCCGTCGGAAAGGTAAGCATTAAATGGTTCAACGCCGTTTCGCTCGAAAAAGTTGAGATTCGCGACCGCAAAGGCCGTCCCATGATTCAAGTGGAGCGCCTCGACGTCAACCACGACTTTTGGGCGCTGGCGATGGGCAAAGATAAAAAGACTTTTGGGACATGGCTCGATGAGGCTACGCTTTACCGTCCTTCGGTATGGTTGGTGAAAAACCCAAAAACGGGCGATTTGAACTTGGATGAGTTTATTTCCCGCATCGAAGAGCTGACTGCTAACCCCAATTCGCCAGGGGTAAAAGACCAAAATGTGCCGTTTTATATCAAACAAGTGCATTTGATTGAAGGGACGTTCCGTTTTGATGATCCTCGTGAGCAACGGATGTCGGGTAAAGCCTTCGATTACAACCACTTTACCTTGAAGGGTATCAGCGGGGAGGCCAAGAGTTTTATGGTTTTAGGGGATACCATCGCCCTCAAAGTTCGGGGGCTACATACCTACGACAAACGCACCAATTTGACGGTAAAAGGGTTGAATTCCAACGTGATGTACTGCCGTACCAAGCTGGAGTTGGCAGATTTATACGCGCCCATTGGCAATTCGATTATTAAAAATTATATTTCTTTCAATTATGACAAACCGTCGGCGTTTGGTGACTTTAACGCCAAAGTGCTGATGAAAGCCCACATTGACAGTTCGCGGGTGCGGTCAGAAGATTTGGGCTGGTTTGCCGATTATTTGTTTACCCTCAACGAAACCTGGAAAGTCCACGGAGATTTTTTGGGAACAGTCAACGACTTTAAGTTGACAAACACCGATTTGAGATTTGGTAAAAATAGCCGCCTGCGCGGGACAATCGCTTTTAAAGGAGTCACAGAATTTGCGACTTCATTGTTGGATTTTGACATGGTTGAGACGCGGGTCGATGCGGCCGATTTGTACCAATATTATCCCGAAAAATCGTTTAATGATTTGGCGAAAAAATTCGGGGTAGTGGATTTCTCGGGTAAATACAAAGGCACGATCGACCGCTTCAACATGAGTGGGGATTTTAAAACCGCGATGGGGCAAATCAACGTCCGGGCGCTTGAAATGAACCTCGCCGCTCCCGTTCCTACCTACGTAGCCGATATGAAAACCCAAGATTTTGATTTGGGAAAATTGGTGGAGGACGATGCGTTTTCTCAACTTGATTTGGACGGGAAAATAAGCGGAAAGGGATTTGATATTAAAAATGCGGGGCTGCGCCTTGATGGCAAAATGCCGAAATTTACCTACAATGGCTACGTTTATAAAAATGTATATCTGAACGGTACGCTGCAAAATAAGCTTTTTAAAGGCTCGGTGATTGTCCGCGATACCAACCTCATTGCTGACGTGGATGGAACTTTTAACTTTAATAAAGACAAGTACTCCTACCACGCCGAAGGTTTTGTACAACGCGCTGATTTGCGCGCGCTCAAGTTTATGAAAGACTCCTTGTTGATTCACACGGAGTTGAACGTGGACTTGGAAGGTAATACAATGGATGAAATGGTGGGCAAAGCGAAGTTTCTGAATAACTACGCTACGTTTAAAAACCGCAATTTGGTCGTTGATACCTTGTTGGTTGACTCTCGCTTAGAAGAGAAAAACCGTGACTTAGACATTCGCTCTGAGTTCTTTAATTTTAAAGCCAATGGGCGCTTTGAACCTACCAAAGCGGTGGTGGACTTAGCACGTTTGTTTGATGAATACCAAATGTATTTTTTGGGAGACGAAGCCGCCCAAATCGCATATTATGAAAACAAACAACTCAAGAAGCCAATTGGGGAGCGTTATAGTGTGGCGTATGACTTGAAATTTAAGAAAATGGATCGCCTGTTGGCGTTTCTTTTTCCAGAAGGGTACGTTTCCAACGGGTCGCGCGTGGAAGGAGTGTTTACGGTAGATAATACCTCAATGTTTTCGATGACGGGGCAATTAGATACCCTCAAAATTGGAAATAACTCGTTTTATCGCACTGAGTTGGATTTGAATACCTCAAAGTTTACCAATACGCCTCAAGTGCTTGCGTCGGCGATTGTTCGATCTGAACAACAAAAATTGGTTGGCATTGCCCCTACCGAAAATATGCAGATCGAGGCTGCTTGGAACGAAGACCACATTGCCTTTCGCAGTAACCTACGCCAACAAAAACTACCTAACCGCGCTACGCTCAATGGCGAACTTCGGTTTGTGGGCGACTACATGTCGTTGCAATTCAAAAAATCAAAACTCCGCTTGTTGGAGGAAGACTGGAACTTGGATGCTAACAACCTGATTACCATCAACGGTTCAGAAGTACTTTTGAGTAATGTCAACCTAAAGGCGGATAAAAAAGACCAGTTGATTTCTTTGAACGGAAAAATGTCCACCAACGCGCTGGAAGAATTGGCTTTTGAAACCCATAATTTTGAACTAGCTACGCTTAATCCCGTCTTGAATGTGAATCTTGGGGGCGTGGCCAACGGAAGCCTGACGATGAGGGATGTCTATCGAACCCTGATTTTTGATAGTCAGTTGCAAATTAAGAAGTTGACTTACAATAATTTCTTGATGGGGAACTTGATGGGGGATGGGGAGTGGGATCCTATTGATAAGCACTTGCACGTGGACATTCATTTGGACAAAAATGAGAAACGTGAATTTACCGTTACGGGCACTTATACCCCCGACCGCACCGACAATGAGTTGGACTTAACTGCGGAATTTAACGAAACGAACCTCAATTTGATCGAGCCGTTTGCGCGGGGTTTGGTGTCGAATATCACAGGTAAGGCGGTTGGCAAAGTGTCGGTGAAAGGAGCGGCGTTGTCACCCGTGCTGGATGGAACGGTGGATGTGAAAAAAGGACGTTTGACATTCGACTATTTGAAGGCAGTATTGTCGTTTGAAGACAAAGTGTATTTCGGAGAAAGTGATATTCGGGTAAAAAATCTTCGCCTTACTGACCCCGAAGGTAACGTGGCCAATTTGCGCGGAGGTGTTTACCACGATGGATTTAGTAAGTTTTCGTTGGGTTTTGATGCCGAAATGCGCAACTTCCGAATGCTCAATACAACGATTCGGGACAATGAACTTTTCTACGGAAATGCCTATACAACGGGTACCATGGAGATTTTTGGCCCCATTAATAATTTGAATATCAGTGCCGATTTGACCAGTAACAAAGGAACAAAAATATACATTCCACTTGATGGCGCGGCCGAAGTGGCTTCCGAAGATTTTGTTCAGTTTGTAGCGCCAGTGGAAGATACCACCACGCAAATTGCGAAAGAGGATAAAGTCATTCCCGCCCAAGAAAGTAACATCAAAATGGATTTTCGCCTCAACATGACGCCCGATGCGTACTGTGAAATCCAGTTTGACCGACAAGGGGGAGATGCCATCAAAGCTTATGGTCGTGGTTTGATTAATCTCAAAATTGATACCCGCGACGTGTTTGATATGGCAGGGTCGTACGAGATTCAAAACGGAGATTATTTGTTTACGTTACAAAACGTCATCAACAAGAAATTCCAAATTCAGAAAGGAAGCCGAATTTCTTGGACTGGCGACCCCTACGGCGCAACTCTTGACGTAAAGGCAAGCTATTTGTCCAACGTTTCGTTGGCACCCGTACTGTCGGCTAGTACTACTACGACTTCTACTTCCAACAACGATGCGCTTATGTCGCGCCGTTATCCAGTGGAAGTAACCATTGGCCTAAGCGAGCGAATGCTGTCGCCTCAAGTGACGTATGGTTTGAAGTTTAAGGAATATCCTGCGGCTTATTCGTACATCGTGACAGCCTTGGAAGAGCGCCTCAAGCGCGACGAACAGTCGCTGTCGCAGCAGGTGAGTAGTATGTTGTTGTTCGGGCAGCTTTTCTCCGATCAAAACAACATTTTGGCGCAATCAGCAACGGGTATTGGAAACAGCATTGGAGAAATGGTGACGAGCCAAATCAATAAATGGGGGTCGTCGTTGAATGAGAATTTAGAATTGGGCGTGTCGGGTTTAAACTTTAATTTGAACGACCCGACCATTAATGCCCTCAATAACTTGCAGTTACGTTTTTCGTATCGTTTCTTAAACGACCGTTTCCGCATCACCCGCGATGGCCGCTTGTCGTATGGGCAGAACCAATACGATGCGACGAGTTTGTTGCTGGATTGGACCCTAGAATACTGGCTCAACGACGACGGAAGTCAGCGTTTGCGGATGTACAATCGTAACGTCCAAAACCAGTATTTAGCTTCTACGGGAACACCAATGGCAGTATCGTATGGGGCTAGTTATTTGTTTACCCGTAGTTTCAATTCATTTAGAAATTTAGGGCCGAAAGAATCGCGCCCCGAAACCCTTCCCAAAACAGATTCTGGCAGGCTCACCACTTATCGTAACTCGGTAAAGAAGTAAAAGGGGGTGCCCACCACCCGTTTATCTTTAACTTTTCTTCAATAAATCATCAATCAAAAGTTTGAACAACTTAGTGTCTCTAACATCAGGAGGGAACAATTTTAAAATTTGACCTTTTTGGTTTAAAATAATGTACCTTGGTAAATACTTTATGTCAAATTTTTTGGCAAAATCAGATTTCATACCTCCAGAAACCCACGACGACTCTTCAGGTTTTAATTGCAATTTTTTTACACCTTTTCTCCAATTTTCTTCTTTATCATCCAAAGAAATTTTCAGAAAAGAAACCTTGTTCTCGTTTATGTAGTGCTCTTGCAATGCTTCAACATTAGGAAATGCTTCTATACAATTGCTACACCAACTAGCCCACAAATCAATGACAGTAATAGGGGTCAACTTCTCATTAAGTTTATACGCATCATTAGAGATTGTCAGAAGTTCAAAGTCGCTGATATAATCTTTCTCTGTGTATTTTGTTGAACTAGGCGCTATTTCTTCGTAATATCTCTTTCGAATAAATGCTTTTCTTTCTTCGTTTAGATAGGGATCATAGACTGTCATCAAGGAATCTATTGATGGATAATGAGTAAGCGAGAGGTAGCGCCTGGCGTTAGAGGCTATAAGATGTAAATTTCTGGCAAT
>NZ_JBYFCK010000027.1:0-70133 GCF_057652155.1 Runella sp. R0.1_18
TGCTCTGTTTTTCTTTTGACAGCAAGCTACCAAAATCTTGGAATCTTACCACTTCACAAACCTAAAGGCCCATGCGGCCGCTTAAAAGCGGAATTACTGGAGGGGGGAGCATTTTTGAGTGTCCATGACGCTCATATAGAAATCTTCGACTACATCGAAATATACTATAACAGGATAAGGAAGCACTCGTCGCTGGGTTATAAAAGCCCTGAACAATTTGAAAATGAGCATTATAAAAATCTAACAAATTCACTGTGCCGATAAATTGAACCACCTCAGTAAACTTGTTTTGATTGGCGAGTACTTAATTGAACAGAAAATGTGGGGTCTTGGTCTATTAGTTTTTTTTCTTTTTCCTTCGTTAAAATTTTTGTTACTGTAATTTATAGTGGGGTTTTACTTTAAGCAGCCCTTCTGTAATTGATTTCATCGGCTTTAAGAACTGACAAAGCATGGCTGCCATCTTCAGACCACGCAATAGGTCGGTTCTTTTGCCTTTGCGCTACGACCATATCCACGCCTTTTTCAGCCCTGCCAGAGCCAATAGGTTTATTAGCTTCTTTTCGTCTTTTATAGTCGATGATTTCGCATTGATGCTTTTGTAAATAAGCGATAAACTCTTCTTTTTTTCTTGATTTCGGGCTTGAATCGTCTTCAAATGATTCACCACCTCATTGGTTTTGCCTTCCCAAAGTAAGGGCATAATGTAGGCCAGTATTTCTTCTTTCTGCTTCTTATGCCATGCAATCATACTCAATAATTCTCTACATTTTTTGTGGAGATGGAACCAGTCTAATATGATTACTACTTGTCGGCCAGATATTCGCCACAAGCGTTCTCGTATCTTACTTGCTCCATCTGTGATAGCCACAATAGGTAGTAACTGCCCGCCATAATGAAAGCAAAACCAGCATCTGAGAGCCATCTCAATATCCCAATCTTTGACCCCATAACCTGCTGTGACATACTCATATCCGCCTTGTGGAGTTTGTACTTCTATCACATCGGTCTGAACCGTCTTGATGGTTTTCTTGTAATCCTTTTGACGTTTTTCTTTCTGCCGCTTCACGCCAATAGCATCATCAAATAACAAAATCTCCTTACCTGTTGACTCATAAATATCTACCGATGCTTCTGCAAAAGGGATGCTCAACTGAATGCCATCATAACGACTTATACGCTCCTGTGTTACTTCTTGTGCATATTGCTTGACTTTCTCGCTCAAATGATTGCTACTGTAAAGGCGTGTGCCTGTTATGATTTCTATGCTTTTACTAACTCGTGCATAACTCTTGTAATTTACCTCTTCCTTAATGTATTCCGACAACAGTTTACTTTCTAAACCTGACTCAAACTGATGACTCTTTTGAAAATAATCCCCGCCACTTTTGTAGCGTTCTAAGTTAAATTGCACTTCTCCTTCTATCCCCTTTATCTTTACTGAACGATACCCTTTACTCACTAATCGCTCTTTTTTTTATAGGTTCGTTGGCTCTTAGACAATAAGTCTGATTGCAATTCTGGCAACATTTGACGTTTCATATCGGTTGTAAACAACTCTATCTCATCAAATGTATTTAGTTGAGCATCTGAAATCTCTTTTTCTATGATCCTTTGTTCACCTGTCGATAAGGTGATTTCTATGCGTACTCTGGCCATGGTAGTATAAAGTTTTGATTTTCCCCAAAGTTATACCCTATTTTGCCCTACACCACAAAATATTGCAGTAACAAATTTTTTGAAGAGTATGAGAAAAATTCTGTCCTGTAGTATCCGATAAATAAAAGTCAAATTGTTCAACCAAGGGATTAGTCCAAACTAGCTTCCACTCTTTTTGTGGATTGTTACTATTTTTCAGCTTAAATCTTACCCAAAAGACATCGTCAGTATAGGGAAAGAGAAAATGGTTTTTGAGCGACTTTTCAAATTGTTTAGTCTTTACTTGTTCCAGCGTAAGTTTGGCGGTTTCATCCCTGTAAATTTCTACGGAAGAAGATATATTGATAGGTATTTTTTTTCCTTCTGACAAAATCACTTCTTGTGCTACGACTTCTTTGGCTAAGCTACAAGCTAATCCCAAAAGGATTGAAAACACAAAAATGAGTTTTTTATAATGTCCGTTAAGTTTCGGTAATTCCAGAGGTGCCATTGGGGTGGTAAAGTCGTCTATTCAATGTTGTTGTTCAGCTGTTTCCTTTATTAGAAGGACAAATATACCATTAGTCATATACATTCGTTATCAATTATTTCAAAATATAGACTATTTAGAATATTATTCACACCTCTTTCCCTATAAAAAGGTTTATTATTAAAATAGATATTACTTACGATAAGTTAATCATAGGTAATGTTGATTACTAAACAAAGAATCAATTTCGTAATTCTATATTCACCTCGACCTTTAGGGGCTAATGCTGGAAAAAAGCTGATAATGGCTGTAAATAGAAGCATTATTCCGAACCCCCTCGCAGTGGCGGGAGTTTTATCGGAGTGTTGAAGGACGACATTGGCAAAATTGCAGATAACAATGGCTTTGTTGCATGTTTCGCATTTAAAAGAGACTAATGCAGATACAATAGGTAAAAACAAAGCTTTTACCCATCAAATTATCCTTTTTTTAGCGATTTAACCCTCTTTTGTTGTATAAATTTTATTTTTTGTTGCACTTTTTTGTTTTTTGGTATCCATACAACAAAGCCATAATAGAGCCGAGAGTGAAATTGTTCAGAAAAAATCAATCATGCGAGAACAACCCAAATAAATAGCTTAACCAAAAAGGGTGACAAAATTTGTCACCCTTTTTGGTTAAAAAAACTTCAGCCTCTCCACCTTCTTCTACTAAAAAACGTTTTGATAGGTCATATATCTAATACCTATTTTTTTGTTGTTTTATTGAAAATAATTGAAAGGAGTAGAAATTAGTGTACATAAATGGGTGATTGGTGGACTAATAAGGCCATTTAATCAATTTTTAGTTATTATATTTTTTTAATATATGTTGTTTTTCTATCTTTGAAAAACACAATTGGATATGCCCTTTTGTGAGTATTTAAACTCAAATGTTATGACAACCTCAACTCAACTGCAAGAATCACACTTCTACTCAAGTATTCTACAAGCTCAGTGTAGAATTAACTAATTAAACATCCCCAGTTTTTAGACGCCTTCCCCAGAAAGCGTCTTGGTAGATTATTGCCTTTATTTTGACTGTAATATAAGTGTAAGTCATTGATAATCAATTAATTTTTATTGTTAATTATATTTTTCAACGCTTAATCATAATTACTCAACATGGAACCAATCCTTGGAGAAGTCCGAATGTTTTCGGGCGACTTTGCCCCTAAAGGCTGGGCACTTTGCGATGGAAGTTTACTTACCATCAGAAACAATGAAGCCTTATTCAGTCTACTTGGAATTACGTATGGAGGGGATGGCATAAATAATTTTGCGCTTCCTGATTTTCGTTCTAGAGTACCTATGCACAAAGGCCCGACCTCTAATTTAGGGCAACGTACTGGGAATGCTAAAATTGACTTCAAGCCAGAAAATCTACCCCCACATACGCATACAGTACAGTCTGCCTCGGCATCAGCTACATTGACTGTTCGGTGTAAAAATGAACCAACGGGGGGGACAGTTACGCAGGTTCCGAAAGGAAATTACCCAGGTAACTCATCGGTATCAACCGACGATAAAGGGTACGCACTTGATAGGAGTGCAAACGATTATTTAGGAGCTAGTGCAGTGTCGGTAAAAGTGGGTACCACTGGAACCGCTAACAGCGTCAGTAACATGATGCCTTTTTTATCGGTCAAGTTCATCATTGCGACTATGGGGATTTATCCACCACGTCCATAATTTCATACTAAACACTACTTAATCACCTTTTAGAAAACAAAGTTATGGAAGAACAATATCTTGGCGAAATCCGAATGTTTGTAGGGAGTTATGAACCTTTGGGTTGGCGTTGGTGCGATGGAAGGTCGCTCATGATTTCTCAAAATGAGGCTTTATTCACAATTATTGGAACACAATATGGGGGAGATGGAATCTCAACGTTTAATCTCCCTAATTTAAATGGCCGTGTTCCAGTAGGTACAGATTCAACCTTGCGTATAGGTGCCACAGGAGGCAGTAATCAAGTAGTTTTAACTTCTCAAAATATGCCCCCACACACGCACAGTGCGAGTGGTAAAGTAAAAGTTAGCGGAAAGGATGCTACTACTTCTGCTCCCAAAGATGCTTATTGGGCAAATACTCCGAATGATGCAGAATATGCCCCCTCACCTACAGATGGAGCAACCTTGGCTGCAAATGCAGTTACTGGAACCTTGGCGGTAGCAGGTAGTGCTACCCCACAACCCATTGATATAAGACAACCTTTTCAAAATATCGGGTTTATTATAGCTGTAGAAGGGAACTATCCAGTGCGAAACTAATCCTAAACCATCAAATTGATTCTAAAATAATGGAACAACTCATCGGAGAAATACGGTTTTTTTGCGGAAATTTTGCCCCACAAGGATGGGCTTTTTGCGACGGGCAGATTTTGCCAGTATCACAATATATGCCACTTTTTAGCTTAATTGGTAATACTTACGGAGGGGATGGTAAAACAAACTTTGCACTACCAGATTTTCGGGGGAGAATTCCAGTCGGAACGAACAACGCAAGTCAAAGAGGCCAGAAAGGTGGGGCAGTAAGCGCTGTACTTCAGGTAGGCAATTTGCCCGCACATACGCACAGTTTAGAGGTGTTGGTCAATGTAAGCGATGCCAATGGATCGCAAAAATCACCTGTTAATAACTATCCTGCTAAGACAGGGAATTTTGACAAGGAGTATAACGTGGCATCTGACTCAACAATGAATAAAGATGCTGTCGAAATATCGATACAATCGACGGGGATGGGTGTACCATTTAGCCTTTTGCAACCAAGCCAAACCGTCAATTTTATCATAGCACTAACTGGCAATTATCCGCAGAGGTGGGACTAATGGTTTAAGTCCATTTTCCTCTTTGACTTCCCGTAGGGGCATGAAAACCATTTTCATGACTCTACGGGTAATACCTTTTATAAACTCAATAAAAAATGCTGGTGACAAAAAGGTTTAAATGTGATTTTTTAATTTATCAAACGATGAATAAACTCTATCGATTACAAATACTCTGTATGGTGTTTTTTTTTACCATACTTTCTTATCTCTCTTCCTTTGCGCAAGGAGATATTACCATTTATAATGGATGTTTTAATGGCTTTGTTATTCCAAGTGCACCGAGTAGTGAACCCACTTTTAATGGGAAGCCTTATTGGAATAAAGATAATCTTACTCTTACTTTAGGTGGGAAAACAACTTCAGGTGGTTCAATAACTATTTACTGGTCACTACCAACCGACCAGGGTTACCCATTCCCTGATGGACAACCACACTGGGTAATTGCTACAGGGGGAGGTAATCCTGCCATATTATGGCATCCAACAAGCACAGCGAACCTACCACCTCTCACGGGTTGGGTACAATATGACACATGGTTACAGCAAGACCCTGACCTGGCATGCTCAAACGCCAGTAGTACAGTTTTATCTATTGCAGGAGCCAATCCCACTGTCAATCTCTCGGTTAGTACTAACACAAGCACTGAGGCGGCAGCAACTGTTATCACTGTAACAGCTACGGCTTCAGCGGCAGTCAGTGGGAATCAGACGCTAGCACTTGGAGTGTCAGGTACAGGTATTACGGCAGGAGACTATACATTAAGTAATGCAACGATTACCATTCCTGATGCCCAAACCACGGGCTCGGTTACATTTGCAGTCGTAGATGATGCTCTTATTGAAGGAACGGAAATAGCTACACTTACGATAAGTAGCCCTTCGTCAGGGATTTCATTAGGAACAACAACCCAAAATGTAAGTATTACAGACAATGATTTACCGACATCAGTATGTGTAACCACTGACTGTTCGTCTTACAATGGAAACTATACAAAAGGGGCTGATTTTAACACTCGTCCAAGCTATACGAATGGTACAGTGCATATTTTTCATTCGGGTACAAGTTGGTATTTAGGGAAAGGTGGATTAGGAGCTACGCAAACTGCTGATATTGTCTTTGAGATTCCCTCAATGGCAAATGTTCCCCCCACAACAGGATGGGGAGCTAACGAAGACAATGATTGTGTAGATGCAACTTTCGAGTTAGCGCTAAGTGCTTGCCCTTGTGTCACTCCAACGGTGTTCAGTGTAACGGGTGGAGGCAGCTTATGTGCGGGTGCGACGGGTGTATCAATAGGGTTAAGTGGTTCAGAAACAGGAGTGACTTATCAATTGAAGCGAGAAGGTAGCAATGTAGGTAGTGCAGTATCTGGCACGGGCAGTGCGCTGGCGTTTGGCACTTTTACGATAGCAGGAACCTACACCGTAGAGGCTACCCGAGTAACGGGTGGTTGCTCTGTTACCATGACAGGCAGTGCCATAGTAACCGTAATCAGTTTACCAACAGCTTACAACGTGACGGGCGGTGGCCCTTTTTGTGCAGGTGGTAGTGGTTCGTTAGTAGGTTTGGCGAGTTCACAAACAGGTGTAAATTACCAGCTTAAAAAAGCAGGAAATAACGTAGGGAGTGCAGTAGGTGGTACGGGGAGTGCGATTTCGTTTGGGAATCAAACGGATGCAGGGACATATACCGTTGTAGCTACTACTGCCACGGGTAGCTGCACGGCGACCATGACTGGAAATGCAGAAGTGAGTGTCGTGACCTTGCCATCGACGTTTACGGTAACAGGTGGCGGAAGCTTCTGTTCAGGCGGCACAGGAGTAGTAGTAGGGTTGAGTGGTTCAGAAACTGGGGTTAGTTATCAGCTAAAGAAAGGTGGCTCCAACGTGGGCAGTGCAGTAGGTGGTACAGGGAGTGCGATTTCGTTTGGTTTTCAGACGGGAGCAGGAACCTATACCGTGGAAGCATCGAAGGTAGGTGGTAGCCCCGTTCCAGTGCGAATTGGGGTAGGAGCAGCGGCTCCCCCAACCACTACGACGTGCACGCAAGCGATGACAGGTAGTGTAGATGTAACCGTAATCAGTTTACCAACAGCTTACAACGTGACGGGCGGTGGCCCTTTTTGTGCAGGTGGCAGTGGTTCGTTAGTAGGTTTGGCGAGTTCACAAACAGGTGTAAATTACCAGCTTAAAAAAGCAGGAAATAACGTAGGGAGTGCAGTAGGTGGTACGGGGAGTGCGATTTCGTTTGGGAATCAAGCGGATGCAGGGACATATACCGTTGTAGCTACTACTGCCACGGGTAGCTGTACGGCGACCATGACTGGAAATGCAGAAGTGAGTGTCGTGACCTTGCCATCGACGTTTACGGTAACAGGTGGCGGAAGCTTCTGTTCAGGCGGCACAGGAGTAGTAGTAGGGTTGAGTGGTTCAGAAACTGGGGTTAGTTATCAGCTAAAGAAAGGTGGCTCCAACGTGGGCAGTGCAGTAGGTGGTACAGGGAGTGCGATTTCGTTTGGTTTTCAGACGGGAGCAGGAACCTATACCGTGGAAGCATCGAAAGTAGGTGGTAGCCCCGTTCCAGTGCGAATTGGGGTAGGAGCAGCGGCCCCCCCAACCACTACGACGTGCACGCAAGCGATGACAGGTAGTGTAGATGTAACCGTAATCAGTTTGCCAACAGCTTACAACGTGACGGGCGGTGGCCCTTTTTGCCCTGGTGAAGCAGGGGTACCAATTGGTTTGTCTGGTTCACAAACGGGGGTCAACTACCAATTGAAAAAAGATGGTAGCAACGTAGGGAGTACAGTATCAGGGACGGGCAGTGCGATTTCGTTTGGCTTACAGACTACCGCGGGAGTCTATACTGTCGGAGCTATCACTGTAACGGGTGGTTGCGAAGCTTTGATGCTTAGTAATCAGATGGTTATTGTGAAATCAGCACCAACTGTTTTCAACGTGACAGGAGGAGGTAATTTCTGCCAAGGTGGAGCGGGAGTAGTAGTAGGGTTGAGTGGTTCAGAGTCGGGAGTTACCTATCAATTAAAGAAAGATAATGACGCCCTTGGCAGTGCAATAACAGGGACGGGCAGCGCGATTTCGTTTGGTAATCAGGCAAATACGGGTACATACACTGTTATGGCAACCAAAACGGTCACAGCTTGTACCACCAGTATGACGAGTAGCGCTGTGGTATCCTATTATACTTTACCAGCGGCAACAATAAGTGGAACAAGCACTACTTGTAAAGGAGGAGCCTCAGCGACAATAACGTTTACAGGGAGCAACGGCGTGGCACCTTACACGTTTAGCTATCAGTTGAATGGAGGTGCAGTTCAGACAGTCACGACGACAGGAGGAAGTTCGAGTGCTACGGTGAGCCAGAATGCTAGTGTAGAGGGCGTATATACTTATACGTTAACAAGTGTGAGCGATGCGAACTGTTCACAGTCGCAAAGTGGCAAAGCGGTGGTGACGGTACAAACCAAACCATTGATTACCTTGTCGACGCAGCAAGTGACCTTAAATGAAGGTAATACCCAAGAGTTCTGCGACATTGACGCTAATCCTGTGAACAGTTTACAGTTTAATGTTTCGATTTCATGTGTGGTGGGTTCACCCGTTTGGCGAGTACAAGTGGGCAGCGGAGCGTGGAGCAGCTGGTCAAGCACATCACCAGTATCTCAGTTATCGAATAATCAAGTTCATCGTTACCAAGCGGCTTGTGATGCCAATTGCCCAAGTAGCTATACGAGTCCGATTGAAGTAAAAATCAACTACCGAGCTTCGGTGCCGCAGGCGGTGTCGTTGGTGGCTGATGGCGTGATGGTGAACGCGGGCGAAACGAAGGATATTTGTAACATCGCTGGCAATGGGATTGTGTTCAATACGAGTTGTGCTTCAACAGAAGTGGTTTTGTATTCGGTCGATGGGGGTGATTACAGCAATGTTGTCCCTATCCAATTGGTGGACGGTCAATACCACAATTACCGAGTACGTTGCCGTAAATCTGACGGAACGGTTTCTTGTGTGGAAACAGAATCTGGGGTGATGCGTATTCGTTTGACGAGTATGTGGTTGGTTCCCGTGGCGAGTTTGAATGTAACGAGTGGTTGCGGAGTTGCAACGATTTTTTCTGGGACTACTAACTGTGGAAGCATGACCACGATTTGGTACAATGCCGCTACAGACGTCGCATTGTCAGGTTTGCCAAGTCAGACCCCGAGCGTAACGAGTTCGTACTATGCCCGTTGTCAAGCCGAGAGCGGCTGTATGAGCGAGAAGAGTAACGTGGTGACCTACACAGTGACTGCGGTGAGTGAAGTTCCTGTGGTGAATGTGAGTTCAGACATTGTTTGTACGGGTGTAGAAGTAACGGTATCGACGAGCTGTCCTGGGGGGTCGAGTGCATTGTGGAATACGGGTGTGACGGATAACAGCTTCAAGGTATCTTTTGCGAATGTGACCAAGCAGAGTTATTCGGTACGTTGTATTTATACCAATGGTTGTCAAAGTAGCGCGAGTGCGATTAAGGAGGTGATGTGGAAAGCGTTTGAGTTGACGATTATAAACATCGGAGAATCAAAGTCTGGGATAAAGACGAACAGCCGTAGTGCGTGGGCAGGTCAATTTGTGACTCCAGACGCGGGACCCGCCCTAGACCAAAGTACGCAAGGGAATCCGACGGTTTATTATTCAGAGAATTTGAACAAGACGTCGCCTCGTTACTGGACAATCCACGTGGATGCGTGTACGTTGGGAGAAAGTGGTTCGTTGACGTACGATTTGTTGGCCACCCCCGAGACGGGTTTGGTACGTTCGTACAACACGCACGAGAACAATGCTCCTTATTTCATGTTTGCGAACCGCTCAGGTTACACGGAATTATACGCGCAAAACCACCCGTTGTACGGTTTTTATGCGGACAATGGCTCAGGGGGGAATGTGTATGACGAAGGTTTTCCCAAGGGATTGTACAAGTTAGGTATTCGTTACTGGGACATGAAGGGTTGGGGTAGTATTTATCCCTCGACACGTAAGCCTCAAGGAAATGTGTTGGCCTATCAAGAATACTGGTTTAGAATTCAGTCGAAAGACGGGATAGGATTGGGAGCAGCGAGAACAGCGGAGAGTGGTCAGCAGTTAGCGGTTAGCGAAGAGGCAAAAAGCAAAAATCAAGGGGCAAGTGATGATTCGGAAAAGGGGGCATTTGCCTGGGTTGTTCCAAACCCAGTGACGAACGTACTCCGTTTAAAGGTGCAAGATAGTAAGGGTCAAGTAGTACAAACGCAGCTAGTCGATGCCTCGGGTAGGGTACTGTTGGGACGCAGTTTTGTGCCTGAGTCTAATCAACACCAAGAGGAATTTGGGGTGCAAGAACTACCAACGGGAATGTATTTCTTGAAAGTGGTGACGGAAGAACGTCAAGCTACCCTGAAAGTGGTGAAAGTGAATTAGTAGCTCCTCACAAGTAACAACAGCCCAATAAGTAGTATTGGGCTGTTGTATTTAAATATATCTTTTGGATATTTATTTTGCTTAAAGTCTACTTTAATTGCATAAATAACGCTAACTTGTGGCAAGTATATTAAACAGCCTACTATGAAGAACAACTATTTTGCACAAAACCTAGCTTTTTTAAGAAACCAATTATCAGATAAAACTTCCCAACAGCGATTAGCTGATTTGTTGGGAATTAAAAAATCCACATTAGCGGCCTACGAAGCTGCCCGCTCTGAACCGAGCTTTGCCGACTTAGTACGTTTTGCTGCCTATTTTAAAGTAACCATCGATTCGCTTCTGACGACGGATTTACGGGCAGGGCAGACCAAAACGGAACGCCAGTCTACTGAACGTGTCATTGTCACTACGGTCAATTTTGAAGGGCGAGAAAACATTGAATTTGTGCCTATTCGTGCCTTAGGTGGTTACGCAGAAGGTTACGGTGATGTTGACTTTGTCCAAAAGCTGCCTGTGTTTCAAATGCCATTCTTATCGCGCGAACGTAATTACCGAGCCTTTCCCTACGAAGGAGATTCGATGCCGCCATTGAGAGGGGGAGCAGTTGTTTTTGGCGAATACGTTGAAAATTGGCAACGTATCAAAAACGGTGTACTGTGTATTGTGGTAACCAAAGACGAAGGCGTAGTACTTAAAAAAATATTTAACTACTTGGAAGATAAGGGAGTACTTGTCCTAAAATCATTGAATGAGCGTTATGCCCCCTACCCTGTTCGGGGAGAGGATATCCTCGAAATTTGGCAATTTGTTGGTTACTTTGATGAAAGATTCCCTGAATAATTATTAGAACTTGGGTTAAAAAATTGGTTTAGTCAATTTTTATATTGAAATTTATAACGCAATAATTTCAATATAAAAATTTCACATATGCCAAAACTTGATCGCTCTGATTTTAAATACAACGCTAAAGTTTTCGAAAAAACTTGCCTTTGGTGTGGTACTCCTTTTTTTGCTAGCCGCTCTACTGCGAAGTACTGTTCAGGGACGTGCCGCGGCTATGCAAATCAAGCAAAACAGTCGGAAGAGGCTGTGCCTTACGATGAAACAGAAAAAATGATTTCAGCTTTGCTTTCTGAGAATGCATATTTAAAGGGACAAATACAAAGATATGTAACAGAAAATGAAGAACTTAGACGAACTTTGGGTAGAATCAAAACGCTTGAGAATCGTTCAGAATAATTTTTTCGAATTTAGGCTAAAGTAGGACGAAAACTAATGACCTTTCTAAAGCCCTAATTTAGTTGTTGCATTGTGTTTTTTGATGTCATCAATACGAGTATAGCGTTGAATCATTTGGCTTGTTTTGTGTTTGGATTGTCGCATAATTTCAGAATCGTCAGCTCCGTTGGTTTTGGCAATAGTTATGAAAGAAGCTCTCAACGAGTGCGCCGAATACCGAGTTCCAAGGTATTTTTTTACGGTTGTATAAACGGTCATAATTAAGCACTTATCACGTAATCCGACATGAGTCGCGGTGTCGATACTTCGCAAAACGTTTTCAATTCTTTTAATTGAAAAGCTGGAGCTGGAGCTTGCTGTTGACGAACGCCTTTCATACGTTTGATTCCTTCCATGACAGCGCGGAAACTTTTGTCTTTGATTGGGATTTCTTGGTCGGATAATTCATGCCATTTCCGAATGGCAGCAAGTCGTCGATTTATGATAGCCCATTTATGAGATTCTGCCAAAGAAACAACATAGGTAGCAAGCGTTGATACAGATACAGGCAAAGAAAGACATTGATTGGCTTTACACCATTTTCGAAAGTGAGTAATATCTGTTTGGTAAGCGCACTGGGTGTTTTCGGTCCCCTCAATTCCTTTTCCTGCATAATCCATTACTTTTTTAGCGAGTGGTGAATCAAGGAATGGAAGGGGTATCTGTTTTTCTCGAATAGATTTCATGAATTGGCTTAGTTGGGAATCAAGTTACAATAATACAATTATTACTTTTGATAATATTCGATTATCGTAGGTAATTAGTATCTTTGCTTTTACTTCCATTTAGCCCATAATGAAAGAGCAAACGCAGATTGAATCCGTCAATAATAATAAGGTAGGGCTCCCAGAACCGCTTGCTAACAAAGTAGCCGACTACGCCCGTAAAGGGCTAGACGGAGCAGCTAATACAAAACGAGCTTATCAAACCGACCTCAAGTATTACCGAAGTTGGTGTGCTGAAACTAGTCAAGTTGAAATGCCCGCTTCAGCCGCTACGTTGGCAGCATACGTCTCTTATCTGGCCGATACGCACAAATGGGCGAGTATCAATCGAAAATTATCCGCTATTCGTAAACTCCACGAATTAAATAACCTTGATTTACCGACTAAAGATAGGGCTTTTCGGGCTGTTATGGAGGGCATCAAGCGAACCAATGGAGTACGTCAGAAGCAAGCCCCTGCGTTTAAGATGAAAGAATTCAAAAATATTCTACGCGGAATTGATACTACAGCCAATGCAGGATTACGGGATAAGTGCTTGATTCTGTTGGGATTTGCAGGAGCCTATCGACGCTCGGAGTTGGTAAGCCTGAATATTGAGGACGTACATTTTAGCGATGATGGCGCGATTATCTCTTTATCTAAAAGTAAAACCAATCAGTATGGGGAAGCAGAGGAAAAAGCTTTTTTCTTTAGCCCTGAAGCAGACTTTTGTCCCATCCGAACGTTAAAAAATTGGATAAGCCGTTTAGAAAACTCCACTGGCCCCTTATTTGTGCGGGTGCGTAAAGGTGATAAAATAACGGAGGAACGCTTAAATGATATGACTGTTTATGAGACAGTTAAGAAATATTTTGGGGAACGCTATTCTGCTCACTCGTTGAGGGCTTCTTTCATAACCATAGCCAAAATCAACGGGGCTGATGATTCGGAAATTATGCGACAATCCAAACACAAAACAAGCTTGATGATTCAACGGTACACCCGAATCGAAGACATCAAGGAGCACAATGCCGCCACTAAATTAGGACTTTGAAAGCGCCTGAGAATTGAATATTCTGGCCACAAGATCAGATTGCCTTTTTTTTTAAAATCTCAGCGGTCTTGACACTCGTCTCTTAATACTTGTAAACGCATTCTTCAAGTGGATAATATAGCCCTTTATATTTATTCAATTATTGGCCATAATTGAATAAATATCTTGATTTTGGCCAATTATATAAATTATTATTGGCCAAAAGTGTATTTTTTGTGTAAATTTGGCTAATAATAAAAGAATGAACAAATGAAATTAATTGGTAGAATCAGAGAAATTCAAAAGTTAGATAAGCTTTTAGCTTCGAGTCAATCTGAGTTCTTGGCAGTTTATGGTAGGAGGAGAGTTGGGAAAACATTTTTGATTAGAAGCTACTTCAAAAATGAATTTGACTTTTATGCTACGGGACTTGCTAAAGGTAATACCAAACAGCAATTGACCAATTTCACCATTTTTCTCAATAATTATTTCTCAAATCATTATGCAGTTCCATCTAACTGGTTGGAAGCATTTAACCTTTTAATCAAAGAGTTAGAAAAAAATAAGTCGGCAAAAAAAAGAGTGATATTCATTGATGAAATGCCTTGGATGGATACCAAAAAGTCGGATTTCATGATGGGGCTGGAATTTTTTTGGAATGCCTGGGCAAGTGCTCAAAACGACGTGTTGTTGATTGTCTGTGGTTCTGCGGCTTTGTGGATGCTCAATAATTTAATAAAAAATACGGGTGGATTGTACAATCGAGTAACGGAAAGAATCAAACTTGAACCCTTCGATTTACAAGAAACCAAGGCTTATTTTGCTCAAAAAAACATTGTTTTAGACCATTACCAAATCATTCAATTGTACATGGTCATGGGTGGAATTCCGTATTATTTGGATCAAGTTGAGGCAGGAAAAAGTGCTATGCAGAACATTGAAGACTTGTGCTTTAGAAATGATGGTAAATTAAGAACGGAGTTTAGTTACATATTTTCTTCTTTGTTCCGAAACGCCGAAAAGCACGAGTTGGTACTAAAAACAATTTTTGAAAAGGGGGGGGCTTTGACCAGGGATGAGTTGTTGAAATATACGAAAATGACCACAGGTGGAGCTATCACCAAGACACTCAATGAATTAGAAGAAAGTGGTTTTATTGCTAAATTGGGGAAATTTGGTAATAAAACGGCCAATTCGCTCTATTGTATATCCGATTTTTATATGTTGTTTTATTTTCGCTTTATCAGTTCAGCAGGTAAGTATGAACCCAATATTTGGTTGAATAAGATAGATAATCCATCCTTTAGAGCGTGGTCAGGTTTGGCGTTTGAGCAACTATGCTTTACCCATATTTCTCAAATAAAACGGGCCTTAAACATAGGTGGAGTGTTGAGCAATACGTATTCTTGGCACACCAAAGGCGACGCTGAAAAGAAAGGTAGTCAAATAGATTTAGTCATTGATAGAAGAGACCAAGTGATTAATTTGTTTGAGATAAAATTTTCAATCAATGAATTTGTGATTACCAAAGAGTATGATGCCAAACTACGACAAAAAATCGAGTCATTCAGGGAAGAAACGGCCACAAAAAAATCTATTTTCCTAACCATGCTCACTACGTTTGGCGTTAAACCCAACGAATACTCGACTTCAATTATTCAAAACGAATTGACAATGGAAGCCTTATTTCAATAAATGTGCTTGTTGGATGTTAGTATCGTTCAGGAAACCTTTCGTCGAAATAGTTAAACACCTTTTTTAGTACAACCCTTGAGAATAACCGCCCAATACCCTTACGGGAACAAATCCAACTTTTTAGCGGGCTAAATTCTGGTACGAGTAAGGAATCAGAGAACTTGTTTTCTATTTTCATGTATAAAAAACGCTTCTTTTTATACACGTTCAGTAGTTCATGTATAAAAAACTCATAAATCAATACATGAGATACAAAACGGATTGATACAGTTATTAATGCAACAATAAAATAGCCCATGGCCTATCTCAACGAATCACACATTGAAGTTGCCGACATTGATTTTTTTGTCAATCAACTGGGCTACACGCACATCAACGCCTGGGAAAAACAGTTGTTGGGGCGAAGTAGCCTCAAAGAAGTGGTTTTGAAAGACCGGTTGAAAGCCCAACTGGAAGTGCTGAATCCGCACCTTCCAGAGTCTTCGCTCACGTATGCCATTGGCGAAATCACCAAAAGCCGCGCCACGCTCACGCCGCTGTTGGCTAACAAAGAAGTCTATGAACTCATCAAAAACGGTGTTCCCATTGCCTATAAAAATGCACAAGGACGCGAAGTCAACGATTACGTCCGCATCATTGATTTCAGCGCCGACAACAAAAACGATTTTTTGCTGGTATCTCAGCTAAGTATCGAATACCAACAGACTCAGGCCATTACGCGGCGCCCTGATTTACTGTTGTACGTCAACGGCCTGCCATTGGTGATGATTGAACTGAAAAACGCGACCGAAAAAGTAAAAACGGGCTATGACAAAAACCTGACTGATTACCGCCGCGACATTCCTCAATTGTTTTGGTACAACCTCTTTGCCTGCATTTCAAACGGCATCCAAACCCGCATCGGTAGCTTCAATGCCCCTTGGGACCATTTTTTCAGTTGGCTCAAGTTGACCGATACCGCGATCACCCACGAACAACCTACCAAGGAAGAAATCGAAAAAGAAAGCGAGCAGACGGGCGAGCACCTGAGCCTCAAACTGTTTGGGCAGGGCCTTTGCCAAAAAGACACGCTCATTGATTACTTTGAAAACTTTGTACTTTATCACAAAAACAAGGTAAAAATCATTGCCAAAAACCACCAATATCTCGGCGTAAATAATGCCATTGCTGGACTGAAAGCCAAAGACACCAACAAAGGGAAATTGGGCGTTTTCTGGCACACGCAGGGATCGGGCAAATCGTATTCGATGATTTTTTTCTCCAAAAAGATTCACCGAAAAATCACGGGCAACTGGTCCTTTCTGATTATAACCGACCGTCGGGATTTGGACAGTCAGATTTACCGAAATTTCAACGAAACCGAAACCATTGTTGAAACCAAAGACCAAAAAGAAAACTATTTCCGACCTGCCGACAAAGAAAAACTTCGGGAGTATCTGCAATCCAACCGCGCCTACGTATTCACGCTGATTTTCAAATTCGGCATTGAAAGCGGTAAAACCTTCCAACAACTCACTGACCGTAACGACTGGATTGTGATGGTGGACGAAGCTCATCGCACCCAATACAAGAGCCTGGCCGAAAACATGCGCATCGGCCTGCCCAACGCCCAATACATCGCCTTTACAGGTACGCCTTTGCTCCGCAGTGAGCTGACCAAAGACTGGTTTGGATCCTACGTGTCGGAATACAATTTCGCCCAAAGCATTGAAGATGGCGCCACAGTGCCCATTTATTACAAAAAGAGTGTGCCGCGTGTGGAGCAAATCAATCCTGATTTGGTAGGAGAAGCCGCCGCGATTTTGGAAGACGAAAACTTAAGCGAAGAACAGAAGAAAAACTGGATCGGGAATATTCGACGCTGCTGAACGTAGTACGCCGCGACGACCGTCTGGAAGAAATCGCCAAGCACATCGTACAGCATTTCCCGTACCGATTGGATGTTGACGATGACGAAGGAAACCGCAAGCCCATGAAGGCTATGGTTATCAGCATCGATAAATTTACGGCCGTCAGGATGTACGACAAAGTGCAATACCACCTGAAGGAAGAAATCAAATTACTGCGTAAAAAAATAGCCATTGAAAGGGACAAAGAACTTAAAAACCGCTATTCTCGGGCGTTGGCTTTTATGCAGGAAACCCGAATGGCGGTGGTCATCAGTCAGGAAGGGAGCGATAAAGAAGAAGAAAAAGCATTTGCCGATGTCGGATTGAACATCAAACCGCACCGTGCCTTGATAGACCATCCCGACGACGATGGCCGCAACATTGAGGATTATTTCAAAGACGAAAACAATACGTATCGAATTGTATTCGTCACCGCCATGTGGATGACGGGCTTTGATGCTCCTTCCGTTTCGACATTATATCTCGACAAACCTCTTCAAAATCATACCCTAGACCATTGCCCGGGCTAATCGGGTGATTGAAGGCAAGAAAAACGGCTTGGTGATTGATTACTTCGGCGTATTTCGTAACCTCAAAATAGCCTTGGCTGCCTGTGCCGAAGGAACCAAAGGAAAACTCCCAAAAACGGAGGATGATGACGAATACCCCGCTAAAGAGTTTGAGGAGCTTTTGCAATTGTTGGAACAATCCATTGACGAAGCCAAAGTTTACTGTAAAAGCTTGGGGGCCGATATCGACCGCATCTTGACCCTTGGAGAAAAAGGGTTTAAAGAAATTGAGTTGTTTCAGGAATATGCCAACCTGATTTTAGCCAAAGACGAACACTGCAAACAGCTAGGACTATATGTAAATACCATCGCGTCGTTGTACGATTCGGCCAAACCCGAAGTGTACGAATATCCCGTCCTTAAAAAAGGCCGTGATGTTTTTCAATACCTGAGAGACGTGGTAGAACGAAATGTAGATCGTGACGAGGCCGTTGAGCGGGCCAAAAAGGAAATTGACGAATTGCTGGATTCGAGCGTCGTTGGCAAGGGCGATTTAGTGAATGAAAGTAAAGCAGAATACACCATCGACGATTCCAAACAAATTGATTTGAGTCGAATAAATTTTGAACAATTGCGCCTTGAATTTCCTGAAAAGAAACACAAAAATATTCAATTTGTTAACCTTCGGGAATTGTTGGAAATCAAGCTCAAACAGATGCTCGCACAAAATAAAACACGCGGATCGTTTCTGGCCAACTTCCAAAAGGTTATTGACGATTACAACTCAGGCAGCCTTTCCATTGAAGAAGCCTATGAGGCACTCATCAAACAGGCAGAAACCTTAAATGAAGAGCAGCAACGCGCCGCCAAAAATGAAATGACGGAAGCGGAGCAGGAGTTGTTTGATTTGTTGAAGAAAGAAAAGTTGACCAAGGAAGAGGAAAAAAGTGTGAAACTTGCCGCCAAGACCTTATTGGAAAAACTATTTGCCGCCAAAAACAAAATCCTGATTCAGGAATGGCACAAAGAAAAAGCCACGCAAGAAAAGGTCAGATGGGAAATCCAACAAATTTTAGGGCATCATCTTCCTGAACCTGGCTACGATCGGCTGGTATTCTCCCAAAAAGTAGATGTCACTTTTCAACATTTTTATGGTTTGGCTCAAATGGGCTTGGGGTTTGTCGCATAATCCCAAGCTTGCTATTTATTTTTTATTGGGGGCTGTAGCTGTTTTCTTAATTCTTCATTTTCGGTCATATATTTTTGGAGTTGTCCTTTTAGGTAAGCATTTTCAGAAAGCAGTGCCTAAATCATTTTTTCAGTTTCATCATAAGGCACAGCTTCCTCAGATTGTTTGGCTTGATTAGCATACCCCTACATGTTCCACAACAATATTTTGCCGTAGAGTGACCAGCAAAAAAAGGTGTCCCAGACCAAAGGCAGGTTTTTTCAAAGACTTTGGCGTTGTATTTAAAAATCAGAGCGGTCTAGTTTTGGCATAAATACCGTGTTATTTAATAGATTTAAAACGACTTAATAACGATATAAATATAATTATTTAATTATAAAACTCCAGCCTTTTTTTTAAGTCTTTCCAATCAGGTATCAAACTTGACTGTAGTTCATAAAATGAAGCATTATGAAAAGGTACTATTAGATGACACATTTCGTGCAAAATAACATACTCAATACATGATTTAGGTGTCTTAATAAGATTAGGGTTTAGCAAAATATTACCACTTTTAGTACAACTCCCCCACCGTTTTGACATTGTCATAACTTTGAAAGTTAACTGCGCTTTTCGGTCGATGTCCAAGGGTGATTTTTCGAGACATTTTCTAAAAATGAGCTCAAATTTTTCTTTTGCCCTAGCTCTATACCATGCCTCCAACATTTTTTGAATGGTCTCTTTGTCGTTTTTGTTCAGTATGAAAATCTCAATATAACCCGCTCGAAAAACAACTTTCTGCCTTGGCTCTTCGATGATTTTCAAACGATACTGACGACCCATATAGTAATGTGTCTCACCTGAAACATATTTTCGGGGTGTATTTTGAGGTTCATACTGCTGAAAAATATCCTGCTGTTTGAGTATCCACGCCGCTCGACGATGCACTTTTTCCTTGATTTTTTCAATAGTAGAATCCACCGGAGCAGTAACAATTACTAACCCTTCGGGATAAACAGTTATTGCTAAACTCTTACGTTTTCGATATTCTACCGAAAAATTGATTACGATTGACCCAAATTGAATACTATGATTTCCCATTAAAACGAACTTTGGCGATGCTGACAAATTTTTCGATTAAATCATCAAGTGTAGCTATATCCCAAGCTAAACCATAATTATTTTTGAACTCCCATAATAAATCGTCAAAAGCTGTTTTTAATTTACCAATTACTTCACTCTTGTTTTTCCAATCAACAATGATAGTTCCGCCCGACAATACATTCTCTTTGATCTTGTCTTCAACAATAAGTGATAGTAAGGCTGCTTGACCCGATAAGTCCTCTATCCCTTTTTCGGCCAAAAGTCTATAAATCGCTTGGGCAGTATCTCGGCCTTGGAGTAAGTCGGGCAAATCATCGGCCTGTCGGTTCAGTATAGCCTCTTTGATTTCAATAACTTTGCTTAAAAATTCAATTTCATTGATACGCTGTTGCCGATAAGCATCTAAGGTGTCTTTAATCATTTCTGAAAATCGCTTATAAAAAGCGGGATCTTCATCCATTTTTTCAGTAATTGTTTTCTGAGTACGACTCGCAATCGCATGTGCTTTGGAAGCCGTTCCCGCTATTTTTTGTACCTCCACCTCAAATTTTTCACTGTCAAAAATATTGACCTGTTCCGTAATACTTACAACTTCATCTGCCGAGACATGGGTATCTATCAGCTTCTGTATCTGCCCCTCAAACTGCTTGTAATCAATTTCTAAGGAGTATATTTGAATCACCGTTTTGCGTAAATTCTGAAAAAAAGCAAGATCATCTTTGTACTTTTTCTGTTCTGATTCAGGCGTTTGTGTAACAAATTGGTATGATGAAAGGGCTATTTTGAGCAAACGAGCAAAACGAGACAATCTTTCAAAAAAAATAATCCTTACGGCTTCATCCGCAAGAAAATCTTCGTAAGCAGTTACATCATTCTTGTTTGGCAAGGTTTTAAAGGTGTCCCAAAGTACCGAATATACCTGGGGTAGTTGCACTATTTCTTCTTTTATATCTGTTACTGTCGCTTCCAAATCTTGGTTGTCGTAGTCTTCATAGCTCATGTATAATTGGAGCGTTTGATTCAATTCTTCAATCACTCCATCGTAGTCAATAATATAGCCAAACTCCTTACCAGCACATTTTCTATTGACACGAGTAATCGCTTGAAAAAGCGTATGCTCTCGCAGTTTTCGGCATAAGTACAAAACGACATTGCGGGGGTTGTCGAAACCCGTCAGCAACTTATCAACCACAATGATTATTTCGGGAGTATCACTTTTTTTGAAGGCTTGTCTCAGGGTTTCATCGTATTTTTTTGCTGTTCCGTACTTATCCATCATTTTTTTCCAATGTACCAGTACTTCGTCACTTATATGACCATAGGCATCTTCAGTCCCTTCTCGGTCGTCAGGGGGAGAGACCAACACTTCACTTGATACCAACCCGATTTCATCCAAAAACCGCTTATATCTGACCGCCGCCTGTTTGTTAGGAGCCACCAATTGCCCCTTGAAGCCCGTTCCCTGCCAATTGTCTTTGTAGTGCTTAGAAATATCCCACGCCTTGGCATAAATCACCTGTTCGCCTGCGGTAAGTGCTTCCTGCCGACTGAATTTTCGCTTTAAATCAACTCGTTGATAGTCGTTGAGCGGCTCCGAAATTTTATTGAAATAATTATCTAACGGCCTTTCATTTACATTGAATAACGGTGCTTTTCCTTCAAACAACAACGGCACTACGGCACCGTCGGCTACGGCATCTGCCACAGTATAGCTATCAATGATGCCTCCAAACTTAGCGGCCGTATTCTTTTCTTTCTTCATGAGGGGGGTACCCGTAAACGCTATGAAACAGGCAGTTGGTAACACTCGCTGCATTTTTACGTTCAACGTTCCATACTGAGTACGATGTCCTTCGTCCACCAGAACAAAAATATTAGGGGTTGTGATGGCCTCTGGAATTTTTTTTACGGCAGCATCAAACTTGTTAATCAGGGTCGTTATGATAGCATCTGAGCTTTGGCTCAGGTATTCAATCAAATCATTGCCTGTTTTGGCTTGCACCACCTCCTTCTCACACTTCGCAAAGGTTTGATAAATCTGGTCGTCGAGTTCTACACGGTCGGTTACTAAAATAATCTTTGGGTTCGGAATTGTTTTTTCTGTGGCCAATAGCTGTGCCAGCATCACCATCGTATATGATTTACCACTCCCTTGGGTATGCCAAATCACCCCGCCCGTTCTCACCATACTTCCTTGCACCAAGAGGGAAGGACTTGAAATTTTTAATCGTTCCAATGTCTTTCTGACCCCAAAGTACTGCTGATAACGGGCAATGATTTTTGAACCCGCATCATAAACGATAAAATTGAAAATTAGGTCAAAAAGCCGTTCGGGACGGCAAAGGTAATACAAGTGTTCATCTTGGCTGGTAATATGCCACACCTCCTGCCCCCCAGCCCCTGATGAGAGGGCAAGTTTTTTTCGGTCGGCCTTATTTTCAAGTACTTCCCAGTAGGCTGCTGTGTTGATGCTCTCGTTTTTGAGGGTTTGCAAGATAGTTTTTTGGGCTTCTTCTGCCTGACGGTTGGGATATTGCTCTCGCCATGCTCCCCAAAATGCCTCTTCGGTAGCTGTCGTGCCATATTGAGCGGAGTTTTGACACAGCGCTATACAAAGCTGCAAATATACGTAGAGGCTACGGATACCATCCTCGTTTTGGTTGCGTAGATGCTGTGATATGGCCTGGCTGAGGGGGCGGTCTATCAAGGGGCTTTTGCACTCTATCACTACCAACGGAATGCCATTGATGTACAGCACTATATCGGGGCGGTAGTGGCTGCCTCCACCGTCGGGACGATGCGACCGCTGCACGCTGAGTTCTTCGGTGACGTGGAAAACGTTGTTGGCGGGGTTTTTCCAGTCTATATAGTGTAGTGTATAGCTTTTTCGGTCGCCCAAAATCGTCTCTTCAAAGCTCTTACCCAACGTAAGCAAATCGTAAAGATATTTGTTGGAGGCCATAAAACCCTCTTGCAGTGGGTAGTCTTGCAAGGCATAGATGGCATTGCTGACGTTGGTTTCCGAAAAAGCGTAGCTGCGATCTTTGTACCGAAAGGTGTTGTTTCGGTGAATTTGCTGGCGTAAAACCTCCTCCAACAAGATACCGCTGGTTTTGCCACCCCGCAGTTGGAGGGCTTCGGCGGGGCTTAGGTACTGGTAGCCCAGAGCCTGCAAAAGCAGCAGAGCGGGTATTTGGCTGATGTCGTCTTCTCGGTAGGATGGGTTCATGAGGATTCCTTTTTTAAATCTTCTGTTTCTCTAACAATTTTTGTGTTTTAACATGATTTTTTTGCCAAATTTTACACTTTTTCAAAAAAACATTGTACTTTACTTGGAAAGTACTACAAAAATGTAGTACTTTTGCACTAAGCCGACTCGGTCTGACCCTTGTCTGTATCGGGCCGCAACAATCAAAAAAAATTTTGAGCCTTGGTTTGTAACCAGGGCTTTTTCATTTTCTGACGATTCCCAATGGATCACTTCTACTTGCTTTTTTTAGTAAAATAGGTTCTAACTCGTCAAAAATCTTGTCCAAGCCAAATTTTTTCAAACTACCTTTTGGAAACTCTTTACGATAGAGTGTATGCGCCACAAAATCAGCAGCTTGAATAAACGTTGAGTGCTGCGAACTACGCATGAACACGTCTTCAATGATATTGTCCACGGGGGCATTATAGTATCCTTCATAATGCGATGGAGTTGGGTTATAAACCCGCATTTTGCGTAATAACTTCCTAATGTTGGCATCTTGGCAATCGTCGCTTACGATAATGCCACGACCCTTTTGCGATTTTTTCAGATACATATCATAACGTTGGATTAGCCTCGCCCAAGCCAACTCCTGAAAGTTTGTTCCGATTGGAAAATGGTCTTTGTTAAGTACAATATTGATAATGACAGACTTATTAAAGATAACGGGTATCTGCCGTATAAACTCTTTTAAAATATTGATTCTTTGAGATTTATGAATTTTTCTGTATTCTTCGATTTTGCTAACCCGTATCAATTCAGCAGCATGTAGCTCAGTCCGAATCAATAATCCATACGTATCTTTGAGATATTTACGAAACGACTTCATTCTGTTGAGAGATTCCTGCCAGTCATCTTCGCTCACGATAATTCCACTCAAAATATAGTGTTGTGAACCATATTTTGAGTGACCATTGTCGCCGCTTTCATCTACGTACATGATTTGCATCGCTTTTATCTTGTTGTTACCCGCACTTTCCCCGTTAATAGCTGCTGCATCAGGCCTCGTTTTTGGGTTTTGAGTTTTTCCAAATACGCCTCCGTTTGCCGTAGCTCCGCATCGGCAGTGTTTAGGATGGCGGCAATGCGGGTTTGCTCGGCGAGGGGGGGAATAGTAAACCGAAGATTAAAAAAATCTCCAACACTCATGTTCAATAACCCATGATTTCGAGCACCTTCTTGGGCTATCGTATAAATTCCCTTATCTAAACGGCCTGCTTCAAAAAAATGCACGAAAAAATCTGAATCACCATTTTTAAGAGAGAAGCAAATATAAAGTGGAGAAAGTATGCCTTTTTCATAATCATCAAGGCGTTTGTATGCCCCCCAAGGATAACCCGTTGAGTAACTTTTATTGTAGGCAAACTCTCCTTTTTTGAGTAAAAAATATCCTCTTACGTCTTCGCTTGCAACCAGTTTATTGAAAAAATCACGCTGGCTAATAAGCCCGTGTTGCGCTGAAATTGTTAAAACATTTGTATTACCCTCTGTATTTCTTCTGGTCAATCTTTCAAAACACTCCCCCAGCCTCACCTCTTTCCAATCGGATTTGGGGCGGAGGAGTTGTTGCATCAGTCCTTTTTTGCGTTTTTGGAGGGCAGCGAGCAGGGCGGTGGTGGTTTGGATGGCGGCATCCCACGTACCCAAGATGGTCGCTATTTTCTGCTGTTCGGGGAGAGGGGGGAGTTTTACGGGAAGTCCTTTGATAAGTTCTCCGTTTAGATTTTCTTGATTTCCCACGTTACTTAGCCCTCTAATTTCATCATAACGACTGGCTAAATTTTGAAAAACAAAATCTGTAACAGTCTGTCTACTATTTAAAATAATTGCTGCACACGCCTGATTAGTAGCAGCTTCCATACCCAATAGTGCTACTTTACCTCGTGTTTTCCCTTGCCCATACATAGCCATTAGTATAGTACCAATTGGGAATAATTTAGCCGATGAATTCGACAAACCTTCTTCCGTAATATACTCTTCTGCCTTTTCAATTACGTTAAAATCAATCAATGAAGTTGAAATCCAAGGATATTCACCATTCCAATAGCTGGGTTTACCTCTATCTGGTGTTCCTCCTGATGTAATCTTCGCAATCTCCCCCAATTTTTTGAGGGACCAGCCGTTGGGGAGGGAGTTTTTGGGGTTATTCATGGGGGTTATTGGGCGAGTTGTTGTTCGATGTCTTCGATGGTTGGTAGGCTCGATTGGAGCGTTTCGGGTAGGGCATCTTTGAGCCTAAACTCGGCAATGCCAATGGGTTTTTGGAGGTCTCGGAGGGCGTATTCGGCCATTACGCTGTCTTTGGTTTTGCAAATAATCAGCCCAATGCTGGGGGCATCGGCGGGGTGGCGCAGGAGGTCGTCCACTGCCGAGAGGTAAAAATTAAGTTTTCCCGCAAATTCGGGTTTAAACTCCTCAGTTTTCAGCTCCACTACGATGTACGCCCTGAGTTTGAGGTGGTAAAAAAGCAGGTCTATGGCAAATTCTCGCTCCGAAACCTCTATCTTGTATTGTCGGCCTACGTAAGCAAACCCCGCCCCAAGTTCGAGCAAAAACTGGGTAATGTGCTGCACGAGAGCGTCTTCGAGTTCTCGTTCTTTGAAGGGTTGGGTAATGTTCAAAAAATCAAATAGATAGGGGTCTTTCAGCACCATTCGGGCCGCTTCTGATTGAGTTTTGTCGAGGGTTTTGTCAAAATTATGTTGTCCTTGGGCTACTCTCAGATGATACTGGCTTTCTATTTGCGCCAGCATCACGTCACGAGTCCAGCCGTTTTTGGCAGTTTCGTCCACATAAAACAGCCTTAGCTGAGGCTCTTTTACTTTTTCCAAAAGCGTGATATGATGATACCATGACAATTTTGCAAGCGAGCCTTGCAAAATTGAAAAGTCAAAAAAAACTGCTGCAAATTTTTTCATGTACCGTAAATTTCGGTTGGAAAAACCCTGCATATCAGGAAATGCTAACTTTAAGTCTAAGGACAATTTTTCGACCACTCTTCTGCCCCAGCCCTCTTGGTTTTCTTTCTCCAAAATGGCGTGTCCTATTTTCCAGTAAAGCAGGAGCAGTTCGGCGTTGGCATGAAATGCTGCCTTGGTCCTTGCGGCTCTGATTTCGGCTTTTAGATGTTCTAACAACGCAGCGTAGTTTTCCATACTTCTGTTTTGTTTACTTGTTTTGAGAATAGGTAAAGAAAAAGGCGGTTTTCTATGCACGTTATACACCTGTTCAAAACCCCAATTCCTGCAAATAGGCTTTCATTTGCTGCTTAATATCGGTCAATCGGTTTTCAAGATTATCAATCTCGTTTTGGGTGGCTTTCAAGTCTATTTCAGGTTCTTCCTCGAAAGTATCCACGTAGCGAGGTATATTGAGGTTGTAGTCGTTTTGGCGGATTTCGTCGAGCATGGCCCAATAGGCGTATTTAGGTTCAACAGCCCCCGATGAGGAAGCTTGACGGTAGGTACTTACGATGTGCTGAATGTGGTCGGGGCTGAGGGTATTTTGGTTTTTACCTTCGGTATATTCACGGGAGGCATCAATAAACAACACGTTTTGGTGCTGCTTACCACGATTGAACACCAAAATGGCGGTAGGGATACCCGTTCCGAAAAATAGATTAGCAGGCAAACCAATCACTGCTTCAAGGAGGTTGTTTTCGATGAGTTGCTGGCGAATCTTGCCTTCGGCTGCTCCTCTAAACAATACCCCATGCGGCACCACTACTCCTACCTTGCCACGGCCTTCGTAGGCGGTTTCTATCATGTGGCTGATAAAGGCAAAATCCCCCTTTGATTTGGGCGGAACTCCCCGCCAAAAACGGTTGTAGCGATCGTGAGGAGCTTCTTCTGCCCCCCATTTATCAAGCGAAAAGGGCGGATTGGCCACTACAATGTCAAACTTCATGAGGTGGTCTCCTTCTAGCAGCAGTGGGTTATTGATGGTATCACCCCAACGAATCGTGGCATCGTCCATGCCGTGCAAAAACATGTTCATACGAGCCAGGGCGTAGGTAGAGCCGTTTACTTCTTGGCCATAGACCGAAAAATTGTTGTTGCCAATTTTTTGAGCCACTTTAATTAGCAATGAACCAGAGCCACAGGTGGGGTCGCAAATGCGACTACCTGGCTGGGGGTTCATGAGTTCAGCCAAAAGCGTAGCCACGGGCGAGGGCGTATAAAACTCCCCTGCTTTTTTGCCCGCATCAGAGGCAAAGCGTTCAATCAGGTACTCATACACATCGCCAATGACATCGGCCGATTCTAAATGAGAAGGCGATAAATCCACATTTTTGAAATCTTCAATGAGATTTTTCAGGCGGCGGTTGCGGTCTTTGGTCTGCCCCAAATTAGCTTCTGAATTAAAATCAATATTCCGAAATACGCCTTCCAGCTTGGTACGGTTCGAGTCTTGTAACTCTTCAAGGGCTTCGTTGATCAATTCGCCGATGTTGGGTTCGTTGCGGTTGTTATACAGGTAATCGTATTGGCAATGCTCGGGCAATTGGAAACGCTCGTTTCGCATGGCGCGTTCGGTTCGTTCAGTATTGCCATCGTAGCGGTTCAGATGATAGTTATAGCGGTCTTTCCAGAGATCAGAAAGGTACTTCACAAACAGGAAAGTCAAAATATAATCTTTGTACTGACTGGGGTCTATCACGCCTCTGAATGTATCGCAGGCTTTCCAGACGGTATTGTTAATTTCAGCTTGTGAGATGAGCTTAGACATGATTTTGAATGATATGTGTAAAAATTCCTTGAAAACGTAATTCTTTCTGAGCCAACGCTTGCATTGTAAGCTGTCGCTCTTGTTGGTGCAGGCGGTGTAGGTGAATGATTTTGTGTTGTTCGGCCAAAGGGAGCATTGGCACGAGCAGGTGCTGAAAATCTTTTTTATTCAGCACGGCTACGGTGGCAGTAGTACTAATCAT
This sequence comes from Runella sp. R0.1_18, assembly GCF_057652155.1. Taxonomy (NCBI): domain Bacteria; kingdom Pseudomonadati; phylum Bacteroidota; class Cytophagia; order Cytophagales; family Spirosomataceae; genus Runella; species Runella sp. R0.1_18. The sequence goes on from NZ_JBYFCK010000027.1 coordinate 28,016, forward strand.
GGCCTTGATTTGGGCTTGGGTATTGGGGAGGTTAACATACAATCCTAAAAAACGGGAATCAATGGCGGACGACTGCACCCGAACCACAAAAAACAACGACGAAGCCACGGCTGGCAAGTAGCTTTCCTCGATATAAAAAGTGGTATTGCGCCCTCCCTTAGCAGGCAACAGAATATCGCCCGCTTGCAGGAGTTGCCGCTCGGTAGTGAGGTCAGCAGTACCCACAAAAACGGCTGGTTGGCTGTTGATTATCAACCCGCTATCATCAAAGTCACTCATCTGCAAATAACGTATCTCGCCCGCCGAATGACGATTTTGGATATTGACTCCAAAAAGTATCTCTGCTATATTTCCAATTGTTTCCATAAATCACATTAACCTACTTTATACAAAAGCAGTTCATTTTTGTTAAATATTTTTCATTTTATTTTAATGTAATAAAAAAGACAATAAAATTACTGTGCTGACCGCTAAATACTGGACACTGGGTTTCCCTTATTTTAGGGAATAGGGATTTGATTAATGGGGCTATTTTTCATATCCAAACCCTTTGACTGCAAGAATTCAGATGGACTTTGAAAGCCAACACCTCCGTGAATCCTGTCAAAATTATAGAATTCTCTAAATTGATTCATTGTTTGCTTTGCATCCGCTTCGGCCTTTAGATTTGTGTGATATAAAAATTCCAAGATAATCATAACTTGGAGTGCTCTCAAAATGAGAGTAAGCCAGCACCAGTGGGGATGCCTTATCGCCTTCGGCTGAGTAAGACTCATGGATCGATTTAAGACCCCACTGGTTTGCTGTAGCACAAGATTCAAATAGAAATTCGGGTTTAAGACCCATGAGCAAGCGGGGCGCCCCGTGGCGTATTGAATGTGTGACAGCTTGCTGACTTGAGTAAAACATTAAATCGCATCGGCGCTCCGATCATTTCAAAATTATGGAAATTTTTAATTTTTTCATCGGTATTGACATCTCAAAAGTGACGCTTGATTTTGCGGTTGTAGTAGCTAACAAAATGTTATTTCATTTTCAATCAAGCAATGATAAAAAAGGTATTGAATCATTTGTCAAACACCTGAAAATCCAATGCCCTAACGCAACTTTTGCCAATAGCTTGTATTGCATGGAGCATACGGGTATCTATACCAACCATCTACTAAACTTCCTGCATTCAAAACAAGCAAAGGTTTGGCTTGAACATCCCATTCACATCAAGGATAGCCTGGGCATGATTCGAGGTAAAAATGATAAAGTAGATGCCCAAAGAATTGCCACATATGCTTATAAAAATCGCGATGAGGTGCGTTTGTGGACACTTAAACGTGATATCGTCCAAAAACTTGACAGACTCACAGCACTTCGCAATAGGCTCATCAAAGTTCGGAAAATGATGCAGTCGCCCTTGACAGATTGTAAAGATTTTGTTTCCAAAAAAGACCTTAGCGAGGCAAAAAAAGCCTGTCAAAGTACGATGCAAGCGCTTGATAAAGATATTAAAAAGGTCAATCAAGACATCCAAAATACTATTCAGAGCGACCCTTATTTAAAAGAACTCTACGAACTTATCGAATCTGTAAAGGGTGTTGGTCCAGCCATTGCAACAGAAATTCTTATCATTACAAATGAGTTTAAGAACATCAGCGACCCCAAAAAGTTCGCTTGTCATGCAGGAGTTGTCCCATTTTCTTATTCATCAGGCCAATACAAAGGGAAGGCCAAAACCAGTAATAAAGCAAATAAGAAATTAAAGGCACTGCTTCATAATGGTGCCAGATCTGCTATCCAACACTCACCCGAAATTCGAGAATATTATCTGCGAAAAACAGCAGAAGGCAAGAATGAAATGCTTGTCGTTAATAATGTTTGTAACAAACTTGTTCATCGTGTATTTTCTTGTGTTCATCGAAAGGAAAAATATAAAGATTTTTATACGCCATTAGTTGCATGAATCATAGAAATCGGTCCGATTTTAAATCTCTAAACTGAAACCTCTGACAAACAGCATTTTCCATGATAGAATGATAAGATCGCTCCGGCGACCCGGTCAATATGGCTATTTTGTTGTGGGGTTGCAGGTTTAGTAAACTCTTGAATGACCTTTTTGTCTTTGAAATACTTTTGTACCATGTCCGCTATAAACTGAGAGCCATTATCGCATCTAACATAGAATTTCTCAGGAATAGTTAGATGTTGAAAAGCACGTTCAAATAACTTGATAACATCTTGATATTTAATAGAATACGCTATCAAATGACTAACGTTCCATCGAGAAAATACATCTAAAATAGTCAAGACTTGTAAGTTTCGATTTATACCAGCAACCCAGACGAACTTTATATCAAATTCAAGATAAGTAAAAGGCACTTCCACTTGTGGCAGCAAATCTTTGACCCAATTACGTTTCATCTTTTTAGAGCTTGCAGAGTACTGATTTCTAAGTAACTGATGGTTCTTCATCAGCCTGTAAACCAAGTGTTTACTAATCTGCAAGTGTTGTTTTTTTCTCAAATAGATATAGGTTTTGTAGTACCCATAATCTACAAAAGGATGTTCAAAGAGTTGTTCTATAATTTTCACAACAGTCTCATTACCAACAGCTTTACCATCTTTGTCTTTGACAACAGCGTAAGGTTTGCGTCCTCTCAAACCAATACTGGGGTAATAGTAAAAACTGCTCCTAGCCACAGAACACCAAGCCAATATCTTGTACTTGGGAAAGGATAAATCAATGAATTCCTGAGCTACTATCAACCGCTCTTGTTTTGATAGACAGTTTTTTTTAGGAGAGCATCCTTCACTCGAATTTCGAGCTCTTTCTCAGCGACCAGTTCTTTCAGAAGTTGGTTCTCGCGTAAAAGATGATGGTATTCCGCTCGACTGATACCACTTTGTACCTCTGTTTTAGGTTCACTTCTCATGGATTGCCACCTATAAATCATCGAAGATGCGACGTTAAAGTGGCGAACCGTCGCTGTGATACCATGTTGTTGATAGTGTTGGAGGATATTTTCTATCTCAGTCTCACTCCAACTTTTGCGATGTTTGCTCATATTGACTACAAGTTAGGTTTTCCCTTAACTTGTGTCCAGTTTTTTATCGGGCTGACAACTTACCTTAGAAGGTGTTTTGGGTGTGCTTTAAAATTGATTCTTGATTTCTTCCAAATGACACACAGGAATCCAATCAAAATACGAATGAAACAAAGACTCTAATTTGTTTTTTCCATTCGCCCATAGATAGCATCCTCGGTCGTCGTACATCCGAAAAGCTTTATCGGTATCGGCCTCATAAAAATAGATTTCTTGGGATATACACGGTTCGTGGCCCATTTCAAAGGAAGCAATTCCACGCAATAGTTCTTCAATGGGCACATTTTCGGTTTTTATTTTGGCTACTATAAGCTTTGCCTCATAAAACCGAGGAACAGAATTGTCGTTTTCATCGTAGTCAGAGCTGCCCGAATGACACGAAAGCTCTATCTCTTCATAACATTCTAATTTTGAACTTTTTAATAAAGACGGCAAATATTGATTGAGGGTTTTATCAAAATAAGGATTCAAGTCTTCGTAAGCCAGTAGCCAAATTTCTGCGTTTTGGTTTGAGAAAAATTCATTAAATATAGTACACGCTCTATTCATAGCTAGTTCTATTCGCTGTTTTGAACCATTCGGTAAATCACCACCCAGTTCAAATCGTAATTCAAAATTGCCACCTAAAGTGAACGGCTCTACAATATTGCTTGATGGAAAGTAGGTAACAAGATGCTCATTGAATGCTTCAAAGGGTGAATTTTTAATAGGATTTAAGACAAAATCTTGCATTACTTTTTCAGCTAACCAAACTTCTAACTCTTTTTCTTCTGGCTTCCAGCCTATTTTTGTAAAGCCTTCACCTATAAGATAACAAAATGTGGGAGTCCATATCGTGTAAATAATAGATTCTGGGTTTTCAACTTTTTCGAGTTCATCATTCATCCAGTGCAACATTTCTGGCATAGCAATTCGCAAAATTTGTGTTTCTCCTCTACCACCGCCAAGGAGAATATCGCCTTTTTTTGCATCGAATTCTTCCGCATCTTCTTCCAACCTATATACCGCTATTTGGCGAGTATTGGACATATACACAAAATCGTGGCTTGAAGGATATTCAACAAAGCCTAAAAGTGAATATTTGTAAGCATCGATTTGTGCCATGTTTTTCAAGCGTTATGTTGTATTATTTCGGAGTAAACGGATAAAATGTGATTAGCTGCTCTTTCGTTTTCTACTTGTTCCAATTTCTCCCAATCTATTGTTTCATCGGATTCCACCCAATCTTCTTCCTCTTTTTTTTCAGCGTTATACATCCTCAATAAAAGCTTCAACTATTTGACGCTCTGATACATCCAAATTAAGTTTAGCTCCAAATGGCAATTTTGAGTGATTGGCATTGATAAAATTAAATAGCAACTGTCCTGCCCCACTATCGTACCACACATAATAAATGAGGTCAACTTTGATAAGGTTATTCAACAGTTGATTTTTTCTATTGAGTTTAACTCTTTCCAGAAAATTTAGTATATCATTTACATCAACCGCCCCTACAAAATTTTCGAAAATACCAATTGGAATCATATTTTCATAGATTTCTTTCTTTAACTCCTCAATACTTTCTGTGACGTAAAGTTCTGTTGATTCCAATGGGCGAATTATTTCCAAAAATTCATCTTTCAAGCTATTCATATTCATTTTTTTTAATTCATCATTCAGTTTCATTCGAAGGGTTAAACCCCAGTTACAAAACTCTTCGCAGTCAAATAATAAATTGCCAACATCCCAATTTTTAAATTCAATTAAATCCATTCTAAATGGGCTTTTGAGCGGAATTATAAGTTGAATATTATTTTCAATCCGAAAAATCGTATTTGAGTCGAAAATTATGAAAGCACCACTTGGGCTTACGGTTAGGTTTCTACATTCATTGTTTTCAATGAATGTAATTAACTGACCATCATTAGCATTTAATTGAAACAAATGGTCGCTTGTTAAAATCAATATTGTACAATAAGTCTCAGAAACAGCAGTCTGGATTGGAAAGCCTCGAAACTGTCCGCACCATTTTGTCTCATCATCATTTGTAAATCTGACCCATGACCATTCCTGAGAATTGTCGTTGCTTTCGGTATCAAAGACTTTTTCCTCATAAATGCCTGCATAGGGTTGATTGATAAATTCAGCGTTTGTAATCATTTTCCAAAGTGGATTTTCAAAACCTCGTCCATGGCTTCATCAAACTGCGAAGTGATTTCTGTTGATGAAGTGGGTAAATTTATAATTTCAGATAAATCTTCAGGGTCAAAATGAAATAATAGTGATAAATAAATGGCTCGTTGGCACTCCATTAAGTTGACTACTAACCTTTTAAAGGACTCCTGATTGGGCGGGAGAGGTATATTTTTTATCGTTTCAAGTAAGTTTTGAAAATCTGGAATTTCAAATTTTCGCTTGTTTTCGAGCTTTTCAAAAAAGGTATGGTCTAATAGTCTTTCCATTATTCAATTCCGATGCGTTTTATGGTTTCTGCAAAAAAAATTACTTTTTCTTGCGGTACTAAAAAATCTTCTTTTGTCACTTTATGAATTCGCTGTGCCCTTACGAAAGACGTAATATCTTCGATTTTTAAAAGCATTTCGGTCGCAAATTCTCTTAAAATTTTGCCTTTCAAGCCTATCTGAATGGCTTTTCGTTTTTGTTTCAGTCCATATTCATCATGGTCGGGGTCCCACTGAATTCTTACTTCTGATTGGCTCAAATCCTGTTTCCAAGCGGTTTCATCTGTGTATTTTGTAGCGTCAAAACTACTCAAAACGCCTTCTTGGAGAATTTTAACGACATCTTCTTTTTTGATTCTTAAAGCCAAAATACGCTGTTGATTCTCGGCAGTTGCCCACTCCGAACGGTACATCATCCACATAAAACCGGGCTTTATCCATGTCATTCGGTTAAAACTGAACGCATGACCGCCAAAACACTGATTGGCTACGGCATAGTTGGCTATGGCATCATTGAAAGCTGCATAAAATGTAAGCGTATCGTCAGCTTCAAGGGCAATGAAGTGATTTCCTTCAGCGGGTAAATTTGCCTGTTGTTCTTCATAAGAAGTTAATTGTAAGCCAATTGCTTCATAAGGAATTTCATTGATGATGCCGTTTTTTAATAAACGATACTGCATTTCTTCCCGAATCTCGGGGTTTACAGATTCGGCCTGCTTTTTCAAAACTGCAATGGCTTCGGGTGTGCCAATATCCATGAGGGCATGGCTAAACCATTTGGCCACTACACCGTCTCCCGAGTAATAATTTATGTATTCAAAACCCTGTGTGAGGGCTTGGTCTAAAAACGGAATTGAACTGGTAAATCGAAGACCTTGTAAGTATTGCAACAAATACTGATGTTGGTAATGATTGGGCGTTAACAGGAGTAGATTAAACTCTTCTTCAACGAAGACAATTGGTTCAAAGTCCCAAAGTAATTTTATGGCTTCTTCCAACAGTATATTGTCTTGCTTTTGAATGGCTGTTTGTAGTTTTTCTTTAAATTCAGAACGGGTCATTTTTGATATTTTTGTTTATTTTCTTCCGACATATTATGCTTTTTCAATACGTTTTCCGCTTCTGATGTATTTATCCGTATCAAAGCCCAATAAATCCACAGTGGATAGGCGGCATCTTTTAGATTTCCTTTAAACTCCGTGGAAAGCATTTGGTCGTCTTCGTGGTAGTAAATCGAACTCATGTTGTTTTACTGCTTTTTGAGAAATTATCCATTTCCTGCCCACTTAGAATGTGCCAGCCAAGGGCGGTAAGTTTTTCTGCGGACAGATTTTCTTGTTTAAACTCAGTCAGGTGAACATTTCCATACTTACAAACAGTAAACTGCACTTTTTCTTCGGTATCAAAGAACAATATATACTCGGCGGCAATGGGGTCGCAACGAGTAATCCAAAAAACAATTTCAATCATATCGGGCAAACTATCTAAATCAAAAACAATGGCCTCGTTATAGCTCTTATTATTGATGATTTTTTCGAGTTTTTTATACGACTTGCCCAATCGGCTTTTACTTATTTGCTTGTTTTTCAACAAATCAAGCTTTAAATGGGTGATTAGTAGGAGGTGTTGGACGTGGATGTTTTCTAATAAATCCCGTAGTTTTTTTGCTAAAATGGGGATAAATGTCTCAATTTCATGGTGATTTAATGATAGCACTTTGTCAAATATAGGATACCCCAAAACCTCATTGTGGATACAATCAAACTGGTCTAAATATAGTTGCTCTTCATTGTCTGCTTTGTAGCAGTCCAACATATCATTGTCAAAAAAAGCCTTTTGCAATTTGGCTAACTCTGACCCGATGATTGGCTTAGACTTTACTGTCTCTTTTCTTGTTACTAATTTAATCATAGAGGCGTTACTTCTTTATCGGTATTTCGGGCAAGGTTACATCCAAACAAGCATCGGGACAGCGACGAATGGGCTTAATGAATTTCAAGCAGTTGTAATTGCTGTCTTGATAAATAGATTTAATAATAATCATGTATTGAATACTACTTGTTCTGAACTTGTTTGCGGCAATTTCAAAAATCCCTGCGGTGGCAATCGTTGTTATCAATTCTTGTTCTGATAGCTTGTTGAAAGGTGCAATAGATACTTCATACCTTAGCGGACGGGGGGCGTTTCGCTCTCTAAAACGTTGATTGATTTGACAACGGAGCTTGTCGCCGCCAAAACAACCATTTTCTATTTTTGTTAATAGTTTTACGTCAAAACATTCTCCTTTTTTCTGTTCTTCTTCCTTCTTTTCTTCTTTGGGACGGCGGGGCGTAGTGGGTACGGCTGCTACAACGGGTTGGGGCTTTTTGCCGCCCAACTGAATGGTAATGCCTGCGGTAGGAACAAAACTCAGTGGATTCGCCGTAGTTTGTGTGATTTGGGTAGTATTACAAAATTCCTCAAAAGTCATGGTTTTGCCTCCTGTACTGACATAACTTACCCGATACATATTGGGAGCGTACTGGGCTTTTAATGCTAAACGGATTCCGATATTTTTGGTGATGAAAAAGGTATTTTGTAATGAAAGCTGACCCATTACGGCATTTGACCTGCCACCGTGGCTATACAAGGTATCGGTTTGCCCCAAACGCAAGGGATTGCTAAACGTAAGGCTACTTTGGCTCATGGCTAAGGCTTGCAAACCACCGCCTACACCGACTTCAAAGAGATTTTTACCATTTTTGCTGTATTTGTACCAATTGATGCTCCCGATACCGTTGAGTATCTGATTGGGCTTGAAACGAAACAAAGCGGCAGGATCCACCTGCGTAATGCCTTGATAATGAGAAGTGATAAGCGAACGGACATCGAACTCTCGGTAGTGTCCTTCCAAACCCAAGGCAAGGTTTTTACTCAATGGAAATTTCAAGCCGAAACCCGCTTCTTTGCCTTTGTTGAGGGCTTGCGAGCCGTACATTTTTGAGTTGAGCGGCGTAAGTGGTACACCCCCTTCCAAGTTGATTTGAAAGGGCATTTTTTGCTGGGCGTAGGTGCTTGTTGCCCAGACCAATAGTAGTATAAAACTATATTTTTTCATGCGGTTAGTCGTTTATCCAAACCAAACCTTGGTAATTGATGGGGCTATTGACGGTTTCAACCATGCCGTTGTCTAAATTCACGTTATAGAATCGGTTTCTATCAAATAAAATGTATTTGTTTTCGCAGCAATGAATGGTAGCCGACATCGTAAAATTAACTATATCGGCAGGCGTGAGTGTGCTTGGTAGAGTAGCTACGGTGGTCATGGTGTTGTTGGTATCATTGACCCTTTCTATGGTGAATACTTGTTGATTATTTGCACCTATATCTGCCTTCAAGAGGTAAACTTTATCATCATGGGCATTGTAACGAGCTAAAAAATAGATTCTACCAGTACCCGTAATGCTGGTGAGTACTCCCGTTTCTAAATTTAATTTTTGTACTTGACTCACTCGTGTCAAGTATAAAAAGGGTTGCTTTCCATGAGCGGTACTACTTGTCAGATGAAATAACGTAGGCTCAACAATAGCAAAATATCGTCTGCCTTTGATGATGCGTTTGGGCGTGGTGTTTTCATTGACGGTGTAGGCGTATATGCTATCCGTCTGTACGCCATAGGTTTGCTTGGTAACGGGGCTATACGCCAAGCCTAACAACAGTCTTTGGGCATTCGTCGTGATGACATCTACCTGATTGGTAGCCAGGTTTACACGCCGAATTTCAGGAATTTTGACCTCTACATTAAACAGGTTGTAGGGCGTAGGCACGGAATACGAGCCTTCGGGGTGGTACATGCCCTGATTGGCGAAGTTGTTCCAGTTGGTCAATACCGCCGAAGTAGTAGCTACGGCTGTTTGGTGATTGACCACACCAAAGTTTACCGAAGCACGGCGAGGATACGCCGCCACCCCATAGCCCAAAATTTTCCCTTCTCGGGTTTGGGTACTGATGATTTCTTCTTTTACACAGCCTGTAAGGCAGAGCAAAGAGATTAAAAGATATTTTTTCATGTTATTTTTTGCCTTGAATTCATAAATTATTCCTCAATAATGCACCACCTCAGCTTCCTCTCGGCGGCGTTGCCATTTGGGGTAAGTTGTTTGACCGTACCCACATAAACAGGCTATCTGCCGAAGCCTCTACCGCTATGGAAGATACCCCCGCACTAAATTTTAAATGGCTATACACCACCACCGTAGCCGAATCTGTTTGGGCTTGGAGGGTGGTGGATAGGGCAATTAAGAATAGTATGAGTGTATGTTTTATTGATTTTTGCATTTGGGTTGAATGGTTTCAGATTTTCCTCATTAAATTGAACTCCTCGATTTTTAACCGTAGTACCTACTGTGCAAAGACACAACCTTCGCACAGATAGGTTGATTTCATTTCTAATATTAAGTGTTATTTTTTCTTTGGAAATGTATTATCTGTTCTCATATATGAAGAAGATTCTTGAATAATTGTAATCACAGGATATATTGAACCTTCATATTGTTCATTACTATTCTTTCCAGAGATCGAAAAAAACACATCAAATTGTTTTTTACCAGTTTCATTAACTGATTTTACATATTCAGTTTTAAACGAAATTTCAGTATAACAGCCTTGTACCATTCTACTTGCTTCTTCAACTACACCAGACAAAGAACTTTTAGCCTGTGCAATATCCAACTCATTAAATCCAAAAACGTAAGACTCTGAATCAAACATTCCAAATCCAGCACCTTCACCTACCCCCATTGAAAGCGTTATTCCTGATACTTCTTGCTTTTCTGAAGATGTTAAAAAAGAAATACCCATAAATGGTAGATCTACCTGAAACTTAGACCCAGAACCAGAGAAATCAGAAATATGGTCAAAATTTGAAACAGTAAGATCAACCGACACCCCAAAAGCTGCTCCCAAATACCAAGATTTCCCCGCCGTGTAATCTAATTCTTCTTGAAATCCTGAAGATTGAACTCCCGTAGAAAATAGGTTTGCGAAATCACCATACGTTCCAATGAAAGCATAATTTCCTTGTGGGTCAAATGCAATACCTCCAGATGCTGTTATTCCACCCCCCAAAAATAATCCAGCTTTCCCCTCCGCAGTTATAGAATAAAATAAAGATTTTTTTGTTAAAATTGATATTATTGAAGAATTTCTCATTGACGTCCAAAAGGAAACAAAGGACGGTAGCTCCTCCAATCCATCTAAATCAATACTATTTATTGGCTTATTCCCTGCAAATTGATAAGGTGTGTACCAAGGGTAATCTTTTGTAATGGGATCCACACTTAAAAACCTCGCTACCGCAGGGTTATACAACCTAAATCCATAATCTTGTATCAAACCTGTACCCCAATCACGGTCGTTTTCTTTGCCATTGTAGCCGTATCTAAATGCTCCTTCTAAGGCATAGCTACGCTCTTTTATTTCCATACCAAAAGCGTAGTAATCGGTGGTGGTCAATATAGAAGCCCCCCCCGCCAGACCCGTCTGACCGCCCGTTGGGTGAGCTACTTTACTATCGCTAATCGTAACCAAAACATTACCCAAGTGGTTGGTTAGTTCGTATTGGGTGGTGTTTCGGGTGTGGGTGTAGGGCAATACTACTCCACGGGTGTCGTCACGGCTTATTAAACCGCTTGGCAAAGAGGCTATGGCAGGTATGGCTGGTATTTCCTTTTGTGGGCGGTACATTCCCAATCGTCCGCTACCGTAAAGGTGCTGCTCTGCCCATATCAGTTTGTTATCGGCGATTTTTTCATATACGGCAAGGGTATTGCCTTGGGCATCACGTATGTAAAACACAGCCCCCCCCGCCAGACCCGTCTGACCGCCCGATGGGGGAGCTAAAAGTTTTTCTACTCGGTTGCCGAGGGCGTCGTAGCTGTATAGTATGCGGGTGCCGTTGGTTTTGCGTACTTGGGTTACTTTGTTTTGGAGGTTCCAGTCTATTTGCTGTATGCCTTCGCTGGCATCGGCTACGAGGTTACCAATGGCATCGTAGGTATAATTGTTAGTGGGCTGGTTGTCCAAATCGTGTGTATAGTTGGCGGTCGGTACGCCGTCTTTTACCTGTGCAAGGCGGTTGGTGGCTAAGGCAGAGCTTGGGTTGCCAATATATGTGCTGCCGTCGGTGTTGTAATACATGTATTTCAAATCATCCATAGCGGGCAAAGCAGTATTGCCGTTGCGTAATAGGCTCTGTATGTTGCCGTTGGCATCGTAGGTCAGTGCCATGCGGTAGGCACCGTTGGGGCTTGGGGTGGCGGTAGTGCCTGCAAAATCCCAAGCGTTTTGGGTTTTTATACGGTTCAGTTGGTCATAGCGGTAGTGCATACCCATGCCTCCTTTGGGGTTGAGGTAGGTGTACATTGAGCGTATATTGCCGTTGTAGAGCTGGGCAGGCGTACTGTGGTAGTTGCCCGAGGTCAAAGGCTGTAAAGGTTGCCCAATAGCTGGGGCATCGCCAATGGCTTGGTAGTCGTTTTGGTAATAACTCAACCAATAACTATATACGTCGGGGGCAGTAGAGCGGTTAGCAGTTGGGTAGCCCTGCTCATTGCCACTTATGGGGCCTTGTGGGCTTGGGGCTATGCCGTCTCGTCCTGCATCTTGGGCAGGGGTGGCAGCAAAACCGTTTACGCCTTTTATCCAACCTTGCAGGTTATACACATGGTCAATGCCTTGTACACGGTCGGTACCTAATTCGGTACGTGCCAATGGACCGTGGCGGTAGTATTTATAGCGGGCATCGTTTTCCCACACAATGCCCTCGGTGCTGGTATGTACTGCTGTGAGGCGGTTGTCTGCATCGTATGTATTGCGGTGTATAAACTGGTCGGGGTGGCCACTTTGGTAATGTACCTCGTTTACTTTGCCACTTACCAAGTCAAAACGGTAGGCAATGTGCTTGCTTTGGTTGCGTATGTTGCCCGCACCAAAAGGCGAGTTTTTACCAAAATCCTGCAATAGGTCGCTTACATTACAGCCAATATCGTAGCGGTAGTGGGTGGCGTGTTCATAATCAAAGGCATTTTGGGTAACATTTGTGGCAAAATAGGCTACTGTACCAATGCGGTTGCGTAAGTTGGGTTGTCCGTCCAAAGCTGCCGCAATGGCTTGGCTGGCAGGGCGGTCGTAAAAGGTATGCGTTATTTCGCTGCGTACATGGGTAGGCAGGGTAATAAACGTCTCAAAGTTTTGGTAATTGAACGCCATACGTTTAAGATCTTCGCCTGGTCTAAGAGCTGTTTTTCCTACTTCAATGTTACGTCCGAGGCGGTCGTAACGAGTGTACGCTGCTGTGCGTTCAGGGCGTTGTTGGGCATTTTGGCTCAAAACAATGCGTCCCAAACGGTCATAGAAAAACTCGCTTACACCTGCATCGGGCGTTCTTTGCCACACCACGCCATTGAGGGCATTGTGGCGGTAGGTGGTGGTTAGTACATGGCTGGGAACTAAGCGGTTGAGGTTGTTTCGGGCGGTTTGTACGGTTGCCAATTGGGTATTGGGCAAGGGCATTACTCCCGCTGGCGGTACGGTACGCACCAAATTGCCGCTTTGGTCGTAGTAATACAGCGTAAAGTGGTATTCGGCTATTTCGTAGTTCATCGTAAACGTTTCAGCAGCTTGCAGGCAGTGGGCAGTATAGCCATTGAGCAAGGCATGAAACACCGAATCACGGTACTGCTCATAACGGCGAGCGGCACGGTCACGGGCAATAGCCGCCATGAGGCTGTCGCAAAGCGTGTAAGCAAGGCTTGGCGAAGGCAACGGCATATCGCAGAGAGCATTACAACCACACACATTGGCAGGGATGTAGCGTACAACGGTTGAGTCTTTGCCCGATGTGGGTTTACGGTCGTTGCCGTCTTGTTTTCCACAAATCATTTGGAGGTTATCCAACGAAAATAGACGGCGAACACTGTTGTCGGTTTTTACGAGCGTAACAACGGCTTGGGTAGCGTTGCCACTGTTCCAGTCGAAATAACTGTGCTGAATAATGCGGAGCTGTGCCACCGTAGGCGTTACAGTTCCCAGTACTTGTCCGTTTACCAACACCTGAAACGTCATGGTGCCGTTGGTAGATTGGGCAACTGTATTCCAAACACCATAATCAAAAGATAGGCGGTAATTGGTATTGGGCTGTACGGTAGCAGTTTTGCTGATGATGGTTTGGGTATTGGCAAGGGCATCAGCAATAAATCCACGAGAAGGCAACACAAAACCTTGGGCAACCCCCGCAGGCGACCATTGATTGGCTACGATGTGGTTTACGGTGCTTACATATCCGCCTGCTGTTTCAAAATTGAGGTTAAACGGATTCTGGCAAACCACAGTTTGTTCGCAAAGCGGTGTCCAGAACTCTTTGAAATCGGGGTATTTGCCAATGGGTACAAATTCGGCTCCTGTAAATTGGGCAATGTAACAAACACCTTTGTAATTGACGATGTCGCCCAATTGGTAGCGTTGGGTATAGCTGTATTCCTTATCGCAGGTACAGGCATTCACCAAAGAATCTTGGGCAGGGCGACCTTCACAATAAAACAGTTCGCAAGAGGCATTGATATTCAAAATGGTTTTATACGCACCGTTGACGATGATATGGAGTTTGGCGGTTTTGTAATCAATAATTTCCAGACAAGTCGGGAAAATAGGTTTGCTCCAATCTACCGCTGTGTCGGGCTTCATGGTAAGGTTACATTTTTCGGTTTTAATTTCAATACCGCTATTGGCAAATGGCGAAATCCGTACTTCTTTATTATCGTCCGAACCCCACATTCGGGTACGCATCACACTGTCCATTCCCGCAATATTATCGGCTCTAACGGTGGTGTTTTGCGTAGTCCAGCCCTTATAATTGAGGTAATATACCATTATTTTAAAGGCTTCCATTTCGGGGCAAGTTGGGCAAATCAACCCATTTTGTGGGTCATCCACATTCATAAAATCCCTTTGCTGTTCTGGCGTAAGGTCATAAATAGACGTTGTGAGTGAATCGGTATTCGGAAACTGCACGTCGTTGATGGTCGGGAAACGCACGGCAGCATCTTTGTATAGAACAGGGTCTGCTATTGGTCTGGTTGAACAAGCTGAATTTGGTAAACCAAGAGCCCCAATAATATCAATTCCACAGTTACGAGTGGCACAGCCAATCGTATTATTCAGTTGACAATCACAACGTTGGCGAACATACGCTTCACGGGCTTTTTGGATAAATTCCTGTTTCAACGAAAAATACAGTCCTCTGAACATCTCCCATTCTTCGTTGTCGTTGATGCCATCGCCCCATGCTCCATTACAAACATTGATGTCTGTTCCCGAAGGGCAGTTGCTCATAAAAACGGCAATGCGTTGGATGGATTGACCGTTTGAAAATTGGCTAAATTTGGCGGCAAATTGCTCTTTTAGAGGAGTTTGTAAGACGGTTGTATAAAAGGCATCTTGGTTGAAAAACAAATTTATATCGTTCAATACACCAGCCTGTTGAGCCTCTTGAAAAGTGAGAGTTGTAACAAGTTTGGTATCAAACTCATTAGATTGCGTCATGGTATTGCAAAACTCCAAATAGCAATATTCGGGGTGCAAGGGTAGTAGTTTTTCTGCCAAACCATCGGGCCAGTTGGCTATCAGTTTTTTAAGACTGTCGGCATTTGCGGTATAGTAAGACATCGGATGGGTTTGCCCTAAAATAGTAACTTGAATGTTTTGTAAACCAGCAAAATTGATACGTTTAACAGTCGTATTAAAGTCTGTTGTATTAAATATTGAAATCGGAGACACCGTCAAACTTACGTCTCCGTTGTTATTCAAATACTGAGCATATTGCCCTCCTGGGTAAAGGTCATTAATCATCGAAATACGGGCTACATCGCACAGCGTTGGCATTTGTGGCTTGCACCACAAGCTATCGCAGGCTTGGCGAGCTTGTGCCAATTCAGCGGCTTGCGTGATTTGAGCCGCTTCGGCTTCGCAAGCCTCACAAGCGGTCATACAGCGGGTACTGTCGAGATTGGCTATTTCATCATTTAGAAAATCCTGATAGGTTTCCAAACATACATTGTTTGGGTCGTTCAGAATGGCATTGGCGTAGGTGATGGCAGCTTGTTGATTCACTACCAATTTACGACTTACGGTATAGCTTCCACGATTGAGATTGAGCGAAAAATTAAAAGCCGATGAGGCGTTGGCATCATTACATACAGTGTTCAGAATCGCTAACGTACCTACTGTAAACGTTGTATCTTTCAGAGCAATGCCACATTCGTCGTTTACTACTTTTATCTCAATATCGTAGATACAATCCAGGCAATAATTAGCACCGTTGCACGAGAGGGCATCATACGTGCGTGGACTCAATTCATATCTAAATTGATGCACGGTATTGTCGTCAGGCACTAAAAAAGATTCAGAAGCCAACAACATCCCTTCGCCAAAAGCAGGGGCGGCGGAATTATCCAATAAATTGGTCGTTACCACATCCGAACGATAAGAATCCAATCTGTCCAGACTTTCGGGGTTTTTACCTGCCAAAGCCGAAGCGATGGTTTTTCCGTCTAAGTCCACGTAGCTTACGGCTGCTTGTCCGTTGGCATCTACCACCATATTCATCTGGTAATGTTCCCGATAGCCTACGTCAGTGCCAAAAAGTCGGTCTAAACGTTCTTGGGTAGGCTTGCCGTAGTAGAACTTGGTATCGTGATTTTGAATGCCATTGGTGGTTTTCCCAGGCTGAAAAATTTCACCCACACCACCTTGACGAACCACACGAGTAGTGTTATCGGGCATATATTTGACAGTCGAGAAAGGATAACCGTAGGCTTCGGGAATGTAGGCATTGTAACCATTTTTAATCTCATTATTCTTTGAATAATAATTTCCTGCCCCTTGATTATTAGGCTGTTTGAGCGGATTTATGATTGCAGGAGAACAAACATCTGCCCCTTTTATGTCAAAATCAAGATAGGAATAAGGTTGCCCTGCCTGGTTTTGGTTGAAATTGGCATAGTATTTTATGGCGGGCAAATCCACAGGAGCGGGCAAAATATTAACTGCTGGGCGACCATGCCTGTCATAAATCGTTTCGGCAACAATGGCATTGTGGTCGGTACTGATGCTGGTTACAATTTGGCGTTGCCGCATCGTGCCATCCATATACTTGGCTACGGTTTTGCTTTTGCCTTCCTCTGCAAAAGTTGTTACCGATTGCCAGTTGATTTTGTCGGTTGTATGCGTTTGGGCATCTACTTTAAATTTATGAGGGAAACTGCCAACCGTAAAAATATGGTTTGCAGGGAATCCACCTCCTGCGTCTAAATCAAAGTTCCCGAAATACATTCGGTCAAAATTGCTTCCTGCCATACCATAGCCACGTACCCGAAACACCAAATAGCCGTGTTCTTGCACCAATGGCATGGTGTATTCATTTTTTTCAAGTAAAATTCGAGTACTGTTATTTTTGAAGGAAAACCTTAGTTGGCTGGCTGGTAGATAATTGGTAATATCATCGGAATAGTCATCAACAAACGTGTATTCCAACTCATAACCTTCAGCATAGGGCAAGGAAACCCAATTTAGGGTTAATTCATTGTTATTATTTTGATAATTTATTTGGACATCCTCAATTAATTGTGGGATACTCCCTACCCCTGTTTGATAGATATTATTGAAATTATAGTACCGTTCAATCTCTGTAAACACCTGTAATTCAGCAAAATTACGGTGGTCGTTGGTGATAGAAATTGACGTACTTGTACCGCTAAGTGCTTCAAGCGTAATGCTGTTTGCGGAGTACTCTACCTGCACTTTATAGGCATTCGGAATCAGTAGCAAATCAAGGTTTTTGTATTTTGTTCCCTCCGTTGGGTCAAATTCTACCGTTAAGATTTTGTTTTCTACAACAGGAGTCGAAAACGAACTATTGTTAAGAAAGTATGTAATCTTCACAGGAACTTTTGCCCGAAACGCCGTAAGATTGGGTATGTTTTCGGTTTTTAAGCGAAGCTGAATATAGCTTTTTACCTCTTTTGTTTTGTAAGCATCATTGTTAAAGGTAAAGTCTGCCACCTCGGCGGTTAGGGTTTTGTTGATTCCCCAATGCGTTACAACTGCATTATTGAGCGAATACCCAGTAATGATACTACTCTCAAATTTTTCTTTTTTGGCAAAAGCATTGGTTGCTATCGCCATGATAGTAAGAATGAAAAGTGTTATTTTTTTCATGACGATTAATTATTTTTTAGCTGCTCCAAAATTTACTTCCTGCAAAGTGACCACCGATTTTTCGGTTTCTTTTTTCACTCGTTTGAGGTTTTTCTCGTTGTTGTACTCATAGAAAGTGGCAAAGTTGTTTTCATCAAGTGTTGCCATCAGCGAGTAATCTCGCTCGTCATACACATACGATTTCATGTTGGCATCGGCAGGATGAATCCTGACATCATCGAAATAGGTATTGGGTGAGAAAATCAGCCTTATCTGAGTATTTGTTGAAGGTATTGTAAAACGTTTTTCTATTCGCTGCCAGCCGTCCAGTATTTGTCCGTCGGGGCGGGCAGTAATGGAAGTGGCAGTATCCCCCGAACCCATCGCTATTTTAACGTTGGCACTTTGATAATCTATGGCATTGCTCGAAGCATTGGCTTCTCGCACCCAAAGCGATAGGATGTATTCTTTGTTGGGTTGAAGTTGAAAATCAGGCTCGCAGTCACACTTTTCACTTAAAGACGGAAAGTCAAATTTTGAATAATCATCTTCATTATTGTAGATGCGGTCAATTACTTCTACTACTTTCTCACATTCATAGGCTACATTAGCATTTTTAATGATTTTGGTAAAATCTGTCGCTCCAGTTTTCATTGAATAGTTGCCTGTATGAGCCTGCTCATTGCTACGGAAAGTGGGATACTGAGACGAAAGAAGCGTATAATGATTATCGTCAGGGCAAGGCATATAATCTTCAAAACCATCAAAGAGCATTTCGTGGTAGCGGGCATTGGCAGTGGTGGCATTGACCATGCCATCAAAATTGCTGAACGACACACTTGAATAAATACCAATGGCATTTTTACTTTCCAAAGGCTGCGATTCGGCATCTACCATCGTCACTTTTTCAGGTGCTATCCAAAGATTGTTATCAGGTGTTCCTTGATTGGTAAAGCCCAGCCAACGACCATTATTAACACGATTCCAGAACGGAACGAAGTTTTTGATAGCACCATCGGTGCGTAATACAGGGTTTGGAGCGGTTTGTGTTCTGTCATCAACAAATTTATAGGTAGCCACAGGCTGCCAAGCTCCTAAGTTATTGACCGAAGTGAGTTTTTGAATAAATTTATGTTGATTATACGAGCAAGTATCACAATCAATATCCTTGGTTTTATTGTCAAACACCACCGCATTGGCATCAATGATTTGTTTTGCCTGATCTATCTGCAAACGATTATTTACGATAGGATTTTTCAGTAACACAAGACTTCCGATAGACGTGGTGGCTACATTTCGTTTGCCTGATTGAATGATTTTTAGTTTTCCTAAGTTGTAATTTGTTAAATTAAACGCTGGATTTTGAATGGGTAAGTGCAGAGGTCTTACTTTAAGAGTTGTATAGTTATTTAATATTTGAATATCTTCTACTACTAACTTTTTGCCTTCTTGCCCAGCCTTTTCAACAAACAAAATATCTCCCTGCGAAAAGTAAGAGTGTTCTCCCAAAATTTGTATTGATGTAGTACTAGTTACATTTATTGATGCTACTTCTGTGCCAATATTCTCACAAGCCATGCCCATGCCTTTATACGCCCAGTGAGCGGGGTAAGTGAAATTGTAGATTGGGTCTTTGAACTCATTGGTGGTTTGTGTCAATAAAACGGCTCCTGTTTTGGCATCCCAAAGCAGATTTTTGGTGGCAATTGTTGAGCCTTTATCGGTAACTACTACACTATCTAAAATTCCTTGTTGGCGGATGTGTTTGGTGAGAGTGAAGGAGGAGAAAGATTTTTTTTCAAATGAAAAATCTGGGACAAAAGTTGGTACTGTAAGTGGTGCAAGTGTACTCCAATTTATGTCAAGATTACCTTTTAAACTGCCAGAATAAGATTCCGTATCAAATCGGCGGGCATCTCCCGTCAGTAGGGTTTCAACACCCAATGTTTGATTAATAGATACATTTCCATTTGCATCAATAGATGGCACCTCATTTATTAGTACCCCACTACTATTTGACTTGTAAAAGTATTTTTTTTGCAAAACAAGGTTATTTCCCTCGCCATGGATTGATTCTGACTTAGGCTTTCCATGCATATCATTGGAGACAATACTGTACCCCATGACAGTTGCCATATAGTCATTGGAAATACCGAACATTGGAGTGAGTTTTAACTTTGGTACTCTTTTGGTCTCTTTTTTTGTCTCTAACTCCTGAATAGGAAAATCACGAGCTGTATAAAATTCATAGATAGTATTTCCTGCTCCTTCTTCCGTCTGCTGATTTACAACAGGATTTTGAGTAACTTTTACATTACTATATACTATGCTGGCGGAAGGAAACAGAGATTTCCCAATCGGACCAGTTAAAAATTTATTGTCATCGGGTTGGAGTACATTTTTTTCTTTAAAATGAATCGGCTGATACCAGGGGTTTTCGTCTTCGCCTACCTCGGGTTCATAAGAAGCTACCCCCGAACTAATAATCTTGCCGTTTTCTGTTTTGGAGTAATCATACACAATTGAATAAGCCGATTCGGTTGCTGGTGCTCCCGCCATGTTATTCCAATGATCAGAAACTGTTATTTTTTTCACTCTTGCCCCACTACCACCAATTTTTCGATAAGATGGTTCATATAATCGAATAAATGACTTCTCTAAATCTATTTTCTGAGCTATGTTGTCACTACGCAGTTTTCGGTAAGGTCCAATTTCGATAATGCCTTTAACTATATCGGGTATATTTTCAAACATTGTCATCATAAAATCAACATCGGCATTTTCTCCGACACCAACTTGCTCGTCTAATCCAAATAATTGGTGAGGATAAGTATGTTTCACAAATTCCCAACCTATTTTTGATATTTGATTCGCATTATCATTATTGCCATCGGCAATTGGTGCACCTTTTAGTTCTATCCAACCATAGTTATATTGATTCCCATCTTTAATCACACCACACTCTTTAATATCAAGAAAAGCTGGAATTTCCTCGTACTTAGAAAAACCTCTATCAACATTTAAGTAAAATTTTCCATAAAAGTTGGCATGAGGATTATCTAAAATTGATCCATATTTGTTATCAGTAGGGTCTGTTAGGTATTCTGCTTTTAGTTTTTCCTTTGCTTCAATTTCCGACAGCGTACCCACAAAAGGTATTTTCAGTTTGAATATCAAATAATTATGAGGAGTGTTGCCAGTATATAATGTATTTTCGGTGATTACAGTATTTGGTTTTTCTTTTACAACACTCACGATTGGTGTCATGTACATGGCTCGTTTATTCTGTACATAGGCATAATCGTGTGCTTCATAATTTATCGTTATTTCCCCACCAGAAGGTAGTTTGATGGAATTTAACAACCATGTTGCCGCTGATTGATTCGTTTCAGTAATGTTGTTTTGTGATACATAGGGAAATTTCTTATTATCTAATGAAATTGGAAAATTAGAGTTGGTTTTATAATTTCCCCATCTATCTACTGATAGTTCATCATACGGTTTGTTGAATCCGTAGCCAAATTCATAGGCACTATGTTTTCCTTTGTGGCTGCTACCCTCTTTAAAATAAACCTTATTCAAGGTTAGCTTTCCCAACGAGTTGTTATTGAAAATGCCTTTGCAAAGCGGATTTGTATCATCATATTGAAAATACACTTTTTTCAGTGGCATTGGAATGGGTTTATTCAATTCAGCCATTGAAAAAATTAACA
The DNA here is from genome assembly GCF_057652155.1 of Runella sp. R0.1_18. NCBI lineage: Bacteria > Pseudomonadati > Bacteroidota > Cytophagia > Cytophagales > Spirosomataceae > Runella > Runella sp. R0.1_18. Next base: position 49,496 of record NZ_JBYFCK010000027.1, read on the forward strand.
CAGAATCCAGTTTTTGTAATTTTTTATTTGGGTCTTTTAAATCAAATGCATCCGCTCGGTTAGAATAGTAAAATCTGGCTACCTCATTTTTTGACTCGATGGAATGTATTAACCATATTTCCTTTGTGCCTTCTGAGTAAAAAGCTTTGGCATCCCTATCATCGGCCACATTTCCCTTGTCGGCTCCCACTTTTTCAAGACTGTTGTTACTCCGCCAATAAAAATTTGAGTCTAATAGACTGTAATTGAATTTTACATAATCACCCAAATCATTCACACTTGGGCCATTGGCATCAACATCTATATAATTGGGCGATAGAACCGAACCAAGTAAAAAAGCATGGGCATAGGCCGGTGTGTGGGTAACCGAAAGATAGCCATCTTTACCACCATCATAATTAGTCGAGAATTGACTTACTACCCGATTAGTTTCATAGCTATTATCAATCTCACTGTCATTAATAGAATAAGAAAACTCTCGTTTTTCATTATTTATAGCAGGGATATTAAACACGTATTTTTGACCATCCGGTTTTAGGCAGATCATTTCAGAGAGTTGATTATCTGGCCTATTTTGAGCAACACGAGGTAGATAAGTAACTTGACCGTCTGAAAATTCGTTAAGTTTATAAGAAGAAATAAATTGTTGAAAGCCCTTTGCTTGGGTTTCTTTCGCATTTAAATAGTATATTACATCAAGTCTTTTATCACGGTTAGAGTTAAGAAAGTTATCCCTTGTAATATTTAGTTCGTTGTCCTCAACATTGATTTTGGTTTCCTTGGTTTGGCCTCCCCAGTAGGGAACATGGCTTAGAATAGGAGCAATTGGTTTGATTCCTGAAAGTTGATATATCGGATTAGAATTAAACATCACATCCGATGGATTTTTAAAATACACCTTCTCTGATAAGCTTCCAGTCAGATTATTAAAATCTACATTTGGAAGAATTTTATTTGAGCTTCCATCCCATTTAGAAGAAGTATTTCTGGTATAGCCTCCACGTATTTCGGCTCCTATATGGCCATCGGTTGGGCCAAAACCTAAGTCAATTTCAGCACCTAAGGCATTAGCGTTTGTTTTAACAAATGGATCAAAAGCCACAAAAACATTATTTCGCTTCAATTCAAAAATACCTCCAATGCCTTGCCCAGCCACCGAATACATATCAGGTGTATTAAAAGTAAATGGCAAATTGGGTTTATCTTCCATCATGATTCCATCATGTTCACGAACAAAATCCATCAATGCATCTTCTTTGTCCTTTCCAAAATCAGCATATAAAGAACCAAATGCTGGATTTAACACCTCGTTTACCGAAAGTTTTTGAACCACTTTGTTAAAATTTAGTTCACCACCAACATTTGCCAATGGGAAGGCGTATCCCCCTTTTACTTTATAATCATAATTTTTGGTTGTAAAGGCCAAATCTAACTTTGGTGTGAAAGTAGAGCTTGAAAAATCATACCCTGCACTTGAAGATAAACCATTAACTTTTATTCTGGCCGATCTTATACGCAATTTTTCGCCTTCAATCTTACTTTGTCCTATTTCCACGCTTTTACTCTTAGTCCATACTTTGCTTAACCCAACGTAAGGATTAATATTTGTACCATGTTGTGAATTTGAGGAAATTCCGATTCCTGCATTAGCTGCCCAACCACCAAAATGGCCGCTAAATCCTGGCCTAATTCTTGCATCAATCCCCCAACCATTTATATTATTAAAAAATACACCCATGCTGGCACTTAGACTTCCAGAGTGTTGACTATCTAATACCTCACTTTCTCGACCTAAAATTTCTAATGAAAACCCAATACCTTGACCAATCGTTATATTAGGTTTCATACTGACCTGTCGTTTCACAAAGTCCCCTTTAAAATCATCGGGTAATCCTCTTACCTGTCGAGTAATTGCTCCCACATTCAAGTTCCAACCCAATCCTACCATCGAGGCTTCTTGCTCCATCGTCACTTGGCTATTATAATTGATATTGACAGGGTAGCCTCCAATAGTGAACAAGGGGATTTGATACCTAAATTCGCCCGAGGAAGGGTCTACCATGTTGGTCATGGTAACAGGTTGAAAACTTTGCACTTCAGGCTGGGATGGGCCAGAAGTTTGGGCAAAAGAAGTGAGTTGGATGAAGTAGATAAGAATAAAAATCAGTTTATTCCTCATTTGTATATTGTTTTGGGATGTTTTCATTGGATTAGGCATGCCATCTGCCATTAGCACTCTACTGGTAGAAATGTTATTCATTGATGGACAATGAAAGGGATTCTTAAATCAGATTTCAAAACATACTTTGTATCAATAAAATTAGGATTAGATAGAACTCTTGGGGCAATTCTCTTAATCAGCAATTCAAAATTTGACACTAACATAATTTTAATTGTTTTCGTTTTTACCTACTTTACAAGCTTTTCGGTATCCGCACTCCCATGTCTTTATGCCGCCAATGAGGTCCTGCTTGAACAAAGTAGTAGCTAGCCCTTTGATTTTTGAAGGAGTACACAACTTTGAATAATACTTTTTGATTAAAACTTTATGACTCTATTGAGCCGCTAGACATTTCCACTCTGTTCCTTTATACAGCCTTAGACAGTTATTGGTTGTATCAAAAATCAAGGCTCCTTTTGGAGGAGAGTTCAAAGAAGAGATAGCACTTGAGGAGAGTTGTGGAATGACCATAAAATTGGAGGTGATGGTTGGGTTGTGGCTTGTGTTGGTTGTGACGACTGACCTATACACGTCCCCGTCAAAAGAAGCCCATTTCCCCAATCGCAGGGTGGTGTCGAGTCCGTCCCTGCTTTTGTATAAAGAGATGTAATAGTTGGACTATTTGCCCCAATAAAAACCTTATCAAGTTTCCAAGTGCTATTGACTCGGTAGATTCGATGCTGAGTAAATGGGACAGGTGAAGACAATGACCAAGGAACATCAATATAAATAGTACTCCCCGCATCACTATTAAAAACTTGGGAGTTTGAGGGGGTTCCTACATTGTAAGAGGTGTTAGCACTTGAAATAGTCGCTCCTACCACTGAGATTTGAGCATAGACAGGAGCAAGAGCGAAACAGAAAACAACAAATGCAGCGTATTTCTTCATAAAATAACAGGTAAATTAAATAAATAAAACATTGATTAACTTCCAAACGAGTAACTCTTACCATTTTGAGGAATTATACCTGATGTTCATTGATTTGTAACCTAGGCTTCAATTTTTTTGATTTTTATGTATCATTATGCTTTCAACGGTAACTTGTATAGTTCAAGATTTTTTTATCAAAAAATATTTAAAACATCAAAATCAATATGTTACACTTTTTATTAGGAGGGTATGACCTTGAAATGATTGAGATTAGAAATGTACTTGAAGAGAATAATCTCCTGTTTTCAGATAAAAATCTTAGTTGGGGTGCAAGTGTAAATGTCCAAATGAAGCAGACTGATTAGCAGGTATTGAGACGTTGGTGTGGCGTTACTGCCAGACAACAAAGTGTGTCCAAATAAAGCAGACTGATTAGCAGGTATTGAGACAGCTCTATCACTATCTCCATATATTTCTAGTGTTAGTCCAAATGAAGCAGGCTGATTAGCAGGTATTGAGACAGCAGCATCTTTAGAGCTTGTCCAGTTGCTAACTTTGATGTCCAAATGAAGCAGACTGATTAGCAGGTATTGAGACCGTTTTGCATCTGAAGACGCAACCAAAACTGCAGGTCTAAATGAAGCAGACTGATTAGCAGGTATTGAGACACTGCTCCTCCGCTTTTTTCGCATGCTGAATATTCCGATGAAATTGAGCAGCCTTCTGCGATTTAAATCGGTTCTGATTCACTTTAGGTGACGGGAGCCATTCTGAATAGGACTCTTATCCGCAATAAGTCGAAGCCAGCTCGCCCATACATTGAACGCTTAATTGTTTTCAAGCGATTCACCGCTCCAGCGGCCTGGGTGCCCTTCAGTTTGTCCATTGCTCCAATGGGAACAGAAAGCTTGCTCAACGGCGGTATAGTCTTGCCTTAGACCACGCACAAACCCAACGTAAGCAGATAGTTGTTCAGCCTTTTTACACCATTGGGCTAAACCATCGACCCGCTTTTCTTTCATAAGATGATGAAATTCTTTGCGCAAGGCATTTACTTGTCGAATGGGTTCATTTTCCTTCAGTAAATGGGTCAAGAAGGCATTTTCATCAATTGACCACTCATCTTCTGGCTGATCCAAAAGTCGACAAATTCTGCGACTGTTGTAACTGTTTGTTTTCCTGGTAGGAGGTAAAACAGGCGTTAGCTCTAACCGTGGATAGGCTGACAGAAAGTCCATTGTAGCCAAAGTTTTTGATTTCAATCAGCAGTTGCTTTACGTTGGTTTGTCCTTCCAGCCAACGCTTGCGGAGATACCCCTCATAAAGTAGCAGATTTGGTTGTTTTGGGGTCTGCCGAGAAACAAACTGATTTTGGTGCCAATAGCGAATCACAGTGTTTCTGGCAATACCCAGATGAAGAGCAATGGCTCGCCTTGCGTGACCTTGGGCCTGAAGTTGTTTCACTTTTTGATACATTACAAAACGCTTTGAGGTATAACTTGTTGGAGACATTGTCATGAGTTTTGACAAGTCATTCTCCCAAGTCAGAAAAGGAGGTAACTGTTCTTCACTCAAGGATTTAACCGCAGAAGATGAATCAATTGTCAAAAGGCTGGTTTTAAGTGATTGGTTGATGGTACTGCGTTGAGTATCCAAAAAACGTTCTACTGCTTGCGAAAGATTAGCTAACAAATGCCACCTATCTGCTATTTGAACAGCATTGGGGCAAGCCTTAGTGATAGCATTGGCATATGCACCGGAACGGTCACGTGAGTATTCCGATAGTAATTGATGAGGGTATTCCGATGCAATTTGCGCAGCTGTGGATAACTTAGAGAAGTGATGCAAATATAGTTAAAGAATTCATTTAGGATTATTTTTCGCGGTGTTTCTCAAGGAGCCACCTTTAAGGTCAATACGATGGGTGTGCGATAAAATTCTATCCAAAATAGCATCCGCCAAAGCAGGTTCCGCGATATAATCATGCCAATTGGCCACAGGCATTTGAGCAGTGATGATAGTGGAAGCTTTGCCATGTCGGTCTTCAATGAGTTGTAAAATGGCGAGTCGCGCACCGGTATCCAGTGGTTGAATACCCCAGTCATCCAGAATAAGCAAATGATATTTTTCAATTCGGGCAAGTTCTTTGATATAAGAACCATCGGCTTTGGCCAGATGAAGCCGTTGCAGCAGCTTAGGTAATGAAAAATAGATGACCCTAAACCCCATCTGGCAGGCTTGATAGCCCAAGGCCGTGGCAATAAAACTTTTCCCGCAGCCCGTCGCTCCGGTGATAATTATGTTTTCATGTCTTTTCACAAAAGAGGTATCAGCCAATTTATAAACCATATCCTTACTGAGATTTCTTTCGGAAGCGATGATAATTTCTTCCACCGTGGCTTGGTAGCGGAATTGCGCCTGTTGGATAGCTGAGCGTGTTTTTCGGTGTTGCCTGTCAAGGATTTCGGCCTCTACAATTTGGGCCAAGAGCTGCTGTGAGCTTAGGTGTTTATCCACTGGCAGTTCGCAGAGGGTTTGGTAGGCATTAGCCATCCCCATTAATTTGAGTGCTCGCATTTGAGAGATAGTTTCGTGTGTATTCATTGTGCTTTGTTTTACGGTTGAAAAGAAAAACTATTGATAGTGACTTGCTCCACGGATATTTTCGTGATAAATGCCCGTTGGTGAGGTAATTGTTTCATCTGCTAAGGGAATGTAGTCCAACTCTCGGTCGAGAATACTTTTAATAAGTGTATAGGATATTCCCTCATAGGCGATAGCTCTTTGACAGGCATTCTCCATGCGTTGAGCACCTACCTTTTTGGCCAAACTCAGTACGCCAGCGCATGATTTATAGGACTGAGCAGGGTAGGTTTTTCTGTTGAGCAACTGTTGGATGGCCAAATGAGTATTCATCCCGATTTTGAGGGCTTCCTGCTCAAAGAAAACGGGGGACCAATTCATCAGCCATTGGTGTTGAGCGGGCAAATGCTCTTTCAGAGTGGTGTAATGATGTTTAGATACCATGCGTTGATGGGTAGCAATTCGTTGGTAGTTGTGGTAAATCTCTACCGTCTCCGCATTATAAACCATCTTTACAAATTGACCCACAAGCGTATAAGGCACTGAGTAGTAGTGCCTGTCCTCGGAGAGAAGTGGAGTGGCAATCGGGATGGACCTTGGCCGTATGATAGGATTGTAATTGATATTTTTCCGAGGGCAATGGCCTCAAAGCGAAACGTTCAACTTCTTCAAAACGGGAACGACGGGAATAGTCTTTTCCATGAAAAAGAGCCTGATTATGAAAGGGCAAAATGGCCTCATTGAGTGCCGCAAGAGAACTGAAGACCTGATTACGAAGCGGGGCATAAATGCGTTGATAAGCAAGTTGAACCGCCTTTTCCACTAAGGATTTATCGCGGGGTTTTCCACTTCGGGCCGGATAAATGCAGCTGCCGTAATGAGCGGCAAAATGCTCAAGGCTCTCATTAAGATGGGGTTCATAACGGTTCGGTTTAGTGACTGCGGACTTCAGATTATCAGACGGTCGGCCGCTGCCGTATGATGGCTTGTGGAACACCGCCAAAATAAACCAACGCGTTTGATAATGCGGCTAAAAAGTGGGTTTTGCTTTGCGAAGGGATAGCTTCCACATAGGTAAGCTGACTACAGGCTAAGGTAGCCACAAAAACTTCTGCTGCTATGCTTTGGGCCGTGGGAATATCGGTCCAATACAACTTGCTGCCGGCAAAATCAATGAAAAGCTTTTCCCCAGCCTTGTGCTCCAGATGCATGATCACCTGCTGATGCTTCTGCCATTGGCGGAACAGGTTGCAAAATTGAGAGAATTGAACTCCGTCCGGTTGTTCTTTACGATACTCCAACCAAAGCAGTTGATGGCTTACACCGACACGAGACAATTCCTGCTCATAGTTTTTAAAACGTTCATGCAGGGTTTGATGTTTGGGAGAGGGCTCTGCAGGCTTACCGCTCACTAACCGATGAAGCGCTTCATCACTCCAGGTCAGCGCTTCTGACAGGTCCTTAAAGTAGCTCTTGAATAAATCAAGGTAGTGCCTGACGGTGTTACGGGAAAGACCCTGAGTGCGAGCAATCTCACTGCGAGAGATGCCCTGTATCTGCAATTGAATGATTCGTCTTATCTGGTACATCTGGGTAAGTTTGTTAGCCATCGCTTGCTCGAATACGGGGTTTATCAGCGTATTCTAAAACAAAAGATGGATTCTCTAACAGACTTATCCACACCTGCGCAATTTCAATCGGAATTACCCGGTCAATTTAAATCGCAGAAGGCTGATCAATTTCATCGGAATATTCACCTTTCCTAAAAGCAAAATCATCAACCCCTAGACGCTTAACCACAGACTGTTTCATTGGTGGTGTCTTATGGCTAATGCGTAAGAGAGTAGAGTAACTCACTGGCTGACCGATTAAATGACATAGTCGGGCTGATGGTCGTGCCCCAGTTTGTAAAGCAATAAGTTGAAGTTGTTGTTCCACACGGTTAAGTCGCCTGGTATAAGGCTTAAACGTCGATGAACTTTGGGCAAATATCTTGCGTGGACAAGCAGAATTATTACAAAAAAACTTTCATAAATGAATCTGTAACGTGACCGGTTTGCCACTGATGGCTAAATCGGCCAATCTACGTTTGTAAAAGCTATGAACTTTATTGGAGGGCGTTTGACAAGAAGAACATAAACTGCTCAACTGGGTAGCCATTAAGACAATTTGAATGCCATTGGCCGAAACCTGTTGGAAATATTCAGGCATGATCAGGGATAAATTCATGCCCAAATCTGAGAAAAATACTACTTTTTACCTAAAGTGAATCAGAACCAATTACTATCGCAGAATGCTGGTGATGCACCACCAAGCAGACGCGATGGATAAGTTTGTTGCGAACGGCATTCAAAACTGACATTTTGTTCTTGCCTTCAGCGACCTTTCTCAAATAATAGTCTTGAATTTCCCCTTTGACTCAAATGGCGGACATGGCTCCTAAATGAAAAGGCTTTTTAACCGTTTTCGGGTATGATGGTTAACCTTAGTTTTTCCTCTAATGCTACTGCCCGATTGGTAGCGCACGGATTTCTATGGTTTATGCAAGCATAGGTGTATAATTTTTGTCATATTTTTTTTGGTTATGGACAACGGCACAAACCCGATGGATAAGCTTGTTTCTGACAGCATTCAGGACTAACATTTTATTTTTGCCTTCGGCAACTTTTCGCAGATAATAGTCCTGAATTTCGCCTTTTACTCTGATGGCAGACATGGCCGCTAAATGAAAAAGTGATTTTAATCGTTTTCGAGCATGATGACTAACCCCCGTTTTTCCTCTTACAGTACTGCCCGATTGGTGCGGGAATGGAACTACTCCTGCGTGACAGTCGGACGGCCGATGCCGCCAGTTTTTTAGGATCAGAAATAGCGTTAAATTCATTAGTAGCGACATAACCTCTGAGGCGGTAACAGCACCTACACCAGGCACAGAGGTAATACAATCAAACAGTTCTTTCAAATGTGGGTCTTTTTCTATCAGTTCTTTAATTTGCCCGTCTACTTTTTCAATGTCTGCATTGATTGCGTTCAAGGAAGCTTGGCAAGTTTTTAAGAGTTGTTTTTGAATTGAGGAGTCTACAAATGATTGTTGCTCATCAAGAGGCTGTTGTAGTTGTTGTCGTACCAACAATAACCGTTGGCGAAGCGCACTTAAAGCAGCTAATTGTTGAATTACTTGCCTTGGAGGCTGCCAAAACCTGATTTTATCTCTAAATCGAAAAGCATACTTCGCAATACGAACTGCATCAATAGCGTCCGTTTTTCCCTTTGAAGGCCGCCTGTTTTTTTAATCTGCAGGCTGTTTTCTAACCGCTCGGCGACCCCATAGGAAAATCCGCACTATTTACTATTCGATAAAAATACCTAATCTTGAAATTTTACCATAGTACAAATCTAAAGGGCGACCCCGTCAAAAGGAACAACCCCTGCATGACAGTCGGACGGCCGATGCCGCTAATTTTTTGGGATCAGCAATGGCAGTAAATTCGTTAGTAGTGATAATTACCTCAGAAGCAGTAGCTGAACCTACTCCTGGTACAGAAGTAATTAGTTCAAAAAGCTCTTTTAAATGTGGGGCTTTGTCTATCAAATTTTTAAGCGGGGCGCCGTTGCGGTCTTTTTCTCATAGTCAAATTTAGTTGATATATTAAATCCGCCTATTTTTCCCTCCAAACAAATGTAGCAACGTCAGTGGTGAAGGTACGGCAAAAAAATAAAAACCTACCAAATGGATATTCTCTTTATTACTTTTAGAGGCTTCTCACTTGGTAGGTTTTTGCTTATTTCTTCAGCCCGATTACCGAGTAAAAAGCGGGTTTGGGCTGGTTGTTGCGGTCAAAAAGCAACGGGTAGTTAGTACGGCCGCGCACAGGCCAGCCATTAAGCCAGCTGTTGCCGTCGTTGACACCCCAGAACGTAACCCGTGTCACTTTGTCTTTATGTTTTAAAAATAATTTAAAAAGAGCCTCATAATCAGCCGCTAATTGCTTTTGTACATCGTCGGGTAAGCCTGCTGTATAAGGGTTTAAACTTGGATCACTACCCATTCGTTGATTGACGTCGGCTCCTTGAAAATTGCGGGGTAATACTTCAATGTCCAGCTCAGTAAACATGACTTTCAGACCCAATGCGGCATATTGTAAAATACTTTCCTCGATATCTTTGAAAGGGACTTTACCTACGTGCCAGTGCCCCTGAATCCCCACGCCGTCGATGCGCGCGCCCGAAGCTTGTACTTTCTTGATGAGGTTGATACAGCCCGCGCGTTTGGCAGGTTGTTCGTTGTTATAATCGTTGTAATACAGTTCCACATTGGGCGCGGCCTGCTGCGTGAGGCGGAAAGCTTCGGCGATGTAGCCTTCACCCAGATAATCTAGGAAAACAGTTTTGCGCAAAGTTCCGTCTTCGTTCAGGGCTTCGTTAACTACATCCCACGAAAAGATATTGTCCTTGTAGCGGCCCGCCACGGTTTTGATGTGGTTTTCAAAAAACGTCTGAATGGAGTCTTTGCTGCGAATGCCCCGAATGTACGACGGTAACTGACTGTGCCAGATCAGGGTATGGCCGTTGATTTTAATGTTGTGTTTTTTGCCGAACTCGACCAGTTTGTCGGGAACCTCAAAAGCATACGTATCCCATTTCGGATGGATTAACGCCGATTTCATCACGTTTTCGGGCGTTGCCATATTAAACTGGCTCACAATCAATTGGGTCATCGCAGGGTCACGCTCCTCAATCTGGCTATTGTTCAAGGCCGTCCCGATGCCAAAATCATTTTTAAAGGTATCTTTCAACGACGGAATGGATTGAGCAAAACCAGTTGTTGCTCCCGCCATCAGAATGGCCGTACTTACAGCCTTTACGCTTTTTTTTGAAAACATTTGATTATTGGGTTAATGAATAAATAACTACTGTTTGGCAAGCTTCATCTCACCGCGCTCGCTTTTTACGACCAACTCTTTGTCGGAAACCAACTCGCCTGTGTAGCTCATTTTGCGGTCGTTAAACGAAATGGTGTACGAAATCTTTTTGCCTTCTACTTTGCCATCTTCAAGCTTAGCCTCGCCAAATTGTGTTTTCCACGTGCCTGTCAATTTGTCGCCTTCCACTTTGAAAGTATAATTTACTTCAAACGTGCCGTTGGGCGTTTCGCGGCTGCCTTTCCAGTTGCCGTCAATAGGGTTCTGCGCCATGGCTACAAGGCTGGCGATTGATAAAATCAGAGAAAAAAATAGAGTTTTCATTGTGAAAAATTGGGGGTTTTTGAGTGAAACATTTATTGAAAAAACGGTTATAAATTTGCTTATCAGCTCTACAGAGCACAATTAATGCGCCCTGAAATTCCATTTAGAATTATCACTTTCAAAGTCAAATTCGGCAAGCATCGGTGTGCTATCTCCTGATGATACCAATGCCAGCTTTTTGCCCGAATTTGGCACTACCTTGGGCATGATTCGATAGGTACCATCCGTTAGCTGGTCTATTCGCCATAATTGTTCTGGACTACCTGTAAAGACGGGGACAGTTATTACCTGAGCATCTGCGGTTGCGGATAATGCTCGTTCGGTACCTGCTAATACAATTTTGTAATATGGACCGCCTAAATAACCAGTAGAGTCAGGCGCATCGGTAATGGTCCATTTTTGGTGAGGGCGATACATGTAATCACCTATGCGTACATTAATATTACCTGTTGGCCAATTTTTAATTACATCAGCTAATTCCTGAGCAGGAACTGGTTTAATAGGCTCGGTATTGGCTTGGCTAAATCCTCGCGGGGCAACAGCCATTCTGCTAAAATCTACGGCGAGTTCTAAACCATATCCTCTTCTAACCGATTCTATTTCATAAGTGCCTTCTTTAAATTTTTCACCAGCTATCGGCCAGCCATCTTTCCAGACAATGGGAAGGATACCCAATACACTGCGACCACCCTGATCTAAATCTGCCTCATAATGAATTGACATTTTTTCAACACCTTTTTCAAGAATTATTCGTCCAAAATGCCCGGGGCCTATGAGTCGCCCACGCGTAGCCACCACCATTTTGCCACCACCTTCCATCATGCTTCTACCTACATTATCAACGTACGGCCCGGTTACTTTTTTAGAACGGCCTACGACAACATTATACGTTGAGTTGGCACCATCGCAACAGCTCCCGTGGGTAGCAAGTAAATAATACCAGCCATCGCGATATATCAAATCAGCAGCCTCACAAACTATGGCTACATCTACAGGTTTATTTCCGTCTTTGAGTTTCCCTGTTTTTGGATCTAGCTCAATAATGCGAGTGAATCCATAATAGGTACCGTAGGCTAACCAGAGGCGGCCTGTGGTAGGGTCTAACATGATACCAGGGTCTATGGCATCGTTTTCTTCGTAACCATCAGAAGTAGCCACTATTATGGGTTCAGAATACTTGAAGTCGGGCGATTTTGGATCAAGTGTCTTATTCCACATCGTATAGATAATACCTTTGTGCGAAGGACTACCACCCGTTGCCCCATAGACCACCAGATAGCGATTGCCAATTTTGATAGCATCAGGAGCAGCCCCCCCACCTGGCCTGACACCGCCTCCAAACCACGTCCAGCCATCTTCTGATATTAACCCTCCGCCACCTGTTCCAAAGGTGTAGAATTTTCCGTCACATTCTACAATGGTTGAAGGGTCATGGATGAAGGGTTTGCCTACCTGGGCTAATACAGTAGTTGCAAGTAGTACTGATAAAAAAGCAATTAGTTTACATTTCATTTTTTTGTTAAAATTTTGATGAGAATTTAATCTTTGCTGATACTGATATTTTTGACAGGCTGGCCCCTTTCGTCAATAAAACGAAGGCAAAAATTAGCCATCCCTGGGCCATTAATTACGGCTCCCCGAATAATATTTCTCCCCTTTTTTAAGGTTAATAAGGGTGACGCCACATTGTCAACTATCATATCTCTGTCACCTGAAAGCATCAGTATTTCCTGACCATTGAGCCAAAACATCCCTCCCGAATTACACCCTGCAGTCATTCTTACATTCTGAATTTCCTCTGAACAGTCAATGACGGTAACCAACCAAAAAAGTAAGCCATACTTCGGTTTGTTGATGTCGTAGGAAAAATTGAACAAATTAAAATTAAAGGTTTTACTATCCAGAGCATACCAGTTGAGCGCCTGATTATCAACCTTTACCATTTCACCAGCCTTGGGTATCATTAAATAATCTTCCGAAAAATTATTGTTTTTGAACTCACTGCGTAAGTAATTGTCGGTGAAGATATTATTTCTTGCTATGTCTTTCTTGATTGGTTCTAACACCAACCACCTATGAATAAAACCATTGGCATAGGGAGCTATTTTAGTGTTGGTAGCCAATTTAAAGTGCCTTGTTAATGTATGTGTAGTGTCACCTTTTATAGGTATTGGTGGCAGCGGTGCTCTTTGCGGACCAGGGGGCTGCGCTTTGGCTTGGTGTATAAAAGTTTGTCCACTAAGCAGAATGCTCAATGACAAAAGTGGAAATACTAACTTTTGTATTCTTTTCATCGTTTGGGTTCTTTAAAAACAGGCCAATTTTCACTTGTAAGTATATTTTCAAAATTCGCTCATTATCCATGATTTTGGACTAACTACTTTACTTATCTGGCTTCGGCTTCACACAGATACCAACAATCAAAAGTTGTTTTCTGCGCGAAGCCGAAGGGAACTTCTACTCTACATTCCAGACCATCATTTACTTAAACAACAACTGAGAAAATCCGAACAGGTCATGCCGCCAAACGGGCCATGTATGCCCGCCTGCGTATTCGCTGTACTGGTACTTGATGCCCATGTCGTCGAACTTCTTCATCATAATCTGACAGTTGGCGTGGGCAATGTCTTCTTTACCTCCCTGCGAAATCCAGAATTGTTTGATGTTGGCGTTGATTTTGTCTTTGTTGGCCTGCATGAATTCGTACTGAGGATCAGAGAGTTTGGTATTGTTGGCCCACCAGCCTGAACTGAATACCCCGAGATAGCCGAACAAATCAGAATTGCGAACACCAGCGTGAAGCGTTTGCAAACCACCCATCGAAAGACCTGCCAGCGCGCGGTTTTTAGCGTCGGTCAGGGTGCGGAAATTGGCTTCCACAAACGGGATGACAGCGTTTTTGAGCTCGTTTTCAAACTGGTTTAACTGCTGCATCCCAAAGCCTGCCACACCACCACCGTTACCGTAGAAACTCCCGTCCACCATTACAATCAACATCGGTTTGGCTTTGTTTTCGGCGATCAGGTTGTCGAGAATAACGTCCGTACGGCCCTGTGTAGCCCAGCCACGCTGGTCTTCGCCTCCGCCGTGGAGGAGGTACATCACGGGGTATTTTTCAGAAGACTTGTCATAACCCGGAGGCGCATACACGTACATTTCGCGCCACGCGTTGGATGCTTTCGAGAAGTATTTTTTGATACGAATGTCGCCGTGTGGGACGTCTTTAAGGGTATAAAATCCGCTGCCTTCGTACGGGATTTCGATGCCGCTAGCCATGCGCCCCATGCCGTAGAACGATTCGCTGGCAGGGTCAGCAAGGGCTACCCCGTCGATGATGAGCGAGTAGTAATGGAAACCACGGCTGATGACATCCGTCGTCACGTTCCAGAAGCCTGCGGTATCCTTCACCATGTCGTATTTTTTACCCAAGTCTATCTGAACCTTCTGTGCCTGAGGTGCTTTAACTTTAAAAACTACGCGGTTATCAGGCAGAATCTGCGGGTATTTGCCGTTGCGGATGTTGGTAGCCGCAGGCGTTCCCAGCACCGAATACGAAGGAAACGACGCCGTATCGACGGGTTTAAACAGGAATTGCGAGAACATAAACAACCCGTTTTTCCACACCTTAAAGTCGTGCCCGCCCGCTTCGAGGTAATAGATGTGCGGTACGCTGTTTTGGTACAAATAATCGTGGGTACGTTTGCTGAACGTGATGAGCCCGTCGGCATCGCCGCACGAAATCCAGAGTAGCTTCAGTTTTTGTTTGGCCTCTTCGGGATTGGGCACCAATTCCTGCGGTGTTTTGGTGTTGGGGGCCGACGAAAACCCGCCCACCCAGGCGAATTTGTCCAGATTGCCCAACCCAAAGTTCAGCGATTGCCCGCCTCCCATCGACAAGCCCGCAATGGCGCGGTTTTCGCGGTCGGTGAGCGTCGGGTATTTTTTCTCCACAAACGGAATCAGGTCGTTGAGCAGGTCTTTTTCAAAGGTTGCGAAGGCTTCTACCTTGTCTTTGTCAAAGATGTTTCCCACCGCACGATCGTCTTTCATGGCGCGGCCGTTAGGCATGACCACAATCATGGGCGCGAGTTTGCCGTCGGCGTACAAATTGTCCAGAATCACCTGTGGATTCCCACCTTTGAGCCACTCTTTTTCGTCGCCACCAATGCCGTGCAGCAAGTACAACACGGGGTATTTGGTCTTTTTGTTAAAATTGGGCGGCATGTAAATGAGTGCTTTGCGGGTACTACCGACCGTTTTGGATTCGTACTTCACCGTGTCCAGTTTACCCATGGCAATGCCCGTTCTGACCTGATCAAAACTTTTGGGCATTTCTTTGTCGGTGGGTTGAGCATGCAAGCCACCCACAAAGGCGAAAAGTGCAAAACTAAAATGCAATAAATGCTTCATAATGAAAGGGTTTAATCAATTAAGCCAATATCATTCGTAATATTTACAATCACCCCAATACCGACAGGCCCACGCAATCCACGTGCTCCAGTTGGGGCCTGTACTATGTCCGCCTGCGTGTTGCCGAAAGGCTATTTCTCCGTCAATCAGCGGAGTGCCGAGGCGGGGAAAATCAGAGGTACCTAAGTCTTTCTTCCCAAATAATTTGTAAACAGGTCCCGCATGGACACCCGCCAGAAACATGCCTTTGGCATCCACCCACTGCCCTTCCACCTGCGGTGAACCTGAGCTAATAAAAACAGGTCGGGGGGCCGACAACGCCACAAGCGAATGGCCGTCGACGGGCATATCCTGCGGCGTGAGCGGCCCTGCGTACTTCAGAAAATTGCCGCAGAACCAATGGTATTCGCCTGAACCAGCCAGATTTTCAGCTTGTTCGCCAAAGATTCGACGTAGAATCTTGGCACCGCCAGCCCCTGATGACCCGATGAAAGCCAGCGAGAAACGAGGCTCAAAGGCCATGGCGACGGCGGTGGCTTTTCCGTAGCGCGAAAGCCCTTCGATAGCAATGCGCTTGGTATCAACGTCCTTGTCCATTTCAAAATAATCAACGGCGCGGCTGGCACCCCACGCCCATGCCCGCAATGCACCCCAATCGTCTGGCTTTCTGAATTGTCCCTTGTTACAGAGGCCAATAATTCCGTCGGTCAACCCTGCGCCATTGTCGGCCTGAATGCTGGAGGGGACGATAATGGCATACCCCCAGCCTCTGGAAATCAGTTGCTCTTTCCACGTCGGTTCGCCCGCCGACCCTAATCCAATGGGCTGAACGGGGGTATTATTCCCAAACGGAGAACGGATAAAGCCAAATTCCATGACCACAGGCACGGGCCCCGACGCAGTTTTAGGAGTTGCGAGTACTAGTTCAATGTTGACACTGATGGCTGGGTACGCCGAATTGTCCACCACACCCCGCAGTGTTTTTTCTTTAATGGGTTGATTCCCAACGGTAGTATCTTTGACCGACACTACCTGCCAGTTTACTTTTGGTATAGTTGAGGGCAATCGACCGTAAATTTCCCGTTCAAAATCTTCCACCAATTCAGGCCGCTTGGTAGCCACCCAGTCTTTGGCCGACTTTACTTTTTTCCCGTTTTTGAGTACCAACGGATCGGGTAATGTATAAGGCGGCACCTTCGCTTCGTCCCGATTGGCGGCATTGGGCGCGGATGGGTTGCCCGATGGCCCCGAACGAAGCGATTGGATGCCTAGCTGGTTCAGCATTTGCCGATGGTCGGCCGCTGTTTTTCGCTGCATCCGTGCCATCAGGCTATCTTGTTCGGGCGTGCGGCGTGGCTGCTGCGCAAAGGCAGCTGTCAGGGCAAGTAAACCATGCAGACACAACAGAACCGTTTTTCTCATCTGATTTCTGGTGTTATTTTTTGAACAACATCGGGGCCAATTGGTACAAACTCCGACGCCACGTCTGGAACTCGTGGGCAGTGCCTTCTGAAACATAAGATACCGCGTTGAAACCCGCCGCTTTCAGTTCTTCCGCTGCTTTTTTGACGCCGTCGGGGCGCTCTTTGCTGCCGCAACTCAGGAACACCAGTTTCACTTTCGATTTGTCGGTGATGTCGGTCGGGGCATATACGCCGCCGCTGAGCAGTCCGTAGTACGAAAACACGTCAGGATTATTGAGGGTAATCATTTTGGTTTCCATGCCCCCCATCGACAAGCCCGCCATTGCGCGGTTGTCTTTGTTGGCCAACGTACGAAAATTAGCGTCGATGTACGGAATCAACTCGTTGATTAACACCGTCTGGAAGGGCTCAATCTTGAATTCACGGATTTTACCAAACTTCACCTCGTTGGTCATGCCGTAGGTATTAACAATGATAAACGGCTTGATTTTTCCTTCTGCAATCAGGTTGTCCATGATTAAATTGGCGCGTCCCTGATTCATCCATGCCGTTTCGTCTTCGCCCCAGCCGTGCTGTAAATACAACACAGGGTATTTTTCTTTTCCTTTTTCATAACCTGCGGGTGTATAGACAAACGCCCGGCGCGAAGTGCCCGTGCTTGGCGACGGGAAAAGTACCTGCTGCACATGCCCGTGCGGTACGTTTTTGAGGGCATAAAAATCCTGATCTTTGGCAGGAATCTCAATGCCACTTTCCCAGCGCACCGAGCCGTAAAAATTGAGCGTGCCCGGGTCGTTGAATTTCCCGCCGTCAATTTTGACGTTGTAATAATGAAAGCCCTCGTCCATTGGCCCTTCGGTGGTGCCCATCCACGTGCCGTCTTCGGCTTTGGCGAGTTTTGTTCCTCCTTTTCCTCCCAGCCCCAGACTTACCCGCACGCTGTCGGCAGCAGGCGCTACGATTTTGAAACGGGCGTAACCTTGAGAATTAACCATCGGGTATTCCTGACCCGGTTGGTTGAGGCTGGACGGTTTGAAGTCTTCGGCGATTTGGGCATGGCAGAGTCCGATGGACAGCGCCGAAGCCATAAAAGTTGACAAAATGCGGTTTTTCATCATCATAAGGGTTTGTTTTTACTTAAAAATTTGCTGTAATGAATTGGCTAAAAACAGCTTACAGTTCATCCACGTATGCCCGCCGGAAACAATAATCGGTTCGACCTTGATTTTCTTTTCCTGAAACATCGCGATGTTTTGTTTCACACTTTCGTAAAGAAAATCCTCCGTTCCTACGCTGATGGTGAACAGTTTAAGCTGTTTGTTGATCTTCTCGGCATTGGGCGACCAGTCGGCAAAGTTTTTCTTGAATTCGTCGGTAGCGGTGTAGGGCGCGTACGAACAGATGTAGGCAAACGTGTCGGTGTTGGTAAAGCCGATGTTCAGCGTTTGCCCGCCACCTACCGAAAACCCTGCCACGGCGCGGCCTTTGCTGTCGGTTTGGGTGGGGTAATTGGCCTGCACAAACGGAATGATGTCGTTCACCACGTCTTTGGTAAAATCGGCCATCGGAGCGGGACGAACGTTGCCGTAGGGCATCACAATAATCATGGGTTTGGCTTTGCCCTGCGCGATAAGGTTATCGGCGATGAAGTTGGCCCGCCCTACTTTGGTCCACGTCTCTTCGGTGTCCGACCCGCCATGAATCAGGTACAACACAGGATATTTTGTCTTGCCGCTTGCGTCAAAGTTAGGGGGAGTATATACCAACAATTGGCGGGTTGTATTCAGTGTTTGAGAAGAATACATATGGTACGTCACTTTGCCATGCGGAACATTTTGAAGGCTGTGAACCAGTGGCTTATCGCCTTTTACTTCTACGATGCTCCGCTTGAATCGTTCATTGGCAAAAATCAGCGTGTTATTAGGGTCAGCGACGCCTACCCCATCCACGGTAAAATTGTAGGGGTAAATATCAGGCGTGACGGGAGGCACCGTCACCCGCCAGATGCCCGAGGTGTCTTTGGCCAGTAAAACGGGTTCTTTCAAAAATTCACCCGACAGTTTTACCTCACGCGCCGTTCGGGAAAAATAGGTAAACGTGATGCTGTTGTCGGCATGGACGTTAGGTGAACTGATGGCAGGCGGGCGCGGCTGGGCCAGTGCGCTCATGGAAACGAACCCGAAAATAAGTGAGAAAAATGCGGCTTTGCTCATGGTTTTTGGGGCTTTATTTGAACAAAACAGGCAGTGTCTCATTGAGGTACTTCTTCACGTTCATCCACGTGTGGCCGCCGTCGGTGACGTAGCTTTTGTAATTTATCTTCTTGGCTTTCAGGTAGTCTTCAAACTCGACGGTGCCTTTGTACAGAAAATCATCGGTTCCGATACCCGACCAAAGCAGTTTAAAATCTTTGTTGGTTTTGGCAGGATTGGAGGTAATATTGGTAAAACTTTTGTCCATCTCAGCGGGCGAAATGTAGGACGCATAGCTACACACATACGCAAACTTATCGACGTTGTTGAACGCCGTGCGCAACGTCTGTCCACCTCCGCGCGAGAAGCCGCCAATGGCGCGGTTGTCGCGGTTGTTGATTGTCCGATAGTTCTTTTCGATGTACGGAATGACGTGGGACACAAGGTCAGTTTCAAACAACTTCATGCGGCGCAGGGCATCTTCACCGTCGCGGCTCATCACATCGGCAGGTTTGTCTTTGCCCGTTTGCTCGGCAATTTTCGCCAGCGGATTCCCGTAAGGCATCACCACAATCATGGGTTTAGCCGTACCCGCCGCAATCATATTGTCGAGCATCAGGTTTACCTTTCCTACTTTCCAGAAAGTTTCTTCGGTATCGGTTGTGCCGCTGATGAGGTAATAGACTGGGTATTTTTTGGCGGTTTCCTTGGTATAACCCGCTGGCGTATAGACGACAACCGTACCCGTTGAGCCTTCAACCGACGGATAATATTCGTACGTAATGGAGCCGTGAGGTACGTTTTTCAATGCATAAATGGCAGGTTCATCCGCAGGGATTTCGACCAGACTGGCCTTGAACCGCTCGTTAGGAAAGAAAGCGACGTTGGCGGGGTCCATCACCGTCACGCCATCGACTTTAAAACTGTAAGGGTAAATATCGGGTTTGATTGGGCCAACGGTCACTGACCACACGCCTTCTTCATTTTTGGTCAACGGCACATCGGCTTGCCCGAACTGACTTCCTCCCAACAGCACCGTTTTGGCGTTAGGTGCTAAGTACGAAAACGTGACGGTTTTGTCGGAATTGACTTTGGGTGAAATCACAAACGGGCCGCGCGGTGGCTGACTTTTGACAATCATGGGTATTGCCAGTATCGCAAAAAGCCCAAATAATCGAATAATTGCTTTAAGTTTCATATTTGATAGAGTTAAAGGTTAGTACATCTACAGTACGACAAGTTAGGGAGTATGGTCATTTTGAATATTATTAGATTGAGAATTACTTTCTATTATTATTCTTAATTTATCTTTTTCACTAATAATCATTTTATCTAATTTTTCTTGATTAATATCAGGTTTATCTCTTTTTGTGTAAATGCTTGACAATGAATTAATAATTTTACCCCCAACTTTTTCACCAAAAGATTTTTTAAATACATCAAGTGATTCTTTATGAGTTAAGAAAAACAATTCCCGTAGCTCCTTATCCATAGTCGCAAATAGAAATATTTCATCAGCATTGTCTTCATAGTAGTATTGAGTACTCCAAAAAGATAAGTATGTTAAATCCCAAGCTGCATTCTTACATATTTTAATTACGGATTCATAACTCATACTAAATTTAAACTAAGGTGACGTATTTTTAATATAAGGGAAACAGGTTAAAGAAATAACCTTTTGAGCAGATTC
>NZ_JBYFCK010000028.1:0-63208 GCF_057652155.1 Runella sp. R0.1_18
ATCTGCTCAAAAGGTTATTTCTTTAACCTGTTTCCCTTATATTAAAAATACGTCACCTTAGTTTAAATTTAGTATTAATTCCCATTTACACCATTCTCTTGTGCTATATTTATCAGTATGAATAACAATCAATGCAGATTTTTCAATATTTTTTTCTAATTCTACGGAGAATTTTTTCCCCGAGATTAAATCTAAGCTATCAAAAAATGATTTAGCAGGTGTATTTGTTTCAATATATTGTTTAATGGCTTGTGTTATAGGCACTCCTCCATTTTTAGTATGGCTTAAAAATAAGGTAATTGGACTGTTGTTTTTAAGTTGAGAAGGGGTTTGCTCTATGTTAGCAATTCGTGGTAATTCATGAAAAAGCCTACAAAGCTCATGAGTAAGACGCATTTTTAACTCACTTTTTTGTAGTAAAGTATCCTTATTCAATTTTTCTTCATGGTCATACAGACGAATAAAGTTGTTCTCATGGACCTTTGGATGTATTGTTAATGCTGATTGATTAAATGCAACAGGGAAAAAGCGGTGGTTATCATTTTTATCATTGATTGTATTTTCGAACTGTTCGTACAATTGACCAATATATCTTGACCAATTAATTTTACAAAAGTCATCAATCAGAACCACAACGATGCTACTTTGTGCTTCTCCAAGATTAATTTCAATGGGAATTCTTGTTTGGGGGTCAGGTAAATAACGGTAGAAGACAGGTATTCCAATCCCCCGAGTAAATGGATCATTTATATCTCGATTGAACGTAGAGAATAAAAATTCAGCAAACTCAATACCTTTATTGAAGCCTGGATGCCATACTACATAAATAACCAGAGGGGCTTTATACTTGTTAGTTATCATTATTTCCAACTGGTTGAGTAAGATGGCCTATTATTCACGTAATTAGGATACGAATTGTCGGGTTCAACGGTTTGCCTTCTCAAAAACGCTTCGTGAATCCATTGCTGTACTTCAAGGACACTTTCTGACCAATGATATATTTTTGCGAACCCACATACCGCATTGTCATGAACCCTCGGTGGAATTATGCCAGGAGTGTAATAAGACTTTCCATAATCAGGGTGTGTTGGTAATATAATACCAATAAGCCCACTACGAGAGTTTAGTTTGGTGTTTCTAAGGCTTGAACTTATCTCCCAGTCAATGTGCTTTCGTTTCCAAGTTTCAGAGCCAATCAAGACTACTGTTACGGTCGAATCTCTTAGATAGTTATCTCGTATTTTTTGCCTAATAGTCTCTGTTGGTAAATTTGTGTCAATATCTCCATCTTGGACTGATTTTGAAATCATAACATCCTCATAATGAGTCATTAAAGATTCAAAACGGATTTTGTAGTATTCGTCATTGGCATGATGAAAACTGATAAACACTTTGTGTCTATTGTTTAAATAGGTCATTTTAATTGTAAGTTTCTATTAAGATTGAATCCATTGTCATGCTAAGTGGATGATGTGTGTCATAACATTCTAAGACCCCCTTATTACGTTTGAGAACATCAATAGGTTGTTTCAAAATATCAGAAATGAGACGATCAATTCTAAAAATATCACGAATCACAGGCTTACTTTTTAGATAATCAGGAAGCTGACCAACAGGTATCCCACGTAGAATTAAGCTGGCTAAGTTAGTTTTATCATACCCAAAACCAACTTCAAAAGGTACCCATTGAGATTTGATAGTATTGGGGGATACAACGCAAAGCATGTGGGTGCTATTATGAATTCCCTTTAAAATAGCATTGGTTACTGCTTGCGGATTTTTAGTTTGACTTGCGATTTTTAAATCACTATCATATTCGTCAAAATAGACTTGAATACCTAAACTCATTAAATAATCAGCAATCTTCTTGCATGAGGGTTTATCTTCTTGTTGATGAGAGAGAAAGACACACGGGACGCCTTGCATTTTTAAAGTTCTTTTGTACTCGTCAGAAGCAAATATTCTGTTAATTCCATTCACCATTTTTCCTTAGATTTTGATACCCAAAAATCGTTTTTGATTAGAATCCATTCTCGCTCCACCTACTTTTCTCAAATGAGATTTATGTCTTCGATTTGAGTACGCTATTGAAATGCTTTTTTCTAATTTTGAAGGAGTTATATCGTCCCAATCCATCGTTACAGCATAGCCTGATTCAATGTTTAACTGCAATCTTTCGGGTACGATAACCTTATTTTCTGGAAGGTAAATGCCCAATAATCCATTAGGTGTAGATGATTGGGTTGCCCTTAATGAGGCATAAATTTCCCAATCAATCCACCAGCGATCGCCTGTACGTTCTCCTATCAATACAATACTTACACTTGTCATTGATATTTTTTGACAGATGTGCTGATAGATTGTCCTATCAGAAAAATGGCCAATATCCTGTTTTAAGGAGTAATCAAGCAAGTTTTGACCTGAATAAAGGTTTCTTAACTCTTCCAAATATTCTTGGTCGTAGTCATGGTGGTAACTAATGAAACAATTTCTCATTTTTCCTTGCGCACTCCTTTAAATGGAGTACCATTTTGTTTTACATCCATGAATTTTCCCGTTTCTGTATCTCGTTTCACCCATTGGTCTGTTTTAGGATTATGGGTTTGTGAACGCTCACGAACTGCGCCGTGCCGTCCATTCCCTGGTTTTCCGTTAGTTGCCATGTTGTTTTACTTTTTGTTGTTTGATACGTTGCTTTTATTTCGTTATTTTCTCCCACGTTCCCAATAATTGTACACACTCTACAGTTGGCAATCTCATATTTATGCTCATTAAATAAATCAAATGAGTAGTAGCTTTGGAAGGGCTCAATAGTTTAAGATTTACCCATTCGTCGAGCAGCCATAACATACCGTGCACATTGAGATTCATTTTTTGAGCGACTTTACGCAAAGGATTATCGCTCGTCAAAAGAGTACCGTTTATCTCACGAGCATAGACCAGAACCGACAGATCCGTTTCAGAGAGTTTTCGATGCTGCGTTGCAAACTGCTGTAAATAGGCTACTTCTCCTGAGTTGAACTCTCGAACTTTTAATAAATTATTTCCGACGTATTTACTCACTTGCTCTTTTTGGATGTCAATCAATTCGTCTATTACAAATGCTGTTGTGTGAATCGTATAGGGTAATTCAAAAAGCAAGTGCAAGGTGTCAATTTCCATCAAATCAATAAAGACATTCGCATCGGTAATAGCAATATGTGTAGTTTCGCCTGTACTATCCATGCGTTAAGCCTGTTAATTCCTGCCGAAACTCCGCTAACTTCTGATTATTCAAGGCCGCCGCTTTCGACATAGATATGATTTCTTCGGCTGCTGCTCGGTAGAGTAGCTGCTTGAAACGTAGGGCTTTTTCTTGTCCAAGGTATCGTCCAGGTTCATTTTTTCGATAGCCTAATTTACTGAACAGGATACTAAAATCTTGATAACCGCTGTCGCTGATGATACCCAATGCCTTAGCTCGTGCCATAATGGCCTGTATGGATACGCCATACTGTTCTTTCACCTGCACCAGTTCGGCTAAGGAAATATAGCGACGCCGTACGGTCATTTCTTCAATAAAAGTCTCTTTTGGTAACAAAAATGCTCCTGCAAAAGCGTGGCAGAGTTTTTCAACCTGTTTTTCGGGTATGTCCGGGTTAAACCTCAACACGCAGTGGGCCAGCTCGTGCAAAGCGGTAAACCGTTGCCTCACTACATCAAAAACGGTGTTAACTACAATGACAAGGCTATCATTACCCATAGCAGATAATCCATCGAAACTTTCGTTTGCCGACACCTGAAATACTTTAATGCCTCGGTCTTCGAGGGTTTCAATCACGTTTCCAATAGAATCCCGTCCTAACTTCCAAGCGTCTCGTAACCGCTCCGCCGCGGGGTCAATGTCTTCAAAGGAGTTAATAACAGTACCTTCTATTGGATTCTCAAACTTGATTTGAGCATCCAATAGCGATTCTAATTCATGGTATCTTTCTAAAAAATCAACGGTCTGCTCTCGTACTTTTTCTTCTTCGGTTTTGGTAAGTTTTACTCGCTTTCTGAATTCTACATTTTGAAGGATAACCCGCTCAGAGCGAAAAAAATAATTAACCCGGACGCCTAATAGTTGGGCGATTCGTATTAGCCGTTCGCTATCGGGTCGGGCTTTTCCTTGTTCGTACTGGTGAAGGGCTTGTTTGGAAACATCTCCTAAACTATCTGCGAGTTCTTGTAGCGACATTCCAGCCATTTTTCGAGCCGAAACAAACCTATCGGCAAAAGTAGATTCCATTTTAGTGAATTTTATATTGACAAAATAAACAAAAAATGGTGTATTTGTCAATATAAAATCAATTAAGAGACAACAATTTTTTAGAGCTCTGGTTTCTCAGAGTCTTCTCCCAAGCTAATAGAAGATTGGTAGGTGACTTCAAATCAAACGCGACATGGGGCAATGTGGGGGCGAGTATCACACTGATGGGTAAGTATTTGGTTACCAATTGCTTGAATACAGAGTTGTACAGCAGAAATGGTGGGTAGTTTATTATCATTCACCCCTCAGAAATCCACTTCCAACGCATGACCGTTTTCTTTGAGCCAGCGTTTGGCTTTTTCGTAAGTGGGGAGTTGAGAAGCTACTCGATTCCAAAATTCGGGTGTGTGATTGGCTTCCAGAAGGTGAGTGAGTTCGTGGACAATGATGTATTCGATGACTGTCATGGGGGCTTTGATGAGCCGCCAGTTGAGATGAATGTTGTCTTTGGGCGTACACGAACCCCAACGAAATTTCAAATCCATGATATTGAGGTGATTGTAGGTTACGCCGAGGCGTTTGGCAATGTGTATTGCTTTTGGAATCAACAGTTCTTTGGCTTGACCGATGTACCAATTTTTGAAAATTTCATTGGCACGTTGTTGGTTTGCTTTGCTGATAAAAAACTTATTGTCAAATACCACTCCCTCAACAGGCTCATCTACGACATATAGTTTGTAATGATGCCCGAGGTACATGAGGGATTCGCCCGTCACAAATTCTTTGCTTGGTTTTTCGTAGGGGTATTTGGCATTGTGGTCTATCTTTTGTTGAATGAGCTTATGACGTTTTTTTACGGCTTGAGCTATCTTATCTTCTGTGATATGATGCGGGGCGCGTACCACCACACTGCGGTCGCGCTCAATGATAATACTGAGGGTTTTACGATTAGAATATACAACAGTGTAGGGTATCGGGGTATTATTCATTGGTCTTCGGCGTAAATGATAGAGGAAGTGATGCGTTCGTCTTTGGCCCAAGCCAAGATTTCGGAGGTGATGACCTTACGGTTTTTGAAAGCCGACCCACTCAACGACGCCAAATAATTTTCAATCTCACCCGTTAAGCGATTGACATTGGCAGGGCTTTTCCAAAAGCCTGTCAACGCAAGTTCGGTTTTCAACATACCATAAATCTCCTTCGTCAAAATGAGCAGGTTATTCACTTCATCATCGGTAAGGTTTTCTTTTTTGTCGTACAAAAGTGCGTGGAGCTTGCGATAAATGGGCATTTGGGTTTTACGGTTTAGCCCCTTGGTATCTTCGTTTTGAGACTCTTTCATCCGCTTACGAAGTTCTTCGAGCAGACGGTAAATCTCTTCCCAATTATCTTTAAAAGCCACCAAAATCCGAGAAAGCTCTTCGGCAAAAGAAGCGTACAATTCGGGGTCGTCGTCGAGGTTTAGGTTGATAATTTGACGAATGGCGTGTTCAATGGCCGCCGCTTTGGTCTTTTCGCGTTTGTGGGACTTAACGTTCTCAAAAAATGCTTCGTCCAGAATAGAAATAGGTTCGATTTTGGTTTCAATCCCTTTTGATTTGAGGTATTCATCGGTTACTTTGCGAAGTTTGTCCGATACGCCCTTCATGCTCATGCGCCCATCGCGGAAGTGTTGAGCGGCCAATGCGTTGATTTCGGCATAGCGATTGAGTTCTGGCAGATACTCCAAGGCTTCTTTTCGGGGATAAACGTTGTCTAAGGCTTCCGCAAAAACCCGAAAGGCTTCGGTGAACTGATGGCGGATATTTTCGTCGTAGAAAAGGTTGAAAATATCGTCGGGGTCATTGTACTGCGACAGCCCATGTTGCTCAAATACGTCTTGGAGCTTTTGGTGGGCATTTTTGAGTTCGCTTAACAACGCAGCTGTGTCCAGCAAACAGCCCGTAATTTCTTGCTGTTCTTTTTCCCAATAGGCATCCAACGCCCTTTTGAGGTGGTTACCCATGCCTACGTAGTCCACGACAAAACCCACTTGTTTTTGGGCATCATAGACCCGATTGACGCGGGCAATGGCCTGCAAAAGGTTGTGATTGACAATGACTTTATCTAAATACATGACCTGCTCAATGGGTGCGTCAAAGCCCGTGAGGAGCATATCTACTACCACCAATATGCCAATATTGCCGTTGGCAGTGAGGCGTGAGTTGCCCCCCACTTGTTCGGTTTTGCCAAATTTGAGTTTAAAGCCTGTAATGGCCAACGTGCGCGCTTTGGCATCGGCGTATTGTTTGAGGTCGGGCGAGTCGTTGTGGGTTACGTCCGAAATCACTACGGCTACTTGTAGTTTTTCGAGGTCTTCTACCATCACTTTGTACGGATTTTCTTCGCGGAGTTCGGCCGTCAGCTCTTTGATGGCTTGCTCCAACGCCACCCTGTAACGGTGGGCTGCTTCTTTTGACACCGACACCACCTGGGCCTTGTAGCCGTTGGGGCGAACGTGCGTCAGGTAGTGGCGCAGCATATCCTTGGCTTTTTCGCGGATGGTATCTGCCGATTCGAGGTAGGCACGGCGGGTGCCATAAGCGAGTATTTCTACCTGTTGGGCCACGTTGTAGTCTTTGAACACGTCTTTGAACTTGCGGTCGGCAGCAGGCTGGTCTTCGATACTGGCATCGTGGGTGCGGCCTTCATAGACGATTTGGAGCGTAACGCCGTCTTTGATGGCTTGCCGCATGGTGTATTTATCAATATATTCGCCAAAGGTCTGCTCGGTGCGGCCAATGGGCGTACCCGTAAAGGCAATGCGCGTGGCGTTGGGCAAGGCGCGGTCGAGGTTGGATCCCAGTTTGGTGTATTGAGAGCGGTGGGCTTCGTCGGTCAGAATGATGATTTTTTCGGAGGTGTTTAGTTCAGGAAAAGTAGCCAGCAAATCGCGCTCCTGAAATTTGTGAATCATGGCCGACACTATCTCCGAACTATTGCTCCGAAGGGTGGCTTTGAGTTCGGCAATGTTCTGCGGGTTTTGTACCGTATAGCCCACCGACTGCGCCGTGGTGGTGATTTGCTCGTCGAGTTGGGAACGGTCGGTGAGTAGCACTATCTTGTAGCCTTGTAGGTCGGGATAGAGGTACATTTCCCGAATCAAAAACACCATCGTCAGCGATTTGCCCGAGCCTTGGGTATGCCAGATGATGCCCCCGCGCTCGTCGCGGTTTTTGCCCGTGCGGAGGCGTTCGGTGGTTTTTTTGACCGCCCTAAACTGTTGGTAACGACCTACCACCTTTATCATCTGACCGTCGTCGGTGGGTGCCCAAACCGCAAACGTTTGGATAATACTCAACAGGTTTTGGGGCGAGAGCATTCCGTGAATGAGCCGCTGCTGGTCGTTGGGCGACGTACGTACTTCTTGGGAAATGGCCTCGTCGTCGTTGCCTGTGGCATCGGTAAAGTACGTTTGCTGCGGCTGGCAGTACTGTGCCAGGTCTTCTACGGTGGCAGGATGCGGGTCGGTCCAGCGGTAAAAATGTTTTTCGATGCCCGTCGTTATGGTGCCAAACTTGGCGCGGCTGCGGCAGGTAGCCACGATAAACTGATTGTAATAGGCCAGTGCCTTTGCGCCTTCACGCACGTAGTCGCGCTGCTCTAAGTAGCGCATGAGCTGGTCTATGGCTTCGGGGATGGGTTCTTTGGTCTTGGGGCTTTTGCACTCGATGAGTACCACGGGTATGCCGTTGAGAAAACACAGGACATCGGGGTAAATGTGCCTGTCGGTGCCGATAATGCGGATTTTGAACTGCGACACGGCCACAAAACTGTTGTTGGCAGGGTTGGTGTAGTCCACAAAAAACACGTCTTGGTAGCGCAGACCGTCGGGGGTTTGTACCTGTACTTTGGTGCCGTGGGTGAGGTATTGCTGTATGCGTTGATTGTTGGTATAGAGGCCGTCGCTCTCAAAAGTACTGAGGTCTTTGATGGCCTCGGCTATGTGGGCGGCGTTCATCCAGGGGTTGATGCGTCGCAGGGCGGCTTCCAAATCGTGGTACATCAGCACTTGCTCCAAACTGCTGCGCTGGGTTTCGTCGGCGGTCTGGGTGGGGCCCATTTCGAGGCGAAGCACCCGCCAACGTGGACCATTGGGGGGCGTGGGCATGGCCTCCAACTGCCGTAGCAGTGGCTCTTCAACGTGGTTTTTTTCGTCGAGTTGTAGGTAGTTCATCGTACAAATGGGAGTTTTTCTACGGCCTTTGAGTATTCTACTACTGCATAATATTGAATCCCAAATAGCTCGGCATAGGGCTTAAACTTTGCCCTGAATTTTTCATGTAACAACTGAATGTGAGGCTTTTGAGAGGCAGTACAACGAATAATCGTCAGTAATTGAAATACCGTATCGGGACGGGGGGCAATAGGTACACAAGGGTCGAGTGCAGGAGCATAAGGATATTGATGCTTTATGGACAGAAACATGCAGAAGCTATCGATGGCTTTTTTGACCAATTCCCACGACTTGGCCTCTATGGTTTTATCTTCGGTCAGAACCCCGAGAGAATAATCCTTCAGCTCAATGAGCCAATAGCGATTTTGGGCTGTTTCATACCAACAGGCATCCATTTCTTTGAAGTGGTTGGATGACTGCCTACGATAACCTTCGCAATCGGCCCAACGAAAAAACAGCGTATCGGGAAAATCAAGGGTAATATTGCTTTCGCTAAAGCCTGGCATGGTATAACTGGATTAGAAGAGTCCTAAGTCTAAGTCGGTTTCTTGGTCGGCCATCTTGATAGCGGCGTCAGAAATAGCATTTTCGGGAAAAACAGTATTCAAGTCGTGCTTTTGGGCTTCGATTGCCCTGCCTTTTTCGCGGTTGAGAGAGAAACAAAACGCGTTTAGTTTTTCACGACGAACACATAGATATAGTTGCTTTAGTACAAAGTAGTTGTGAGTAGCCACAAAAACCTGAATCCCTGCTTTGGTCATAAGCGTGAGCATTTCGGCCAGTTCGATGATGGCCTCGGGATGCAGGGCGGTTTCGGGTTCGTCCATAAACAATACCGACTGGGCGTTGAGCTGACGATTACGAATGAGGGTGGTCAGGATGCCGATTTTTTTGATACCCTCGGCGGTGAGCTGAATAGGAAACTCTGTGTTGCCTTTTTTAAATACAAAATCATCATCGTCGCGCTGCTCTACTTGCCCTTCAAACAACGCTTCCAGTTTTCGATTTACGCTGCTGAGTTCTTCGGTGATTTTGCCTTTTTGGGTAGGGATCACCAATGCCCGTATGAGATCTAAGTATGTATCATCAAAACCCGACATCCGAAGGTTGTCGCGGGTAGCGCGGATGGCTTTGAGGGGCGTAAGTACTTCTTTGGCAGGAATAAAAACCGACCGAATGCTGTCGGGTAAGGGATTGATGGTGTCTTGGCAATCGTTGATGGTGGTGGTAGTGGAGTCGCCAAAACTAAAATGTAGCCTATCGGCATAACCGAGCCATTCGTGCCGAAACTCAACGTCCACACTTAGTTTTTCTTTGGTGGTTTTATTGACCAACTCCCCCAACCCTTTTTTGCCGGGCTGATATACATCGGTGAGTTTTTCGGCCAATACCCGTTTGAGGGCTACATCGCGCTCGCGGCGGTCTTTGGTGTAGATATCCACCGTTCTGACAGCCGTGTAGAGTAGCTTGAGCAGGGCGGTTTTACCCGTATCGTTTTGACCGATAAAAACATTTAGTTGGCCAAAATCTCCGCTACGAAACGCTCCGTAGCCCATAAAATTCTGAATGACGATTGATTTTATCATGCCGTTGTATGGGTTTGTGGCGTGTGTACTCGCACCCGCCCGCTTAACAAATCTTGCATCAAACCCCGCTTTATGGATTGCAGCTTGGCGAGGTGAGATTGTTGTTGTTGTATTGAGCTATTTGTGCAATTTAGTCTCGTCGCGATAAGTTCCTGCTCATTCTGTTTAGGAAGCGGAACTACTATTTTTCTTATTTTTTCAATTCCATATGCAGGTTGTGAAGTTGAATGGATAGAATCCTTAACTTGACGTTCTACAAAATCAGAATTTAAAAGCCAATAAACAAAATCGTTAGAATTTTTAGGTTGTATCAAAATGAGATTTGCGCTAAGAGTAATATTATCAGTTTTGATCAACCTTTTGGGAGACCCGACTGTTCCTATTTTCCCAAAAATTATATCCCCTCTTCGTAATTGATAACGAGCTTTATGTTCCTCTAAAACTGACAAAGAGACCTTTCTGCATTTTCGATAGTCAATATTTCCTAACTCATCAATATCATTTATTCCCAAATATGGCACACCCATTTCAACAGATGGAGGGGTTCTATGATCAGGTTGGGGGTCAATGGCTTCTACCATAAAACCCAACATCACCACCTCCCACTCTTCTGGTATTCTGCCGAGGGGGCTATCTTTGAAGGGGTGGGTGGCTTCGCTGCGGATTTGCCCCTGCTCGTCTATGCCACGGGTGAGCAGGTCTTGCATGAGGCCCGTTTTGATGCGTTGGTATTTGGCAATGAGGGCCTCGGTGTGGGCAATGGCCTCATCGGCTTGGCTCAAAATTTGGGCAATGCGGGTTTGTTCGGGGAGGGATGGGTATGCTATTTCAAAAGACTTTACAATCGCCGCATTTAAATTGCTTTGAGTTGTTTGGGCAGAGTATTTGTAAACTTCTGATTTAATGTTGAGCAAAAAGTAATATAAAAACTCACTATTTATTTTTTGATTATCTGTGATTATATTCAAAATGGCCTGATTTGTCGCAGCTTCTATTTCATTGATTAGAGGCTCTCCAATAGTCGCATAAATTGAATACATTACGGAGTTTTTTGGAACAACCCAAGCTGCGCAATCATTCAACCCTAATACAGTAATTGTTCTCTTTGTTTTTTGTAAATATTTTTTACTTGCGGTAATATCTTCAATCGTTACAAAAGGAATATCTCCTCCATAATATTCTACTCTGTCACTCTTTGGAGTTCCTCCTGATTGGATTTTTTTGCAAAGGTTATCTAATTTATCCTTTTCCCAACCATTCATTTTTTTATTCATTTTAAGTGTTAGTTTAGGCCCTTTCAGGGTGACAAAGTAGGGGTGTTATGTTTTGCTTTACTGTTGTTTTTTTACGAGTTGATAGCCGCCTGTTTTTTTGCTGCCAATATATTCAATTAGCCCCTGCAAACGGAGTGTTTTTATTTGCCTTTCCAATGTTTTTACTGGGCGGCTGAGTATGTGACAGTCGGCTGGTTTGGATGCCTGGGTATTGTTCTATCGCCTCCATCAATGATTTTAATCCCTCATTTAATCCCCCGTTTATTCCCCCACTTCCCATTTAATTCCCCGTTATTAGATTCGGGTAAAGGTGCGGAGGTCAAATATTCAAAGATAATTCAATTCTTTCAAAAACAGGTTGAGTTGTGTCAGAGAGGCATCGCGCTGGTTTTCGAGGGTTTGGGCTGAGGTGGCATATTTGTCCCAAAGCTTTTCGAGTCCTGCTATGAGTTGGCGTTTTTCGGCACTGAGATACTTGGTCGCTTCTTGCAGAATGAGCTGATTGTGTTTTTGGAGGATGAGCGTTTTGCACTCTTCGGGGGTAATCACCCCGCCAATACTCGCCAGAAAGTCGTCTAAACCATCGAGTCGTTTTTGGAGGGTGAGTTGGTCGGCAGTGAGGGTTTTGTAGGTTTTGAGATAAAGGGCCTTTTCTTTTTTATCGTCAGGTTCGCCTTGGGCTACGAGTTGGCCGAGGCGTTGGCTTACTTGGGTCAGTAGGCCATCTATCTCCTCTTTTTCTTCCTCTACGCCGTACATTTTAAACGTCACCTTTTTTTCTAAATCGGCTTGGAGGGTTTTGATTTGCTCTTTGGCCAATTTTATATCGGCTTCTTTGGTAGTAATCTGGTGCAGGGTTTGTTTTAAGTGTTCGAGTGCTACCTTGTCGGCTTCGGGCAGCAAGAGGGTAGTTTTACCATAGCTTTTGAGTTGGTTTTGGACATACTCCTTGATGAGCTTGGGCGTAATATCGGGTTCGTCTTTGCCCTCTTCGGTGTCGTCGGTTTCGTACTCTACGGCCTCAATGATTTCTTGGAGCGCCGTTTCTTGTTGAATGAGGTAGTTTTCGGCCTCGGTGATAGCCGCTTGTTCGGTTTGGAAGTAGGTTTCGACAAAGTACTGACGCGGCACGAGCGTAGGCACCCAACCTACCGAAGCGATGGTTTTAAGGTCGTACTTGATGTTGGTCCACCAATTCACAAAAATACCTGCTACCTGAAACTCGTCGAGTATTTGCAGCGGCAGCAAGTGCGTTTTGAGCGAACCGAGAAGGTTTTGGCGCACGGCTGGGAGTTTTGTCCCCCCAAGTGTGAGATAAGCCGTGAGCGGCTCCTGAACTCCTTGTCTTGAATTGCCTTCTACTGGAATAGGCTCCGTTTGGGGAGCAATGCGGGCAAACTGTTCTTTGGCGAGTAGCCACCATTGGTTGATACCTTGACCGAGGTGTTCAAAAGTCTCCTGCACGGCGGGGTGCTGCTCTACGGTTTCTTTGAGGTGGGCTTTTTGGGAAATGGTATCTTTGAACTGATGGTACTGCTCGTGTGCTGCGGCAAAAATGGCCGAAGCCGTAAATTTGAACTTATCAAACTGAGGCTGTTGGGCGTTGATTTCGGCCAGCGGCACACCACCCAGCAAGTGGGCTTTTACATCTTCTGGTTCGGGGTCAGGGGTATTGTCCACATAGCGTCGAATGTTGAGGTTGTAGTCATGCTCATCGGCGATAATGTCGTTGGACACGAGGCGGCTGTATTTTTCGATTTCGATTTTATGGGTAAACACATAGTTGATTTTCTCAATGTCTTCGGGACGGAGAAAATTCTGGACTTTCCCCTCGCCATACTCGGCATCGGCATTGATAAAAAACACGTGGTTATGTAGTTTTTCATCCTTGTTTTTGTTGATAACAATCACACAAGCGGGGATACCTGTGCCATAAAACAGCGCGGGAGGTAGGCTAATGATGGCTTCAATGAGGTTGGCTTCGATGATTCCTTTACGGATTTTCTTCTCGTCGCCGCCCCGAAACAGCACCCCGTGGGGCATGACAGTGGCCATACGCCCGTTGGCTTTGAGGCTGGCTATCATGTGCTGTACAAACATGAGGTCGGCTTTTTTGCCTGTTTCGGGCGCAAAACCGTATTGGAAACGCGCCTGAAACTTCATGGTTGATCTTTTATAGTTTTGACTAAACGGTGGATTGGCAACAATGAGGTCAAATTTTTTCCATTGCCCCGTGGCGGTATCTATGATTTTTGGGTCAGCGAGGGTGTCGCCTTCTTCGATGATGGCCGAGGCAATATTGTGCAAAATCATGTTCATACGGCTGATAATCCACGTAGTAGGCTCGTTTTCTTGGCCGTTGAGCACCAAGTCGCGCGGGTCTTGACCTTGTTCTTCCACGTATTGATGCGCCTGAATGAGCATACCTCCCGAGCCACAAGTAGGGTCATATACTTCCATACCCGCTTGGGGTTTGAGGAGGCTTATGAGCAGCCGTACTACTTGGTTGGGCGTATAAAACTCCCCGCCTTTTTTACCTGCGCTATCGGCAAAATACTTGATAAGGTACTCATAAGCCGCACCGAGCAAGTCGGGAAATTCAAAGTTGTCGTTGATAAGTGGGGGTAGTTTGCCGTTGAAATGTTGGATAAGGTCTATCCAAGTAGCATCGGGAATGGTGCTGCTGCCTTTTTTGACGTTGAAATCAATGCCCCGAAGCACATTTTCGAGTAGGTCGGCATTGGCATCTTCGATGGCGTGCAGGGCCTTATTTAGATTCGTGCCTACGTTGGTTTTGAGGTCTTTGAGCGCGGGGTGTTCGACCTGTGTAGTTTCACCGTTTTCGTCGGTTTTGGTTTCGATATAGCCATGGTTCCAGCGGGCCTTTTCGGGTATGTAGAAGTTGGTGTATTCTTTGTAAGTGGTGGGGTCTTCGAGGAGTTCTTGGAGTTCGTCGGGTGCGAGGTGCTTGAAACGGACTTTGATTTTTTGGGTAGCTACTTCAAACTCATCCGAGAGGCGTTTGAGAAACAACATCCCGAAGAGGTAATATTTGTAGTCGGAGGCATCCATTTTGTTGCGTAGGATGTCGCAACCAGCCAATAAGAAATTTTCGAGTTGAGAAAGGGTAATTTTGGTTTGTTTCATTGGGTGTTTGTTAGCCTGTATTCACGATTCAAACCACAAAGTAAAGAAATTGGGGGGAAAGGGGATTACTAAGCTACTGTTTTCATTTTCAAATCCCCCTTTAAACTATTACTTTTGAATGTCTTTTGGGAATCCAAACCAATTATTTATGTCAGTACGTCTTATAATAGCTGTCCTATTCATGCTTGGGGGTCTGTTTCCTGTACAGGTTATGTATGGGCAGCATACTATCTATTTTAGTGGTGACTCGGTCATTAAAACCCGCGTGGTTCTCATATCTACGGATACACTTTATTTGGAACAACCGAATCAATTGGTTAAATTTTCAAATTCAGCGGTAGATTTGATTTTTGATAACCAAGGCAACTACCTTACAAAATTTGAGCTCCTTTCTAATAATCAAGAGACCCGCGATTATATTGGCCTTTTCATTAAACTCGCATTACTGCCTTCAAATGTAGCCCAAAATCGAGTTATCCTTAAAAGTGGGATTCAGTTATCCCAGCCGATAGATTCAATATCAAGAGATACTTTGTTTCTTCCTAACAATAGAAAAATTGCTAAAGGAGATATTTCTGTTATCATTTTTAAGGATGGCACCCACCAAACTTTCGATAAATCTTCTAAGGTAGCGCGTGTTTTGTTTGATATTCGAACTTCTCAAAAAAATACGCTACCAGAACTGGATAAAAAAAGATTAGGCCAATACCAACAGAAGGCACTTTCGAGGGTGGACGAATTTGGGCTTTATCTACAAAGAATTGCTAATAAGGAGCTGGATGCTGACGAAAAAGATAAAGCAATAGATGAAGCATGTAAATTATTTTTAGAAGACGCAGTGATTGAAGTTTCATCTAAAAAAACGGGCAAAGTAACACCTTACAAAATTAGGGACTACCTTACTCGTCTAAAGTTATTGCCCCATTATGGCAATGTTCAAATATCATGGACTGATATTAACTACGTGGAAGAAATGAAACAAACCATTGATGGTAACTACATGGGTACGATAAGAGGAGCTCAACGGTTTGTAGGATACAGTTCAACTGGGAAGGTGCTATACAGCGATATAACCAATAAAGAAGTGCAAGTGCAATTGAAGTCTTATTCAAAGATAGTTGATGGTCGCCCCAATAGAGATTGGGAAGTTTTGCTCGGTAGTATTGGTGTTGTCTTAACTCAATGATAATCGTAGATATGTTAAAAAAAATTACTACATACCTCCTCGTATTCATTTCGCTTTCAGTTTCTGCACAAACAGAAATAACCCAAAAAGATAGCGAAGAGATTAAATTGGCAGCTAAACGTAAAGTTGAAAAAGGCTTACAAGACTTACTCAATACTATTGTACAAGAAGATATTGGTGATGCAGAACGTAGGCAAATCATCCGGGATAGTTATACTGCGGGCAGCAATAAAGTATTTTACAGTGGTGATGCCATCATCGAAGATGACATAAATCCAAATAATACAGCTTTAACAGATGCCAAAGATTTTTCTGTTGAAAAGTATCTCAACAACCTTGATATTTTTTATTCTAAAGGAATTGGTCCAAGTATCACAGTGGCTGAGATAACCGTCTCAAATGTTAAGAAGACCGACCATTTATACATCAAGGTTTTTTTTCAAAGTAGTTTTAAGGGTAGTCATAGTGAAATAAAAAAAGGATATGAGGCTCACAAGCGATTGGCAGAATTGCGTGTGGAAAAAATAGGTAAAAAATGGATGGCCTATATTACTCGGATTTCTTTCCAAAGAAGTACAGAGGTACTTCTTTCAACCGATAATGATATTTTAGTTGTCGTCCCGAAAGTAGATACGACTCAATTTGCAGGTGATACAGTGGCTATTTCTAAAGCCATAGAGGCATTTAAACAAAAAGAGATAGAAGACAAGCAAAAAGAAGAAGAGGAACGAAAACGAGAAGAAAAAGAGTTGGATCGCTATGAAAGCATCAAGAAGAACGGTGTAACAGCTTATAATGAAGGCGATTACGAATTGGCTTTGCAAGCATTTAACGAAGCCGAGCGAATTAATAAGGCCAATTTGTATAATGACTATGAACCCATACGTTGGCTATCTAAGACAAAAAAGACGATTGTAATAGAACAAGAAAAACAGCGGAGGAAGATAGAAGCAGAAAAATATCGTTTGACTATTGCGAATGCTGTAAAGTTTGAAAAACGGCGGCTATATGCAGAAGCACTTTCTTCTTTCCGAGAAGCATTTAAAGTATACCCTGATTCGGCTACTTCATATAGCGATAGAATAAAGACCCTGAATGCTCAATTGAGAGTAAAGACTGAATTAGATGAGAAATTTACGGCTGGTAACTACAAATTACTCATTGATGATTATAGTCGCTTACTCAAAACTACCCAAGATAACTCGGATTATTTTTTAGGACGTGGGAAGTGCTATTTAGCATTAAATGAGCCCAAAAGAGCGATTCAAGACTTCAATAAAGCGATAGATTTAGATTTTGAGAATGCCGAAGCATTTCTTTTTAGAGCTCAATACTATGAGCAGCTAAAAGAATTGGCCAAAGCAGTGGCTGATTATACGAATTTTTTAAATATAGTACCAGATAGTGCCACAATACACATAAAAAGGGCCGAGTTGAGGGTTCAGCTCAACAATCAAAAGGCCGCCTTTGAAGATTATGATAAAGCGATACAGCTACAGCCTCAGAACGCCACGTATTTATTTGACAGGGGTATGTTACATTACCAAAACAGTAATTACCTAAAAGCCATTGATGACTTTACACAGGTAGTCGGTATTGTTCCTACCCAAACGCGTGCTTATTACTACCGGGGTATGTGTACTTATTATCAGAAACAATACGAAAAAGCAGGCCAAGATTTTACGATTTGTAGAAAACTGAAGATAGAAGATAGTTTTGAAAAAGATATTGAACGTTTATCAAATGATTTCTTAAACAAAGGAGTGTTGCAGCTACGTAAAGGGGATTTAGATTCCAGTTTGATGAATTTTTCTCATTCAATTGCCCTTAAATATGACAATTGGTTGAGTTGGTTTTCAAAAGGAGAAGCTTTAAGCCAAAAAAAAGAATATAACCCCGCAATAGCTTGCTATGACAGCGCTACTAAGTACAATCTAAATTACAGCGATGCGCTATTTAAAAGAGGCCAAGCCAAATATGAACTAAAAAACTTTGCAGAGGCTGTTGTAGATTTTAAAAAAACAACAGAAGTAATTAGTAATTATTACGCGGCTTTATTGGAAGAAGCCCGAAGTTACATTCAACTACAAGATTATAAATCAGCTATTCTGCCTCTACAAAATTTAAAAATTGCAAAAAAAGAACTCGAAAAATCCCCTATTCTTTATCCAAAGTCATTTTTGTTTGAGTTACATCAGTTTTTAGGTAGAAGTATGTACGCAACAAAATATTTTAAAGAATCAATTCCTGAGTTTGACGAAGCCCTTGGTTATAACCCCAACTTTGCCGATAGCCATTATTACCGTGGGTTAGCCAATTATGAAATTGGTGAATACAGAGAAGCCGCTAATAACCTACAAAAATCTATTCAAAACGACCCTAAGCCTTATCGTTATTTAGCTAAAGCGAAAGCATTGCTTCAGTCGCAGAGGTTTGCTGATGCTGCCCTTGAGTTTGAGAATACAATTAAAACGGACTCCCTTAAGCAGCACTATTTTGAAGCACAGCAACTGAAAGGGTATTGTGAATTTAAAAATGGTAAGTATGTAGATGCTTATAAAGGGTATATTAATGCCGAACAGTTTGACTCAACGCGTTGTGACCAGTATTTCTACCGAGATTTAGCACAAATTAGCTTGTTATCTTCGATGCCCCAAGAGGCCAATCGTTGCCTTCTTAAAGGTCTCAAAAAAGATAGTGTAAATGCTGAGTTGTTATATGCGAAAGGGTGCTATCATGCGCTGCTTAAAGAAGAGCCTGAAGCATTACAGTGGTTTAGAAAAGCTTTTGAGACTAACCAACTTACCCAGGCTTGGTACAAAAAAGATAAAATATTAAGTGTTGTTAATCAGGACTTTAAAGACAATAAACAGTTCAAAGCCTTACTTAAAGAGTATGTGAAATAATTTTTTTTCAATCTTCTGCTAACCTTTCATGTGGTGTGGTTATAAAGAGTTGTAAATCGAAACAAACAACTTAAAACAATCAATACCACAATGAAAACGTCATCTATCAAAAACCGCATTCTCCAATTCGTCTCAGTTGCTACATTGCTTGCTGCAACTTCTTGCCAAAAAGCTCAAGAGGAGATTTTACCCCAAGAAGAAACAACAAATGTTGAGTATTCTAACGCAAGAGCCAGCGCTTCTAATCCAAGTATAACTTCAATAGGAGGGGCAAGTATGAGTGGGTTCACTTCTAATGGCACATGGCTTGGCAATATACCTTCTTGTTCTAGAAGCCCATATTTAGGTTTTTACGTTATTAATACCCATGATAATAACGACAACTTAAATTATTGGAATATCAATGGAACGAATTTTGGTACAGTAAGAGGATCTATTTCGTCAAACTCATCAGGAATCACGTTTGATATTATTTCTTGGACAAATACTGTTGTACAAGTAAGACCCAAGGCTGGCTACCAATTAGATGTCAAAACCAATTTTACAGTTACAATTAGAACATCATCAAACACTACCGCCAGTCGTACGATAAACGTAATAGGTATGTTAGCAAATGGGAGAGGGTATGGTCAGTGTACTTGGGAAGCAGCCTTTCAGCGTAAATTGATGGGGCTTTCAATTCCCTTTCCTTCAGCCTATTCTACTTCAGGAACTATAAATGCCTCATATGTCCCTAAAAAGGGTGATGTACTTCACTGGGGAAA
This sequence comes from Runella sp. R0.1_18, assembly GCF_057652155.1. NCBI lineage: Bacteria > Pseudomonadati > Bacteroidota > Cytophagia > Cytophagales > Spirosomataceae > Runella > Runella sp. R0.1_18. The sequence continues at coordinate 19,311 of NZ_JBYFCK010000028.1, forward strand.
AATGCATACAGGAATTATTTTGAGTACTCCTACGGTTTCTACTTCTGGAGGTGTCACGACTTATACATTTACAATTCGTGAGCGGAACTCTAAGTGTAATGAGACCTTTGCTACACAATCCACACAAACTTTTAAGAAAACCAGTAGTACTGTCACCCAAGGCATTAGTTCAGACAATGCGTCTCTTGGTAAAGCTACGACCTATTGGAGATAAAAATTTCTATTTTTTTTTTACCTTTGGAAGTGCCTACTTATCGTAGGTACTTTTTGTATTTAGAGTTTATTTTAAAGATGAAAATCAGCATAGATATTGGAAGTCATTCTGTAAAAACGGCTCGTCTAACACCAGAAGGAATAGCCACGGTCATTCCAGATGCGCAAACGCGCCTCGTTTTTACACCCACTGCGTTTAGAAATACAGGGGGTGGGTTTTTGATAGGAGCAGATGCCACTATTTTGGTGGGAGAGTCTATTGATCTTCTCCAGCAACTCAGTGCCGACAAACCTACACTGGTAGATTCACAACAAAAGCCCTGGTATGCAGCAAGTTTGCTGGCATTGTTCATAAAAAAAATACGCTTAGATACCGATACACTTCACATAGACGGTGCAGTAGGCTGTATTCCCAATGGCTTGCCTGATACTGAACAGCAAACTATCAATAGTGCTATTCAATTGGCTGATATTCCATTTTTAGGAAATGTTACCTCGGCAGTAGCCGCTGCACTTTACCATAGTCCAGTAGGCCCTAAGCCTATTTTAGTGATAGATTGGGGGCATAGTGGTCTTAGAATGGCACTGGTAGGAAGAATGCAGAAAGAATACCAAGTATTAACCCATATTACAAAAACAGGCATAGGGGGAAAGCATTGGGACGAACTGGTCGCTGAATCGTTGTTTCAAACATTCAAGGCACGTTTTGCGCATTTGGCTTCTCCCTATATTTCTCAAATTATTGCAGCCCATGCCAGTTTGATCAAAGAGGCTCTTTCTGAACACCTCTTTGCTAAACAAGTAATTACGGTAGAGTCTGAACTAATAGGGCTAATGCTCAGTCGCCAATCTTTTGAACAAATCATTTCACGTGATTTTGAACAATTCGATCCATTATTGACTCATTTTTTAAAACAAGCGACTGTTCCAATCGAAGAGATTGAAGAAGTGATATTGACAGGTGGATGCACATTGGTTCCAATGGTGAAGCAAGTCATCAAAAAGCGTCTCTCTTCGGTCAAAAAATGGTACGAAAAAGATCCACTTCTTGCAAATGCCTTAGGAAGTGTACGGTATGCTACTCAGACTGAATCTCATAAAAAAGTACCTACTCCCAAAAATACTCATCCGACTTTGGGGGTTTTGAATATCAATCCTACTACTAAAAATACCGAAGTAGATACGATATTTGTGCAAACATCTGTATTGCCAGCCCGAACTCGCCGCACTTACTATACGGCTAATTCTGAACAACGGGAAATAAACTTGATAATCGTTCGATACGATCAAGACAGTACTGACTACGAGGTTTTAGAGAAAGTAGTTGTGGGACCGCTGCTTGGCTCAGAAGCCTACCAAGCCATTGAAGTGACTTTTTTATACGATGAGGACGGGACATTACGGCTTAGTAGTTATGACCCCGAAACAGGCACTGAGTATCAAAACATTTTACAGATATCTTCATCTGAAGGGTTTCAATTTTATCCTCAGCGCCAGTTAGTACGGAGTACAGCGGTTAATGGTGTGGCCTGAGAAAGGAATCGTAGGTTAAATAATGGGAATTCTTTAAGTAATTCCCAAAGTTTCTTCAAGTACTTTTTCCAAATCTTTTATGTGAATGGTTACGTCATACTCTTCGGCACGTTTGCGTGATGTTTCTGGTAAAAGCATCACAGTCCCATTTGTAATTGCTCGCATCGCCTCTGCAAATTCTATCGGATTGTTATTTTGCACAATAGTTCCCATTCCGCATACCATAAACTCAGAAGGCCCTCCGCTGTTAAAAGCAACAATAGGTTTTCCTAAATAGGCAGCATCAATCATTACAATCCCAAATTGCTCTTCGCGTGATGTTAGCATAAATCCATTTGCCAACTGCATATAGTTATAATAATCATCTGTTTGGGTAGATATAAAAGTAACATTTTTATAGTTTTCCAGTTTCTTTTTAGTCAAATACAGCAAGCCATTTTCTCGTTCTGCACTTCCCATCCAAATTAAGTGGACGTTTAAATCAGACAAGGCTTTAGTAATAATTGGTAGATAATCTATACCTTTTCGGTAACAGGTAGTGCCTGCCATCATCCAAACAAAAGCATTTTCGTCTATCGCCATATTGTGTCGAAGTATTTTAACCCGTTCGGGGTTTATACATACTTTACTAAAGTTAACATAAGATGGAATAGAGACAACATTCTTAAAACCAGCCTCCAAAAAATGATGTGCAGTATAATTTGAGCCTCCAATAATGAGTTGAGAATATTCTATCGCTGTCTGCATTTCCTGATAGGACGCATACTCAAAGCCCGATTCCAATTCTGTGATATGTGAAATAATTTTAACTCCTAAATTTTTTGCATAACGAGCCATATACAACATGACAGTTGTGTTAAGATACCAATAATCTGCTTCGGTCTCCTCTTGAATTTTTTTTATGTAATTTTCAAAAACTGGAACTCCCAAAAAGGTAAGACTTTTGCGATAAAAGTTGACCCCCCAATGCATATTAAAAGGTGAAGTATATACCTTGACATCGGCTGGAAGCATATTGAGAATAGGTCCTTTTTTGTCACAGTATAGTGCTATTTCCCACTTGTTTCTATCCAAGGCATGTAGAGCGTAATAGAGTAACATTTCGGATCCTGTAATTCCACCAAAAGGTGTAAAAAATAAAATTTTTGTTTTTTTATTCATGGTACTTTATAAAGGTAAGGCTTCCCTGAAATAATTTTAAAGAAAAAAGAATTGAATATAAAAATAGTATTTACAAATTCATTAATATTTTCAAAGTCTTCAAATACTCGTTTCTTAGCAGTCATATTTTCTGTTATTTTCCACATATATACCACAGGAATCATTATCCAGTAATAAACCATCAGGGCTATATAAGCAGTAATTCCAAACCGTTTTCTAATAAAAACTAAATTTGATAAATGAATTTGTGGGTCAAATCGGTTGATGTATGTAAATTTTTTACGTTTACGTTCAGGATTACTACCCCATTCTAAATGAATAAATTGGCAATCTTTCAGTAAAAGCAGTTTTCCATGTTTTTTGAGTCTATAAGACCATTCTACATCCTCTGCATACATAAAAAAGTCCTCGTCTAACATGCCAACCTGCTGGATTGCATTTTTTTTCACCATAAAAAAAGCCCCAACGAGCCAATCAACTTGTTGATCATCTTCATATTTAGAAGCCTTTATCCATCGTGTCAAATATTTTTGGCAGGATAGGGGTACAATAAAAAAGCGTTGAAAATAATCATTAAAACCTTCATAGAAAAGAAGCGGTGTCAAAGAGGGTGTTAATTGAATTGCAGAAACCGCAACAGTATCAAGGCGTTCTTCAAGAGTTCTGATACATTTTAAGATACTGTTATCAATTAACAATGTATCAGAGTTAAGTAATAAAATATATTTTCCCTGAGCCAAACGAATTCCCTCATTATTTGCTCGGGCAAAACCAGCATTGTAGGGCATATCAATCCAAATTATATATGGATGTTGAGTTAAGATATATTGTTTACTGTTATCTTGAGAATGATTATCAATAACAATGATTTCTAATTGTATATCCTCAACATACTGCCAAATAGATGTAATACATTCAGACGTCATTCGAGGCGTTTTATAATTGACAATCACAATAGATAAATCAATAGTTGAAATCATAATGGTTTCAAAAATGTAAAATAAATCGCTAAAAATTAAACGTAGTTTTATGTTGTTTTAGTGGAATAAAACATGCCTTAGAATCGAAACACCTCCAGCAACTTGAATAGAGAAAATGTTATCGCATAAAAACGAGTTTTGGTTAATTTTCTCTCTCAAGCCTCTTTTCAAGCTGCTACTATTTTAGAAGGTTTTCAATTTCATTCTCAGCGCCAGTTATTACCGAGCACAGTAGTGAATGGAGTGATTTAGGTCTGGTCTATGAATGAATCACTTTGACCTCAATAGGTTTGAGTGCGTAAATGGCCAGTTTTACGGCGTGGCGGGCATTGTCGAGTGCGGTGAATACTTGCATGGTATAATTATTTGTTTATGTTTGAAGTGTTAAATTCTACTTGTTTGAGAACTTTTGGCGTGACTTCCTCTGGTATTTTATAAAGTTCTTGAACCTGCTGCGTTCCACAAATATAAGACATAGGGTTTTCTAATTTTTGAATAAGCTATCATCCCTACTTTCTCATATACTTTGACAAAATCAAAACCTCTTTTGCTAAAATTACGGCGTAACCTACCAACTACCGTCACTACTTTTGGTAATGTTTGTGCTTAATTGAGATGGTCTTTTAGCAATCTCGTTTGCTTTGATAATGATATCTTTTGAAACTTCATGCCTATTTTGATTGTAAGTACTTTTTGTAGCAAAACGTTGATAAGAACTATGTTCTGAACACACATTTTGGATTCTATTTAGTTTATTTTTATAATCACCCAGAAACTTTATCAAGGCATCGTCGTTTTGGAAAGGGTTTTTGATTTGATATTTCTCCACAGATTGGCGATTCTTAAGCAGGTTAATTATACCATCTATTTGCTTAATTTTTTCTGAATAAAGTCTTTGTGTGTATGCTTCATAGTCTTTGAAACTGAATAAAAAAAATTGATTATCAGAAACATCGTATTCCTCATTTACGATACCTATTCCAAAGCCTTTTGTTACAGACATTTTCCCCTCTTTTAAATCCGATTTTGCTGAGAGTCCGAGGCTTACATTTATTCCCCATTCTTTTTGTGTTACATTTATATCTCCACTTCCGTTAGAATCATTTACACTAATGTTCGGTGCAAAAAAGTAACTACCACTGATTTTTGCCTCTGCCAATTTTGCCTCCACTTCTGCTTTAACTTCTGCTTCTCCACCAAAACCTTTACTTTTATTATCACGAAAACTATAACTTCCAGAGACACCTGCACCAACTGCTACTTCAAGTTTCCCCACATCTATTGTTCCTTCACCTTTAATGGCTGAACCGTCATTTCTAATATAGACATAGGAATAACTTGCTCCGAACAATTGTCCGCTGGCACTGGCAGAACCCCCTATTCCTTCCATAGAAACTTCATTACTATATCTGTTATATGATTGTCCACCAGGTTTATTGGACATATAAGTGCTTTTTTCTGACTCGTAGTTAATGGAATCGCCTTGAAGACCTAACGAATGATCAGACTCTATACCTTTCAATGAAGCCGTTGTAGATGCAGAACCTATAGGTGTTTTAATTTCCGCTTCTGCCTTAAATTTTGCCCATTCGAGTGACCCAATTTGTATATTAGGGTTTCCGTTAGCCGAAAATGAAATTGAAACTCCTGATTTTTCAAAAATGGCATCACCTTGTTCTTCTGCCACTTTTTGTAGCAAATTTGTTAGGGTAATTTTTTGTTCGGGGCTGAGGTTTGCTAATTTTGAACTATAATTAGTGTCCTCGAAAACTATTTTGTTGAATATTTGTTGAATTTTCATGTTCTAAATTATTTAGGTACTGACATCGTTGCGGGAACTATCCTGTTGGGTTTGTCAATTAAAATTGCTGAATTGAGTATATTTAGCTTTTGGCGTTTGCCTTGGGCAAAGTCTAAGGCAGTGTTTTCTTGTTGTGTTTTGTACTTGGAAAAAGCTTCATTTAAGACTTTTTGTAGTTCTAAATCCTTTAATCCCTTTTCTTTATAGTATTTAGCAAGGGCAGGAATGATACTATCTTCTAAATAATGGCTACTAATAGGTTTAAAACCATCTATATAATCACCAAGTCTGATTACTTGACCACCATGTTTCCCCCAAATGTTTACAACATTTATACTGGACAACACGTAGATAGTATTTGGTTCGCCTAAATTTTTGCCTTTGATATTCTTATTGACCCAGTTTATAAAATTGATAGCCTTGTCTTGGGTAAAGGTAATACCAGGCGAATCGAAAACAATGGCTTGTGAACCTGTAATCCGTGCTTGTACATCGGCCAACCATCCTCCCAATGAATGCCCAGTGTGCACTATTTTTGTGGGGGTATATTGTTTTTGAATAAGTTTGGTAAAATTAGCTGCATCTGTGGCTTGTTCTGGAAAACTACCAAGACCAAGGGTTAAATCGCTTTTTACATCTTTGAGTCCCTCTTTACTAAATTCAAAATTTGTACCTCTATGTGATATTATGATTTCGCCCTTCTCATTTCTAAATGCCGCAGCTTGGTAGCCCGAATCTGATGGCGGTGCAATTGCTACTAATGTCCATCCTTTCGGTATTTCAGTAGTTTTACACTCATTTAGATAGCTATCAGAACTAAAATAAGCATAATCTAACAAATCTAAATCTTTTACCTCTTTCGTTTTCATATCTTTGAAATTAAAGCAAGGTGAAAAATAATTACCTTTTTTCACCTTGCTGATTAAATTTGATTTTAGTCATTAATTCTACGATATGCTTCGTAAGCTTCACGTTCCCAGTCGCGAGCATTATCTGCGCTTGATCGGGCGTTGTTTTCGTAGTTATCTGCTTGTGTAGCACTGGTACGAGCATTTCCTTCGTAAGTGTCTGCTTGTGTAGCTGAGTCCTCCGCTGCGTGCATCAATTCTTCAATTTTCTTTTCTTCAGCAGTTGCATCTACCAAAAGATCATGAATTGCTTTACGGTCGGTTTCACTATCAGAGAGTAACTCGCCTATTTGCTCATTCTTTTCTTTACAATACTCCTCAGTACGGTCAAAAGCAACTTCCATGTTGTGTAGTGTTTCTTCTACGTGTTTGTAAGCTGCGTCCATATTCTCAACTACTTGGTTGGCATGGTCGTGGTCTTGGTCAATTTCGCCCACCAATTTATTGGCCTCTTCGTCTTTGTCGTGGATTTGACCTAAAGTGGTAGCGGCTTCCTCGTCTTTGTCATGGATTTGTCCTAAAGTGGTAGCGGCTTCTTCGTCTTTGTCGTGGATTTGGCCTAAAGTCGTCGCGGCTTCTTCATCTTTGTCGTGAATTTGACCTAAAGTCGTCGCGGCTTCTTCGTCTTTGTCGTGGATTTGGCCTAAAGTGGTAGCGGCTTCTTCGTCTTTGTCGTGGATTTGGCCTAAAGTCGTCGCGGCTTCTTCATCTTTGTCGTGAATTTGACCTAAAGTCGTCGCAGCTTCCTCGTCTTTGTCGTGGATTTGACCTAAAGTCGTCGCTGCTTCTTCGTCTTTGTCGTGGATTTGGCCTAAAGTCGTCGCGGCTTCTTCATCTTTGTCGTGGATTTGTCCTAAAGTCGTCGCAGCTTCCTCGTCTTTGTCATGGATTTGTCCTAAAGTTGTTGCGGCTTCCTCGTCTTTGTCGTGGATTTGACCTAAAGTTGTTGCAACTTCTTCATCTTTGTCGTGGATTTGTCCTAAAGTCGTCGCAGCTTCCTCGTCTTTGTCATGGATTTGTCCTAAAGTTGTTGCGGCTTCCTCGTCTTTGTCGTGGATTTGACCTAAAGTTGTTGCAGCTTCTTCATCTTTGTCGTGGATTTGTCCTAAAGTTGTTGCGGCTTCCTCGTCTTTGTCGTGGATAGCTTCTAAGGTTGTTTTGGCTTCTGCCTCATATTCGTCTGCTTTTTGACTTGATTCAAGTGCAGCGGCTTCGTATTCGTCTGCTTTTTGACTTGATTCAAGTGCAGCGGCTTCGTACTTATCCGCTTCTTGACTTGAAGCTAAGGCAGCGGCTTCGTATTCGTCTGCTTTTTGACTTGATTCAAGTGCAGCGGCTTCATACTTATCCGCTTCTTGACTTGAAGCTAAGGCAGCGGCTTCGTATTCGTCTGCTTTTTGACTTGATTCAAGTGCAGCGGCTTCGTACTTATCCGCTTCTTGACTTGAAGCTAAGGCAGCGGCTTCGTATTCGTCTGCTTTCTTGCTTGATTCGAGTGCTTCCGCTTCATGCTGTTGTGTTTCTTTCAATAAGTTTTCAACCGCTGTTTCATGTTCTTCAACTTGTTTTAGTAAGTCTGCTACTTGATGTTCTTGATCTTGCACCTGTTTAAGAAGCTCGGCAGTATCATGTTCGTTACTTTGGGTTTGTTTGAGTAACTCGGCTGCTTGGTTTTCAAGTTCTTGCACCTGCTGCAAGGTATCCTTTACTTGTGATAACACATTGTTCACTTCATTCTCCATATTATGAACATGCTCCAAAGCCGTTTTTGTTTCACCGACAATCTGTAGAATTTGCTCGTTGAAAGCAATAGCCTTCTCTTGCTCAGCTTTAATTTGTTCAAGGGCTACTTGCGCCATATCCATGATGCTCTCGCCGCCTAATCCGTTGGTAGTACCTGGTTCAATCATTTTTTTATAGTTTGAGTTTGGAAAAATATTTACTTAGTTTGAATAAAATTTTGAACTTTACATAGCTTAATAGCTAAATCCTGTATAGGTTAGCAGTAACTGATAAAAAATTTCAAAAAAAATTATGATAACGAAAAAGCAGTACTATTCAAAATTCAAGAATGCTTACGACGAACAAGCAGGTTCTATTCGAGATTTACCTATTGGCCAAATCAGGAGTTACATAGAACCCAAACTGTTGGAACTTCACAACGATTTTGAGGGAAATGAAATGCTTGCCAAGATATTGATTATAGGAGAAATAGACAAAAACGTTTTAAAAATGTTATCCAATGGCATGAGTTATCCTGATTTACCAAAAGAATTGTCAGGAATTAGCGAAACCGTATCACCTCTACCTATAACCTATCAGGTTGAAAATACAATTGTTCAAGCGGCATTTTATACAGAAAAGTCATGCGCAGTTTCTTACGAAGGGCTTTTTGAAGGACAGCTTGGTATAGTGGCCTTTGCAACAGCTTCTGATATTAACCCTCAAAATTTAACATTGATCAAAGAAGTATTTTCGCAGCATGCTTGGATTTGGCTTTTTAAGCATAGGGAAACCAAAGTCCCTGTATTTTCGCTACGAGAGGATGTCTTGGCTTGCGAATGGCTAAATTATGAAGACGAAACAGCTACATTGGCCCATGTGCTCAAAAGAACTGATTTTATAGGAAAATTAGCTGTGACCCAAACCTACAATGCACTTCTGGCACTTGAAACCCTCAATCAGTTCACAGGAAAGTTTGTAAAGCAGACTGAAAAATTGAATCGGACACAACGCCTTTCACTTGGTGCAAACGGGGGAAACATGGTATCTGTTAAAGCCAATTTAGAAAACGACCCCTATTACCTAATCAAGAGTAGTGTACAGCAGCAGTTGAGTTTGTTGGAAAAGAGAGTGCAGGATTCTATGGAACGCTTTTTTTTACCTGCGACGGGAGAGTTTTGGGGCAAAATATACCCATCTATTGACACTTTGAGTGAATTGGAAACAACCGAAAAAGCCAAAAGCAATGTGCTGAAAATACATGACACAGTACGAGATGCTTATTTGAATTTAAATCGAAAAGTACTCCAACAACAATTCAAGAGTACCATGCGCCTGGTCAATGACGCTGTCAGTAGCTTAGAGAAGGATATGGCTCAAGTATGCCAACAAAACAATGTACCTATGGTAAGCCTTTTTGTGAATCCATTGAGCGACAAAGAGCTTCCAATAATACTGGATAGTACTGTAAGGGTGGAAAGACCTTACGAAGCCACTGTACAACGCAAGGGCTTTTATGAATACTTTATGGCCGTACGCAAGTACCAAATGCTTTTTTTGATGTTGGTATCATTGTTTGGTATAGGCTCGTTTATTCGTAAACAGCCTCAGATTATGATTACAGCTTCGTTGATTTTAACCGCTTTTGGTGCCTATACTCTACGAAAAACGGTTAGGCAAGAACGGCAAGAACAAACCGATAAAGAAGTCGAACGCGCTCGTGAAATGCTACGCGACGAAACCAAACGCATAGGCAATGAGACGTTGCAACGTTGGCGTAAGCAAATGGCAGATTATTTCAAAACGCTCAATTCTCAGGTGCTTCGTCAGATAGAAGAAACGACCTCCAACTACCAACAACGTAAAAGTGCACAACAAGACGAAGAAAAGCGGACGTATCAACGAATCATTCAGAACTTAGATACCAACGATAAGGCACTGATGGGTTATCAGCGTAGCCAAGATATGTGGTTACGTAATGTACAACGTTTGAAATTAGAGCTAAAATCTGAGTTTAGTAAAATTCGATAACAATATCACGGATTATTGGTAGCTATCCGAAACCCAATACTGTAAAACCCTTCGGTAGGAGTAGCAGACGTTCGATATACAGAGCGAATCTGTTTGGCATCGCTTCGCCAACATCCCCCCCTTATCACCTTTTGTTTACCCGTGGTAGGTCCTTTGGGGTCTTCTTCGGGGCTTTCGCGGTAGTATTTTTCGCCATACCAGTCCTCGCACCACTCCCAAGCATTGCCGCTCATGTCGTAAAGTCCCAATTCATTGGGTTTGAGGCGGCCTACTTGGTGGGTTTCACTGCCTGAATTTACCGCAAACCATGCCACTTCTTCTGGTTTGCCAAGGCCCGCAAAAGTCATTCCTTGGCTTTGCTTACCTCCACGGGCTGCGTACTCCCATTCGGCTTCGGTCGGCAATCGAAACGTACGGTTGGTTTCTTTGGAAAGCCATTTGCAAAACTCTTGGGCATCGTTCCAAGACACAAAAAGCACGGGGTCGTTAGTGGTTTCTTCGTTGCGTACTTTCCCTGCTGCATCATAGCCAAAGTTCACCTCCTTGCGTTTACCACCTTCTGCAACAAAAGCTCCGTCGTTTTTTTGGGCATCGGTGATGTAGCCCGTTTTGGTCAAAAAATATAAAAATTGCCGATGAGTAATTTCATACTTACTGATGTAGAAACTATTGAGCTTGACAGAATGCGCTGGTTCGTTCTTAGTTGGATTAAATGGATCTCCCATTTGAAAACTTCCCCCCTCAACCAAAACCAAGTTATTGCAAAGTTCCTCCACAAAAGTGTCTTTATATCGAGGTTCTTTTTTGATGGGCGTAAGGTTTGATGCAACGGTATTGTTCTTTTCAACAGGTTTTCGGTTGAAAGTGATTTGCTGTACTTTCTGGTTATCATCAGATACCCGCATGGTATTTTTGTAGGGCAACAGCAAGCTACTTTTGGGAATCGCTTCTATGTAGTATTCACCTTCTGACACTGATTTGGGGACTTTGGCACCATCAGGGAGCTCAAAACTGTACTTATTCAACCCTGTTAGGGTCACGGTACAAGCACTATCAACTACCAATAACAAATTAAACTCAAGCTTAGGCTTTTCGTTACGAGAAGTCGAGGATGATGAACCAGATGATGGTCTGCGTACAGGTGCAGAAGTGGTTTTTGAGGGAGCTTTTTTGGGCTTTGCAGGCGTCAATATCAATTGACTATGTGCTTCGCCTAATGAACAAATTGTAAAAGCAGAGACTAATAAAAAGATTTTCATCGCTTAAAAGAACGTGGATTGTGTTGGTTGGGGAGGCGAATTTCGAGAGCGTTATTTGTAGAATTAAAATCTTCGCTATCGGGAGAAAGTATACCTGCAAATTGGGCACGAATAGGTTCAGATGAGCTATCATTAGTGTATTCAAAAACAATGTCTGCAAAAATAACTTTCTCCGCAATTTTTATTTCTTGTTCAGCTCCACCTTTAAGAGTCAAAGGCCATTGTTGAAAAGCTTTTTTGACACGCCAACCTTTATCAGTACTATCGGCAGTAATTACAACAAACCCCAATATATCAATTGGTACTCCCGTTTGATTTGAAATTATAAGAGGACGGGGTACGAAATTACGTTCCAAAAAGTCATATTTAATGCGTGATTTTTGGTCAATAATCAAGTTGGCTCTGCTATCACTAAAACGCTCGTACATTAAAAAAGCAGACCAAGCAAACAACGCGCCAATGGCTCCCCATAATATCATATGATTTTGATACCACTTTTTAGGCGCTTGGTTTTCCGTTTTATCTGATTTGACTGGATTGAGGTCAATGACGGGGTTGTTGGTGTAGTTTTTCTTGATGGGGTCATTGACTGGTAAGTTTTCTAAATCAACACCTTTTAATAAAACCTCTTTCGCCTGTGTGATAGACTGTATCTGCTGCGTGTATTCACGCTTTTGCGAAGGTAGGGGGGCTTCTTTGAGTAGCTTGTTGAGTTTGCTCAACTCTCGACTGAAATTAAATACGACATCTTCGGCAGGAGCATCTCCTTTTAAGCCTAACAACTGAGCCGCTTGCTCTTTAGTAAGGCTTGTTTCTGTATTTAGGGTGGTGGTTTCAGCTGCTTTTCCTTCGTCCCATGCTTTGGGTTTTTTGATGATGAGGTCATCAATGTCAACGACTGTCTTGCCAATTATTAATTTATCGGTAGGTTGAATCAATTTCTGACGTACCCGCCAATCATTTACAAACGTAGGGTGGCCTGTCCCTAAATCACGGAGGATTAGTTGCCCTTGGGTTAGTTGTAACTCTGCGTGAAACGAGGCTACGTCTGACTCGGCAATCACTAAATCGTTTTTGGGGTTGCTCCCTATTTTCCAGACTTTCATACTGGTTGTTTTTTGATACAAGGTGTAAAATAATTAGGATTATTTGATTTTGCCAAATGAGGCCAACAGACCAACCGCCAAGCCTTGACTTAATTGAAGGTCACTCACAATGTCTTCGTCGTAAATGCCAATCAGGGTAAAGTTGATGTTCAAAAACTTATTGACACGGGCGGTAGTAGTCAAATCCAAGCGATGATCAAGGGGTTTGATAGCGGGTACATACGCAAGCATAGTTCCATACCGAAACTTCAAATTTACGTTTTCAAAGATGTCTTTGTCAAACGAAGCTACCAACTGTACCCCTACTTCATTGAGCAGCTTTTTGCCTTTGGCTACCCCATAATTATTGGGGATTTCTTTGGGATCTACGGCACTATTGACAAAAGTCTGCCGTAAGGTAAGAGCGCCAATTTGCAAATTAAAATAAGAAACAGGCTTATACTCAACCCCCGCCGACTCAAATAAATAGCCAGGGGCCATGAACGCCGAAATGGTAGGATTGTTGGGTTTTTGGTATTCGATACCCTGCCCAAATTGAGATAAGAAAGTAACACTACCAAAAGCATTCCAAACCTTGTTGAGTTGTCGGGCAAATTTAGAATCGAAAAAAAGACGGTCGGTGCTTTTGCGAAGGCCTGCTACACCTTGTCCATTGACAAAACCATACTGGCTTTGAAAATCGTTGGTCCAAGTTGTTTTACCTTTGACGTAAATGGCTTTGGCATTGCATAAAAAACCAATGGAAATACTATTGCTTCCTCCGCCTTTCCATGCTTTACTAAATGTAGCTTGGTTGAAATTGACTCCAAACTGAATACTTTTTTGCCAAGGGTTATCGGCTTGGCTTATGTTGTCTTGGGCAAAGATTTGGCAGCTTAACGCAATACTGAAAAGGAAAGTAAAATAAATTTTCATTTGGTAGAATGTTTATGGAGAGATTTTAAGGTTTTGTAAAATTCACAACAGCCCCATAGTTTGTTCCACAGGCATTGGAAGCATAAGCGCGGAGGTAGTAGCTAGTGCCCATTTTCAGTTCCCAGAGCGAAACGTTCAACGATTTGGCACCGTTGCCGTTGGCTACTCGCCCTTCAAAGTTGTCTATGGTAGGCATGGGATTGGTGCTTGACCAAATGACTCCCACATTGGAGAGTACAGGTACATTATCGGCGTTGGTAACAGTAGCCTCTATGGCATGTGATTTGGTGGTAGGCGATAGCGATACTTGTCCTGTTGTAACGAGTGGCAGCCCACTCTCAGGATAGAGTTGTCTCAATGCTTTTATGTCTTCTTGACTCCACTGGGTAGTGGGCGAGGCGGGTACAAGCAAAGCATACATCACTGACGATTTGTTGGTACTTGGGGGTAATCCCATGATTTCGCCCAATTGATTCATGACGACAGCTTTGAGTTGCGCCGCGTTCCAAGTGTGCGTTTGATTTAAATAAATGGTATAGCCTCGACTTACGTTGCCTTCGATAGCAGCTAAGGCTGGCTGACGATACGTTAGCAATCCCTCAGAATTGTTTTTTCCAATTTGCTCGGGCGTAGCAAAGGCTACTTTGAGGAGGGCATTGGTGTTTTTTTGGAATTTTACGTAAAGTTTAGCATTGTTCAACTCTTTGAAGGCAGCATCTACGGCATCGGATTGTTCGGCGGCAAATGTACCAGAGGTATTCCAACCCATACTGCAAGAAGGCCACTGTTTTTTCCCTACCGATAGCCCCGACGAGGCCGAGATTTTCAAAGCGGCTTGCTCTTTTGATACTTCGAGTTGGGTACAAGAGAGTAGTAGAAAAGAATGTATGATGTATGATGTATGACGTAAGATTCGTATTGACATACCTACTTTATCTTTATTGCTTGATGATGGTAGTTGAGTATTGATAGGTAGGGGTAGCGATTTTGATAAAATACTGCCCCGCAGCCCAATTGCTCGTATTTACTGTGTGTTGCTGATCGTTACTGCTACTTTTAATCTCAACCATTTGGCGACCCAAGGCATCAAATATTATGATGCTGTTGCTCGGTAAAGTAGTTTGTGGTGGCTTGATGTGCAATAACTCCCCAACAGGATTTGGCCAAAATATCCATTGCTCAGAGAGGGCATTGCCTACCGAAAGGGGTATTTCTACCTTGACCGCTACTGCCGCTGAGGTGCGGCTACACTCTCCCCGTGATACGACTACTGTGTAATTTCCTGACTGCTCGGCGGTGTATGATCCTCCATTTGCTCCTACGATGTTGGCGTTGTCGCGTTTCCACTGATACTGGTATTCTTTGCCTAAGGTAGCAACCAGCAGTACCTTCTCTGGTGCATAAACAGATAGTGGCCCCTGTGGAGTGATTTTGGCTATCAATTCACCGCCTTTTTCGACCAAACCAAACGCTGGGGCTTCAGCTGTGCAGCCTTTGGCGTCGGTGAGGAATAGCTTATAGACGCCCTCAGTAGCAGTAGCGAGCGTGGGGCTATCCGTGCCCGTACTCATACCGTTGAGTTGCCATTGGTGCTTGAAGGGGGTTGTACCACTGCTGATTTTGGCTGATAGCGTCGTATTGCTACTGTAACAGTAGAAATTACTGCCCGTGATGGTGACAGTGGGGGTAGGATTCTCAGCAATAGTAAGTGCATTAGAGGTCTTGCGGCAACCTTTGCTATCTTCGATAAAAACCGTGTAGTTGCCTTTCTGATTGGTAGTCCACTCGTTGAGGTCGCGCTTGACTTCTTGGTTGCCATTGTACCATACCAATTGTTTGATGGGCAGGTTGGCTTTCTCAACGATCGCTTTGAGTGGTACGCTTTTGCCCGAACAAAACTCGCTGGCACCCGTCAGGGTTACGTTCAAATCGGGTGGAATGTAGCTGACGGTGCTTTGGGCAGTGCCCACACAACCTTTGGCATCAGTAACGCGCACCGTCACGGTGGTATTCTCGACAAATGGCCCTAAGGTGGGCTGGGCAGTGGTAGCTTCTTGAATGGCGACGGCGGGGCTACTGCTCCACGCATATTGGTAGCTGCCTGCGCCTCCCGTGGCCGTACTCACGCCCGTGAGGGCATAGGTTTCGGCGCAAGTGACGCTCTTGCCCAAGCCTGCGTTGGCAATGGGTAAGGGGTTTTGTATGAGTGTAACCGCTGGCGAAGTGGCCGAGCAACCGTTGGCATCGGTAATTTCGACGGTATAACTCCCCGTTGTTCCTATCCGTAAACTATCGGCAGTACTCCCGCCTTGCCATTTATAACTGATAGGGGCTTTGGCATTTTGGGTAGTGGTTTTGAGTAAGGTACTCCCTCCTGCACAAAACTCCAACTTACCCGTGATTTGGACGGTGGGATTGCCTTTGGTGACAGTAACTGTACCCGATGTAGAACGACAACCTTTTTTGTCCGTAATAATGACCGAATATTGCCCCCCCTCGGTAGCATCAAGCGTGGAGGTACTACCACCAACGGGATTATTGTCTTTACGCCACTGATAGGTGTAGCCATCGTTGCCATTTTGAACAGTAGCTGCTAAGGGTAGGCTACCTTTGCAAAAAAAGAAAGATTGTGATTGAATACCTGCGCTCAAAGTGCAAGGAATATAAACGAGAAGTGTGCGCACTTCTTCTGATTGGCAGCCTTTGGCATCCGTGACTCGTAGTTTAATGGTAGTATTCTGGGTAAAAGGACCAAAAAAGGGGAAGTCGTAGCGATCATCAGTGACGTTGATGTTAACGCTTGGATCGGTAGTCCAGTTATAGGTATAAGGGCCTGTACTGTACGAAACAGGAATAGCCTGTAATCTACCAGTCTCGGTTCCTGTGAGATTTGGGAATAGAGGGAGAGTAAATACAGGGCGAGGATTTTCGCGTATCGTCACATCGGTAGGAAAGGTAGCCTTACAACCAATCTCATCGGTAACACGGGTACGGTAATTGCCAGGCGTATTGACTGTAAAGCTACTGCCTTCGCCTACTTTCTCACCGTTTCGCAACCATTCGTATTGATATGCCCCTACCCCTCCCGATGCCTCCGTAGTGAGGGTAAGACTGCTCCCTGCACAATACTCGTTATCGCCTTTGATATTACCCACGCTGGGTTGGGATTTAGTTACAACAAAAGGATTTGATTTAGTTAGCTCGGGGCAATAAGGCCCAGAACCTGCTTGATAAACCCCACCTTCTGAAATTTTAATTTCACCTACATTCGAATTGATTTTAACTCCGTCTTTATACCACTGTACAAGGCTATTATAATCATTTGGCAATTTTAGTGTAACTGATTGTCCTGCACAAAATGCTGATATACCTTGAATATCGGGGTGTTTTTTTATTGCTTCAATAGTTACAGCATTGCTGGTAATCGTTGTTCCACAAGTAGTTTCGCATGATAAAGTGTAAGTAGTGTTGGTTGTTGGGCAAACTACATTTTTGACCCCTGTGCTACCATCTGACCACCTAAAGGTATTGGCTTTACAACCTACAGTAGAAGAAATACCTACCCCTGGCCCAAAAGTATCGGAAGTACGGTAAATCTTCAATTCTGGCTTAATAACTTTGAAAAATCGGGTATTGCAAGAGTATATGGTACTATACTCGGAAACGGTAGTTCTAAAGGAGTAATTTCCAGGTTCTAAGTTTTCTGGTATTTCGAAACTCCAAGTTTGATTACGTTTGTTAACATCTACAGCAGTTGTGCATTTATAAAATACACAAATATTTTTTTCTTCCTTTATTATTCCTGTACCGATGTTTTTATCAAGATTCCATAGTTCTACCTGTACATTGACTGTCTGTGAAAAATAAATACTACTTCCAGATAAAGTAAAACCCATATAAGTAGAAGAACCAGAACATACGACATCAGTACCCGAATACTTTGTGGCAAAACTTGCCTGAGGCCCAATGCAATCCCATTGGGCATAAATGGTAGTATTTGTAATCAGAAATAGTATGAATGTATAGAAAGCAGTAGTTTGCATGTATATTTTGAATCGCGAAGGTTGAAATTTTAAAACAATCTAAAAATCAACTCAACCCCCACCCCCTGCAACAGCATTGAGGCGTGGGAACGGTTGGTGGTTTAATCGTTATGGTTTTTGCTATTTTATTAGTTTTTTTCTGAGTCCTTCCATAAACTCAGCCGATAGTTCGTTGCCTGAACAATTAGGATGAGCTTCTCTGATACGCTCAATAGCCAAACGCCTATTGAACATAAACAGGCTATCTAACATAGCCAACCTTTCTGATAAAGGCTTAGCAAATACAATTTCAAACTGTTTTTTGGCTATAAAATCGGGGGTATCGTTCATATTAAGTCAAAGGTTTTAATGTTCATATTGCTTGCCCATTGCTCTACATACTCTTTGTCTATACAGATACCATGTAGGGAATCTGAAGCTGTTCTAATTTGGTACAAACCGATTTTAGTAAATCAATAATCATATTTTCAAAACACTCTAAATGTTAGTTGAACACTGAGTCCCTGCAACAACATTGAGGCGCGGGAGCGGTTGGTGGCGTTATCTTTATAGTCAAGGTTGAGCAGATTAGTACTGCGTTGGTATTGGAGCATGAGACTTACTGAGCGGTGTTTGCTAAGGTATTTGCTGAGGCCAATGCCTCCATAAAAGCCCAAGGTTTGCTTATTGAGCATATTGAGGTCGGTGTTGGTTACGTCCATGTCATAGTTGGTGTAGTTCAACTTACGAGGGAGGTTGAGGGTAGCTCCTGCCTCAAGGTGAAGGCTAAAATCTTCATTGCTCATGGAGTAGTTGTACCGCAAGCCTACGGGGATTTGGAGGAGGTCAAAGGCAAAGCGTTCGAGGGGGATGGTTTTGGCGGCGTCGGCAGTTTGAAACCTCACAGGCGCATAATTAACGCCTACAATAGGCGAAAACTTGGCATCGGGCAAGACAATAAACTGCCCACCACCGTACCACTGCAAGGAAGTGGGTGTTTTGACATTGCTACTGCCATTGTTGAGTATGGGAAAAGCCGTTGAAGCGCCTGCTGTTATGGCTACTCCTACCAACGTAGGTCTTTCGCGGTGAGCGTTGCGCTGTTTGGTGGGTTTATCAATCGTAAGTGCGCCAGGATTATCACCTCCTGCCAATGCTGCCTTGGTTTTGGCTATTTCGTCGCGTTTGTCTTGAATTTTGGTATTGGCGTCGGCTATTTTTTCATTCATTCCATTGGCCCCGTATTTTTCAGCTTCTTGGTAGTATTTTTTTGCATCGGCAAAGAGCCCTTTACTGAGCATTTCATCGCCTACTTGTACGGCTGCTTGGGCCGCCTGAGTACGCAGCGAGGCATCTTCAGGATTGAGTGCGAGGGCATCGCGGGTGTAGATGAGCTGCCCACGCGGGTCATTTTGGGTTTCTTCGAGGCGTTTGTTTAGGTTTTTCAGGCGTGCTATTTTGGAGGTTTGTTCTTCCACATAACGGTCCCCTTCATAGCTAGGCACTTGTGTCGCAGCGATGTATTTGCGGCGTGCTAAGTCGTAGTTGCCACTTTTAAGGGCTGCGTCGGCTTCATCGCGGTAGCGGGTATATTCATTTTGGGCAGCGATAGAAATACGTCGTTGTTCGGTTTGCGGGTTGGGTTTGGGTTTTTGCGGGTTTTGTTGGTAAGCTTGGTACTGTGGTAATGGTTTTTGGACTTTCTGCTGATATGCTTCGTTGGCTTTTTCCATCTTAAAAGCCACGCTTTTGGTGGGCGTTACTTCTTGGGTAGCAGCGTATCGGTTTACGGCACCTTCATAGTCACCCCGCTGGAGGCGAGCATCGCCATCTTGTTCCAATTGCACCGCCAGCCGCTGTCGAGATACCATGTCTTTGGGGTTTTGAGCCAATGCTTGTTTGACCACTTGGAGTTCTGGATTTACGTCAGGTTTGGTTTTTAGGGCATTGTCAAAGCTCTTTTGGGCAGTGGTGATGCGCTGACAAACGGCCATTCGCTCGGTGGCGTAGGTGTCTTTATCATGAGTAGGTACTGAAAGACACAGCCGATAGAGGCGGGTAGCTTTTTCGTAGTCGCCCTCGTTAAAATAGGCATCGGCCAAGTACTTGTATTGTTTGTATTCAGGGTTTTCGGATTTTGGGGAGGTATTGGTTTGGGCAAGACAATAGTGCCCTTCTGTGAGAAGTAAAATGGTACAGCATAAAACTATTTTATATAGGTTGGTCATAGACTATTCAGGAGCAAATGAGTCTTTTTTTAGTTTCTCATTTTAGACTCACAGGATTCGATTTTTCGACGAATTTCAGCGGTATTGTTGAGAGCTTTTGCTACTTCATACCATTTTTTCGCATTTTCATATACCTCTGCTTCAAATATTTTATCGCCTTTGTCTTCGTAAATAATATACAATTTAGTAAAACGCTCGGTGGCTACTTTAGTCCCTTTGTTATTAAGTGCTTGAGCCTGCGAAAAATGTATAATGGCGCCATCTTTATCATTTTCGTTATTAATGGCCCTTTCACCAAGTGCAAGCAATTCTTCTATTTTAGCTTGGTTGGGATTAGGCTCTTCGAGAGCGTTTTCTATTTTTGTTTGTGGTGAAATAGGAGGCGAATTATTTACTGAGTTTGGTGATACCTCAGGGCGTTGCTTTCTATCAGGTTTAGAATTGGGGGTTGGAGTATTTGTGAGACTTACTACATCTGTTTCTTGTTTTTGCGATTCAATTTTTGTGGTATCTGTTGTAGTGGTAGCCATTTGTAGGGTTGGCTGACTGGTAGATTTGGGCCAAGTAAACCATAATAACCCTCCTACTACTGCCATACCTACCCCTCCCCAAAGTACATAATTGGGCTTTGAACTCGGTGATACAGGCGTGTCTTGATCAGAAAATTTGGGATTCGAGCGATTTACTACTGTTCCGCGAGAGGGCGTAGTGGTACTGTTTGAAACACGGGTAAGCTCATTGGACTCAGTCAAATCCCACACTTGATTTTCGAGATAATGGTTGGCCCATAGCACCAACTGGCGTGCAGTAGGGCGCAGTTCTGGATCTTTATTTAAGCATTTTTGGATGAGTGTATTGACTCCTTTAGAAAATTTTGGGGGTAGATTTGGAGCGGCAACACCCATGAGTAGCGCTCTCCCACCATCCCTATCAAAAGGAAGCTCCCCCATAAGAAATTCGTATAGCGAAACCCCCAATGAAAATATATCACGGCTTGGTTTAACAGTCGCTTTGTTGGAAATCTCTGGAGGGGCATAAGCTCTTGAAAAGCCTACTATGGCATTGTTAGCTTCTTTTCCCATGGTGACACGAGCAAAAATATCTTTCATTTTTTGGCTGATACCAAAATCAGTCAAAACATAATTACCATCATCTTTGATGAGTACGTTTTCTGGCTTCACATCGCAGTGTATGACATTGTTGGCATGAAGATAGTCCAAAGCACTTGCTACTTGCGACAAAAACAAGGCCGTTTCTTGTTCGGAATAAGTTTTATCTTCTTCTATGCGGCGAAATGCGGATCCGTTTTTGATAAAATCAAGTTTTTGGTAAGGTTGCGAATCCCATTTACCAATATCAAATGGCTTGATGATGTGTGGGTGTGAGAGTTTGCGAATGAGCTTAAAATCCTCGAAAAAACGTTCAATAGCTCCCTCACCTACTCGAACGAAAATTTTGAGAACGAGGATTTCGTCATCCAAGAGTGTATCAAGGGCTGTCCATACCTCCGCATCTTGCCCTCCTCCGAGGTGTTTGAGTAATTTATAACGATTATCGAATAAGTCGCCTTTGGAAAACTTCGCCATATTATTAGGGTTTACTATTTAGTTTTTTTTCAATTTTATCTATTTCGGCTTGTTTTTCATTTATCATCTTTTGCCACAACTCCATGCTGGCTTCTATCTGTTTTAATTCAGATTGCAATTTTTGTTTTTGGGTGTTTTCAGCATCAATTTTTGTCAAACCTTTGGCTGATTTATTGATTTCGGTTTGTAATTGCTGATATTGATTGAGAAACTTATTGTAATTTTTTTGATAAACTTCAATATCTTTTTTTAGTCTTCCCAACTCCAATATCTGTTTAGAATTTTGCTCCTCTTTTATTGATGTAAGTGTAGGGGAAGGTGATGGAGAACGCGTTGAATCTCTCACGTTGTTCACAGGCAATGTAGGAGTATCAACCGAAGGAGTGGGGCTTGATTTAGGTTGGGCTACGGCTGAATCAAGTTGCATAGAAGGTGGTAGAGCGACCGATAGAGCGGTCTGTTTTGGCTGTTGGTACCACCAAAGTACACCTATCCCTGTTGACAGTAAGACAAAGATAAAAGTCCAAAGTAACCAGTTACTACGAGGTTTTGTGTTTTGAGAGGTACTACTTACAGCACTTTGTGGAGGAGTTAAAGGTTCAAGATAGGATATTGATACCATTTCAAAAAGCACTACGGTAATATTATCCTCTCCTCCCGCTTGATTGGCTGCCTCAATGAATTGAGTACAATTGGTACTTATATTATCACTTTGAGCGAAAATGGCAGAGATTTCACGGTCGAGCAACATAGAGTTAAGGCCGTCGCTACACAATAGCAATCGGTCACCTTGATGCAGTTCTACCGTGCGAAATTCGGGTTTTGGGGGGTAATCGGCTGCCCCGAGGCTCTGTGTGATGATATTACGCTCTTCATGAACTGCTGCTTCATCTTCCGTTAGCTCGCCTTTCATTACCATCTCCCAGACCAAGGAGTGATCGTCTATGAGCAATTTTAACCCAGACAAAGGCTGATAAAGATAACAGCGGCTATCGCCACTCCATCCAATAAATGCTTTGTTGCCTACCACCCATACCAATAACACGGTCGTTCCCATCCCTTCGCAATCAGGGTTTTGGGCAGCGTGTTGTACTATTTGCCGATGAGCAAGCATAAGGGCTGTTTGCAGGTGTGCATTGGCTTCTTCGGCGCTGGTAGAAGGTGTATTTATTTGTAAAAAATACTTCTTAACAGCCTCAGTAGCGAGCTGAGATGCTACCTCGCCTGCATTGGCTCCCCCCATTCCATCGGCTACTACCATCAGACTTCCCAATGGCCCAGGAGTAAAAGAGTCGGTTTGTACACGCCATTCTTGCTTGGACAGATCAGCTCCTACCAAAAAATTATCTTCGTTGTGATAACGAATCTTCCCTTTGTCGGTACGTGCTGCAAAGCGTATAAGTGTGTTTTGTTGCATAGTTGAGAAAGACAATGCTGTAAAAATAGCTTTAAAACCCGTTAGATGCCTGTTTTTTTGTCACTTGTTTTGCGGTACTGACAGTCAAAAGAGATTCAACGGGTAATCTTATTGATTTTCCAATCACTTTTACCAGACTGAATCAATATTCCCCCGATGTTGATTATAAGACTCCCTGCCACAAAATTTTCATAAAACAAAATCCCTCCTATGAGATTTTCTTTCTTGATTTCACCTTGACTTAAATTAGACTCATTATCTACCCATTTCGGAACGATTTTACAAATTATTTTTGAAAAATTAGGTTCTGATGCATTTGCCTTTGTTTGATATATGAGTAGTAGTTTGCCTAATGGAGGCGCATTACCGCGCTGCAGTTGATTTTGAAAATTATGAGGTAGAAGTATATGGCTGATTTTAGGATTTGTACTTTTGTTTTCCTTTAAAGCTATACGGGTATAAGTAGTGCTATAAACGGGGTAAAAGCCCAAACTCGACAGTTTGGGCATAAGAGTGTCAGCATATTGTTTTAGGCTCTCGTCATATTTCCATGGCAATTGCAGGGAAGTACCAAAAAATAACACATTGGTAATTTGAACACCTACGCCCCATTTACGTCCAAAATAAGGGTTACCATCTTGTCCATACTGGTCTTTTTGTAAGGCGTCTTTGGGTATCAGCACATACTCTGAGCGTATGATGTAGATAAGGCTATCCAAAAGTTTATTATAAATCCATTCGGTTTCCATACTTGAGGCCGAAATGTTGTTGGGTAAGCGAATGGGAAGGGTGTCGCACTGCGCCCGAGTTTGTGAGGTGAAGACTAAAAGCCCCCCTATTAGAACGAACACTTTACATTTCCAATGTTTTAGCATCTGGTATTGATTAACTATAGTATAGCAGTAACAGGTATTATTCTTCCGATTTCGCCCACTTTGGACGCTACAAGTCCTACTACCCAAAATTGATTTTCTTTATAAACAAAAACAGGTCCACCCGAATTGCCTGCATCAAAGCTACGATTGGAGACATTGATAAACCCGTTTTTGATTCCACTTTGGGCTACTGTGGTAGTACTGTATAGGGGTTCTAAGCGATTTTTATCTTGAAATAATTCGCCGCTTGGATACCCCAACACGTGCAATGACTCGGTTTGTGGTAACTGTTGCGCCCATTGTGGAGAAAGTTTAATCATCCCACTTTTATACGTAGTTTGCATCACAGCCCAATCTTGCTGTGGAATGGCCTTGACCAATGCTACTGACTCCCCCGATGCAGTTGTACCAATGGTGTTGCAGTCAGAGGTTTTGTTGACGTTAAAGGTTTGAGTGGTACACTGAAAAGTAACCCCGTTAGGAGATTGGGCTTCAAAAGTCACTGATACTTTGCCTCCTTGTGTAGCTATTAAGTTGAGTTTGATCATGTCTACATCCTCCTTGCCAAAAAACACCCACGGTTCAATGACATGCCGAGCGGTGATGAACTTACCATTAGAACACAGAAAACCTGTTCCTGTCCAAGACTGTGATGGTTTGAGTTCGATATGCTGATTACTGCCATCAACATAGGTAAGGTCAATAGCTTTGGCTCGAACCAAATAGATACTTCCGTTCAATCGACTAATGTCGCCCTCCATTGAGGTGGTAGGGGGCTTGGTGGCGGCGACAGTATTTTGGACAGGTTTATGATAAGTGCTTTTGAACAAAAATTCTTTTTTGAGCAATTTTTGTAAGTCTTCGTTTTGACGATTGAGTTCAATTATCTTCTGAGTATCTTCCTCTCGTTGTTGTTGGATTGTCTGACTTAGGGTTAGGAGGGGTTCGTATTTGAAATATTGATATGCCAGAAGCCCCAATGCTCCCAGTAAAACGGCAATTAGAGCACCAATGGCTATTTGATAGGGGCGTAGCGATTGTTTGACAAAAGCCTGAAACCTTTTGGTAAGGTTGGAGGAACGCCGTGGCGAAGAAATTCTAAATTGAAATCTTGGTCCCACACGCGATAGTTGGATATCGTCGCCATCTGATAGTTTGGTTTTACAGCCTACTTCTGAAATGGGATGACCATTGAGTAAAGTAGGGTTGGAATGGGATAGGTGTATCAAAAAGTATGATTGATTATCACGTTCAATGGCGGCATGTTTTTGGCTAACAGTTTCGTCTTCTTCACCAAAAGGAATAGTATTGCTGGGGTCGCGTCCGAAAATAGCCTTGGAGGCAATGATTGTTTTGGAGGTACCTTTTGGATAAAGTGAGCTATCGTTGAGCATCGTGATGGAGTACGAAGGAGCTTCATGCCCCCCCGAAGGACGGGTAGCTCGCTGAAAAGGTAAATTGGTTTTCATATCTCAACGTAACCTTTGGTATAAGAGAGCTGATTTTTTTTGGAAATAGTGCCCTTCTGTTTGTTTGATAACACTTATAATAAGCAGGGCTTCGGTCAAATCTCCCGCTTGTAAGTAGGCCAAGCCAGCATACCACTGTGCTTTTTGGCGCAATATTCCTTCATTTGTTTGGGTAACTACCCAGTGAAATGCCTCGGCTGCTTCTCGTGGTGTTTGCCGACGTAAGGCCTCGATGCCTGCATTGTACTTGACTTCGGTCTCTGAATGAGGATTTGCAATGGTATCTGCGACAAAATACCGATTGAAAAGACTTTGACGGTCTTCTTCACTGAGAGTAAAGTCAATGTTTTCGGTTCGATTGCTTAATAGTTGCCCCTGTTCTTGTTGGTTAAAAAATTCGGTTGATTGACGCTCAATTGGAACTCGATTGGCGGCAATAGTAACTGGTTCATTTGGAGATTTTGGCGGGTCGTTTTGTGAGACAGAAGAGTCTTTACCCACAACAGGAGATTGATCAGCCAATTGAGGCTGGCCATCATCCTGACTTTGAATGTAAAAATAACCTACCCCTGCCAAAATACCCACTACACAAGCTGCCGCAGCGTATTGCCACCACATAGAACGAGTAGGTGGCTTATTGACTTGAAAAACGCCTGCTTTGCGCAATTTTTCAGGAGTGGGAAGAGATACTACTTTGCTGTCGGCGTTTTGGTGTAAATTTTGGTGCAAGGCAGCAAACTTGGCTTTGAATTCGGCTGTTTGGAGGCCTTTTCTCAAAAATCGTTCAAAACGAACTGCTTCAGAGAGTTGAGGGTCTCGTTGGAGAAGAGTCTCAAAAGCCTGCTTATCACTCGTGCTTAGCCGACCCTCCAAATAATCGTCTATTTGTTGTTGTTGGTTCAAATCTGGTTCCATAGCTGCTAAATTAAAGTAGGTGACTGAGCGATTTTTTGAGTTGTTCGGTACATCTAAAACGACTTACTTTCACTGTTCCTTCGGTGGAGTTGAGTTTTTGTGCGATTTCTTTGAGGGAGTATTCCTCTACAAAGAACCACTGTATGATTTTCTGACACGTATCACCCAGTTTGCGTATTGCTTGCGACAACGCCTGAATACGGTGGTGAGCCAAATCTTCAAAATCAAAGGCTTCTACTTCATCAGCCACGTCGTTTTGATATACATCTTGGCCCGTTTGGCTTAACTGAAAGTGTTTACTTCGTAAGTACCCCAACCATTGACGACGACATATTTCAATCAAGTAGGTTGATATTTTGGTGGTGGGTTGGAGCGTAAAAGTCCCATCGGCAACATTGACACAAAGAGCGGCCAAGCCATTTTGAAAATAATCGGCGGCATCGTCGGTTGTTCCGTTGTTTTTAACAATAAAATGCTCTACCGAACCATAACACTGGTCGTAAAGGCATTGGTATGCTTTTGAATTCATCTGACAAAGGGCTTCAAACAGTTGTGCTTCGGTAGCAAAAGCCCCACAAGATTTGGGTACTGGACGCGTCTGGCTCATTATTGCAGAATTTCCTTTGCCCTCGAAGCAAAGGTGAATAGGAATAGAATGAAAAAGGTTAGCAACCTTTTGTGAAATTATTTTTGATGAAGCGTAATGGCAGTATTTTCCCCTACAAAAAAAGGCACGCCTATTTTAAGGTACACTTGGTCTAACGAGTGCAACGCCTTGCGCTCAGGCCCCAGCAGGGTGGGATTGGCGGCACTCTCGTACGGATACAAGATATAGTCGTAGCCTTTGCTGTTGGCTATGACCTCTATCACACAGTGGTATTGCCGATGAATAGAAGCATCTTCGGTATTCAATAAAACCTCGCCAGAGGCAGGCTGTTGCTGTGGTTCGGTACGGCGACCGATTTTGTTGAGGCCGACTTTGAGAGCGTGGGTTTGGGAGGATGTATGTGTACCTTGGGCAGTAATGGTAGCAATCATAATTTTGATTTATAGTTTACTGTTGTTTACTTGGACTGTAAAAATAGTAGATTTATCCTACGATTTCTATAATTTTGTCTATGTTTTGACATTAGGCATCATTTTATGAAGCATACACCCTCTGAAATATTAGCTAAACCCGTAGAAGTTTTGAGGAGTTTTTGGGAGCAAAAGCGTTTATTGTGCACAAATCTTGATAAATATTTTTTGGGGAGTATCCACTGTGTTGGGATATTTCTATTATTGACCTCGGCCTCACTCGCCCAAACTACTATCCCCGACCCAAACTTTGCTGCGGCTATCCGCGCCGCCTGCCCTACTTGCATTGATGCTAATGATAACCTACGCCTTGCAGCAGCCACTTTAATAAACCTGAACGTAAGAAAAAGCGGTATTGCCGACCTGACAGGCATAGATGGGTTTACTTCCCTTCAAATCATTACCTGTGACTCTAACCAACTTACAACCCTACCTAAACTACCTAATAGTTTACGAACGCTTAATTGCTATTATAACCAAATTACAAGTCTTGGCACATTACCTCCCAGTTTACAAAATTTGAATTGCTACAATAATAGACTTACAACATTACCTACTTTGCCAAATACCATAGTAACGCTTAGTTGTTGGAATAACCAAATAACTACATTACCAACGTTACCAAACAGTTTAAATAATCTAAGCTGTAATAACAATCAATTAACCCAACTACCAATACTACCAAGTAATTTACGGTATTTAAACTGCTCCACAAATAGATTGGCCCAACTAAATGTATTGCCTGCCAATTTAAGTTATTTAGATTGTGGATACAATGAACTTCGAGCCTTACCTACTTTGGTAAATGGATTACAGAATTTGTCTTGCAGAAATAATTTACTTACTGCTTTGCCCAGCTTGCCCAATGGGCTCTTTACTCTCAACTGTTCGTACAATCAACTTACAAATCTACCTGCTCTGCCAAGTACTTTGAAATCATTAGATATTAGCTCCAACACAGCCGTTGTTTTTCCTGTATTGCCAGCTGATTTGGAGTACCTTTATTGCAATGGCAACAGATTGACAACATTACCAGTATTACCAGCTAAATTGATAGGTTTATATTGCTCTTTCAATTCCTTGACAACATTGCCAATACTGCCTAATACACTAAAACAACTACATTATGCAAACAATCTTTTAACTGACTTCCCAATCTTTCCAACTGGTTTATTACAATTAGATTGTGGTGGTCATAAATACACCAAATTACCTGATTTACCGCAAGGGTTAACTTATTTAGGCTGTTATGCTAATCAACTCACCGAATTACCCAAATTGCCAAATTCGTTACAAACACTCAACTGTGGCACCAACCAACTCGTTAGTTTACCCACGCTGCCCAACACGCTTCAATATATTTACGCTTTCAATAACCCTACTACCAGTTTACCTCCCCTACCCAATAATTTACAAACTCTTTGGGTCTATCAAACCCAACTTAGCTGTCTCCCTGCTTTACCAAATAGCCTCATAGATTTAAGGATTGACCCCACTAAGATACAATGTTTGCCCAATGTACCCCCTAAAATGGTAGTCAGAAAAAGTAATACTTCAAACGACATTGTAGCCACACCACCTATCTGCACATCGGTAGTGCCAAGTATAGATACCAAAACGCCTACCATTTGCCTAGGGGCATCGGCTACGCTCACAGCCTCAGCTTGTAGGGTAGGTACTGTAAAATGGTCGAATAATGCTACTGGCACGAGTATAAGCGTCAGCCCAACTGCTACTACCACCTATACAGCCGTTTGTAGTACAGCTTGTGGTGATGGCAACAAAAGCAATGCCATTACTGTAAATATCTCGGGCGTTATGCCTTCTGTCCCTACCATTACGGCAAATCAAACGGCTCTTTGCTCGGGCGAATCGGCTACGCTTACAACTTCAAATTGTAATGGGACTATAAAATGGTCGAACAATGCGACAGGAAATAGCATCAGGGTAAATCCATCAGTAACAACTACTTATACCGCAACTTGCCAAAATGATTGTGGGATAAGTGAAAATAGCAAGGCCATTTCGATTACCCCAAAACCCATCGTCCCCAAACCTGATATTACAGGTTCAAAAGTCTTTTGTCCCAATAGTACTGCCACGCTTACTAACAACGTTACTGGAAGTGGTTACAGTTACCAATGGAAAAAAGATGGGCAAGTCATAGCTACAACAGCTTCAATCAGTATTAATAACGAAGGTACCTATTCGGTAGTAGTAACAAACAACGGCTGCACCAATAAGTCAGACGATTTTGTGATACAAAAATCGCTAATTTCTTCTTCTATTACTGGTAAAGCGTTTTATTGTTTCGGAACTTCTACAACCCTTACGGCTGTCGCCCAAAACGCTTCGGGTGTATTACAATATCAATGGAAATTAGAGGGCAAAAATACAGGTGATGGCAAAAGCACTTGGGCGGCCTCACAAGAAGGTAGCTACGCCATAGAAATTACCGATGCCAACGGCTGTAAAGCTACCTCTACGGCGCTGATGGTCACAGAAAAAGGCGGGGAATTGATAGCCCAAATCACCCCACAGGGGTCGCTATCAGTATATGCCCCTGAGAAGGTACTGTTGGTGGCTACCTTGGGCAAAGAATACCAATACCAGTGGAAGCGCGACAATGTCAACATTGTAGGAGCGAATGATGGAGCATATACTGCCGAGCAATCAGGAAATTATACAGTAGTTGTATCGCGTGGCGAGTGTAGCCGCACTTCGGCGGCGGTAGCTGTCAAGGTAGAAATACCGCTATCAGCAGTTCAGCCTACGCATGAACTATTTCAAATGATGCCTAATCCTACCGATGGATGGCTAATTGTAAAAAGGAATAGTCAAAATAAAAGTACATTGTCGCTCAAATTGTTAGATTTGCAGGGCAGAGTAATGCAAGTAGCTGAGTGGCCTATACACGTATCGGAGTATGTGCTTGATATGCGGGTGTATCCTGTGGGGATGTATCTACTCCAAATTGAACACCAAGATAGCCTACAAATTAGAAGAATCATCAAAAACCAGTAATCCCTCAAACCAAAAATAATCATCTGTCATGTCTATTTTCAAAAAAACCCGTTTAGATCGAAGCACTACTCC
The DNA here is from genome assembly GCF_057652155.1 of Runella sp. R0.1_18. Taxonomy (NCBI): domain Bacteria; kingdom Pseudomonadati; phylum Bacteroidota; class Cytophagia; order Cytophagales; family Spirosomataceae; genus Runella; species Runella sp. R0.1_18. The sequence goes on from NZ_JBYFCK010000028.1 coordinate 49,625, forward strand.
TGAGCCAGTGAAAGAGGTGGTGAGTTATCCACGCATTGAAGAAGAGGAGGTTGTGCCTATGCCCTCTGCACAGGAAATAGAGCCCGTAATTTCGCCTCCTACTGTACGCAACAGTGCCAAAACGATCAATCCTTATACGAAGCCGCTGGCAAAACCCAAAAAAAGTACAATCAAACTCACGCCACTTTGTAAAGAGGACGAAATCCAAAGAGACACTTTGATAGTTGAGGAAGATAGTATTCTACTTACCCGTCACAATATAGACCCTGATAACCCTACGCTCTCTGCCAAAGGTCATGCGTTGTTGGAAGTAAAAAATGGTCAAGTCTTTATCTCTAACCAAACTGGTGCACAGACAACATTCATTCAAGTTAATAATCCTATGCCGTTAAAATCAGGAGATGTGATATTGCTCGGCGATCGTTTGGTCAGAATTGAGATTGAAACCCAGAATCAAGCTGGTTTAGATGATTAAAAGATATGTCGGATAAAATTGCCTGTAAAAGTTGTGGTTTTGAAAATTTGCCCACGCACAAGACCTGTGTGACTTGTGGTACGCCTTTGCCCCAAGAAAGTAAAGCCCAAAAATTGTTTAAAAAGTGGATAAGTATATTTGTAAAACTTCCTGAAAAACCAGAAGTGAGCGAATTTAGTGGTGAGGTAGGAAGTAGTTTCAAAACCGAAAAAGGGGATAAATACGTAGTGGTTAAAAATATCGGTAGCGGTAGTTATGGCGAAGTGTTTTTGGTAGAGCGTGAAAAAAAGAAAGGAGGAAGTCCTAAACTTTATGCACTGAAAATGCTACGTATGTGGGCTATCAACCCCCGTGACCGTAAAAAAGTAGAAGCGCGGTTTTTGCAAGAATATAAAGTAGCCAAAATGGCAACCGACGTAGGGAGTCCATATTTAGTACACGCACTTGATAAGGGGTATATCAATGGTAATCCGTTTTTTGTGATGGACTACTGCGAAGGCGGCTCATTGCGGGATAATATTCGGAAGCAGTATTCAGAAATAGAAATATTAGATATTGCTTCTGGTATTTTGAAGGGTCTTCTGGCACTCCACAGTCAAGGAATAATACACCGAGATTTGAAGCCAGAAAATATTTTGTTTCATGATAATCAGGTAAAATTAACAGATTTTGGTATTGCGGGCTACTTGAATAGTCGCCTTACTGAAACGAATGTTAAAGGAGGAATCAAGTTTACGCTAGGTACAGATGCTTATATTCCTCCAGAGCAATTTGACCGCGCCAATGCTTTTAAGGCATTAGGAAGTGTTACCGATGTTTTTGCTTTTGGTATTGTTATGTTTGAATTGATCACCCATGGTAAATTCCCTTATGGCAATCCACCAGATTTGGACGAAAAAGATCCTGACAAATACAACCAAGAATTTGAAATATACTGTGAAAAAGTAAGGAAAAATGATTGGCAATTACTTCAAAACCTTAGAGGAACGCTAATTTCTAATTTCTGGGCAGACTTGATTGAGAAGTGTATAGAAGCAGACAATAAGAAACGTATCAGTAATATAGAAGAAATTTTGACCTACCTGCCCTCTGCTCGCCACTCGACAGAAAATATCCCCAAACCTACACGTTCTTTCATAATTGGACAGAAGATGGTTTTGCGAGTAATGAATGGATGGCAGCCTGATTTGACTTTTAATTTATCAGATATGATGACGGAAAAGGGCTTTCTTACACTTGGACGTCATGAGGAAGATGAGCCTACTTTAAACGATATTTCAATAGTAGAATTGGAAGAGCCGTGTTATATTTCTCGTACTCAGGCCACGATTGAGTTAGGGTTGAAGACAGGCAATTGGTTTATTAGAGATGGACAATTTCGTAAGGTAGGTTCTAATTTTCAATGGGTAACTTCTCGTAATGGCACTTTTTTGAACTCTGTGGCAGTAGGAGAAAAAGGGACTTTACTTAAACCAGGTGATATCATTACACTGGGAGATACTACGTTAAGAGTTGAGTTGGAGTAGGTGTTTATTCTTGGAATCATCCCTACTCCGACTTTTTACAGTACTATTGCCTGCACGTTTCCCAATATCACCTTCAACATATCTATCTTAGCCATACTGGAAGTTGGAAAGGTTTAGTCTCATTAAGTACAAGCAAACCAGCCAGGTTTTTAGGACTTTTTTACTACCTGTAAAAAACCGTATCCGTAAGGCCATCAAAGTGCTTTGATGTTGTCTATGAATGCTGCTAAATGATTTTAGTGTTTTATAGAGAAGGACAGAACCTCTTTCCAGCCCGATAAAAGTTTGGACACAAAGCTAAGGGAATCTCTTAACTTGTAGTTCAAATGAGCAAACACCGCAAACGTTGGAGTGAAAGCGAGAAAAAAGCCATCCTCCAGTATTACCAAGAACACGGAGCCTCCTCTGCTGCCCGTCAATTTGAGGTTTCGACCTCCATGATTTACCGTTGGGCATCCGAACTATCCCCCTCCGTATTAAAAGAGGTTGAGACTACTATTTCAAGCAAAGAATATCATCGCCTTTTACGCGAGAATCAGGCACTTAAAGAACTGGTAGCTGAGAAGGAGCTTGAAATTCGTATAAAGGATGCCCTGTTAAAAAAAACTTCCCCCCTCAACAAGAGCGGTTGATAATAGCACAAGAATTTATTGACAACCACTTTTCCAAGAATAAATTGTTGGCTCTATGCTCTATTGCTCGAAGTAGCTATTACTACCGACCCTCCGAGGGCAAACAGGGACGTAAGCCTTATGCAAAAGCAATTGATGAAAATGGAAAAGTTGTTGATAATGAGGTTGTTATTAAATATATTCATGCGCTTTTCAATCACCCTTTTGTTGATTATGGTTATTACAAAACCTACATCTATTTGCGTAGAAAGAAGCGATTAAATATTAGCAAACATTTAGTTTATCGACTTATGAAAAGCCATCAATTACTGAGAAATCAATATGTTAATAGCTCGAAAAAATCTAAACGCAACTGGGTCAAAGATTTGTTACCGCAGGTCGAAATCGCCTTCTGCTACCTTGAATTTGACATTAAATTCGTATGGGTTGCAGGGCAAAACAGAAATATGCAAGTTTTGACTGTTTTAGATGTTTATTCCCGTTGGAATATCAGCCATCATATAGGTTATTCTATTAAATATCAGGATGTTATTAGCCTATTTGAAAGAATATTTGAACACATGAGGACTCCTGAAAAAATGTATGTGCGATGCGATAACGGAGCACACCGTGGCGGCGGACCGCTTCATCGCCGAAATGGTTCAAAAGTATTTCAAAGACAAACAGGTCGTTCAGGAATTTACCAAACCTGCTACACCTCAACAGAACAGTCATATTGACCGGGTCGCCGGAGCGATCGTATCATTCCATTATGGAAAGTGCTGTCTGTCAGAAGTTTGAGTTCAGTAATATAAGTGATGCAAAAAAAATAATGAATCAATTCCGTGATTTCTATAATTTTGAAAGAATTCATGGCGGAATCAATTTTCAGAGTCCTGCTGAGTTCCTTCTTCAAAAAGGAATCGATATGAAAAATAGTCCCATTAACCGAGTTCCCATTCTCTAAAATAAGGGATGGTTTTTTGTCCAGTTTTTATCGGTCAGCACAATTCACGGAGGTGTTGGCTTTCAAAGTCCATCTGAATTCTTGCAGTCAAAGGGTTTGGATATGAAAAATAGCCCCATTAATCAAATCCCTATTCCCTAAAATAAGTGAAACCCAGTGTCCAGTATTTAGCGGTCAGCACAGTATACTCCGATTAAGGCGAGTAGTTACAGGTCATACCTAAATATTCTGTTCCACTTGGGGTCATTTTCTCAGAGACTTATTACTACTGCTTCATTTCATACTCAGGCCTGAAATAGTGACAATACCTGCCTCTGCCTACCTAAGCATTGATAAAAAAGCATTTAGATAAAAAGCAGGGAAATTCTACTTTTTATCTAAATGACGAAATGTATATAATTGAAAATGAACATATTAATCATTAGAGCATTTTTTCTTTGGCAGAGCCCAGATAAACTTTCCAAATTTGCAAAACCTTAAAACCAATAAAAATCTATGAAAAATCAAGTAATCCTTCTTATTACCCTTTTGAGTTTATATGCATGTTCTGATCGCAGCTCAAATCATATTGAACCAACCGAAGTCCATCAATCGATCTCCAATCAGAGAATTGGTAAGGAGAATTTGGAGGAAGTCCTTGATGCTGCCACTATCATTTCCACCAGATACGATAAAGAGATATCTGATGAACTTAACCATATTTATGAACTTAATCCCGAAATTGATGCTATCCTATGGGCCGAGAAAGGACAAGGTATATTGGGGATTAAGTTTTTGGAAGACAAGGAAAAGATAGAAGAAAAATATACAAAAGGATTCTTTGAATTTTATGATTGCGAATGTGCCCGAAAAGCAGATGCTATTGGGGATTCATTCAAAAACATTATACAATATCAGCAATACATCCAAAATTGCTTGAAAAATCAGTTTCAACTTTACCCAATTAAAGGAGGAGGAAATGGTGTGGTATCGCCATTAACTGTAATTCCCGACATTACTGATTATCTTAGAGCCTGTTCAAAATACAAAGGCGAACAATAACAACCACAGACTCCAAACTGAGTTATATGTATGCAAACCTTTTTCACCTATTCCTACTATGTGCTCTTCATCACTGAGTTGGTGATGCTTATCGTTTGGGGCATCCGTTACAAATACTGCCAAAAGTCTAAAATTGCACTTTGGGGTTGGTTTTGGGTTGTCGATTTATCATTGGCAATTTATCATCAAATTGCCCAACAATCTGCGGAATGGCCTCATGTACCCGAACCCGTAATTAATCTGCGTAAAATTTTTGAATTTCTGACGGTGTTATGGCTATTTAGGATACATCTATCCGTTTCAAAGGCCATGCTGATTAGCCTTTTGGTCGTTTTTATGAGCTTGTGGTGTTATGAGTTTTATCAGTCCTTTAAATATGCGGATGCCGGATTGAACGAATCATGGATGGCCTCTTGTTTCTTGATTTTTGTGGTTTTAATTTTTTCATTTCAATACATCCGAAAATTAAACAACTCCAATGCTTACTTTGTTACCGTACCTTTTTTTTGGGTATGTGTAGGAATGATTATCAATTATTTGATGGCGTTGCCAGCTCAAATACCCTCACCCATTACTGGAGAGGAACGGTATGCTCTGATTTTTTATTCAATTTATGGAATACTGAATATCATAGCCTTGTATTTCTTTGGTTATGCTTTCGGTATTTCTAAAAATTGGGTACTTGCCGGCCATTCAAAACTAAAATACTGATGCCTTACGGAAATATTGGTTTTTTACTGACAGTCACAGCAGTGACAGGGTTTCTTTTGTCGGTCATTTTTGGATTTCTGAAAGATAAAATCCGCCAACGAGATACGATCATCCAAAAACAAAATGAAAGCGAAACACAAACGCGCTCTGTTATTGCCAATCGCCTGCACAGCGAAGTAGGAGGAGATTTGCTCGGCCTTCAGTTGAAAATAGAAACGGTCAGGGAAGTGGCCGATCTATTGGCAAAACGCTTTGCAGACTTGGAAGATCTGAAGCAGGAAATTGATAAAATAACAGAAGATATTCAGCAGACCAAAGCCACACTTGCCGAAATATATGAGTCCACCTATCCTCGAAAATTAGACATTAGCGGTTTGATACCAGTATGCAGGGAGTTGTTACAACAAAAGCAACAAACGTTTGAGGGTAGTATTCATTTCAAACCAGAAGGTAATTTTGATCTGCTAAATCAAAAATACTCTGATGAAGAAAAAAATCGCCGTTGTAAAACCATCCAATTCAATATCTATAACCTTATTAACCTGTTTGTTACAAACAGTGTTTTGCACAGCCATGCCTCTGATATTTCAGTCTATTTAAGCCATCATAAAAAGGGAATCAGCCTCTACATGAAAGATAACGGACGTGGTTTTGATATGAAAAAAATTAAGGCGCAGTCAACAGGCAGGGGACTATTTGATATAGAAGGTGTATTGTTCAGTTTAGATAAAAAAGGGCGATTCTTCAGTCAACCAGGCGTGGGAACTGAGCTGGAACTGATTGTCGAATTATAACTCATTTCTATGGAATTATACCCTGTAACTACTCAATTTGTACATTACTATGCACAATTTAAAGCAAATTCGTATCGGCATTTTAGAAGATCATTTGATGATTCAGCAGTATCTATCTGACTGTGTCAATGAACTCATTGCGAAAAAAAAATCGAGGGACTCGCCCAACAAAATTACTTTGGATTTTGTGGTTGACACATTTGATAAGCTCAAATCGGAATTACATCGAAAAGACAGTGTGCCTCCGGATGTGCTGTTATTGGATTTGTTATTTGGTAAATCCGACCAAGTTAATGGAAAAGATGTAGCCATTTACCTGTCTAAATATTACATTCAGACCAAGATTATTATCATCAGTGATTTGTTGGAAGATAAAACGTTGGCAGAATCCCTGCTCAAAATCCCAAATGTAAAGGCTTGCCTTTCAAAATCAGAAGTGGTAAGAAAACGAGAATTATTGGGTGATACGATTCTGAAAGTAGCCCTAATCAAATTGGCTAAAAGTTATAAGAAAGAAAAAGATGTAGTTGAACCTATTATTGATGAAATTGATGCAGTATATGAAATCGAAGTAGCAACAACTGTCAGAGGCTTTGAAATCAGCCCCTTTAAAAAACCAATTTTACATTTACTGGCCACAGGTAAGACCTCTAGACAAATGGCAGAAAAAGATTGTCTGAATAAAGCACAACAGACCATTGATAAGCATTTGGCTGAGTTAAGAGAGCTGTTTAATGTGGCAACCAACGAAGCACTGATGGTTAAAGCTATCTATTTGGGAGTGCTCCGATTTACGACGAGATAGCCCAAAAAAGGACTCCTTTATTGTAAATTCAAAACAGAGATTTTTAGCAGTTAAATTCAACTTTTTGTTTATTATACCAACAAAATACCACATAAGCCACTAATTAACAATGAGTTACTCCACAGCACAACAATAACTGTAAATACTTATTTTTACAATTTGACAACAGCTGATCTGCATTTAAGTTTGTGATGTTAACATAAAACAAATACTCACAAAACTTAAAATTTATGTCTGTCCGATTTTCTTTTTTACCCATGCTCATATATCTGATATGGGCTCTTACTTCCTGTAACATAGCTCAGGATATTGTTGGTACGGCAGCTCCAAAGGCTGACAAATTGGTTGGTACTTATCAGGTATCGCATATCGAAGTTGGCAATGAATTTTGTAATTATCCGGGTAAAAACTCGCTTAAGAACGGACGATCTGAGACAACCGCAGTATTGATGAATATGCAATTGTCCATTGCCAAATACAGCGACGAACTCGTAGGACTGGGCACACCTGTTGAATTTGAATTCGGACAGAGTCCCGTTTTTCTTACTGATGCCAAAACTTTCCGGACTGTCTCGCTCAAGTACGATGCAGATCGTACGCAACTCATTGACAGTAATGACAGTAAAGCAATCTTGGGGTTTATCAAAAACAATGTTTTGACTCTTGATTTTCAATTCAATAATGCTCGATACTTACTGACCGCAACCAAACTCTAACTATAAACCCCTATTTTATGAAAATGAATCTGCTGATTAGTGGCGGGCTGCTACTGCTATGCTTATCAAACTGCCAACGCAAAATTCCATTGTCAAGTGTTTATCCCAAAACACCCATGGAGAATAAGTTTCCTTTTGCCGTTGAGCCCAACGTCAGAGAAGAGACATTGGATGCGAACTATGAAGAATACATGGTCAAAAAAGGAACAGGCACATTAATGTGGAGTTCAGACCCATTTTTGAGTTTTTTCTATGGAATTGCCAATGCGTTTGCCCACGACCGTTACATCAAAGACGACCGTAAAAAAGATGCCCGTACCATCATAGAACGCGATATTATTAATAATATGGGGGAAGCCACAGGAACACGTAAACTGATAGCCACAGTAGCTGTAAGGGAGTATTGGGCCAATAAACGAAAATGGAATAAGGTCACAACACCCGTTCGATTGGCTTTTGGTACGCTTTCAGCTATTTCTACCTATAACGACCAAATGCCTGAAATAGACCCAATTACGGGGATACAAGGCCAAAAAAAATGGGGATTTCCTATAGGGTTGGGAATTTTTAATGCTTTTGGCGGAGCTACCATGTACGGAATCAGACGTTTCCGAAAACAATGTGCTGTCATTGACATTGAAGTTTCTCTTTCTGATGTATCAGGCAATACCATTGCGAGATATGAATCCCGAGGGATGGGTCAAACAAGTACTGGTTGGTATCCTTGGAATTATTCAAAATTCGGCGCAGTTCATTACTCCAATATCAAGGCCGTGACAATGGCTATGAATGGCATCAAAAGCCAAATTAGCAAGGATTATGATAAAATAATTGAAAAAGTTAAACAAAACTAAAAACCCAGATGAAACCCTTCATTTTTATTCTCTCTTTTTTAATCGCTACCGCCTGTACCAAAGGCACTGGTGTGAGTCCCGAAACGATTGTAGGCAAGTGGAAATTAGTAAAGTTGGAAACTACTTCTGACAACAAATATGCCCATGAACTAACACAAATCAACCAAAAACTCTACGCTAACGAAGTTTTTGAGTTTACGGCCGATGGCTTATTGATTTACAGCGAAAGAAGTGTTCATTACAAAATAACCTCCGAACCTCATCTTATCATAGAAGAGGGTTTCCTTATGGCTCACAATGAGAAAATGTCGGCTCATATTCAAGACAAAACCCTGACTATCATCGAAATCAATGAAGAAGGGGATGAATTCGTCGAAACCTTTATCAAATACTAACCATCACTAACTATGAAAATTACAAATGTCTTTTTAGCGTTGTTCTTTATTTCTTTTGGACAACTTTTCGCTCAAGCTTTCCATAAAGACACTAAAGTAGCCAACTTGGGCATTGGTGCAGGGGCTTATTCTATTCAGGAGGGATTTTTGAGCTATTCCCCCAAACACAATAGCGTAGGTGCAAGCCTTACCACTGATATTGGCATCACCAACCAAGTAAGTGCTGGCGTACAATGGGGATATTCGCAATATCACAACAAAGATGGATTTGGCAGGGCTCACTTTTTACACGGTGCTTTGAGAGGAAGCTATCATCTGGCAGAGATGTTTCAACTCATGCCTGATAAATTGGACCTGTACGCAGGGATTGGCTTGGGGTATCGGTATGTGGCATTATCGGAGATAGAAGACTTCAACGACCCCGACCTAACCAAGGCCGAACGCCGCGAACTTCGCCGAGAATACAAACGTGAGTTTAAGAAAGAAACAGGCATGAAAACACTTTTCATTCCGCTTCACGTGGGCGCACGCTATTTTTTCAATAAAAACATGGCGGTATTTGGCGAATTGGGAACGGGATTTTCGGTAGGTCAGTTTGGGGTTTCCGTTAAATTCTGACCTTATTTTTATAGGTAAATTTGATTACATAGACGCAATATGGGTGGAGGTGTTTTGCTTCCACCCAATTTTGATAGGGATCAATAACCAGTCTTTACAGCATCTCTTTATAACATAAAATCGTTTGAAACACAATGAAAATACTAATAAATGCATCATTTATCATTTTTCTATTTTTGGGAGGGTGTTCAAAAAAAGCAGTAGATATACCTGCTGATGAGTTAAGAAATATTGAAAAACAGGAAATAATAACCTCTTATAATGCCATCTCGGCAGTAGCCGATAAAATGCTTTTGGACATACCTAACGACAAACTACAAATGGTATTTGAGGCAAAAGTGGCAGAATTTAAAAAACAAGCCGCAGTAGAAGATGTGGCCGTAACGAGTAATGCCACGTTTGTGAAATTCAAAAAAGGTGGTGTAGTAGGTTGGATGTATAACCCAGCCGATAAAGACTTGCCCTTAGACGATTTACAAAGCATTACGCCCGAACCCAAACAAGAATTGATACAAAGTGCTACAATCAGTGCCAAGGCTCGCACTGCCGCTGCCGAATATCCTGGGAATAAAAAAGTGTGTTTAATTAATCAGATGTCTAATGACAAGGCGCGTGAAAAGCGAAAAGCAACCTTTGACTTTATTGAAAACAAATTTATTAAAAATGGATATCAGGTTGATAGAGTTGATCGAAAAGATATGACAATTGATTTTATGAAAACACAATTGAATAAATACGGCATTGTATTTTTATCAACTCATGGTGGAATGACGAATTCAAGTTCATGCTTAATTACAGGGGAATATTTTTTGGGAAAAGGTGCTGAATATTTTTTCAATAATGATTACGAACAACTTTGGCTCAAAGGAGAAATTATTCCCATGAGCATCCAAGAAAATAATGAGATTAGTAGTTATTATGCAATTACTGAAAAGTTTATAGAAAACAATTACAAAGATCATTCTTTCCCAAATTCACAAATAATGATTAGTGCCTGCCAAAGTGCAAAAGACACAACACACTTTTTAAAGACTTTTCGTAAAAAAGGAGCAAGGGTCGTAGTAGGTTGGAGTGATATACAGGGTATAGGATGGTACACTAATTCCTTAATCCTCGGTCTCATGCTAAATGGACTGAATTTTACTGAAGCTTTAAGAGCACTACCAGATAAGTACAGCGAAGAATTTATCAATAATAATCCAATTGTTTTTGGCAGTGCAAAAATAATTTCATCACCTGCTACCTTAGATTACCGCCTCGTTCCCCTCTCTCCAGTACCTAAAAATGGTCTTGTAGCCTACTACCCCTTTGATGGTGATACAAAAGACAAAAGCGGCAATGGAAACGATGGGCAGATGTTGGGTATTGGTGGAATGAGTTATGTGGACGGGCAAAAAGGGAGAGGTATTTACTTCCCCAAAGAATATGACTTAAATAATCCTAACAGAATTCTTGTTAAAGCAGCGGCCTCTCTTAAATTTGAAGATGGATGGACTTATTCGTTCTGGATAAATATTAAAAAGGCTGAATTTGATGAACCTATCTCGAATGATTGTATTTATGGTGCTGGATTTTCTCAATTTCCTAAAGCAATTTTTGATAGATATGAAAATAAACTTGCTGGTAAAATAAACAGTAACTTAACCTATGATTTTACTCCAGTCAATGGATATGGGTTAATTCTTAGGCAAGCTCAGAATAATGAATTATTTGGTTATCGCTTTCAACGAGAAATAGATGTGTTTAATGCTTGGGGTACATTAGGATATGGGAAAATTAATTCTGAGGAATATACACATATATGTTTTGTGGGAGAAAAATTGTCGAATAGTACTGTTGTAATTAAAATTTATTGTAACTCCGAATCTGGATCGGGAAACCAATTCATTTTAGGGAGAGATGAGTGGCAAAATATTCTAAATGTTAATTATGATATTCTTGTTGGGGCATTAAATAATCATCAATATTTTAGAAAATCTACTTCTTGCCCAAATGTTACTTTTGATAAGTACCAAAGCCCACTACGAGAAGCCACCCTTGACGAGTTTCGGATTTATAATCGAGCATTGACAGAGAATGAAATCAGGCAATTATATGAATTAGACAAGAAAAAATAAAGCCTTGCTTTTTGAGCGAAAAGGGCTTTGTTGCATGGCTATAGTAAATCATCTCAATTTGCATAAAAAAAGCACTGGAATAGCGAACTTTGAGATCGCCAAACCTCCAAAGTCACCGCCCAATGGGCTCCAGTGCTATGCCAAAATTACACTTTTTTACCCAAGCTGACAACCAAGTTCCTAAAAAAACCAAAAAGGCTAAAAAATCACAATCAGCTAAAGAAACGTACCGACTAAACAACTGGCCTGAGTACGATAAAGCATTGATTTGCAGAGGATATGATACACTTTGGCTTAGTGAAAATACACTGGCAAATTGGTATTATAAAGGCTCACGCGCAGCTGGTGGCCAGTTTCGCTATTCCGACGGATGCATTCAGGCTGCTTTGGCTCTCAAAGCCGTATTTCGATTAGCATTTCGACAAACACAAGGACTGATTCAGAGTATGTTAGCCATTATAAAGATGAATCTGCAAGTACCAAGCTACACTCAATTATGTCGCCGGCAGGCCAAAGTAGTAGCCTTTTCAGCCCCAGCTCCTTGTAAGGATAGCACTGTCGAAGCCCTTCACATCGTCATCGATAGTACAAGATTAAAAGTATATGTAGAGGGTGACGGGGCCGCCTTTAGATTTGTGTAATTGAACAAAATCAAGATACTGTTAAGTTTACTTTTCAGTTGTTGAGCAGGATATAGGCACTTTAAGGAGCCGCATGGGTAGAACCCACCACGGGATTTAATCCTATGAGACCTATGAGATGGCCTGATAAATCGGTACAGTGAACTTGCTTAACTTACAAGATCATACAACCTAAAAAAGACTCTTTCAAACGTCGTAAATACGACGCTGACTTTAAGGCTGAAGTGCTTAAGATGATTTCCAACGGGCAAAGTGTGGCCTATGTGGCTCAGGCCTTGGGGATAAGTGAAGCACTCATCTACAAATGGAAACAACGTACCAAAGGGGAAGAAAAGCAACTTCTACCGGGACTATATTTTCGAAGTACTAATTGATAATCAACGCCTTCAGCAACGTGTTCGGCAGTTGGAAATTGAACGTGATATCTTAAAAAAAGACGGTGCGCCGTTGCGTCCTTGAGCATTGTCAGCCAACAGACTTGAAACAAAGATATGGCCTGGTAAAATGTCTGACTCAGGACTTTAGAATAGAAACCCTATGCTCTGTTTTAGGATTAAGGAGCACAGCTTATTATCGATATTTACGAGGTGGCAGCTATCAATTAACCGCTGAAAAGAAAAACAATCAGCAGGTGGTGGAACAGGTTTTTGCGAAGCATAAACGCCGATATGGCAGCCGAAGGATTATAGCTGAACTGAAAGAGCAGGGCTTTATAATTGGTCGTTATCAGATGAGAGCACTAATGAAACGATTTGGTTTAAAGGCCATTCAGCCGCACTGGCGGCCCAGCAAAATCGTTTGTGCCACGCACGACTGATAGCAGGCATGGAAAAGGTTACTGGCCGAATTTGCTGTTAGATCAAACTTTGCCTATAGCTCCTAATTTAGTTTAGGTCAGTGATATTACTTATTTGCCACTGGTCAATGGAGAATGGGCTTAATTAGCAATTTGGATGGACGGCACAGGCCGCCCTGCTTTTTTCGCGCAAAATAGTGGGATGGCATGTGGGTCAAACGATGGAAGATGAACTGGTTATCATTTCGCTAAGAAGGGCCTTACAAATGCGCCAACCTTTAGCAGGATTAATCATTCATTCAGATCAAGCAGGGCGGCCTGTGCCGTGGACAATATGTATCGACTGAGTTGAAAGAATTGATAAATTTGTGGCATATTAGGCCCAGTATGAGTCGGGCCGACGATCCCTACGACAATGCTTTTGCTGAGTCGTTATGGATGGGGCCGATTTCTATGGTTTAAACAAGGGTTGACCTATAATTTTTATCATATTTTTCACCTCGCTCCACCACAGCAT
>NZ_JBYFCK010000029.1:0-59656 GCF_057652155.1 Runella sp. R0.1_18
AAGGTCTGACTTTCTTTTCTAATTTCCAAAAAAATTTTGAACTTTTTTTTCAACCTTCAAAATCTCTTCTCCTTTATTAGCTCCCCTTCATTTCTTTCGGGTTGCAAAAGTCTCACTTTTTATTTTAATATCCAAATTTATTTTTGATTTTTTTTACTTTTCAAAATTTTATTTGGACTTTAAACCCCGCCCTCGTTGTTTGGGGTTGCAAAAGTCCCACTTTTATCAGCACTTTCCAAATATTTACACAACTATTTTTCAAAATAATTCACAATTGCCTATCAACCAATTCATTGTATCTACAAAAAAAACCCCAGCTCTTCACCAAAATACCGCAAAACGTGCTCGCTCTACCTTCTTTTCTTGATTTTAGGGCTAAAAGCCATTTTTTGCCTTCTCAGAAATTTGCAAGTTATTCTTGGATAAGGTTTATAAATGGGGCAGATATTTTCATTTTAATCTGCCCCGTTTTCCTTTTATTCTGTTTATTCTGTTTTTAAGCTCTTAACTGGGTCTGCTAAGGCTGCTTTTATAGCCTGATAGCTGATTGTAAGTAGTGCAATAAATATTGCTGACCCTCCTGCTACCAAGAAAATCCACCATTCTATTGTAATATGGTACGCAAATTCTTGCAACCACAGCCCCGTAGCCCACCACGCTAGAGGAAATGCAATACCGTTTGCAATTAATACCAACTTTAAAAAGTCTTTGGAAAGTAATGCTGTGAGATTAACGACACTTGCTCCAAGCACCTTTCGGACCCCAATTTCCTTGATTCGTTGCTCGGCGGTATAGGTAGCCAAACCAAACAGCCCTAAGCAAGCGATAAAAATAGTAGCAAGGGCTGCCCAAATCAGCATGGTTTCGCGGCGGTGGTCATCGGCATAGAAGCGCGCCAATTGTTCGTCCAAAAAATGATACTCCAATAAATGCGCAGGGTCAATTTTTGTCAAGGCGTCATTGATCTTGGCCAAAGTCGTCGGAATATCATTCCCCGTAACTCTTGACGTGAAGTAGTCAATCGAATGCACGGGGTTGTTTTGATACGCCAAAACCATAGGCGCTATTTTTTCGCGCAGCGACTGAAAATGGAAGTCCTTTACTATACCTATTACGCGCGCGCGAAAGGTCTCTCTTGAATTAAGAAGACTGTAGCTTCCTCCCATCGAGCGTTCGGGGATTTCTACCAATTGCCCCACGGCTTCTTTTATGTTTAACATCTTGGCAGCAGTCTCATTTAAAATAATCGAAGTGGAATCGTTTGCCCCCATGAAATTGCGCCCGTTCACGACCTTTACTTCAAACGTAGTGGCAAAATCTTCATCCACTCCCAACAAATACGAAATTTTATGTTCGTCGTTATCTCCTTCTGGGCGAATCTTAACGGTTGGAATATTTTTCCATTCCCCTGGCACCCGCGACATCACCGAGGTATTTTTCACCGTCGCAATCTTACTGATTTCGTTCTTGATGGTTTGGGCATTTTTTCGGACATCACCCGAATTTATATCCACCACCAACAGCAATTCTTTTGTAAACCCTAAATCTTTGTTACTGACGTATTGGATTTGTCGGAACAAGACAATTGTTCCAATAATCATTACGACAGAAATTGTAAACTGAAAAACCACCAATCCTTTGCGCAGCGACAAATCACCTTTATTTTGTAGCTTGAGTGATTTCAAAAGTGCAAGCGGGCTGAAACGTGATAGCAAAAATGCTGGATAACTCCCCGAAATCAAACCCGTTAGCACCACCGCGACAATCGTGTATAGCCAAATACGGTAATCGGAATGGAAGCCGAGCGAAAGCTGTTTTTCCGTAAAAGCATTGAAAGACGGCAAAAGAAGATTGACAAGCCCAATCGACAATGCGAAGGAAAGTAACGTTACGAGCAACGACTCTAACAAAAACTGGTTAATCAAATGGCTGCGAAAAGCACCGTTGGCCTTGCGAACGCCAATTTCTTTAGAACGATTGGAAGCGCGCGCGGTCGTCAGATTCATATAATTGATACAGGCTATCAGCAGGACAAACAGCGCTACTGCTCCAAAAATCTTGATGTATAAAATACTGCCTTTTCCCGAACCTAAGCTGGTAGAACCTCTGGCAATATGGTCAGAATGCAAGCGCATCTCGGTAAGGGGCTGCAACGAATAATCGGTCATTGTCCCTACTTCAGGTTTATAATTGGCTGCCACCAAGGCATTCATTTTAGTACCCACGGCTTGCGGCTCGGTATTTTCTTTCAGCAAAGCATACACCGTATAATCGTGCGATGACCAGTCAGACGCATTCGATTGCTGAAACTCGGCATCGTCGTTGAAAGTACTTTCGGATAATAAAGACTCAAAATCGAAACTTGAATTACTCGGATGATTTTTAATGACGGCCGTGATTTTAAAGGGCTTTTCCGTAAAATCAAATCGAAGGGCTTTGCCAACAACATCAGTGCTATTAAACAGCTTTTTGGCAATATCTTCCACAATTATAATTGAATTAGGCTCTTTGAGCGCCGTTTGTTTTTCCCCCGAAATCAACTCAAAATCAAATACCTTCATAAAATTTTCATCGGCCAAGTTGATGGTCAAGTGAACCTTGTTTTTGGTTTCAGGATTCGACAGATTATCGCGCCCAAAACTGGTCATGCGCGCCGTTGTTTCGATTTCTGGAATACTTTTCTTTGATTCTTCGGCTAATTTATAACTTACGGCTGCCACCGTAAGGTCATCGGTTTTCGTTTTTTTGTGTTCGAGCACTCGGTAAATGCGCGACGCATTGCGGTGCTGTTGGTCAAAAGTTAATTCATCAAACAAATACAAGCCGATAATCAGAAAACAAGTGATTCCGAAAGTCAGGCCAGCCACATTGAGGGCCGTGTACAATTTGTGACGGGTAAGGGTACGAAATGCGATTTTTAGGTAATTGCGTAACATTGTTGGGCTGTATAAATAGGTTGTTGGATACGGATTAGGTTTCCGTTTGATGTTTGACCATCGAACATACGTCAGGGCATCGCGCCAGTAGCGTTGACGGGCGTTCGTTTCCCCCAAACGTTGGCTACGGCGTTGATAACGCTCATTCAAATCGCCCATCACTTCCTCTCGCAAATGTGGTGCGAGCAGGCGACTAAGCCATTTGTCAATCCAAGCAGGCGGTTGATATTTCATATTCTATTCCGTCTTCAATGATTTTATAGGGTTCATCAGCGCAGCCCTGATGGCTTGGTAACTGACCGTCAGCAAGGCAATTGCGATAGCCCCCAAACCTGCCGCCACAAATACCCACCAAGATAATTCGGTACGGTACTCGTAATGCTGTAGCCAATCGTTGAGCAAATAGTAGGAAATTGGCGCCGAGATGAAGCAAGCAATCAACACCAGTAAGGCAAAATCTTTGGAAAGCATTTGCCAAAGCCCAGCCACACTAGCCCCCAATACTTTTCGGATGCCGATTTCTTTGATACGTTGCTCGGCAATAAACGAGGCTAACCCAAACAACCCTAAACACGAAATTAGGATCGCTAAAAGGGCAAAGAAGGCCGCTAATTTACCAATTCGCTCTTCGTCGCTGAACTTCCGACCATAGACTTCATCCACAAAACTATACTCAAACGGCGCTTCGGGGTTGTATTTTTTAAATACGTCAGCCACTTTGTCAAGTGCCTTGCTTGTCCCCAATTGAGGGGCAAGTTTGAAGCTAATCGTGTTGACTGCGTTGTAATTAATGGTATAAAAAGCAGCGTTAACAGGCTCAAAAGGCGATTGTCGAATCATGTTTTTAATGACTCCGATTACTTTATATTCCTTACCACTTTGGACGATTTCGCCGATGGGGTTTTTGAAGCCCATTAGCTTCAATGCCGCTTCGTTGATGATCATAGCCGAAGAATCCGTGGAGAACTTTCTTGAAAAATCACGGCCCTCTATCACTTTCCAACCTACCGTTTTGCCAAAATCATGGGTAACTTGGTTCGCCATAAACAAAGGTTGGGTATTCGGCGTTTTTCCTTTCCAAGAAATATTGGTGGTTCCGCCATACTGACTTGTAATAGAACCACCCGACTCCGCAAATTCGACTACTGCACCCGTATTAAGCAAATCATTCCGCAAGGCTTCATAATGTGCGTAGAGTTCGGGCGTGTTCATGTTGATTTCTACCAAACTACTACGCTCATAACCCGAAGGGCGGTCTTTGGCGTGTTGAATCTGCCGAAAAACAGTGATGATGCCAATGATTAAAGTAACTGAAACCGTAAACTGAAAAACCACCAATACTTTGCGAGGAAGGGAAGCAAATCTCGATGCTTTGAAAGAGCCTTTCAATACCTTAATCGGCTGAAAGGAAGATAGATAAAGCGCTGGATAACTGCCCGCAATCAACCCCGTAAGTAAGCTAAAACCTAACCCAAACAGCCAAAACCAAGGGTTCGCCCATAAAATAGAAACTCGTTTATCTGCGATTTCATTGAAAAAAGGAAGAGCAAGCTGGGCAAAAAGCAATGCCAACACAAATGCAATGAGGGTAATGACAAACGACTCACTCAAAAATTGAAAAATCAATTGTCCACGTACCGAACCAACCGACTTACGAATGCCCACCTCTTTGGCTCGTTTTTCGGAACGGGCAGTGCTTAGGTTCATAAAATTGATGCAGGCCAATAGCAAAACAAACACCCCAATGGCGCCAAAAAGCCAGACAAAGTAAACAATGCCACCCGCATTTTTCCCGTCTTTAAAGTCAGTGTATAGATGCCATTGCTCCATCGGATGTAAGAAAAAGGCAGGTTTGTAGCCTGGCGGGTCTTTGCGTTTCATGCGAATATCCTTGATTTTGGCCGAAACCGCCTCCGCACTTGGTCCTTCTTTCAATTGCGCAAATACTTGAAAGGAATTCTCGTCCCATTCGTCCAACGCTCTTTTGACATAAGCATCGTTGGCCACAAACAACTCCCAAGGTGCCAGAAAGAGTACGTCGCGAAAGGCACTGTTATACGGCAAATCTTCATACACTCCTGTCACTTTCACGTCAGTTTTGTTGCCCATCCTAATGATTTTATTCAGCGGATTTTCGGTACCAAAAAATGCTTTTGCCACCGACTCAGAAAGGAAAATAGTATGGATGTCTTTCAATCCGTCGGCACTACCCGCCAACATCTTGAAAGACATCATATCGACAAAAGCTGGCTGTACATAATTACCACTTTTGGTTAATTTTTTATCACCTGCCGCCAGAATCACGTCGCGGGTATAAGTGGAAAGGCTGGTCGCCTGAAAATCAGGGTACTTGCTGCGCAATTCCTCCGCCATTGGAATGGGGACAGAGTTGTACGAAGAAATCGTCCCGTCAAAATTCACAAACTGCCATACTTGAGCGATTCGGTCGTAGTTTTTGTGGTTTTTATTGAACGACAGTTCGTCCCAAACCCACAGGCCAATCAGCATCGCCACGGCCATGCCCGTAGCGAGTCCAAAAACATTGATAAAGGAGTAACCTTTGTGTTTCAACAGGTTACGAAAAGCGATTTTGAAATAGTTGCGTAACATAGTAGGGCTGTATAAATAGGTTGTTGGATACGGATTGGGCTTCCGTTTGATGTTTGACCATCGAACGTACGTCAGGGCATCGCGCCAATAGCGTTGGCGGGCGTTTGTTTCTCCCAAACGCTGCGTACGGCGTTGATACCGTTCGTGCAAATCACCCATGATTTCTTCCCGAAGGTGCGGAGCCACCAAGCGATGCAGGAACTCATCGAGCCTCGGAAAAGGGCTTTTATTTTTTAGTGTTTTCATTGTGGCCAAAGAATTAGCTCCATTTTAAAGTCACTTGCGGCACAATGCGCTCCCAAAGCCGGTTTCGGACTTGGCGTACGTCGTTTAGGACTCTTCCACCCAGGGCTGTCACGGTAAATAAGCGTTTACGCCGCCCGCCGCGTTCAGCAGTAGCTTCGCCCAAAAGCGAAGTCACGTAGCCTTTTTGTTCGAGCCGCTGCAAAGCGGCATGAACCGCTCCAGTGCTGACGGTTTGTCCCGTTTCTTGTTCCAATTCTTCGGCAATAGACACCGAGTAGGCATGGGGGGCAAGAACCGCTACGGTCAAGAGTACCACCTCTTCAAATTCTCCTAAATCACTTCTTCGCATGAGTAATTTTTATTTCATCTATTTCCGTATGTAAAATACCTTGCCAATCATAGAAAAAGCTATCTCAAAAGTAACAGGTTATAAAATATTCTTTGGTTTCAACCTCATCCCAGCCCTTCTCCTTCCATGAGAAGGGCTTTAAAAGTCCCCATCTCCAGCAAGGAGAGGGGGATTTAAGGGGTGAGGTTGAATAAGTACCGAATATAATTTGGTGATACTAAGCTTTTGAGACAGCCTTTTTATTCGTCGCAAACTGTCCAAAAGCGGACAAATTTTAGTACGCCTTCGGACAGTCAGTTTAGTGTTTTGGATTTAGCGTTTTTCGGTTTGCCCCTTGCATATTTACCCCCCTACCTTTTTCTACTCTACTTTCAGTGCTTCTACTGGGTCGGACAAGGCGGCTTTAGTACTACGAAAACTGAGGGTAAAGAACGCAATTACCACCGTTAAGAGTGCTGCCAAGGTCGGGATGAGCCAGTCCATTTCGATGCGATAGGCAAAATCGGCCAACCACTGATTCATGAGGTACCAAGCCGCAGGCGTAGCCAGTACAATAGCTACCAAAATAGGTTTTAAGAAGTCGATAGAAAGGAGCCTTACAATGCTTGCGACCGAGGCACCGAGTACTTTCCGAACGCCAATTTCTTTGGTGCGCCGAGCCACGACCAACAAAACGAGCCCGTACAATCCCAAACATCCAATGAGAATGGCAACTACCGAAAAAACACTCGCCAACCGAACCGTCAATTGTTCGGTTTCGTAAAATTTTGCCAACTGTTCATCAAGGTATTCGTAGCTAAACACCTCATTCGGATAGATTTTTTGCCACGTTTGCCGAACGTGATCAAGGGTTTTGGAGGGAGAAACTGCCGCAACCCGTACGCCTACTTTTCGATAACGAGCAGTTTGGGTGGAAATCACGCAAGGCTCAATTTGCTCACGTAATGAGCGTAAATGAAAATCTTTGACCACTCCCACCACGGGCGCAGCTACGGGCGACAGGTAGGTTTCTATGTTATGACCTAAAATGTCGTTAGGGTGTTTGATGTTTAGTTTTTTGAGCAACGCTTCGTTGACTACGTACTCCCGAATGGTATCCGACGCCAAGACGTTCCTTCCTGCTACCAATTCCAGCCCATAGGTTTTGAGATAATCGGCGTCTCCCAGTCGTTCTCGTATTGGGAAAACTTCCCATTGAGCACGATTGTCAAATTTGAACGAGCCACCGTTCATTACCGAAGCTGAAGGTGGTCGATACGCCGCACTTACCGACTGTATTTCGGGGTATTGAAGCAATCCGTTTTTAAACGCTGTGAGGGCCGTTGGGGAAGGATCGGGCAGGTTGATAACCAATACGTTATCTTTTTTAAAACCCAAATTCGACTGCTCCACGTACTTCATTTGCCTCGTTACGACCATTGTACCAATAAGTAAGGCTTGACAAATGGCAAATTGCACCACAATCATCGACTGCCGTAGGGAAAAACCTCCCCTTTTCGGCAGCCCCCCTTTCCCTTTTAATGCGTGCCAAGGGCTAAAGCCCGACATCATAAACGCGGGATACCCACCCGCCAGTCCGATGATGACTACCAAAAGTACCGTCAAAAATAGCGTCGCTTGGGCATTGAAGGTAAATGACAAATTCAATCCTAACCATTGATTAACAAAAGGTAAAATAAGCACTACTAAAAGCACAGCCCCGACCGCCGCCGTTGTCACAATCAGCGCAGTTTCCAGCAAAAATTGGCGCATTACTTGCCATTTGCTACTTCCTAACGTTTTGCGGATACCAATTTCTTTGGCCCGACTCAACGACTGCGCCGTGACTAAGTTGATAAAATTGAGGCAGGCAATTAGAATCAAAAACGCGCCAATCCACCCTAGCGACCACAACAACGAGCGCTGAATCAATGCCCCACCCGTTCGTTTTACATCGAAATGCACCTCCGACAATGGTTGAATATGAAACTGAAAAACCGAGGCATCATTACCATAGTGTTTTTGAGCAAGCGCAGGGAAGGCCGCTGCCACCTGAGCCGCCGAACTTGGGTTTTTGAGCGTAAGATAAACGCGGTCGGTGGAGTTGAGTGCCCACCAATCGTTCAGGTTTTGGTCGGGGAGTAGATGCGAGAACGTGCCCATCGAAATAAACAACTGCACATCGTTATTGGTAGTGCGCGGTGGGTCAGCCAAAACACCAGTTACTTTTACTTTTGTCAAGTGATTCAAGTCCAGCACTTTACCGATTGGCTCTTCGTTACCGAAGTATTTTTTTGCCCAAGATTCGGTAAGTACCACCGTATTTGGTTCGCGAAGAGACGTCTTAAGGTTTCCTTTAAGCCATTGATAATCAAAAACATCAAACCATTCTGATTCGATGAGCGCACCCGTATTTTGTTCTAAAAAACGTTGAGAACTCCCGTTTTTAGAGCTGGGAAGACTTACGGTCAGCTCACGTAGCGTCTTCAACGAAGCAGCTTGCTCTACCTGAGAAAAACCTTCTCGTAGCGCCTTCGCCATAGGAAGTGGTGCCTCGGGGTAAGTTTCTACGGAGCCGTCCTCTAAGTGCAAATCTACCACAATCCGAAAAATACGGTCGAATTTTTGGTGATGACGATCGGTACTGAGGTGGTACGAAATAAAGAGAAAAATCAGGATTCCTCCCGACATTCCGACGGTGATTCCCAAGACGTTAAGCGTAGTGTACGTCTGATAATGACGGAGGTTGCGGAGCGCAATGGTGAGGTGATTTTTGAGCATAAAATGGCAGTAGCGTTATTTTATGTCGAAGATACTCACAACCTTGCACTGACGACCGTTAAAAAATGTTAAGTGTTTGTGTAAGCCCTTCCAAAACTGGAAAACTTGGAAGGAGTCGAAATAAATTTCGTTAATTCTGTATATTTGGTAAAAAATCAAATTGTTATGGAAGCGGAATCTATTGATTTTATTGAGCAATATCAAACAGAAGACATTATGTCCTTAAATCATTCGCGAATTATCAATCGTTTGTGCGTTGCGCTCGATAAATACGATGATGAATTTGATACTTTTCCTGAGCTTGAGCTCGAACTATCAACAGGAAAATGTAAACCCGACATTTGTATCTACCATAATTTACCTATTGATTGGTATAACGATACCGTTTTTTTTACCCAACCTCCTATCGTTGCCATTGAGATTCTTTCACCCAAGCAAGCTCTCAATGAGCTAACAGACAAAGCCTTTAAACAATATTTCCCCGCGGGTGTTCAAATCGTATGGATTATTGTGCCTTTATTTAGGACTGCGCACCTTCTTCTTCCCGATGGCGAGTTACATATTTTGTCCTCTAATGATACCCTCAAAGACCCAATAACGGGGGTTGAGGTTAACTTAAAATCCGTTTTTCGATAATCGTGAGAGCTTCCACGGTCAGCCTTGGAAGCTCTCACGATTACAAATTT
The DNA here is from genome assembly GCF_057652155.1 of Runella sp. R0.1_18. Lineage (NCBI taxonomy): Bacteria > Pseudomonadati > Bacteroidota > Cytophagia > Cytophagales > Spirosomataceae > Runella > Runella sp. R0.1_18. Next base: position 9,588 of record NZ_JBYFCK010000029.1, read on the forward strand.
CACATCCCCCTACTCTGCTTTCAACGATTTCACAGGATTGCCTAAAGCAGCTTTGATGGATTGAAAACTAACGGTGAAAAAAGCGATTAGAATCGACAATGCCGCCGCAATTACAAACGTCCAAACGCTAATGTCGATGCGGTAAGGATAATTTTCGAGCCACTGTTTGATGGCATAATAGGCTACAGGAAAGGCAAAAACGAACGATAAACTAACCAGTTTTAGAAAATCAGCCGAAAGTAGCGTCGTGATACTTGCTACCGACGCGCCCAATACTTTGCGGATACCGATTTCTTTGGTACGGCGTTCGGCCGAAAGGGTCGCCAGTCCAAACAAGCCAATGCACGAAATAAATATCGTCAAAATCGCCCCAAAGAGCATGATTTGCTTCCATTTGGCTTCTGATTCGTAGCGTTTTTCGTTTTCTTCGTCCATAAATTTGTACTCGTACGGATTTGTCGGAAAGAGTTTTTTGTACGTTTTGGCAAGATGGCTCAGGCTTGCCGTTTCGCTTCCTTCTTTGATTTTGATAAACACTTTTCCGTACTGATTCCCTGGCTTCATCGTAAACAGCTGCGGCTTTATTTCGGAGCTAAGTGATTCAAAATGAAAATCTTTAATTACCCCAATCACCTTGTATTTTTCGCCTTCATTGTACCAAAAGTCCACGATTTGGCCCAACGGGTTTGTCCAACCTGCTTTCTTTACAAAGGTCTCATTAACCAATATCGACGACGTAGAATCAGAGTTAAACTCCACCGAAAAGTTTCGCCCTTTAATAATCGGGATTTGTAACAACGGAAAGTACGTAGCATCGACCGTTTCGTAGGCAAAATTTATCTCCGTTTGGTCGTTTACTTTGGCAATGGTGTACCAGTTTCCGCCATTTTTGGGAGCGACATCTAGTATATTCTGATTTTTCAATAGCTCATCTTTCAACACCTTTGCTTCATTGCGACTCAAGCTTGATTTACTCACCATGACAACACCCTTGTCGTTATACCCTAAGTCTTTGCTGGTCAAATAGTTGAACTGAGAATAAATCGTAAGCGTAGCAATGATTAAAAACGAAGCCAACGCAAACTGCAAGACCACCAAGCCTTTTTGAAGGTAATTTTTACCCGAAAGATTGAATCGGCTGTAAAGGGTTTGAACGGGATTATAATTAGACAAGACCAACGCAGGATAAAAGCCCGCCAATAGCCCAGTAGCAGCAAACAAAGCTAAATACCCTGCAATCAATTTAGCATCAAACAAATACGAAAATGCCAATGCTTTATTAGCAAGCTCATTGAAAGTCGGTAGCACCATTTGTACCAACAACAAGGCAAATCCAAACGCCAAAAAGCACAGAATAAACGACTCACCCAAAAACTGCATCATCAATTGTCCACGCCCCCCACCGACAACTTTACGAACGCCAATTTCTTTGGCTCGTTTGAGGGAGCGTGCCACGGTTAAGTTCACGAAGTTGATGCACGCAATGAGCAAAATAAACAGCGCAATCCCCGAGAGGATGTACGAAAACATCGGATTACTGCCGTCCACCAAGCCATTTTGAGCAGGCTGGTCTTTGTTTAGGTGCATGTCGGTAAATGCTTGCAACATGTATTCCATTTTGCTCTGAGGCCCAAACCGCTTTACTTCTTCTTCCATCGCTTGTTTGGCATCTTTTTGAAAAACGCGATTCATCGTGGCCGCTACTTTTTTCAGGTCAGCATTAGGTTGAAGCACCACAAAGGTATTTTGGAAGAAATTAAACCAATTGCTTTCATTGGCCATCTCTTCTTTGCTTACCACATAGGGAAAAAGGAAGTCAAACTTAATCGAAGAGTTTTGCGGGCATTTTTTGGCAATTCCTGTTACGGTATAAGGTTCAAATTCTTTTGAATCCCCATAAGAACTTCGTACAAAGAGGATTTTTCCCAAGGCATTGGTCGTTCCAAACTGTTTTTCGGCCATTTCTTCCGAAAGCACCACTGACTTCGGTTCCCTCAAGGCCGTGGCGGGATTACCACTTACAAGCGGAAAGGAAAAAACGGAAAAGAAGCTACTATCAGCCCAAAAAGATTCAAAACTTTTGATCTCTGTTCCTGTTTTGATGTCGTTTCGGTCGCTTTTATAACGCACAAATGATTTAATTTCGGGAACACCCGCTGCAAACTTTGGCCCTTGTAAGTACCCCGTATGGGTATTGTACGATTGAAAAACCCCCGCAGGCGTAAACTGTTTGCTCGTAATGCGATAGATGTGGGGGTTGTTGGAATGAAACTGATCAAAACTGACCTCGTCTTTGGTATAGAGCATAATCAGCATGGCTGCTGCCAAGCCAATACTCAACCCAATGACATTGATCACTGAATACACCTTGTTGTGTGCCAAGGTACGAAAGGCGATTTTGAAATAATTGCGTAACATAGATGGCTGAATTAAAAAAGGGTTGTTATGGGATTGTTTTCGTTGACGACGACGTACAAAAGGTGGTAATACCGATACAACATTGAGCAGATACCGCCACGTTGCTTGGCGTTTTCCTGCTCGCTTATACCAGTAAGCGTATAATTCATCCAAATCACCTTCCACTTCTTCGAGGGTATCTTCGGGATGAAACCACCTCAACACGCGACTAGCCCACTGTGGCGGGTGAAGTTCGTTGGTTTTCATAGGCTGTTCAATTGCAATTTAGTCGGTGGGAGGAGTTGCCAAAGTTGTTGGCGCAGTTGTTGGATTTCTTGCAAAGCACGATTCCCCAAAGCAGTTACGTGAAAAAGGCGCTTACGCCGCCCGCCACGTTCGTTGGTAGCACCGCCGAGTTCAGAGCTAACAAAACCTTTTTCTTCCAATCGAATGAGTGTATTATGAACCGTCCCAAACGTCACCACCCGCCCTGTGTGCTCTTCCAACGCCTGACTGACCGTGACGCCATACGCTTCTCCATCGAGAATGGCTACCATCAGCAAAACGACTTCCTCAAATTCGCCTAAATAGGTTCGACGCATGGGTATTATGATTAGTTTATATTTTATCGTACAAATAGTTTGCCAAGACACAAAAAATGCCTTCAGACGCATCTAAAGGCATTTTTTGTGAATTAATCTGTCCGTTTACGGACAAATAGTGTCCTACGGTGGACAATGAACTTATTCCGATTTCAACGATTTTACAGGGTTGGCCAATGCCGCACGAATGGCCTGAAAAATAACCGAGAAAAGGGCAATGGCCAAGGCAAAAAACGAAGCCAGCCCCAAATACCACCACTGCACATCGACTCGGTAGGCAAAGGAATCAAGCAATTTCTTCCCCAACCAATACGAGATAGGCAACGCAATCAACAAGGCAATAACGACCAATTTCATAAAATCAGCCGAAAGCAAGGCTGTGATGTTAGCAACACTCGCTCCTAATGTTTTTCGGATACCGATTTCCTTGGTACGTTGTTTGGCCACCAACGAAATCAACCCAAAAATCCCTGCACAGGCCGTCAAAATGGCAATCAACGTAACAAAACCCGTCATCTGCAAAATGTTACTAATTGATTCATAGACTTTATTTACTTCCTCATCGAGGTAAAAATGGTCTAAACCGCGTCGGGCAGGAATCTTTTTAAAACGTGCTTCGAGTTGGCTCACGAGTTCTTTGCCTTTTGCTTCGTCGGTCAAGCGCACCGTCAGGTAGCTTGAAAGTTGTTGTTTTCCACCGTACCAATGCAGCAACGGCTCCACTTCGTCTTTGAGGCTTTGATAGTGAAAATCTTTCGTCACCCCAATCACCGTATAAACCGCTTCGTTGTTGTTTTGACGAATACGTTTACCCACGGCCGTGCGCCACCCAAATGCTTTCATGGCAGCTTCATTGATGACCACTGCGTTATTGGCCGAGTCGGCCGAGTTGTCGCGAAAGCCGCGCCCTTCAATCATCGGGATTTTGAGGGTTTCAAAATACTTTTCTCCCCCACTTACGTGCCGAAGGCCAATTTTCTTGGCGTCATTTCCTTCGGGATAATAGCTATTGAAGTTTTGCCAATAGCGCATCGGTACCACCTCCGAAGTTGTAAATGAAAGCACATTGGGATTTTGGCGTAATTGGTCCAAAATCACGCGCCCTTCTGACACCGCCGTGGTTTCATTCTTATACGACAAATCGGTTTGGAACACCAATACATTTTTTCGGTCAAAACCAAGGTCGGCACTTTTCATAAAACTCACCTGCTGACGAAGCCCAATTGTTCCGACAATAAGCACCACCGCCAACACAAATTGAAGGACAATGAGGCTGTTTTGGCGCAAACGTCCTTGGCGAGGGTCGGCCGATAGCTTTCCTTTGACGGCATCAGTGGTGTTGAGGCTCATCAAATAACGCGCGGGGTACGTACCAGCAATGAACGTCACCAACAACGTAATTCCTACAATGGTTAAAACCGTCGGATAGTCCGTCCAAGAGACGTGTAATTGCATGTTTTGTTTACGCAACTCATTGAACGACGGAATCAAATAGTACACCGCAAACGCACTCGCCAATAGCAACGAAAGCAGCATTACAATGCCCGATTCAGTCCAAAACTGCCGCAACACAATGCCCCTACTCGCTCCTACCACTTGTCGCACGGCCACTTCTTTGACCCGAGGCAACGCCGACGCCATGTTGAGGTTAATGAGGTTAATACTGATAATGAGCAATAGAAAAACGGCGATACCCACCGCGCCATAAATCAAGTTTTTAAACGTTGGATTTTGGTCATGAATGTAGTGGGTAAAAGCACTTAGGTGTAAGGTTTGTTTTTGGGAATCGGGCGAAAAATGGGTTTTGACCAAGGTCGGTAGCTTCGCTTCTAAAGCCGCTTTGTTTGCCCCTTTTTTGAGTACCACAAACACATTGGCAAACGTATTGTACCAATCGGCACTTTCCTTAAACGAAGGTTGCTGCTCCAAAATCGCTATCGGTAGCAACGCTTCAAATTGCTGTGACGAATTAGCAGGTAGTTCGGCCAATACGCCTGACACTTTCATGGGGAGTGTATCATCAAGCACAATCGTTTTCCCGACGGGATTTCCCTCCCCAAAAAGATGTAAAGCCGTTTTTTCACCAATCACCAGCGAATTCCTGTCGCGCAGGGCAGTAGCAGGATTTCCGTATTTGAGCGAGAAGCTAAAAACATCAAAGAAAGTCGAATCAACAAACAGCGAGCGCGGCTGCACGTCTTTGGTGGCGTGGTGCATCCACGGCCAATACCACGACTGAACGTGGGTTCCTGTTTCGATTTCGGGATAATCTTTTAGTAATTGTCCCAAAATAGGATAGACCGTGTTGGTACGGGTTTTACCTTCCGATTCCGTTTGAACATAAAAAAGGCGGTCAGATTTTTCGTGAAAAGCATCAAAAGTGAGGCTTTTTTGGGCAAACAATACCAGCACCACTACGCAAGCCATGCCGATAGACATTCCGAGTAAGTTAATACCCGTAAAAAGGCGGTTTTTCCAAAGATTCCGCAAGGCAATTTTTAGATGATTTCGTATCATATTGTTGTGATAATGATGTGGAGACGTTGCAATGCAACGTCTCCACCGCAATGCAACGTCTCTACGCGACAATAAATTTATTCCGATTTCAACGATTTTATAGGATTCGCCATCGCGGCACTAATTGACTGATAACTAACCGTCAACAGAGTAATAGCCAACGCTCCTAGCGTAGCCATCACAAAAATCCACCACGAAATTTCGGTATGGTATTTATAATCTTGCAGCCAGTCACTCAAGAAATAATAGGCAATCGGAATGGCAATCAGGCACGAAATAATCACCAATACAACAAAGTCTTTGGAAAGCATTCCCCACAGGTTAAGTACCGAAGCGCCAAGCACTTTGCGAACGCCAATTTCTTTGGTGCGCTGCTCCGCCACAAACGACGCCAATCCAAACAACCCTAAACACGAGATAAAAACGGCCAACAAAGCAAAAATGGCGGCAAGTTTACCAATACGTTCTTCCGATTGGAATTTTTTACCAAACTCTTGGTCGGCAAATTTATAATCGAACGGAGCGGCGGGAAGGTATTTTTTGAACGTGGCTTCAATCATCGCCACCGACTCGGAGGCGCTACGCGCTGGATTGAGTTTCATCGTCATCCAATTCACGTTTTCATAGTTCATAAAATAAATGGTTTGCTTCACTGGTTCATACGGCGACTCCATGAGCATGTCTTTGATAATTCCCACGATGGTAAAATGCCCAGCGTCTTTTCCTTGTCCCCATTGAACAACCGTTCCCAATGGGTTTTTCAACCCCATAAATTTCACAGCGGCTTCGTTGATGACAATCGCTGCCGTATCGGTGGAGAAACTCCGAGAGAAATCACGGCCTTCTTTGAATTTCCAGCCTACTGTTTTACCAAAATCGTGCGTGACCCAAATCGTCGCAAACTCTGCTTGGAGGCTCGGATCTTTGCCTTTCCACTCAAACCCGCCGTTGTTTGACCAAACCCCCGTCAGTGGACTTGATGATTCGGCCATTTCTACAATCGCTTCTTTGTTTTTCAGCTCCGTACGAAGCAAATCAAACTTTCCATAAAAATCGGGAGACATCATTTGCATCATAATCAGGCCGTTGTTGTCGTAACCCATGGGGCGGTTTTTGGTATGTTGAATCTGACGATAGACAATCAACGTTCCGATAATCAGCGTGATAGACACCGTAAATTGCACTACCACCAACACCTGACGCGGCACCGAGGCAAAGCGGCCAGCCCTAAAAGTACCTTTGAGTACTTTCACGGGTTGAAACGACGACAAATACAGCGCGGGATAACTTCCTGCCAACACCCCCGTGAGAACAATAAAACCTACGCTTACCAGCCAAAATATAGGTTCAGCCCACGGGAAGACCATTTTTTTATCAGTAATTTCGTTGAACAACGGCAAAACAGCCAACGTCAGCAGCACCGCTCCTAGAAAGGCAAAAATTACCACCAAAAACGATTCGCTGAAAAATTGATTGATTAGCTGCGCGCGAATCGACCCTACTGCTTTACGAATCCCTACTTCTTTGGCCCGTTTTTCGGAGCGGGCGGTGCTTAGGTTCATAAAATTGATACAGGCCAGCAGCAACACAAACAGCCCAACAATGGCAAACAACCACACATACTGAATAAAACCACCCGTTTGTACCCCTTCTTCCCAATTAGAGCGTAAATGCCAATCGCTCATCGGGTGCAGAAAAATCTCCGCCTTAAATTTCTTTTCCTCCTTGTCAACTTTGTCCAACTTCGCATTTTTGATTTTGGCACTTAGCTTGTCCATATCAGCGTAGTCGGTAATTTGGGCAAACAACTGAAACGAATTATTGCCCCACTGCCCTTCGTCGAGCGCACGTTGTACCCATTTTTGCGAAGAAACGTAGAGTTTCCACGGGGCAATAAACGTGAGGTCGCGGAATTGGCTATTATGCGGCAAATCTTCATACACTCCCGTGACTTTGACGTCCAACTTGTTATCAATCCGCATCAGTTTGCCCATCGGCTCAGCGGTTCCAAAAAGAGACTTGGCCGTTGAAGCCGACAAAAGCACCGAATTCAATTCTTTCAATCCTTCATGATTTCCTTTAAGCATTTTCAACGAAAGCATTCTGGGCATATCCACATCCATGTAGTTGCCCGAGCGCGTAATCTTGGTTTCGCCATACGTCAGAATACGGTCTCCTTGCCAAGTAGCCATGGCCAAATGCTTAAAATCAGTACCGTACTTTGCACGCAACTCTGGCTCCAATGGCATTGGGATAGCACTTCCAGTTATTTTGCTGCCGTTGAAGGTCTGTTTCTGCATCACCTGCGCAAGGCGGTTGTAGTGTTGGTGGTACTTATCGTACGACAATTCATCGTAAATCCACAGGCCAATCATCATGGCCACGGCCATACCGACAGCCAATCCGCCAATATTGATGGCCGAATACCCCGCGTTTTTGGTGAGGTTTCGAAAGGCGACTTTTAAATAATTACGTAACATAGAAGGGCTGTATGAAAAAGTGAATGGATAGGGTGATGGTTTACGTTTCAAAGCAAACGGACGGATAAAACTCAGGACGTTCAGCACATACTGACGGCGCGCTATTTTTACCCCGAATAGCCCAACCTGGCGCTGAAAACGCTCATGCAGATCTCCCTGTACCTCTTCCAGCAGGTGAGGCGCGCAGAAAAATTCGAGCAGGCGTTCAGCCCAGCGAGGCGGATGGTTGTGCATATAATTTATTCCGATTTCAACGTAGTCACAGGATTTACCAACGCTGCTTTTAAGGTCTGATAGCTAACCGTAAACAAGGAAATAGTCACAATCGCAATGCCCGCAACGGCAAAACTCTCCCAACCCACTTCGGTGCGATACACGAAACCTTCGAGCCATTTATTCATGGCATAATACGACAGCGGAGAGGCGATGATGAGCGCAATCAAAACGGGTTTTAGAAACTCTTTGGAAAGCAACGTCGTGATACTGACCACACTGGCACCCAGCACTTTCCGAACGCCGATTTCTTTGGTACGCTGCTCGGCGGTAAACATGGCCAGCCCAAACAACCCCAAACAACTGAGAAGAATGGCAATCAGCGTAAACGAATTGATAATTTTACGGAGCGTTTTTTCCTCTGAATACTGCTTCTGAATGTCTTCGTCCAGAAACGAATATTGTAACGGTACGGTCGGGATGAGTTTTTTCCAGATTTTTTCTACGTTGGCAAACAGGCTTTCATAGTTCTCGGCTTGCACATCAAGCACCATGTACTCAGGTTGCGCACTATAATGCGTCATCACGGGTGTCATTTCGTCTTTGAGCGAATTGTTGATGTACGCTTTATGTACCCCAATGACGTTGTAAGCTTCGATATTCTCTCTCGTCCCCGTAAATACCTGCGTACCCACGGCCGTCTCCACCGTCAAGTTCAAGTCTTTTACACTTTTCTCGCTCAAAATCACTTGGTTATTGGTATCAGCTGGCGTGAAGTTTCTCCCTGCAATGAGCTTGATACCAAGGGTTTTGAAAAAGCCTTCGTCAACGACGTTGTTTTTGATTAAAACGCCTTTGTCCATTGTGCCCCCCGATTTGAAAACCAACATATCCTGCAAAAACTGCTGCGAAGGATAATACCGTACTCCTCCAATATTTTTAATCTGATGTTGGGTCAATAATTCATTTTTCAGCGCCGTAAAGTGCTTTTGAGCATTTTCGTTGGACAAAGACAGCACCACTTTCTGTTTTTTGTCAAAACCCAAATCTTTGTTTTGCATAAAATCCAACTGCTTCGAAATCACCAACACGCCGATAATGAGCACAATGGCAATCGAAAACTGAAACACCACCAAGCCTTTGCGAAGAACGACCGAAGCGGGATTGAACTTAAACGTTCCTTTCAACACACTTACGGGTTTAAAACTTGATAAATAAATGGCAGGGTAAATGCCCGCTAACAAACCCGTCGCCAACGCTACCAGCACCGTTATGAATAAAATATCAAGGTTTTGGGTAATATTAAGTGCTAACGTACTGTCGGTAAGCGAGTTTAGAAACGGCAAAAGAAGCTTAACAATTGGCAAAGCCAAGAAAATAGAGATAAAAGCAATCAGCATCGACTCGCCCAAAAACTGGCCAATCAACACCGACCTAAAGGCACCGACGGCTTTTCTAACACCTACTTCTTTGGCGCGGCGCACCGAACGTGCCGTGGTAAGATTAACAAAATTGATGCAGGCAATCAGTTGAATAAAAGCAGCGATGGTCAATAAAATATACAAAAAGGAAATGTCTGAGACCTTACCCGCTTGATTGGTGATTCCTTTGGAATAGAGGTGAATATCCGTCATTTTTTGCAGAACAACGGTCTTTTTCATCCCCAATTCTGCAAGTCTTTTTCCACCATATCGCTGCAAAAGCGCAGGCATTTTGGCGTTAACGCTTTCGGCGCTGACGTTGGGTTTGAGCTTTACGTACGAATAAATAAAGTTATTACCGCCCCATTCGGTGTTATTTCGGGCAAACTCCCCAAGCCCACCGCTGTTTAGACTTACCAAAAAGCTGGGACGAAGGTGCGATTTGCCAAAACTATCGTCATACACACCTGTCACGGTGAGGGTAGTAGTATTGAGATTGTTACCCACTTTGATGCGTTTGTTGATGGCTTTTTCTTGGCCAAAAAGCTTTTCAGCAATCGTCTTTGAAAGCACCACGGTATAAGGTGCATCCAATGAGTGTTCTGGTGCACCTTCTACAAATTGGTATGTGAAGACATTGAAAAACGTAGAGTCCACCAAAAAGCCTTTGTCGTCAATAAACGTTTCGGTTTTCCCTTCTACCCCCAAAAGGTTATTTTTTGCGGTAAAAAAATTGAGCACCCGCGTATATTCCACCACTTCGGGAAAATCCTTTTTCATGGTAGGCGAGATGATGGGCGAACTCGTTCCGCTGTTGAACATCGGATCATCGCCACCGTTGTGTAAAATGTTTGTTTGAAGTCGGTAAATGTTCTCGGCGTCTTTGTGGTGATTATCGTAGCCAAACTGGTCTTTGACGTACAGCAAAATATACAAACAGCACACCGTCCCGACGGTCAGACCGAGAATATTGAGCGAACTGAACATCTTGTGGCGAACAAGATTCCGAAAAGCGATTTTTAAATAATTGAGTATCATAATTGGGCTGTATATAAAAGGGATTGAATACGAAGTTGATTTACGTTTTAAGGCAAATGGTCGGATAAAACTCAACACATTCCATACATACTGACGGCGAGCGATTTTCGCCCCAAACAAGGCTAATTGTCGCTGATAACGCTCATGTAAGTCACCCTGCACTTCTTCCAAAAGGTGAGGCGCGCAAAAGAATTCGAGCAGGCGGTCGGCCCAACGGGGTGGATGGTTTTGCATAAATTATCAGGTTAGATTCCCAATGCAGGTAACGTCTGGGGTGAAATGGCATCCCACAAACGGTTTCGTTGTTCGCGCACTTCCTGTAAGGTTTTACTCCCCAGCACAGTCACACTAAACAGGCGCTTACGGCGCCCACCACGTTCGGCGGTTGCATCCCCCATTTTCGACGATAGCATTCCTTTTTCTTCAAGCCGATGCAAAGCCGCATGTACCGCACTAATGCTCACATTTCGTCCCGTTTGTCGGTCTAACTCGTCGGTGATTGCTATCCCGTAGGCTCCTTCACCAAGAATAGCTACGGTCAAGAGTACCACTTCTTCAAACTCGCCTAAATACGTTCGTTTCATAGTTGAATATTATTATTCCAAAAGGAGGGAGCCGTATTACTTCAACTTTTGTAGAATTAATACTTCCAAAAAAGGCTCAACCTCAAAAACAAAGGTTGAGCCTTCTTCAAACACCCAAGGCTATTTTTTCAAGCCCAATTCTTGTTCTATTTTTTCAATGATGTTTTTGCGTTCTTTTTCCGATTTATCAGCGGCATTGATTGTTCGCTCATAAATCACTTCTTCACCGTCTTTATTAAAACGGTAACGCATAAAAAGCTCGCCCGTTTCCGAGTTATATTTTACCTCTTTTTCAAACCCATCTTTCAATGGTTTAGGAATGGTATGGCCACTTCCGTGGAACCCATCTGAAAACTCGACTCCACTTGGGGGCGTTGGCGGAGTGGGTGGGGTCGGAGGAGTTGGGGGTACGGGTGGTGTAGGTGGAGTGGGAGGAGTCGGCGGTGTGGGAGGTACAGGAGGCGTAGGGGATTGAATTCCCAACGAATCCAGCACATGATCACGCAATTCTTTGCGTTCGGTTTTGCTCAAATGAGCGACGTCGAAGGTACGGTCATACTGAATCGCCCGACCGTCTATTGTTCCTTTGACCCGTATTGACATCGTTTGACCATTGTCATCAATACTGCTACTGATAGAGCGGTGTTGTTGGGCCAGGGCCATTGAACTCACAAACAATAACCCTACAATTGATAAAGCTTTCATAGCAAAAAAGGTTAATCGGTTTTCAATGATTTTACAGGATTCATCAAAGCGGCACGAATGGCCTGAGAACTCACGGTGAGCAGGGCAATAAAAACCGCCACAATGGCCGCCAAGGCAAAATACCACCATTCGATTTCGATGCGATAGGCGTATTTTTCGAGCCAACCTTTTAAGAAATACCAGGCAATAGGAAAGGCAATGAAAGTAGCTACCAACACCAATTTGATAAACTCCGCCGACAGCATACCTACCAAGTTGGTCACGCTGGCGCCGAGCACTTTTCGCACGCCGATTTCTTTGGTACGTTGTTCGGCAGTAAAAGCAGCCAACCCAAACAGCCCTAAACACGAAATAAAAATGGCCAAAAAGGCAAAGAAATTCGACAGTTGATTGACCACCTCTTCGCTTTTGTATTGTTTGGCGTATTCTTGGTCGGTAAACGAGTACTTAAACGGGAAACTCGGATTAAACTTCTTGAATGTTTTTTCAAGGTTCGCCAACGCATCCTTGGTTTTACCAGCCTCTGCCCTCACAATCACTACCCCCCAATTTTCGGTTTTGGGTTGTAAGCGTAAGATCAAGGGTTCGATGGTAGAGTGTAACGAGTTGTAGTGAAAATCTTTCATCAAGCCCACGATGGTTCCCTTGCGTCCCCACATGGTCATTTCTTTGCCAACGGGGTCTTTATACCCCATTTTTTTGGCACTTGCTTCGTTGATGATGTAGTTGGTCGTATCCATGCCGTATTGCTCGCCAAAATCACGTCCGCCTACCAGCTGAATGCCCATGGTTTGGATGTAATCGTACGAAATGGCATTTTGGGCAAACAACAATAGCTGCGTTGTATCTTTACCAGGCCACGTCACCCCTTGGGTCGATGAGCCGACTTCCAACGGATTGGCCTGCGAGAGCGTAACGTGCTTAATGCCTGGCTGACGTTGAAGTTCTTGTTTGAACGAAGAGAAATTGGTCTGTAAGTCGCCCTCTAACGGCATATACACCAGGTTTTCGCGGTCGTATCCCGAATTTTTGGTTTGAAGATAATCCAATTGTTCATGTACAATCACCATGCCCACAATGAGCATAATCGACAACGCAAACTGAAACACCACCAAGCCTTTACGGAAATAAGTAGCGCTCGGTTTAAACTTCAATGAACCTTTGAGCACCACTACGGGGTTGAGCGAAGACATAAAAAGCGCAGGGTAACTACCCGCTACTAAGCCCGTGAACACGGTCAAGCCCAACAAAGTGGCTAGAATGCGCGGGTCGGTGAAGTTGAGCGTCAGTTCTTTTTCGGTAAGAAGGTTGAATGTTGGCAATAACAAAAAGACCAACACAATCGAAATCAGCAGCGACAACGACGTAATCAGGATGGCTTCTCCCATAAACTGTCCCACCAAAACACCCTTAATAGCACCAATTACTTTCCGAACGCCTACTTCTTTGGCACGTTTGACGGAGCGTGCCGTCGCCAAATTCATAAAATTGATGCAGGCAATGAGCAAAATAACGATGGCAACAATCGAGAAAATCCGCACGTATTCGATGCGCCCACCGTCTTGCTTTCCCGAATCCCATTTTGAATACAAGTACGATTCGGGGTATGATTGTAAAAACAATTCGACGTTGCTGTCTTTATTTTTCGTTTTGATGTAGCCTTTGATTTTGGCGTTTACTTTCTCCAAAGACGCATTTTTGGCCAATAACACGTAGCAACGCGGGCCGTTATTCCCCCACTCTTTCGACCATGCGTTGGTTTTTTGCCAGCGGTCATAGCTCATCAAAAAGTCAAATTGTATTGAGCTATTTTTGGGAATTTCTTTGAGTACTCCCGTTACCATTACCGCATCTTTGTTGTCCACCTTGATGATTTTGCCAATGGGGTCTTGGTTAGGAAAATACTTTTGAGCTAATTTTTTTGAAATCACCACGCCATCAGGACGTTTGAGGGCTGTTTTAGCGTCGCCTTTTTCTAGGGGAAAACTAAACAAACGCAAAAAATCGCCTTGAACGTAACGTCCTTTTTCCTTGTCAAAGGTATTTCCTACGGAAAATAGCGGCTGTTCTTCCCACAAAAACTGGCTTGCCATTTCTATTTCGGGGATGTCTTTGGTGATGTTTTCAGCCAAAATCCCTGGCGTAGAAGGATAAGTCTCTATTTTTCCTGAATAATATTGGTTTTCCATCACGCGATAGAGGCGAGCGCCGTTGGCGTGAAAACCATCCATGTGTATTTCATCTTGCACCCAAAGCATAATCATCAGGCTGCAAGCCATACCAAGGGCCAACCCCATGATATTAATAAACGAATAAACCTTGTTTTTGAGCAGGTTGCGGAATGCAATCGTGAAATAATTTCTTATCATAGCTGTATGGGTAAAAGGCAATAGAAAGGGCAACGAATTGTAATAACTCAGTGCCCTTCACTCAAAAATATAATGGATAGGCATAGATGCCTACACGCGCATTTTTTCGGTCACTACCTTACCGTCAAACAAGTTGACGATACGGTGTGCAAAGCCCGCATCGTACGGAGAGTGCGTTACCATGACGATACTCGTTCCTTCGTCGTTGAGTTGAATAAGGAGTTTCATTACCTCTTCGCCGTTGGCAGAGTCGAGGTTACCCGTAGGCTCATCGGCCAAAATTAGTTTGGGTTTGGCAACGACCGCCCGCGCAATCGCCGTACGTTGTTGTTGCCCCCCCGATAGTTGTTGAGGGAAGTGATTGCGACGGTGCATAATGTTCATGCGGGTCAATACGGTTTCGACCATCTCTTTGCGTTCGTTGGCAGGTACTTTCAAGTAAAGCAACGGAAGCTCAACGTTTTCATACACCGTAAGTTCGTCGATAAGGTTAAAGCTTTGGAACACAAACCCGATGTTTCCTTTGCGTAGTTGTGCCCGTTGGCGCTCCGACAAGGTAGCCACTTCGGTTCCGTGGAAGTCGTAGCTTCCTCCCGAAGGATTGTCGAGCAAGCCCACTATATTTAGTAACGTAGATTTTCCACAGCCTGATGGCCCCATGATGGCCACAAACTCGCCATCTTTTACTTCCAAGTCTATTCCGTTCAGGGCTGTAGTTTCAACTTCTTCAGTTGAGAAGATTTTTTGAAGGTTGGTTATTTTGATCATGTTAGGCCCTTTACTCCCCCAATGGAGAAACGCCAGGGTAAGCGTTTTTGTGTGTTTATTTTCCCCGAGACTTGGCTGTTGAAGCCCCCATCGGGGGTTTGGGGGCTTAGTTATTTCATTTCTAGTACTTCTTTGTCTCCAAAGTTAGCATACGAACTGGTGATTACTTTCTCGCCTGGCTGCAAACCTTCGAGTACTTCGTAATACTCTGGATTTTTGCGACCAAGGGTAATGTTGCGTTTGCTTGCACGCTTGCCGCTGTTGTCTAAGACATACACCCAGTTTCCACCCGTATCGGAGAAGAACCCACCGACTGGTAGCAACATCGCTTTTTCGGCCTTACCCAAGTCCAAGCGAATCGGGGTCGATTGCCCACGTTTGATGCCTTCTGGTGCTCCTTTGGGGAAGCTCATATCTACTTCAAAACGGCCATTGCGTACTTCAGGATAAATGCGCGTGATTTGGAGGTTATGCTCTTTACCATTGAAATCAAAATGTCCCATTAACCCCACAAAAATCCGTGAAATATAGTGTTCGTCAATCGCTACGCGCATTTTAAAACCGTCCAAGTCATCAATTTGGCCAATATTTTGTCCTTGACTAATGTTTGAACCTACTTCTACGTCAATCGACGACAACATCCCGCTCACGGGGGCTTTTACGACCAAGTTATCAAGGGTTTGACGCCACAGCTCTACGTTTTTCTGCGTACGCACCAAGGTTCCCTCCAGCTGCGAAATCTGCATTTTGGCGTTTTCTTCTTGGTAGTTTTGCGACTCCGTTTCAATGTCACGTTGCTTTACCAACAATTCATAATCGCGTTTCGACTTCAAAAAGTCAGATTCGGGAATGACCTTGTCTTTGAACAACTTTTGGTTACGGTCGTAAATATCTTTGGCTTGGTCAATTTTAAAATCGAGTTCATTGAGCGTACGACGCATATTGAATCGGTTGACGCGCAACTGTTGACGCGTATTCTGAAGGTCGTTGACCAATCGGCTCGCTTCGGTTTCCGATTGCAAGAAGTTGAGCTTCAAGTTTTGGTTTTCAAGGCGCAAAAGCACTTGGCCTTGGCTTACCATGCTGCCACCTTCTACTATTTTTTCCTTCACGTATCCGCCCACAATCGCGTCAAGGCGAATCGTTTTGAGCGGCTGAATTACCCCCGTTACCACAATAAACTCATCAAACGAGCCCGTTGAGACGCTTGATACCGTCAGTTTATCGGCTTCTACGTTGAGTTTTGAACGTTTATCTGAAAAGAATACTTGGTATCCGATGAAGGCGATGATGGCGCTCCCGCCTACCACCAAAATGATACGCTGTGTATTCCAAAATTTCTTTTTCCGAACGCGATCCATTGATCCTTGTGTACTGTTGTTTGAAGTTTGGTTGCTAAGTGGATGTTTGACTTCCATGGGTGCATTTGTTAATTCTGATGAATTTAATTTTTTTAAACAATAATGGCTGTTAAAAACAACGCCTTGTCTGGCTCACGGTTCTCTAACCTAAACTAAAATCCTTCAATTGTATGTGTTCTTATGGCTGTATGAGTACTGTACCTCTCTTTATCCAATACCCGTGCCAGAACCATAAGTAGTTGAATTTTAGACAATTATTCAAAAATGCCATTTCTAATTTTGTCCGTTTTCGGACAAGCATTGTACGGCGGTGGACAGGATTAAAAAGTACGTATTTTCTTACTGATTGATTATGAGGGATTTTGTAACTTGGCACTCTTATTGGGTAAACTCCGTTAGAGTTTGAAACCCTCTGTAAACAACAATCGTATAAATACCCCATGCTTTCAGCCAAAATCCTCATTGTTGACGACGACGTAGATGTACTAAGCGCCGCTAAATTGATGCTCAAACGCCATTTTAGCCAAATAGATATAGAAAAAAATCCGCAACGAATTCCGTTTTTGGTCACCAATGGCGACTATGACGCGATTTTGCTGGACATGAACTTCACCCGCGACGTCATCAGTGGCAAAGAGGGGTTTGACTGGCTCGACCGTATTTTAGACATAGATCCGTTGGCGGTAGTCGTACTTTTTACGGCTTTCGGAAACGTAGAAATGGCCGTTCGAGCCATGAAATCGGGGGCGATGGATTTTGTTTTAAAGCCTTGGGAAAACGACAAATTGCTGGCTACGCTGCAAGCTGCCGTCCAAAAACGGGCAGAAAATAAAGCACATGCCAATGTGCAACCTACCTCCGCCACGCCCACTGCGCCGCCCAAAAACGTCAACAAACCGACCCAATCTGCTTTTTTGGCAACTAGCCCAATCATGCAGCAGCTGTACGCTACCGTCGAGCGCGTGGCTTCTACCGATGCAACAGTCTTGATTTTAGGAGAAAACGGGACGGGAAAAAGTGATTTGGCCCAACTTCTTCACCAAAAATCAAACCGTACCGAAAAGCCATTCGTTACCGTCGATTTGGGGGCTATTCCCGAAAGTTTATTTGAAAGTGAGCTCTTTGGAAGTGTCAAAGGAGCGTTTACGGACGCCAAAGAAGACCGCGCAGGACGGTTTGAAGAAGCCCATGGCGGAACGTTGTTTTTGGACGAAATCGGAAATTTATCGCTTCCCATGCAAGCCAAATTGCTTTCAGTCTTGCAAAGCCGCCTCGTGACGCGCGTCGGATCTAACAAGCCCAAGCAAATCGACGTCCGCGTGATTTGTGCCACCAACCAGCCCCTCGCCCAAATGGTAGCCGAGCGCACTTTCCGTCAAGATTTGCTGTACCGTATCAATACCATTGAGCTTCGCCTTCCTCCGCTTCGCGAACGCCCCGAAGACATTGTTCCATTGGCCGAGTTGTTCTTAAAACAATACCGTCATCAGTACAAACGAGTAGTGACAGCATTCAGTGCGGCACTCGTCAAACAGCTCCAACGCTACAATTGGCCTGGAAATGTGCGCGAATTGCGAAGTGCGGTAGAGCGAGCCATTATTTTGACCCAAAACTCCACCCTCCAACCCGAAGATTTCTTCCAAAATGCCTTTACCGAAGCATCGCAGTTTAATGAAACGTTTCAGTTGGAAGAAATGGAAAAACAACTGATTGTGAAGGCCATGAAGAAATACAACGGCAATATCACAGAAGTAGCGCGCGAATTGGGTCTTTCACGGCAAGCGTTGTATCGGCGCATGGAAAAATACGGACTATGAGACATTTCTCTATTGGTATTCTTTGGCGCATCGTCCTACTTGTGTTTTTTGTAGGGTTGGCAGTGTATTTTGGTAACAAAGAACAATGGACGGCCGTATCCCTGCTTGGGTTATTGGGCGCTGCCGCCATGTTTAACTTGTACCACTATGTCACGAACATTAACCGAAAACTTTCCCGCTTTTTTGAATCGGTTCGTTACTCTGATTTTGCAGTAAAGTTTCGTTCCGACGACAAAATGGGGGCTAGTTTTCGGGAAATTAATCAGCAATTCAACGAAGTACTCGAAGCCTTCCGTGTCGCTCGGGCCGAAAAGGAAGCCAATTTGCAGTACCTCAACACCATCGTTCAGCAAATCAATACGGGTTTGATAAGTTTTGGCAGCGACGGCCGCGTCGAACTGGTCAACAGTGCTGCGTTAAAAATGCTAAGTATTTATCGTCTTCGCCAACTTGAAGATTTACAAGAACCTCACCCTCAGCTTTTTTCGCTTATAGCAAACATCAAAACGGGCGTAAAACAACTCTACGAAACCCCCGACGATGAATCGCTTTCGGTACAAGCAACCCAAATTCAGCTACGGGGCAAAGTCCTTCGGATTGTGGTTCTTCAAAACATTCAGTCTGAATTACAACAGAAAGAAGTAGAAGCCTGGCAAAACCTGACGCGCGTACTTCGGCACGAAATTATGAACTCGTTGGCACCGATTTTGTCGTTAGTTGGCACCATGAAAGAGATTGTCCAGCTAGATATTCAACCAGAAATCCCTGAAAACGAAGGACTTCAAGATTTGACCGAAGCACTGCAAACCATTGAAAAGCGCAGTACAGGGATTATTCAGTTTGTGAATGCTTACCGCGACTTTACGGCGTTACCCAAACCTACTTTTGCCGAAATTTCGGTCAAAGAACTTCTTCAGCGGGTGGTTCAGTTGTTCCAAAAAAGCTTACAAGAATCGTCGGTACAATTAAAAGTGAGTGTCATTCCCGACACCCTTCTTCTCAATGCCGATGCGGATCAGATTGAGCAAGTTATCATCAACCTCATTAAAAACGCCATCGAGGCTTTGCAGGGCAACCCCGAGCCTCTGATTACCGTCAAAGCCCATTCGGACATCAACCAACGAACCTACATTGAAGTCGCCGATAATGGTTCGGGCATCGAGCCTGAGGCATTGGAGCGTATTTTTATTCCATTTTATACCACAAAAAAAACAGGCTCAGGGATTGGTCTGAGCCTATCAAGGCAAATTTTACAGCAACATGGTGGCTCACTGACAGCTACCTCAGAAGTTGGCGAGGGCACCACGTTTGTCATGGTGCTGTAATTTACCCAAACAATCGCACAGGTTCAAACGCTTGGCCGAGAACCAATCGAGAATCCGCTTTGAGCCAATCATCAAGCAACGTAGCGTATATTTGACGAAAATCTATTTTGTATTTTAAATCTCCGTTGTCTAAATCTGTCAAATCAGGCGCTTCTGACAATACTGGCTTCGTGCGGTGTGGCCCCCCAATGACAAATACGTTGTTGGCCGTACCGTGGTCAGTACCGTTGGAAGCATTTTGTTTGACGCGACGCCCGAACTCACTGAACGTCATAACCATCACATCATCCAAGCGATTATTCGACTTTAAGTCATCCACAAATACACCCACGGCTTCGGCATACTGACGCAACAGACGGTCTTGTTGGTCGTTTTGACGAATGTGCGTATCAAAACCCGACAACGATACATAATACACCCGGGTGCTTACGCCCGAGGTAATCAGCTCCGCAATGGTTTTGAGGCTTTTTCCCAACTCAGTTGTCGGATATAACTTACTAGATTTATGTATTTGGGCTTTGTTGTAAACATATTCGGCCGACGAAACGGTTTCTGCCAAGGTTTTGTACAGATACGCCACATTTTCGTGGTCGTGGGCAGGGGTTAGTTTTGAATTAGCCTTTACAAAACCGTTTTGGGTTTGGGAAAACAACTTTTCAGGATTTTGAAGTGCCAGCCCATTCAAATCTTTCCCCTTCAACGCCAAACTTAACGTATCGTCGATTTCGAGGGCTTGGTGCGGAGCGATTTTGGCACTTTGACCCGCACATTGTGCATCTAAATAACGTCCAATCCAGCCTGTTGATAGATACTCGCTGGCACTGCTTCCCGTTTGCCAAATATCCATCGAACGGAAATGCGAGCGGTCAGGATTAGGATAGCCTACATTGTTGATAATCGACACCAACCCGTTGTCGTACAATTCTTTGATTTTTTCCAGGGCGGGATTCAGCCCAATGTCGTCGTTCAAGCGCAGTACATTCGTTGATTTTATGGCGATAGACGGCCGTTCACGGTAATAAATATCATTCCGAAACGGCACCACAGTATTCAGTCCATCATTTCCTCCCGATAATTGGATGATGACAACCACTTTTTCGTTGAGCGTAGAAGGTGCAGAGTACTGCGTTTCGTAGGCTTTCAAAAACTGAGGGACTAATAACGAGCCTGCGGTCGTAAAAGTCGTATTTCTTAAAAATTCGCGGCGTTTCATGGTGCTGGTGGTAGTTAGATAGTGTGTTTAACATACTTGATACTCAGGAATTGACATCAGCGCTACCGTCAGCTGTTTCACTCGTTCGACACGACTTGACGCATTTCCTTGTTTATCAATTTGTTTTAATAAAGAGCTGTTAATAGGTACTTGTATCAAATGTGATGCCAGCGCTTCGGTAAGTTCTTGTTCAGAAAAAGAATCAAAAAAGGAGGCAAACTTTTCCCAATTCATCGTTACCTCAAATTTATTTTTCCGTTTCACCGTTTCTTCGTTCGCATCCCCGCTTTCTTTTACGCTTGCCGCCAGCATTTCGTTGCGAAAGAGCACTTTTGGCAGCTGCATTCGGGTCAGCAAACTTGAGCTATCAATCCAGGCTGTTCCCGATGGCCAGCCCGCCACGTTGGGGGGATTGAACAACGTTTGTCCCAATAGCTTTTGGGCATACAAGACGGGCGTTTTATCCACAAAATCCATCTGAAGCGTCCGCTGCATTCCCGCTAGTAACTCCACGGGCGACTTGATTTGCGCCCCAATATTGGCAGGGTTGTAAAACCAATCCTGAGTAAATACATACTCCATGACCTCCAAAATGTCACCATCAGTGCGTAAAAAGCGATTTGTCAATGCCTCAACGTGCTCGGGATTTACTTTTTGATTGACAAAATAGCGGTACAGTTTGGTAGAGATAAACTTCGCCGTTTTAGGATTGGCCAGCAGCATATCCACCACGTCTTCGCCCGTGAAATTGCCTGTTTTCCCAAATATAGTTTTACCCCCTTCGTCGTGGAATAGTGGCCGAAATACAAACTCGCCTGAGCCGTTAAAACCCCAGCCCGTAAACGCCCTTGCCGCCTCTTTCACGTCGTTTTCGGTGTAATTTCCGCGCCCCAGTGTAAACAATTCCATCACCTCACGGGCGAAATTTTCATTGGGGCTTTTTTTACGATTTTGTTGATTATTCAAAAATTGAAGCATGGCCGCATCTTTGGAAATAGCCATCAGCAAATCGCTAAACTTGCCGAGCGCGTGGCGGCGCAACGTATTGTTCTGCTGCTGAACAAACAATGCCATTCTACTACGACAAGCGAAGTGATTATGCCAAAAGAAGGTCATTTTTTCCCGAAAAGCCCCCGTTCCTTGCCCCATCCGAGCCACCCACGCATCGTTTAGATTTCCGATGCTTTCTCGGCGCTCTTCGGCTACGGCCTTTAACTTGTCTTTGATTCCGTCAAGTTCTTGGGTCGGACTGCCTTTCATGTCGCGTTTATCGTTCCGCAATGAAAAATAGGGCATTGGCTCAACGACATTGAAGTCGTGAACCTCTTTGCTATCTCGAATAAAATCCTTGATAACCCGTTGCCTCGGGGCCGAGAGCGCTGCTTTTACCTCATCGGGAGAAGCCCCAAATCCTGCCCGCCAAAAAAAATGTTGAAGCTGACGCTGGTGTGAATTTGCTTCCATAGTGTTTTCCTTGAACTGTTTTTTTCTTAGAACCACTCGGACGGAATAGGTTTAATATACCCACATTAAAAAATCCCCTGCTAGACTGGCTAACAGGGGATTTTTAGAAAAAACGAATTATTGATTTACCAGAATACCGTGTAAAGAATAGCGACAACAACTACTACAATCGCTGCTCCAACGGCAAATGTTCCTTTTACGCGGAACATCGACGCATCAATTTCAAGTCCTTTGTCGCTTGGTTTCCAAAGTCCCAGGGCAATCATTACTGCCACACAAATAAGGAACACGATTCCCATGCGGTCGAGGAACGGAACGGTTGACCAATCTGCCCCAGGAAGCCAGTTGTTGTGCATCGAGAACGCCAACAAGAAACCGCCCACAATCGCAAACATAGCACCCGCTGAGTTAGTCTTTTTCCAGAAGAAGCCTAACAAGAAAGCGGCAAATACCCCTGGCGAAACCAATCCTGTCATTTCTTGAATAAACTGGAATCCACCTTTTTTATCAATACCCATGTAAGGAGAAATCACAATGGCCAAGATCATCGCTACTACAATTGTCACCCGACCAATCCATACCAACTTTTTCTCATCAGCTTCTGGCGTAATGTATTTTTTGTAAATATCCAACGTGAAAATGGTCGAAATACTGTTTGCTTTTCCTGCCAACGACGCCACAATCGCCGCCGTTAGCGCTGCAAACGAAAGTCCTTTCAAACCTACTGGCAACAAGTTAAGTAATACTGGATACGCGCGGTCTTGATTTAGCTCTCCACCTTCAAGCATTTCGGTTTGGAACAAACCGTGCTGATATAACGTATAAGCAGCAATACCTGGTAAAACCACAATGATTGGCATCAAAAGCTTCAAAAATGCCGCAAACAAGATCCCTTCACGGGCTGTCTTGAGGTCGGCACCAAGGGCACGTTGCGTAATGTACTGGTTACATCCCCAATAGTTAAGATTCACAATCCACATTCCGCCAATAAGCACCGTAAGACCTGGAAGTGCCATGTATTGGGGGTGTCCTTCTTTAAATATCATGTGGAAGTGGTCTTCCGAATGTTCCATCATGGTTTTAAATGCCCCTGCCAAACCTGGCGCATTAAACTCTTGAGACACCAAATCCATGGCAAGATACGTCGTAGCCAAGCCTCCTAAAATCAAGAAAAATACCTGAATTACGTCGGTATAACCAATTACTTTCATCCCTCCTACCGTAATTAAAACGGCAAAAATGGCCAAGCACCACATACAAAGCGTAAAGTCAATTCCCGAGATGGTTGATACCGCCAAAGCTCCTAAAAACAGGATTGAAGTTAGGTTCACCAATACGTACAAAAACAGCCAAAAAATTGCCATAATCAAACTAACAGTGGTATTGTAGCGTTGATTCAAAAACTGAGGCATGGTAAAAATCCTGTTTTTGAGGTAGATAGGCATAAAGAATATCCCCACGACCAGCAGCGTTGCCGCCGCCATCCACTCGTAAGTAGAAATGGCAAGTCCCATCAAAAATCCATTCCCAGACATTCCGATAAACTGCTCGGCCGAGATGTTGGAGGCAATGAGAGAAGCACCAATCGCCCACCAAGTCAGTGAACCTTCGGCGAGGAAGAAGTCGGTTGTACTTGCTTCAGCTGATTTTTTTCGTTGGTAAATCCAGTAACCGTAGCCTGCGACTACGACAAAATACACTAGAAAGACTAAGTAGTCTAGGGTTTGGAGTTTTTGCATTTTAATTGCTGGGAGGTTAGTTGTTATTAGGGTCAAATACGTCGCAAGATACGGAAACGTCCATAAAAAAGTAGAAAAAATACCGTTTTAATACTATTTTACAAAATAATCGTTCGGTTGCCGTGAATAAATACACGGTCGTTGAAAACCAGCTTCAATGCCTTCGACAACACCGACTTTTCGGTATCTTTTCCAAGCGTTGCCATGTCAAAAGCGCTCAAACGGTGATCAACCTCCTTCACATCCTGAGCGATGATGGGGCCTTCGTCCAAATTATCGTTTACAAAGTGCGCCGTAGCTCCAATGATTTTTACGCCTCTGTCATACGCTTGTCGGTATGGATTAGCCCCAATAAAGGCAGGTAAAAACGAGTGGTGAATATTGACGATTCGATTGGGGTAATGTTTTACAAAGTCAGAGGTCAACACGCGCATGTATTTAGCTAACACCAGATATTCAGGCTGATAGATGTCGAGCGTGCGTAAAATTGCCTCCTCGTGCTCTTCCCGAGTTTTGTGTTCGTGCGAAATAAAATGGAACGGAATCCCAAACTTACTGACTAGCGGCTGAAGGACGTTGTAGTTACTAATCACCGCCTGAATCGTTGCGTCAAGTTCATCAAAAGCGTACCGTATCAACAACTCCCCAAGGCAATGATGCTCTTTGGTCACAAACAACACCACGTCTTTCTTTTTCTTGGGGTTCAACCGCAAGTTAAGTCCCGCAGGAAGCGTCGCCGTTAAATCATCCAATATACTTTTCGGATTTCCCTCTCCCTCAAATTCAGTACGCATAAAAAACTGACCCGACGGACTGACGTATTCGTCCTGACTAATAATATTTTGGTTGTGATTGTACAGCACATGCGTAACTTGGTAGATGAGCCCTTTGTGGTCTGGCCCATCCATGAGGAGAATCTGCTTCATTGAAGGTAAAAGTTGATTTGGTATTTTTATTCAAATGTACGAATTACGGCTATTTTACCCATTTAACATTCTTTAACTTCCTCAATAATCTCAGAATTATGAAAAATTCTGATGTTTGCACAAGGTTTCCAAACACCTATTAGCAGCCTTGTTTTATCAAGATTTTTAAATGAAATAGCCCATTCATGCAACGTTCCCCTAGCATTTTGCATCTTATTACAAAATGAGCAGCATTATGACGGGGGAGCGATTTCATTTTGGGCATTTGTTCAGGCGCGTGTCACTGGGTTTTCTCAGAGAACGCACCCAAGAACGTCCCAGTCAGCTCGTTCATCGGCTCTTTTTTTTGTTGAATCAAGAAAAGCTCTACCTCTCTCCGCATTTTTCGCTCGACTCGCTGGCCCTTCGCCTCAACGTGGCCCCATCGCTGTTGTCCAAAGCGCTTCGCGAAACCATCGAACAAGATTTTTTGGAACTTATCAATTATTACCGCGTTCAGGAAGCCAAGAAAATTCTTGCCAATCCCAATAACATCGAAATATGTCTCGAAAATATTTCGTCTCACTTGGGGTATCTTTCGCACAGCAACTTCCTCAAAACCTTCTACCAACATACCCTTCTCACCCCCGACGAATACCGCCAACAAATGAACTTGGTGTGCGGGCCGTTGGATTCTTAGCTACTTGAAGTAGTTGTCAGAGATATTTTTTAAAAATATTATGCTTGCATACTATTTTTTTCTACTTTTGGTTCACCAAAAATATCTC
Source organism: Runella sp. R0.1_18 (assembly GCF_057652155.1). Classification (NCBI taxonomy): domain Bacteria; kingdom Pseudomonadati; phylum Bacteroidota; class Cytophagia; order Cytophagales; family Spirosomataceae; genus Runella; species Runella sp. R0.1_18. The sequence goes on from NZ_JBYFCK010000029.1 coordinate 35,294, forward strand.
ATTCAACACATACTGATTTAGATACAATGAACCGTAGCATTAAGAAAGTAGCCGTGTTAGGCTCAGGCATCATGGGGTCGCGTATTGCGTGCCACTTTGCCAACATCGGCGTAGAAGTATTGTTGTTAGACATTGTTCCCAAAGAACTCAACGCGGCCGAGCAAGCCAAAGGTTTGACGCTCGAACACCCTGCGGTTCGTAACCGTATTGTGAACGACGCGTTCCAAAATACCCTAAAAGCAAGCCCTGCGGCCTTGTACAGTGCCAAATTTGCGAGTCGGGTCAAACTTGGTAATTTTGACGATAACCTCGCCGAAATCAAAAATTACGACTGGGTATTGGAAGCGATTGTGGAGCGTTTGGACGTAAAACGGTCGTTGTTTGAAAAAGTAGATGCGCTTCGCAAACCTGGAACACTCATTACATCAAATACGTCAGGGATTCCGATTCATTTGATGTCGGAAGGCCGCAGCGATGATTTCCAAAAGCATTTCTGCGGAACGCACTTTTTTAACCCTCCTCGTTACCTCAAATTGTTTGAGGTGATTCCAGGTCCCCAAACCGACAAGTCTATCCTCGATTTCTTGATGCACTACGGAGACTTGTATTTGGGCAAAACTACCGTACTTTGTAAAGATACCCCTGGCTTTATTGCCAACCGTCTCGGGATTCATGCACTCGTAGAAACGATTCGCGTGGCGGCCGAAATGGGTCTTACAGTCGAAGAAGTTGATAAATTGACGGGTCCCGTGGTAGGTCGCCCCAAATCTGGTACGTTCCGTTTGTCGGACGTGGTAGGTTTGGATACGACGGTCAACGTTTGTAATAACCTCGTGCAAATGCAGCACGATGAATCAAGGGCCGCCTTTGAACTTCCGCCGATTATGGCCAAGCTGATGGAAAACAAATGGTTAGGCGATAAAACTGGCCAAGGTTTCTACAAAAAATCAAAAGACGAAAAAGGAAAAACGCTCATTTTAGCCCTTGACTTAAACACGTTAGAGTACAAGCCTTCAGTGAAAGTCAAGTTTGAAACCCTTGAAAAAACCAAAGTCATTGACGACCTCAAAAAGCGATTTAGTGTTTTATTAAAAGGAACTGACAAAGCGGGTGAGTTTTATCGTCGCACGTTTGCGAGCGGTTTCCGCTATGCTTCCAATCGTATCCCCGAAATTTCGGATGAGCTTTACCGCATTGACCAAGCTATCTGTGCGGGTTTTGGTTGGGAAATGGGACTCTTTACTACTTGGGATGCCATTGGGGTTAAGAACATGGTAGGCATCATGGAGTCGCTTCAGCTCAACCCTGCCCCGTGGGTATATGAAATGCTGGAAGCAGGGAATGAAACGTTCTATAAGGTTCAGGATGGCAAAAAATTGTACTACGATATTCCTTCTAAATCGTACAAAGCCATTCCAGGCCAAGAGTCGTTTATCATTCTTGAAAATAAATCACAAAACATCATCTGGAAAAACGCTGGAGCGTCGATTTACGACCTCGGCGACGGCATTGCGGGCGTAGAATTCCATTCAAAAATGAACACCTTCGGCGCCGAGGTCGTCGAAGGGCTTAATCGCGCGTACGCCATTGCCGAAAAAGATTTCCGTGGCTTGGTCGTCGGAAATGACTCTAACGAAGCTTTCTCAGCGGGAGCCAACTTGGCCATGTTGTTTATGTTTGCCATTGAGCAAGAATATGACGAAATCAACCTCATGATTGCGCAATTCCAGCAAACAATGATGCGCGCACGCTACTCGTCGATTCCTGTCGTAACGGCGGCCCACTCGTTGGCGCTCGGAGGTGGTTGCGAATTAAACTTACATTCCGACAAAGTCGTGGCTCACGCCGAAACGTATATGGGATTGGTAGAACTCGGAGTAGGATTGATTCCTGCGGGAGGTGGCACTAAAGAAATGGCACTCCGTTGCTCAGACTTGTACCAAGCAGGCGACCCTGAGCTCAACATTTTACAAACTGCTTTCATGAACATCGCACAAGCGAAGGTTTCGACCTCGGCGCAAGAGGCAGTGGAAATGAACTACATCAAAGCCGACCGTGACCAAATTGTGCTTAACCGCAGCCGCTTAATTGCCGAAGCCAAACAAGCAGCGGTAGATTTGGCCGAAAACGGTTACACGCAACCGAAACACCGCACCGACATCAAAGTACAGGGAAAAACGGGCTTAGCTTTGTTTAAAGCGGGAATTGGAAGTATGCGCATGGCGAATTACATCTCAGAGCACGACGCCAAAATCGCCGATAAGTTGGCGTACGTGATTTGTGGTGGCGACTTGAGCTATCCTCAAAACGTCACCGAACAATACCTCCTTGATTTGGAGCGCGAAGCTTTCTTATCATTGACGGGAGAGAAGAAAACGTTAGAACGTATTCAAGGGCTACTTACGGGTGGAAAACCTCCTCGGAATTAGTCGCTGTGTAGTCCTTGCCAACAAAAAGACCCTCCAACGAAAAAGACCTTCCAAGTTTCAAAAACTTGGAAGGTCTATAAAGGTCTATAAGACGAATCTTATTCTTACTTATCGGAGGTCGATTACCTCTACCCCTTTGTATTTTGAAGCGTCAAAGGCAAACGACTTGTCGTCCACTTTGACGTTTGGTACAAAACTATCTACTTTAAAACCAAGGCGTTGCCCGCTGCGTTGGAAGATTTTCCAGCTTTTCACTGACTTATCTTTTTTATCGACCTTGATTTGAAGTTTGGCCACTTTCGAATCTTTTTTCTCAGGTGTAAGTTCTACTACTTCGTAGGCTTTGCCAGCTTCGGTTACTTCTTCCAAGAAGGTGTATTTGTACCCTTTTTTATAGATAGTATATACCTTCGTTGGGTCAATATCCCCCGTTTCTTTCGGGTCGTAGTTATTAACAGTTGCTTCGTTGCTTTCTTTGATGTAGGTAGTCATGATTTTTCCATCGTTGAAAATCTCTTGACCTGCCATTTTCAAACGGAACTTCGTTCCTTTCACGGTGGCATCCCCTTTTAGGGTTTCTTTTGTTCCTTCATTGATGTATGTAAACGCAACTTTGAACGACGTCATCGTCTTGTACTTATTGCTCATTGCATCCAAAATGGTCGCAGCACGCTTGTCATTTTGGGCATTCGCGAAAAGGCTCATCAAAAGAGCCGTTGCAACTAGGGCTTTTCTCATTTAATATCTGTTTTTGTTATAGATGCTATATAGACGGCTTTTCATCGAAAACGTTTAAAACAGCACGCCTATATAACCAAACTTGATGGAGCAAAGTTACAACAAGTCGCATTGTGTTCAATAATAATTGGTCGGCAGAACACTGCTATCTGTCGAGACAATAAGACTTTACCCCATGTTTTTAAGCATTTGCTCAAGGGTTGCGATATCAGTTATGAGCACTTCACGGGCTTTACTGCCTTCAAATGGCCCCACAATTCCTGCGGCTTCGAGTTGATCCATGATACGCCCTGCGCGGTTGTACCCTAGCTTTAGTTTACGCTGAATCAGCGACGTACTTCCTTGTTGGCTCACGACAATCACGCGTGCGGCATCATCAAACATCGGGTCGCGGTCGGCCAAATCAATCGTTTCTTTGCCTCCTTCATCGTCATCACCGCTAAATTCAGGCAAATGATAGGCCGAAGGATAGCCACGTTGACTACCAATAAATTCACATACCTCATCAATCTCGTCGGTATCGGCAAAAGCACACTGAAGGCGAATCATGTCTGAGCCCGTCGAAAGTAACATATCCCCCATCCCGACGAGTTGTTCGGCACCTCCCGTATCCAAAATCGTTCGTGAGTCAATTTTCGACGTAACCCTAAACGAAAGACGGGCAGGGAAGTTGGCCTTAATCAAGCCCGTAATGACGTTGACCGATGGGCGCTGCGTAGCTACCACCAAGTGAATTCCGATGGCACGCGCCAACTGCGCCAAACGAGCAATTGGTTGTTCTACTTCTTTGCCCGCCGTCATCATCAAGTCGGCTAATTCATCAATTACCAATACGATATAAGGCAAAAAACGGTGACCCCGCTCGGGGCTCAACTGCCGCTGAATAAACTTAGCGTTGTATTCTTTGATGTTTCTCACACCCCCTTCTTTCAACAAATTGTAACGGGTATCCATTTCAATACAAAGCGAGTTGAGGGTATAAACCACCTTTTTGGTATCCGTAATAATCGCCTCTTCGCTGTTGGGGAGTTTGGCCAAAAAGTGGCGTTCAATTTTGTTGAACAGCGTCAATTCTACCTTTTTAGGATCCACAAGCACAAACTTGAGCAAAGCAGGGTGTTTTTTGTAAATCAACGAGGCCAAAAGCACGTTTAGCCCCACCGATTTTCCTTGGCCAGTTGCCCCTGCCATCAGTAAGTGGGGCATTTTGGCTAAATCGGTGATAAAAAACTCATTGGAGATTGTTTTTCCCAAAGCTACTGGCAAATCAAACGTACTTTCTTGGAATTTTTTACTAGCCAATACCGACCGAATCGACACCATTTCACGGTTTTTGTTAGGCACTTCAATTCCAATCGTTCCTTTACCTGGCATTGGCGCAATGATACGAATCCCCAACGCCGCCAAACTCAGCGCAATATCGTCTTCGAGGCTTTTGATTTTAGAAATACGCACCCCCGCTTCTGGAATGATTTCGTACAAAGTCACCGTCGGCCCGATGGTTGCTTTGATACTTGCGATGCTGATGCCATAATTAGCCAACGTTTCAACGATTCGGTCTTTGTTGGCTTCCAATTCCTCTGCCGTCACCTTCGACTGGCCTTCGCCTCGGTTATGCAGCAAATCAAGCGTAGGATATTTGTAATTGGCCAAGTCGAGGGTAGGGTCATACGGCCCGTGTAACTCCACCAATTCATCCGCTGCTTTGTCAGCATCGGAAAAAGGCACTACAGGAATCTTGGTCGTCGTCCCCGAAATTGGCGTATCATCTGTACTATCTTCTTTGGCTGCCACCACTTCGTCGGCATTTTCGACAATAAGTGTCAAATTAGGGGTTGCCTTTGGCGTTTTAGAGACTGAACTATTGGCCGTAAAATCAACCATTTGTGCTTTTTCTTCAGGCTCATCTGCTGGTTTTGTTTCCACTTTCGGCGGAGTGGCTGGGGCAGGGCGTTCTTTTGGCACAGCGGCTTCCTCTTTCTCCTCCAACACTACTTCAATATCCACGGGTTGAACACGCTTTTTGATGGGGCTTTCAACCATTTCGGCAAATTCATCAAAAGAAGAAATACCGTGAAAATAGACCATGATAATCCCTAATAAACCCAAAACAACAAACAAACCACCAAAACCAATGTATTTGTTGAGCAGGGCATTGATTTCGTAGCCAATGCCACCGCATAAAAAACTAAGCGAGCCAGCCGTATCGGTCTGAAATACGAAGAAGCCAAAAAACAACCCAAGCCACATCAGGTAAATCAATACCAACTGAGTAGTGCGCTGCAAAGGCAATAATTCACGTCCAAACGCGATTTTTACCCCTATTAAAAATAGGAGAAACGGTAATCCCAAAGCGGCGATTCCAAACCAGCGAAAAATAAAGAAGTGAGAAAGCAAGAGCCCAAAAAAGCCCATGATGTTTTCGGTTTCTTTGACTGATACCCGCATTTTGGTGGTAAAAGCCGAATCGACCACACTCTGGTCGGCCGCGCCTGTGAATAGGTACCAAACAAAAGCACCAAAAATATAAAGCGATAAAAATAGCAATACCCAACCCCAAACTTTACGACTGCGTGGGCTTGGATTAAACGGAATTTTCATTTGCCTGCCTCCTCCGCTGGGTGGGGTAGGCGGGGGTGGCGTCGTCCTGCGGTCTTGCTTCGACGAATTGGGAGGAATAACGTTTTTGGCCATTAGATACTCGTTGTAGGGTTTCGTTACTAATTCTTTTCGAGTTACTACTTTATCAAAAAATGCTAACGAAGAATAGACACAGTTATTGAGACCGTAGAAAAAAAGCATTCTACAGTACACAACTCACTCAGTATGAAGGTGTGCTGACGCACAAATGGGGTATGTGAAGCACTAAACGAGGGATTGACAGATGCGCTTTGCCAAGGCGGGGCCTTCGTAAATGAAGCCCGTATAAATTTGGACAAGGCTTGCTCCTGCCTCCAATTTTGCTTTGGCGTCTTCGGGAGAAGAAATCCCTCCTACTCCGATAACGGGAAAAGCCCGATTGGATTTTTCACAAAGATAACGAATTACCTCAGTAGAACGATGCGTTAGGGGAGCACCACTTAACCCTCCAGCCCCAATTTTTTTCACCAACTCTTCGTCTGTTTTCAAATCGGCGCGGCTGATGGTCGTATTTGTGGCAATAACGCCCGCTATCTGAGTCGTGGTGACTATCTCAATAATATCGTCCAACTGACTATCGGTCAAATCGGGCGCGATTTTCAACAGAATGGGCTTCGCAACAGGTGATGAGTGATGAGTGATGAGTGATGAAGTGTGCTGTGCTAGTTCGTTGGCTCTTTGCTTGAGCGCCGCCAAAATTTTCATCAATGGCTCTTTTTCTTGCAAATCGCGTAAGCCAGGCGTATTAGGGGAACTCACGTTGACGACAAAATAATCGACCGTATCATAAAGGGTGTCAAAGCTCTTCAAATAATCGTCGAGCGCCTCTTCGTTGGGAGTCAGTTTATTTTTACCAATGTTTCCACCAATCAAAATTTTTGTTTTTCGCTTCCGAAGGCGCTGGGCAGCGGCGGCAGCACCGTGGTTGTTGAAACCCATCCGATTGATAATGGCGCGGTCGGGTTTGAGACGAAACAAACGCGGTTTGTCGTTGCCGTCTTGTGGTTTGGGCGTTACCGTCCCGATTTCCACAAAACCAAAACCCAAGCACGCCAATTCATCCACCAATTCGGCGTTTTTGTCAAAACCCGCCGCTAATCCTACAGGATTTTTAAACTTCAACCCAAACACCTCTCGTTCCAAGGACGGGTCTTCAAAGTTGAATAATTGCCTTGAAAGAAACGGAACCCCTGGAATTTGAAAGAAAAACTTGAGGGTTCCACAGATAAAATGATGCACTTTTTCGGCATCAAAACGGAAGAGAATCGGAAGGATGAGCCACTTATACATGGCTACAAAGGTAAGGAAAAAATAAACCTGTCGGTCAGATTTAATCATAACCGACAGGCAATGAACGCTATTTCCAGCCTCCTCCCAAGGCACGGTACAAATTAACCGTCGTTTGTTGCTGCTGTTTTTGGGTATTGATAAGCACCAACTTCGCCTGCAACGCATTTTGTTGGGCAAAAAGTACTTCCAAGTAAGTAGCTCTCCCTGTCCGATACAGTTTATTAGACGTTTCTACTGAGCGAGTTAGCAACAGCGCTTCCCGATTTTTAAGGTCAAACATCTGAGCCAAGTTTCGTAGATTGGCCACTTGGTTGTTGACTTCGATATACCCATCTAAAATCGTCTTTTGGTAGTTATACAACGCTTCAATTTGCACGGCTTGTGCCCCTTTGAACTGTGCTATGAGGGCCGAACGGTTGATAATGGGTCCTGCCAAATTTCCTACGACCGAATAAGCCAACGACTGAGGCGTACTCACCAAAAATGTCGGGTTAAATGCCTGCATTCCTACCATTCCTGTCAAACTAAACGACGGAAAGAAAGCCGCTCTCGCTGCCACCAAATCGGCTTTGGTTGCTATAAGCTCTAACTCCGCCGCCCGAATATCGGGTCGGTTTTTGAGTAAATCTGACGGTACCCCCGTTTGAATCTGCGCGGCAATCGCTCGCGAGAGTTGGTTTTTATCCCGAACAATTGGCTGTGGAAAACGTCCCAAAAGCCCGTGAATGACATTTTCAGTCTCAATAATTGCTTGCACAATAGCCACTTCAGCGTGTTGGCTATTCAGAAGTTGGGCTTCAAACTGTTCTACGGCCAGTTCATTGGACGCTCCTGCTTGCTTTTGGACTTTTACAATTTTGAGGGCTTCTTCCTGTAAACCAATGGTTTGCCGAATAATTTCTAGCTCGTTATCAAGTGCCAATAAGTCATAATAGGCATTGGCAACACCCGCTACCAAGTTGGTCGTAATCCAATTTTTCGCCTCAACACTTGCCAAATAGCGCGCCAAGGCAGCTTCTCGCTGCGTTCGAAGTTTTTTCCAAATATCCACCTCCCACGAAGCCGTCAAGCCCACAAAAAAATCGGGCAGGTGGGTAGGAACAACTTTTCCTTCCACAATGTCAGTAGTAGCGTTTCCTGCTCCGTCCATGGTGTAAAGCCCAAATCGGCGTAACGCCGCCGAACCTCCCCCAAAAACAGTTGGCCGTAGTAGTCCTTCCATTGCCCTAACGTTGGCGCGGGACATCTCAATCCGTTGAATCGCCGTTAAAGCATCGAGGTTATTGACCAAAGCTGTGTCAATCAGCGCGGTTAAGGTAGTGTCTTGAAAATAGTGTCTCCACTGAATTTGGGCACTATTTGCCGTGTCTTTTCCGCTTACAAACGTCTCAGGCAGCGCCTTAAATTCGCGTTGGTTGGCCGTAGGTGGCACTTTACACCCCGCAATAACTCCCCCCAACAGCAGGATGATTAGCAGTTTTATTGGTTTTATATCCATTTTTTTAGGCGCTCTTCGGTAAGTGGTTTTTCTTCTTTTTTGGTATTTTTTTTCAATTTTTCGGCCAATGTGCCAAAAATGACGTACAATCCAGGAATGACAATCACGCCAAAAACAGTCCCAAAGAGCATTCCTCCTGCGGCCGCCGTGCCGATAGTTCGGTTACCAACAGCTCCTGCCCCCGTCGCAAACATCAGCGGCAACAAACCCGCAATAAACGCAAAGGAAGTCATCAAAATGGGTCGAAGACGGGCTTTCGCGCTCTCAATCGCGGCCTCAACCACGGTAGCACCTTCACGGTGGCGAAGTGTTGCAAACTCCACAATCAGAATCGCATTTTTTCCCAACAGCCCAATCAGCATGACCATCGCGATTTGGGCATAAATGTTGTTTTCTAACCCAAAAAAATGCAGAAATAAGAAGGTTCCAAAAATACCCGTTGGGAGCGAAAACACGACAGGTAGCGGCAATAAGAAGCTTTCGTACTGGGCCGATAACAACAAATACACGAACAACAAACAAATGGCAAAAATGTAAACGGCTTGGTTACCCGTTTCTACTTCGTCGCGGCTAATCCCCGCCCAGTCAATGTCATAACCCGTTGGGAGTTTTTCGCGCGCCGTTGCCTGCACGGCTTCAATGGCACTTCCGCTACTGTATCCCTCGGCAGCTTCACCGTTTAGCTCTGCCGAAGGGTACATGTTGTAACGGGTTACTTGATCGACCCCATATACCCGTTCGATACGCACAAAGGCCGACAAAGGCACCATTTCTCCTTTGTTATTCTTCACGTACAGGTTGAGGATGTCTTCGGGTTTGGCTCGGTACTGCGGCAGTGCCTGCACCATTACTTTATACATTTGTCCGTACTTGATGAAGTTGGTGGCATATTCACTTCCCAACAGGGTCTGCAAGGCGCCCATCGCTTTGTTGATGGTCACTTCTTTTTGCGCGGCTTTGTCTTCGTCAATGTGCAAAAGGTACTGTGGAAAACTCGCATCAAAAATGGTAAAAGCGGAGGCAATTTCGGGACGAGCTTTGAGGTCTTTGATAAACTGCGTGACGACAACCTCCATTGCTTTTAGGTCGCCACTCCCCGTTTTGTCTAACAATCGCAATTCAAATCCACTCGCATTGCCATAACCAGGAACGGCAGGCGGTGGAAAATACTCAAGGCGGGCATCTTTGATGTGTTTGGTTCGTTCGATGACTTGTTCGATGACTTCGTCCACCGTTTCTTTCCGATTTTCCCAGTCTTTGAGGTTGATTAAACACGTCCCATAAGTAGCTCCCGTTCCATCCGAAAGGATGTTGGTACCTGCCAAGGTAGAAATAGACTCCACCGATTCTAGGCTTTGACATGCTCGCTGCACTTCATCTACTACGGCCTTGGTACGTTCGAGGGTTGAGCCCGACGGCGTCGTAATACTCACATAAAACGTCCCTTGGTCTTCGTTGGGAATAAAACCTGACGGAATTAATTTCCCCAACATACCCGTCCCAGCACAAAACGCCAGCAGTATTCCCAACGTCACCACTCGGCGGCTGACGATGACCGACAGCAAGCGCTGGTATTGAACCGAAAGCCCTTCGTACCAACGGTTGAACCCCGCAAAAAAACGCGCCATGAATCCTTGACTACGGTGTTCGCCGTGGGTATTCTTTAAAAACAAGCCACACAACGCAGGCGTAAGCGTCAGGGCACTAACCCCTGAGAGCACAATCGCGATGGCCATCGTCAGCGAAAATTGTTTGTAGAAAATCCCCACGGGCCCCGTCATAAACGAAGTAGGAACAAAAACCGCCGACATCACTAAGGTAATGGCGATAATTGCCCCACTGATTTCTTTCATGGCTTTTTCGGTGGCTTTTCGGGGGGAGTATTTTCCCGTTTCTAGCTTTGCATGAACCGCCTCAACAACCACAATGGCATCGTCAATGACAATTCCGATGGCCAACACCAGCGCAAAAAGCGTGATAAGATTGAGTGAAAACCCAAACAACTGCATAAAGAAAAACGTCCCAATCAACGAAACGGGTACCGTAACAGTAGGAATAAGCGTAGAACGAACGTCTTGTAAAAACAAAAATACCACCAACGCCACCAAAATAAACGCTTCAATCAAAGTCTTGACCACTTCGTGGACAGACGCATCCAAAAAGCGAGATACGTCGTAGCTTAGTTCATAGTCCATTCCTTTCAGGAAAACCCTTTCTTTGATGGTGGCCATTCGTTCTTTTACTTGGGCAATTACCTCGCTGGCATTCGAGCCAGGAAGTTGCTTGAGCATGATGGCGGCCGTGGGGCGACCGTTGATTTTGGCTTCTACGTCAAAATACGTCGTTCCAAACTCTACCTCAGCAACGTCTCTGATGCGTAAAATCTGCCCATCGGCGTTGGACTTGATGGGAATGTTCTCGTACTTTTCGGGCGTATTGTACTTTCCTCCGTATTTAATAACATACTGCAAAGCCTGCGGCGTTTTGTCATTGCTCTCCCCTACTTTTCCTGGAGCAGCTTCCACATTTTGTTCTTCCAATGCCTCTAGTACGTCTTCCGTAGAAATGGCATAATTGAGCATTTTGTCGGGTTTAAGCCAAATACGCATGGCGTACTCCCGCGCTCCCAAAATGTCGGCATACCCTACTCCTTTCACCCGTTTGAGTTCGGCCAAGACATTGATGTCCGCAAAGTTGTAAAGGAATTTTTCCTCCATGGTACTATCTTGGCTGTAGATGTTGAGGTACATCAGCATGGCATTTTCTTCTTTGGCTATTTTTACGCCGTTCCGAATCACCTCCGCAGGAAGCTCTCCCATCACGGCTGCTACACGATTTTGAACGTTGACCGCAGCTACGTCGGGGTCAGTGCCTACTTCAAAAATAACTTGCACTACCCCCACCCCATCGTTTCCCGCATCCGACGACATGTATTTCATTCCTGGTACGCCATTGATAGCCCGTTCAATGGGAACAAGCGCCGCTTTGGTGACCGTTTCGGCATTGGCACCCGTATATTCGATGGTTACGTTTACTTCAGGAGGGGCAATGCTCGGGAACTGTGTCATGGGCAGTCGGGTGAGCATTAACAAACCCAGCAGGGTGATAATCATGGCGATGACTACCGACAACACGGGTCGATGTATGAATTGATTAAACATGGATTTCTTTGGTTTGAATTGCGCACTATTTTTGTCCCATCTCTGCCATGACCTCACGCATTGGCACCAACTTAGGCGAAACGAAATCGCCATCGGTCACTCGCTGAATACCCTCGTACAAAACCTTGTCCGTCGCGGTTAATCCCGTCGCTATCACATAGAGTTGCGGTAATCGCTGCATGATTTGCACATTGCGCTGGCTGATTTTGTTTTCAGCATCAACCACATAGACACAGTTTCGGTCTTGCACCTCAAACACCGATTTTTGAGGGACAATCAGCGCATTTTTAAGCGTATTGGTGAGCTGAACTTTTCCACTTGCCCCGTTTTTTAACACCTGTTTAGGGTTCGGAAATTTGGCGCGGAAAGCAATCGTACCTGTACTTTTATCAAATTGGCTATCAACAGTTTCGATGACACCCGTTTGAGAATAGGGTTGACCGTTGGCCAACAAAAGCTTGACTGGACGCCGTTGATTTACCTCGTTTTGCTCCGTAAAATCCAAGTATTCTTTTTCCGTGACGTTGAAATAAGCAAACACATCTTGGTTGTTGGAGAGTGTAGTAAGTAGCGTTCCTTCATCCACCAAACTCCCCGTTTTGTTAGGAATCCGCCCAATGACACCACCAAAGGGCGCTTTGATTTCGGTAAGCGACAGTTGGAATTGGGCGTTGGAAACGTCCGACTCCGCTTCTTCGATTTTGGCCTTCAGTGTCTCAAGTTTCGATTCCGCAATGTCTAACTCCACCTTCGACAACACGTTTTGTTCTACAAGCAGACGGGTGTTTTTGATTTCAAGCGCCAGCGTTTTTGCTTCGGCTTGCGTACTTTTGAGGATGGCGTTTGCTTTGTGAAGTTCTTGACGATAGACTTGGCTTCCAATACGGAACAAGATTTGACCCGCCCGTACAGGTTTGCCCTCGTCCACCAAAACGGCCTCGATGTACCCGCCGATTTTGCTTCGTACCTCTACGTTTTGGAGTGAAGCAATAGAAGCGACATACTCTTGCGTGTACGTCGTATCAACTATAATAGGTTGGGTCACAGGCAATATTTCTTGGGTAACTTGGGCGGTTTTTGTTTCTTTGGCGCACGACCAAAGCATTATTAGGCAGGTAGAAATACCCGCCAACACTACGAATGGTTTCATAATAGTTGGATAAAAAGCACAACCGAGCGTAGCTTTTTGAGCTATGCTTTTGTGTTATAAAAAAAATGAGAAAATGAGCTAACTCAGTCGAATGACTGGTTTTAGGCCAAAAGCCTTACGAAGTCATTTCTTTGGGAGGTGGAGGTACAATGTCGGGGTGAAACTGGGACGCGTAGGTATCGCGGTAGTGAATTGGCCGCTCGGCCGAAGGTAGTACGGCTTCGGTCGTAGTCAGTGAGAAGACACTGAACGGCTGACAGTAAAAAAGGATTTTGGCGATGGAGATACTCCCGCCGTCTTCGGTATCGTGTTCGTCTTGTTCTGGAATGATGTTATCAAAACCCATGATTTGCTCGATAATCAACTCGGCCACACTTTCGATGTCGTTATAGCTGAGGTTTTCGGGAACATAATCAGGCTGGGCGTCAGGAGAGTCAATACTACAGTTGAGGATGTGCAATGCCATAAACACCCAAACGAGTCGTGAGAGAATATGTTTACGGAGAATGGACATCAATGGTTTTTAGTGTGTGGGTTGTGAAAACAAGCGTATTTTCGTCAAAAAAGTTCGACTTGGGGTTTAGAACACCTGTTGACGATAAGGCAGATTGAACCGAAAACCAACGGTGGCTAAGTTGGTTTTGAGGTTTACCGAAGCCGCTGGGCTTACTTGATTCCGCAGCATAACTCGTCCGTCAATAAAGAAATTGTGCTTGAGCATGTACGATGCCCGTACGTCCGAAAAAGTAACATCGACGGGTGTGCCTTGCGTCAAAAAATTATTGACGTCACTCGGACGACTATCTTGGTAGCTTCGATAAATACTTCCTCCCCAGTTTCGCCCATCAATGTCAATTCCTTTGCGCGAGCGCTGAAACGTTCCATAAAGGGTTAATCTACGACTTGGCTGATAGCGAGCAAGTCCTACGACTTCCCAAAAATTTGCCCCAAGTGGGTGCGCCAAGGGCACGTCATAATGGACATAGTTAGTGTATCCCGACTTGTGCGCATACGTATAAGGTCGGGCGAGGTTTAGTTCTGCTTGTAAATCCAAGTTCGGAATCTTAAAGGCATCTACATATTTAAGTCCTGCCTGAAAACCAAACTTTTTCCCCCACGAGCCTTTTTTACCAAAATACTCTGATGTTTTAAATTCATCTAGCATAAATTGCGTGTAGAAGCCAAATTTTTTCAAGAAATTCCAACGGAAATCAAACCCAAGCATAGCATTGTCAGAACTCCCTAGATACGTTTCCAAATACCGATAAAAAATAATCGGATTGAAATAATTTGCATCCAATTTGCCATTGGTACGACCATACATTTCCGCCTCAAAAATTCCTAGACTGATATTTTTACTCAAATTAATACTCAAGTGGTGAATAGCTGCATATTTCTTTTCTAACGGTTCTTCAGGAGTACGGGGCGTTTGGTTATACAACATATTACACCAAAGGTTGGTGTATTGGAAGCGCCCCAATTGTGCCGTTGCCTTTAAAAACAAATAAGGTGCACTCCAATTTGACAGAAGCATCGAACGATACCCGCTTCCAATAACATTTTGGTCGTGCCCAAACTGAATATTGATTTGCTTAATCGGATTGAAAGTAAGGTATCCACGTGCCGAAATAAAATCTACACCATTGGTACGTAAGCTTTTAACCAGGCTTTCTCCTGGTATCACATACAGTGGGTAACCTAAATAAATTTCACGCACATTTAGCGTGTAATTACGTACATACTGCGGAAACATCGCTTGGGTATCACTAACGTAGGTATAAAAGCCCAGCTTTTTCCCGATAGTTCCCCGCAATTCTACCCCGCGTGCTGTTAGCCATAAATAATCTTTTGAATTGTTTTCGCCTCCCAAAATCAAATGCGTGACGGGGCTGAGGTGTAGGTCGAAGTTTTTGTTCTGAACGTAGTAAAAATCAGAAGGTTTGCGGTAAAAACGTTTCCACAACGTTTTTTTGCTCATGGGTGTTTGGTCCGACGACCACTCCCAGCTGTCTTGGCGCAGGTAATCTAAATTAAAAAAATCAGTATCATTGAGCGGCATCGTGCGGTCTGCCTTGATGCTGTCCAAGAAGTTAATCACCGCCGAGCGCTGAAAAGGTTTTACCCCAATGTGAAAATCCTCATTCAATCGCCCACGGCGAATTTCATACCGATCTATCAGATGGTAGTAATCATCATTGAGCGGGATGTATTGTGATTGGGCTACCGCATTTTGCAGGAAAAAACACCAACAAACAATCAACGTATAAATTCTAAATTGCATAGCGTTAGTTATCACTTGGGCAAATTAAGCTAATTTTGCCATTCTGAGAGTGGTATGGTTACTCTCAAAAACCAAAAAAGATTATCCTTTTGAGCAAAGTTTCTACCTCAGTCTATTTTCCTAACCTCAATGGGGTTCGTTTTATTGCCGCGTTTTCGGTTTTGATTCACCACATCGAACAAGTGAAAGAGGTTTTCAAAGTTCCGAATTTTTACGACAATCACCTCATTAAGAGCATGGGGAAATTAGGCGTCGATTTATTTTTCGTACTTAGTGGCTTCCTTATCACCTATTTACTGCTACACGAGAAAGGCCGATTTGGGTTTATCAATACGCGTAATTTCTACATAAGACGGATTTTACGGATTTGGCCACTTTATTTTCTGATTGTACTGCTCTCATTTTTTGTCTTTCCTCAGATTTCCCTTTTTGTTCCGCCCAACAACGAAATTTCGTTCATGGCGCACAACGTTTTTCGGCGCTTGTCGCTTTTCCTGCTTGTTTTACCCAACATTGGTTTTATTCTTTACAATGCGCCTTACTTAGCCGCCCAAACTTGGTCCATCGGCGTCGAAGAGCAGTTTTATTACCTTTGGCCTTGGATTGTCAAAGACTTTAGCTGGAAACGCCTCATCATCACTGTCTTTATCTTTTGTTTCGGGACGTTTGCCGTTTTTTACATTTATTACAATTGGGTTGGTCATACGCAGTATGCAAACAACGTGCCTGAAATTACACGTTTCTTCTTCAGCCAATTTCGAATCATTACCTTGATGACGGGCGGGCTATGTGCGACGTTGGTCTATTACCAAAAAGAAAAGCTACTACAACTGCTTTTCCGCAAAGATATGCAGCTTGTGGTATATGCTGTTTTATTGATTTGCCTTGTCACAGGCGTTCACGTGAGCAGCCTAAATTTGGAGTTTTACGGGCTGTTTTTTGGTTATTTTATCCTCAATGTATCGAGCAATCCCGCCTCCATTGTCAACTTAGAGTACAACTGGATTTCTTATTTGGGCAAGATTTCGTACGGAATTTATATCTACCAAACTGCCTTCATTGTCGCCAGTATCCACCTCATTCAGTGGACGTTTGGCGATACGCTGTCCGTGCTTACCTTCAACCTGATTCTGTATCCACTTTCGGCCTTGCTTACCATTGGTGTATCAGCATTGTCGTACCGCTACTTTGAAACGCCGTTCCTAGCGTTTAAGAATCGTTTTAGTAAGCATTGAGAAGGCTCGTGTGTTGGGTTGCTCACAACCCAACTTGAGTTCGCATTATTTCACTTCGCTCACAATAGAGCTACTGAGGCGGAGGAGTTCGATTTCGGCGAGTTTGACGCTGAAAGCAGCTTCAATCAAGCGTGATTCTGTGGCAACGGCGTTGCGTTGGGCTTCGCGAAATTCGATGGCCGTCGAGTTTCCAAATTTGTAACGCTCAAAGGCCAAATCCACGTTTTGACGCGCTATTTTCAAGTTTTTCTCCTCAAAACCAAACAGTTGCAAACTATTTTGATAACTGTTGTACGTCCGCTCAAGGGCCGACAGCAACTGGTTTTTCAAATCTGCTTCTTGGTATTCAGTAATGATGGTGTTGACTTTAGCGTTTTGTTCACGGCGGCGTTGATTATAGCCATCATAAATCGGAACGTTGAGGCGCACTCCGTAGTTTAACACCCGCGACTGCCCTTTTTGGGCTCCAAAACCCGCTTCGTTATTGAACGAAGTATAATTATAACCCGTCACCAAATCCACCTGTGGGTATTTGGTTGATTTAACTTCTTTTTCGTTGATTTTTGCCAAGGTACGGCTTTGAGCCGCCGCCAGTAAATTGGGGTTTTCGACCAATTTTTGCTTCAAATCACCCAAGGCCAAATCATTACGGAAAACAATCGTATCAATCACCGCAAATTTGGTTTCAAAATCGCGAAAAAGTAACGCATTCAGGTTGACATTAGCGTTTTGAATCACCTGCTGTTGTGCCAGCACCGCCGCTTGGTCTTGGTTATAATCCACCTGCGCGGCCAAGTATTCCGATTTTGACGTTGTTCCTACTTCATAATTTGCTTTGGCAAGCTCTTGGCGCGTCGCCGAAATATCCAACGCATTTTGGAGTGCTTTGAGGCGCTGCTTCTGGCGAACAATTTCATAATACGCATTGGCCACCTGCGAAACTGTGTTCTGAATCGCAATCTGGACGTTGGTTTTACCCAGCTTTTCAAACTCTTTCAAACGGTCGGCGGCGGCAAACATCCCCATCCCGTCGTAGAGTGTCCACACCATGGTCACTCCCGCGTTGTTATTACGGTTATCAATTCCGCTCTGCACCAGCGGCTCACGGATATTATTAAAAAACGATTGGTTAATGCTATTATGGGTAAAGTTTTGGAGAGCCGTTCCCGATACCACGGGCAACATCCCCGCATTCCCTCGGGTGTTGTCATTATGGGCAATGGCCTCACGGCTTTGGACAACTTTAATGGAATAGCTTTTTTCGAGTGCGGTAGAAACGGCATTTTCGAGCGTCAGTAGCTCTTGGGAAGACGAATCCAACGATAAACAAAAAACGATGGGGAACGCAAGAAAAAAGTATTTCATACCAGCAAAAACGAAATTAGTGGGCTTTTATGTAGGGCAAACTGCCATTCTTTCGATAACAGAAATGGCAGAAAGTTCGTTTAATGGATTGCGATAAAACTTTCGCACTGCTTCAAAAATAGCTTTTTAAAGCGTAGCTTTAGGCACAGTTTAACCCTGACACGATGAAAAACTACTTTTACGCGCTCTGTGCCGCCTTTTTAGCGGCATGTTCAGGCCAGAAGAAAGCCGACCTAATTGTTTATAATGCAGCGGTCTATACCGTCGATTCGACCTTCTCCAAAGCCTCGGCTTTTGCCGTTAAAGATGGCAAATTTGTGGCCGTGGGAGATTCAGCCACGGTCTTTTCTCAGTTCCAGTCTGACTCCCTCGTCGATGCCCAAGGCAAAGCCGTTTACCCTGGCCTATACGATGCCCACGCCCACTTCTACGGCCTTGGTCAAATGCTTGATCAAGCCGATTTGGTGGACACGCAGTCGCCCGAAGAAATTGTCGAACGCCTCAAAAAATACCAAGCCGAACACCCCGACGCCGTGTGGATTATTGGCCGTGGGTGGGATCAAAACGACTGGCCTGTAAAGGAATTTCCGACCAAAGACATTTTAGACAAAGCATTTCCCAACAACCCTGTCTATTTGACGCGCATCGACGGGCACGCGGGTTGGGTCAACTCTAAAGCTTTACAATTGGCGAAAATCACCGCCGAAACAAAGGCAGAAGGTGGCTTGGTGGTTCTAAAAAATGGACAACCGACGGGCGTGCTCATCGACCGTGCCCAGCAGCTTGTTCGCGCCCTTAACCCTACGCCCACGAAAGATGAGATTACGTCTAAACTTCTCAAAGCGCAGGCGATGTGTTTTCAATACGGCCTCACTAACGTCGGCGATGCGGGGTTATCGCCTGATATTATCGACCACATTGATAGCCTTCAAAAAGCTGGAACGCTCAAAATTCGATTGTATCCGATGGTGAGCGTGAGTCAAGAAAACATCGAAAAGATGCTCAAAAAAGGCATTTATGTCTCTGACCGATTGAACGTTCGTTCGTTTAAGATTTATGCCGATGGCGCGTTGGGCTCGCGCGGTGCTTGTTTGCTCAAACCTTACAGCGACGCCCCCGAAACAACGGGTTTTCTGCTTTTTAGTCCTACCGAGCTTGAAAAATGGATTTCTCAATTGGCCAATAGCGAGTTTCAGGCCAATACGCACTGCATCGGGGATTCATCTAACCGCTTGATGCTAAACCTCTACGCTAAGTATTTGAAAGGCAAAAACAACCGCCGTTGGCGGATTGAACACGCCCAAATCGTGGACGCGGCCGATGTGGCAAAATTTGGAGATTATTCGATTTTACCTTCTGCCCAACCTACACACGCTACCTCCGACATGTACTGGGCAGGGCAGCGTTTGGGCAAAGACCGCGAAAAAAATGGGTATATTTTCAAAACTTTGATGGAGCAAAATCAGAAAATTGCGTTGGGCACCGACTTTCCCGTGGAAGCCGTGTCGCCTTTTTATACCTTCCATTCGGCGGTGTATCGGCAAGATGCCAAGGGCTTTCCTGCGGGAGGCTATCAAGTAGAAAATGCCCTGACGCGTGAGCAAACGCTGCGCGGTATGACGATTTGGTCGGCTTACGGTAATTTTGAAGAAAATCGCCTCGGTAGCATCGAAAAAGACAAAGCTGCTGATTTTGTTATCCTTGAAAAAGATTTGATGACTGCCCCCGCCAACGAACTCCGTGAGCTAAAAGTGAACAAAACCTACGTAGCGGGCGAAAAGGTTTTTGAACGAAAATAACAAGCTGAAAACCTAAAAATAAGCGGCACGAGGCAAGACCTTGTGCCGCTTATTTGTTTTATTTTATATTAAAATATTGCAATTACAACTACAAACTAAGATATTTGGATTGTCATTTTCAACGTTTTCTCAACACTACTTCCATTTATTTTTTATCAAAATCTACCATTTCAAACCATGAAAACGCTCCAAAAAAAATCACGCCACTGCAAGTCGTTTGCAGTGACAGCTCCTAACATTGTATCGTTGTACAACGACGGCCACCGCCCAAACGCCCACAAGCAAGTAGGCACCACTAAAACCACCATTTCTTTTTTGAAAAATATCCTTTTAATCCTAGCATTTTTTATCCTTGGGTTTGGGAGTGAACTCAGGGCACAGAGTAAAGATACTCTCAACCTCAAATGGGAAATAGGTACTGATTTGCTCTGGCTATTGGATAAGAATTCTTTACCCAAATATTCCATATTTGCTCGGCGAACTTTATCAAAAAATAGTGCTCTTAGATTTAGAATAGGGGCCGATATAAAGACAGATCCGAGAAATATTGGTCTGGGGGTTGAAAAAGCTAGTTTTTTATTTAGGTTGGGTTATGAAAGACAAAAAAAAATTGCTAAAAATTCAAGTGTATTTTGGGCAATTGATGCCCACTTTCGTAGAGAAAATATAGAAGGCTATCTAATTCAATTACCTCAAGTAAATCCTCTTTATTACCCAGATCATAGTTGGCAACTAGGGGGGGTAGCTATTCTGGGGTTTCGTTATTATTTAGGTAAACAGTTTTCAATATCAACGGAAGCGAGTTTAGCATCTTACTATCGGGAATTTAGTTCAAATCATTATAGTGGTGGGTTACTAATTGTCACCGATAACAATTACACAAGTAGCGGCAGTTGGGCATTTCTCTACAGCACAAACCTTAAAAGTTTTGTATTAGAGATTAGCCCTATGCAGGTTTTAAATTTCTCTTATCACTTCTAATCCCGATAGCGCGAGCATCTTGCTCGTGCTCACCATTCACAGGCTTCTAGCCATATTCACATAACAGGCTGGAAGCCTACGAATAAGCGGCACGAGGCGCAACCTCGCGCCATCTTTCACTACATATTAGATATTATAAATCCCAATAGCGTGAGCATTCTGCTCGTGCTCACTATTCACAGGCTTCTAGCCATCTTCACACAACAGACTGGAAGCCTAAAAATAGTCGGCACGAGGCGCAACCTCGCGCCATCTTTCGTCAAATAGGCAGTACCTGATGCAACTTCTTGCTATTTTTGTGGAAAAACTGTACTTCCCGTGACTTTCCGCAAACGAGTTTACAATACCCTTGAGTTCTCGGCCAGTGGACGACGTGGGTTGAGCTTGTACATCAACCTCGGTTTGGTGTCGGTCATTGTGCTCAATTCCCTCGCCATTGTCCTGCACACCGTCCCCGAAATCCGTCACAATCGCCTCTACGAACACATTTTTCAGTATTTCGAGATTTTTTCCGTTGGTATTTTCACCATCGAATATTTCCTGCGGATTTGGTCCTGCGTCGAAAATCCTCGGTACCGAAGCGATTGGCGGGGGCGTTTGCAGTTTATTTTTTCGTTTTGGGCCATTGTCGATTTTCTAGGAATTTTTCCCTTTTATTTCACCCTCCTTACCTCCGACTTTGGCATCATTCGTATTTTACGCGTCTTTCGGCTATTCCGATTGTTTCGGGTATCGCGTTATTCTCGTGCCCTCAAAATGATTCGAAACGTCTTCTACGAAACCAAAGAAGAACTGCTGATTTGTTTGTCGTTCATTGTTTTTACCCTCGTCATTTCGTCGAGTGTGATGTATTACTTAGAACACAACGCCCAACCCGAACGCTTCAAAAGCATTCCTGCCACCCTTTGGTGGGGCGTAATTACAATGACCACCACGGGTTACGGCGACATGTACCCCGTCACGGCCGCTGGTAAACTATTTGGGGGCATTGTTTTGATGCTCGGTATTGCCCTTTTTGCTTTGCCAACGGGTATTGTTGCTTCGGGTTTTATGGAGCAAATACGCCGCGATAAAGGCCGCAAATACGTCCGCTGTCCCCACTGCGACGAGCTTATCGACTTGCAGGAAGTAGCTCATATTCACAAACCTGACCCTAAAAAACACTGATGCGGATTGGATTTGATGCCAAAAGGGCGTTTAATAACCGAACGGGTTTGGGCAATTACAGCCGTTTTGTGCTCAATGCACTACGCACTTTTGCCCCTACGCACACTTACACGGCCTATACGCCTAAAATAAAATTGGGGCTTTTCGACGAGTTTCCCACGTCGCTCATCCGCACGCCTGCGTCGTCCAACGCCTTGTACGGCGCTTGGTGGCGAAGTTATGGGGTGGTGTCTGAGGTACAACGAGATAACATTCAACTTTTTCACGGGCTCAGCAATGAACTTCCGCAGGGGTTAGGCAACATCAAATCTGTCGTTACAATTCACGACCTGATTTTTTTACGTTACCCGCATTTATACCCCGCCACCGACCGTTTTTTTTACCAACGTAAGTTCAAAAAAGCCTGCGTCGAAGCCGACTGCATTGTGGCCGTGAGTGAACAAACCAAACGAGACATCGTCGATTTTTACGGTACTTCGCCCGATAAAATCAAGGTCATTTACCAAGATTGTCACGAGGTTTTTCACGCTAACAACTCCATTTCGGCCTCGTCTTACAACGAAGTTCAACAAAAATACAACCTAACTCGCCCATTTGTCTTGTGCGTCGGCACGATTGAAACCCGCAAAAACCAAGGTCAATTGGTCAAGGCATTTGCCGACGCTTCACTGAAGGGGGCAGAATTAATTTTGGTTGGAGGCAAAACGGCGTACCAAGCCGAAATTGAACGCTACCTAACGCAGCACCAACTCTCGACCCGCGTACGAATCTTTAACAACGTTCCGTTTTCGGACTTGCCCGTTCTGTATCGCTTAGCTCGGGTGTTTGCGTATCCTTCGGTGTTTGAAGGTTTTGGTATTCCCATCGTCGAAGCGCTTCACAGCGGTGTGCCCGTGGTGGCAGCTACGGGTTCGTGTCTGGAAGAAGCAGGTGGCAAAGGCGCTTTGTATGCCGCTCCCGACGACACTAGTGAATTGGCTTCTCATCTTCAACGCCTCTGGAACGACGAGCCTCTGCGCGCCCAACTTGTGGCCGACGGTCAAACACACTTAAAACAATTTTCCGCCCCAACCATTGCAGCCCAACTTTTGGCACTTTATGAGGAGGTGAGTAAACAATAAACCGTTTTATCGTAAAATATGCAACTTCCCGTTCCATTTATACACCAACTACAAGCCCAACTTGGTAACGATTATACTGCGTTTGAAACCGCTTTACAAGCAGCGCCACCCGTCAGTATTCGCTACAATCCTAGAAAAATCACCGCTCCTGCGTCCCAAACCGTACCTATTCCTTGGTGTTTGGAAGGACGGTATTTAGAGCAACGTCCTGTTTTTACGCTCGATCCACTTTTTCACGCGGGGGCATATTACGTACAAGAAGCCTCGTCGATGTTGATTGGACACGCACTGCCCCAAGTGGCTAACGTGGCCAAACCGCTTCGCGTGCTTGATTTATGTGCTGCTCCTGGCGGAAAAACCACCCTATTGACCTCCTTACTTCATCCTGATAGTTTGGTGCTGGCCAACGAAGTGATTAAAAGCAGGGTGATGATTTTGAAAGAAAACGTGCAAAAATGGGGTTCACCCAACGTCCACGTGAGTAACCATGACCCCGAAGATTTAGGGAAATTAGAGTCTTTTTTTGATGTTATTTTGATAGATGCCCCTTGTTCTGGAGAAGGTCTTTTTCGCAAAGACCCTGCGGCCATCAACGAATGGTCGGAAGGAAGTGTACAAGTATGTGCGGGTCGCCAGAAACGAATCGTGGACGCTGCCTTGCCTTTGCTTACTCCTGGCGGAATCTTGTTGTACTGTACCTGTACCTACAACGATGACGAAAACCAAGGGACAGGCCAATGGCTACGGGAAAAGGGCATGGAAGAACTCAAAATTAGCGTACCCGCTGAGTGGGGCGTCGTAGAAAAACCCATTGGATACCAATGTTATCCGCATCGAGTCAAAGGAGAAGGTTTCTTTTTTTCGATATTTGAAAAGCCTCATGCCTTTCGTTCAGCCCAGCGCTACGATACTTTGCCCAGAAGAGGTAAAGAAGAAGGATTTCGATCATGTAAACGTTTGACAGCAAAACAACTTCCTGAAGCCCGTAAATGGCTCGAACAACCCGATAGTTTTCATTTGTTTGTAAAACCCAACGGGGAAGTAATCGCGTTTTTAGACAGCCAATTAAATGATATTCGGATTTTGGACAATACCCTTTCGGCCAAAGGACTGGGACTTGAAATGGGAGAGTTTAAGGGAAATGATTTTATTCCGTCGCATGCCCTTGCTTTAAGTACCGCCTTGTCATCGGATATTTTTCGACTTGAGCTAACCGAAAACGAAGCATTGGTGTTTCTAAAGAAGGAAAATCTGTCGGTTGATGCTCCGCGTGGTTGGGTACTTGTGACTTACCAGGGTCAAGGACTAGGGTGGGTAAAAGGGTTGGGTAATAGGGTGAACAATTACTTACCTAAAGATTGGCGGATTCGGATGGAGATTCCAGAATGATAAACGTTCTAAAAAGCAAAAAGCCTTCCAATACTGGGAGGCTTTTTGTCGGGATGGCAAGATTCGAACTTGCGACCTCCTGGTCCCAAACCAGGCGCGATGACCGGACTACGCTACAT
>NZ_JBYFCK010000030.1:0-57415 GCF_057652155.1 Runella sp. R0.1_18
ACCAGAGGTTAAAATAGCAGAAACGTTATTACAGCCCAGATAGCCTCCCCCTGTGATACCAAATGGCGCTGCGGAGGACTTGACAACAATCGCTGGAGCAGATAGTTGGGTACTCTCACAACCAAGAGAACTCACACAACTCACCCAGTAAGTAGGCATCTCACGCGTGATGTGAAGAGTATAGGTAGCACCTATACCTACTAGGGAGGGCTGGGAGTTTGGGGTGGAGGAATACCAGTGTGCTGTATGAGCACCACAATTAGCGGAGAGTGTGATGGTTTCTCCTGGACAACCTGTCGTTTTATTCGCTGTTACCTGCTGGGGAGCAGGTGACATAGCGACAGTTATTTCAGCACTGGCCGAAACAGGGCTACCACATCCAGAACTTATCGAGTAAAAAATAGATGCTGAACCTGCAGCGATTGCAGTTACTTTCCCATCACTAGCGACAGTGGCAATATTTTCATTACTACTTGACCAAGTCCCTCCAGAAGTGCCATTGGAAGTGAAAGTTGCTGAGGTTCCAACACATATCGGAGACACCGCCGTTACTGTACCTGCTGAAACGTTGGGGGAGATAGTAACGTTAGCACTTGCCGAAACAGGGCTACCACATCCAGAACTTACTGAATAAGAAATAGATGCTGAACCTGCTGCTACTGCAGTCACTTTTCCATCATTATCGACAGAAGCAATATCTTTATTACTACTTGACCAAGTCCCCCCTGAAGTGCCATTAGAAGTGAATGTTGTTGAGGTTCCAATACACAACGAGGACGAACCCGTCACTGTACCTGCTGATACATCGGGAGTTACAATTATGTCTGCACTTGCTGAAACAGTCGTGCCGCATTCAGAGGTTACTGAATAAGAAATAGATGCTGAACCTGCCGCTACTGCAGTCACTTTTCCATCATTATCGACAGAAGCAATATCTTTATTACTACTTGACCAAGTCCCCCCTGAAGTGCCATTAGAAGTGAATGTTGCTGAAGCTCCAATACACAAAGGAGATGAAGCCGTTACTGTACCTGCTGAAACATTATCAGTTTTAATACTAACAGTAACGGCAGTAGTTGCAGCAGATGTACAACTTACGGGAATAACTGGTGAGTCTGCTATTGTTAGGGTCGAAATAGCTTTACGGCGGTATTGAGTTTCAGTGGCAAGACCTGCGGGTGCATCATAGGTAGGATCAACAGCTCCATCTATGATATTCCAGCCACTCCCATCATTTAATTCCCATTGGTAGCTAAGTGTACCACTCCCTCCACTTGCATTATTGCTACTTGTAAATGCTACGGGATCGCCTCCTGAACAAATTGCTTGCGTGCCTGAGATAGACCCACGAGAAGGGGGGGCATTGTAATAGACAGTGATAGGGGAGGTAGTAGCAGGGCAAGTTGTTCCATTGATTGTGTATGTAACTTGCCGATGGTAATAGGTTGTTTCGGTAATAGCCGCAGGGTTGTAATTTACTCCTGTACCTGTGGTACTAGCAGTTGTTCCTACTTCGGGTACATTTGTAAAGTTAATGTTATTAGTACTTTGTTGCCATTGATAGCTTAATGTTCCACCTGACGGACTACCTGTAGCAGCAGTTTTATGTAATAAGCCTGGGTTTCCACAGGTGATAAAGTCTGGATTTAGAGTACCTGCTGATACTACTGCTATTGTTACTTTTACTGATGAAGTTGTCGCGGTACAACCATTTCCGCAACTTGCCTTGCGACGATACCAAACAGTGCTCAAAGGTATTGTGTTTAAATCAGCAAAGTTAGCATCTGGTATATTATCAAAACCTGTAGAGGCAGAGGTTGTGCTCACTTCCCACTGATATTGAACTTCTTTGCTAGGGCAAGTTGCTGGTGTTAAATTATTAATAGTTGCTTCACTGCCATCGCAAATGGTTTGGGGAGTGGTGCTGATTGTGCCTGCACTTGCTTTCTCGTCGATAACAAAAGTAGAGGCAAGGGTATTATTTGCTAGGTTTTGATTAGCACTATTTCTATAAAGGGCTTTTAGTGTATAAGTACCCGTCTTAATTGTATTGGGAATAATAAAATTAAAAGTTTTAGTCGTCCCATCATCTACTACGGGATCTAGTGTCCTATTTTGAGAAGAGGTAGTACTTCCATCTTCAATCAATTGAAAGACAATTTTGTTGGTGCCTCCAGTGGGGCCACCTTGTGCTGAAAAGCTAACTTGAATGGTACTCCCTCCACAAAATGGCCCTGTAGGATCTATCCCTAAAATGGTTACGGTTTGGGCTTTTAGCCCTGCTCCCCAAAAGAATACCCCAATAAAGAGTAGTAAATAATGTTGTAAAACTTTAAGCTTCATAATAATAAATGTTTACAGTTGGACTAGGTTTATGCAAAATAGTTACAGAAAAATACAACTATACTGACAAAACATTGATATAAAATTTATCCAACGGTTATAAAAACTCAAGTGTAGCGTTTTTTATAACCGTTGGATAAATTATGATACCTCTTTTAACTACAAAAAAATATTGGCTAACTTAGTTCAGCTTGTAGGGAGCGGTGTCTATTTTTGCATTTTTGGCAATTCCTATGGCAGTATCAAGTGCTTTTTTTGCTTCTTGTTTTTTTCCTGCCCGTTGAAATGCTTTGGCCTGTTCAAAATATATATCAGCCACGTCCTTACGGTTTCGTTCGTTTGGTTTTACCAATGCTAAAGCATCTTGACACCAAACAAGCAAGGACGGAATATAGGTGTTGTCGGTGGCCTTTTCATTGAAATAACGAATCAAATACGCATAATCTAAAAACTCTAATTTTATCGTTTTTTTGTACTCATTTAAACGAGCCGTGGCGGCTGGTGTATTTTTTTCCCTGAAATGAGCTTCCAGTTCCTTTAACAAAGTACGCTGTGCTGCTGTTTTGGCTGGTAGCCCTAGCTTCTCCATTCCTTTGCGCATCTGTACAATTTCCTGTGAAGACAACTGAGCTGCTCGTTTGCCATATAATGTAGAATGGATAATATGCTCGCCTGCCTCTTGCACCGCTTTGGGAGCCTCTGCTGTGTTATGAATTTTAAATTTAGGGATATGGGCAAAGAAATATTGTGCCATTGGATTTTTAAAATCATTAATCAAACGAGACAGAATATAAAAGCCTACCTTGCTTTCGATATCGGTAGGCTGCGTAACAATTTTGCCAATTTCGGTATTAAGTTCTGTTAAACGTACATCATTCTTGGTAGTTGCGCTGTATTTTGCGTAATTGATCAAAAAACCCAAGTCTCGGTCGCCTTTCGCAAAACGAGCGGCATAGTTACTCGTGCGGAGTTGAGGAGTTAGTGCTTCGTTGCCAAGCTGGATTACCTCTTGAATAAAGGCCGCTTTGTTGGGGGTCTCACTTGGAGCGCTCTGATGAATAAGTTGACCGTTGGTATCAAAGAAAAAGAATAAGGGAAATTCGGTATAAGTAATGCCCTTGGCTTGTTGAAGCTCTTTTGATACCTGAGAATTGGCTTCAATTTTCATGCTGACAAATGACGGGTTCCAAAAATCACCTACTTTTTTTTCTTTAAGAATTGGTTCAAGCGCAGCACAATGGGGGCATCCATTCAAATACACTTCTACGAATGCTAACTTGTTTTGTTGACGAGCGTTTTGGATCAGCTGGTTAAAATTTGTTTCAGTAAATGAAATACCTTGGGATTGGACTTGGCTTACGAATAAGAGACAAAAAAAACTAATCGATAATAATAAAACTTTCATTGGTTTGTTGTTTACCTGTTAATAACTCACTAACAACCATAAAAATGGATGGCTACCAAATACTTCTACATATATATATATGTGCGTTCAAATTTAGCCATTTTCTTTTGGATTGTCAATCTAGTGATTGTAGCAGCAGTGTCCCTAAGGTTACTTTTAGGGGGAATGAACGTCTATCCAAATAAATGAACAATGCGTGCTCGCACATCAAAAATGGCCATTTAAGACCGTTAGATAAAAATTTTAATTTTTTTTTAAGCATTTTAGCACTGCTCATTTTTTATTTTCTGTTTTATTGATACCTTTGTTTTCGACACTACGTAAGCAGTTCTTTGTTACGAACCATAACAAGAAAGTTGGGTTGATTCA
This sequence comes from Runella sp. R0.1_18, assembly GCF_057652155.1. Lineage (NCBI taxonomy): Bacteria > Pseudomonadati > Bacteroidota > Cytophagia > Cytophagales > Spirosomataceae > Runella > Runella sp. R0.1_18. The sequence goes on from NZ_JBYFCK010000030.1 coordinate 4,118, forward strand.
CTTGCTTTTAAGCGCTGTGCTGTTGCTTTACAAAGGTAAGTTGCTCTCAACTCATTAAGCTTGCCTTATATTAATATGCCAAGAAAGGAGGTGATTACTAAAGAATTTAATTTTTAGCGTTATGTTGTTCAATCAAAATTGTTAACATAACTTTGCACAGATATAGAGACTCGTTTGTGGTCACTTCTAGCTTTGTCCTTCCGCACAAAATGCCTAAAAGCTCCTAGAAGTGGGTATAAATGTTCTCGACGATACCAGTAAAAATTGTTTAATTAAAAAAACTAACGGAAGAGGAGGTCCTGAAAAGCCTATGACGTAAGTAAAGTGAATCGACTTTTGGTTCGGTATTAGTAGTTCTGGTAACGAGCCTCTTTCATCAAAAAGTAAACAATTTACACCTTTTAATTAATTTTTTGTTTAACCCAAGTTTTTATGAAGACACAAAAACTTCTATTATCGCTCATAGCACTCTTTATGGTGGCTACGGCATGGGGGCAGACCGTTACCATCAAAAACGGAACTGATGGGGGGACTACATTTGTAGCAGCAGGCTCTAATATTGCCGATGTTACTACTTCTTGTGGTCTTGCTATTAAGTACGATTTGACGGGTAGTAACTATACAGGCGGTACTGCTCAGATTTTTGTTGAGTTGTATAAACTCAACCCCCTCCAGTTGATGAGTTCAACAGACGGAAACCTAGCTCAAGGAACGACAGTTGCTTCGGGAAAAGGGGAACTTGCTCTTAACGCTTTAACTTGGTCAAACGGTTATCCTGGAATTACTACTTTAGCTGCGGGTAACTACCGCTTGAGAGTAGTAGTGCGTGAAACTGGTAAAGCTGACAAAGCAACGAACTTGGCTGTGACGGCAAAGGCGTTGCCTACTACTGTGACTATCCAAGGTACTATTGCTGATGGTGGAACAACTTGCCTCGGTAAAACATTGACCTTGAACGTGAAAGATGCTGATCCTGATGTAACTTATACTTGGACAAGCAACACTACTTCTACTTTCGGAGGTTGTGTAAGTTCAGATTGTACTAAAGAAGGAACAGGTGTGAAAGGGTCGTCAGTTACAACAACTGCTACTAAAATTGGAAGTGGATTGACTGGCATCACTTACACTGTGAAAGCAGGTTTTGCAGCACAAGCAAACTGCGGCTCTGCTACTGATAACCACGTTGTTAATTTTGCTGCAATTGCTGCGCCAACTTTGGCGGCTAGTCCAGAGAAAATTTGTTTAGGTTCTTCTACAAAGCTAACGGCTACTGGTACTTGTGCAACTACGGCAGGTAATAAAGTAGAATGGTATGAGAACGGAGGTACTGTATTGATTGGTACTAAAACAATCACAAGTCCCCTTGGAACATCAAACGTTTTAGAACACACGCCAAACAATAAAGTTAACAACTTTACTGCGCGTTGTGTTTTGCCTGATGGTTGTTTAAGTGATATGAGTATCCAAAAAACTGTAACTGCAGAAGATAAGCCTGCCGAACCATCAGGTTATGTGGCTCCTGCGTTTTGTCAAGGAACTGGTAATCCAACAATTACTATAGCTCACCTTTCAAAAGCAACTTGTGCTACAGGAACATTGGAGATTTTTGATCCAACAGCTACACCAGTTGGTGGTACAGCTACAGGTGCTTGGACTTCTACACTAGCAAATATTACTAATACTACTATCACTACTTCTGAGGTAGGTACATTTAATGCAACTGCGGTAAGCCCAGCTGATAATGCTCTTCGTAATTACGCCTTGCGTTGTACATTGAATGAATGCTCAAGCACAAGCATTAACGTTACTTATGAAGTAAAAGCTTCATTGGGTCTTACACCTGCTCCTACGGGAGTAAGTGATCAAACTATTTGTGGTTTGGATAAGAAAGTTACAATGAAGGCGGTTTGTCCTGCTGGAACAACAGCTTCGTACAAGTACAGTACAACTGTTAAGACTTCTACAACTGAGTCTGATCTAGGTTTGGGTACTTCTGGAAGTACAGTTTCAAATACTACAGATGCTAATGGAAATGTAACGATTGTAGAAGATCCTTGGAATGCTGCTGCTGCTCCTGGTGATGGCATCACTTATTTCCACATTTTCTGTCAGCCTAACGGTACTTGTTATACAGGTGCTGGAAAAAGTGCAGTAGTGAAAATTACTGAGCTTTCGGATGCAGCTCCAGTTCTTACGGCACAATTCAAGAAAGGTGATGCTGCTTTTGAAGCTGGTCGTAACGTAAACGTATGTAATGATGTTGCGTTGAAATTGACTGTAGGTTGCGAAAAAGGTACTACTACTTGGACTTCAGCTTCTGCTATTGTAAACACAGATACTTTAACTGTAAATACTTCAGCTTCGGGTACACAGACATTTGTGGCTTCATGTAAGTCAGCTTGTGCTACTTCAGGAAATGTTACATTTAACGTAACTGTTGGTAGTGGTCAATCAGCTCCAGTTCTTACGAAATTACAATCTGCATGTCAGGGTAGTGCTTCGGTAACTTCAACTTGCGGCGTATTCCCAACTCAGTATCGTTGGAGAACAGCTGGCTCAACTCCACCAGCACCTTGGAGTGATACAGAAACAGAAAATGATGGAACATGGGGTGACGCAGAAATTTTGCCAGATGCGTCTAACGACGGTGGTGATACGCGAGTTGCGCCAGGTACGTACGAAGTACAAGCTCGTTGTGCAGATGCAGGTTGTACAAGTGCATGGTCTGAAATATTGACTGTTGTTGTAGGAGAAGGGTTGCAAGCACCTGCCTTCTTTGCAACAAACCCTGATAATTCAAACGTTGGAAGTATTCAAGGTACAATTGCTTCGGCATGTGCGGGTTCAACAATCAAATTAGTGTTGTCAGCTGGTTACTCTTGCCCAGGTACATTGACGTGGTACACAGTTGATGCACCACTAGGCAGTGGTACTACAGCAATTGGAAGTGGTAGTCCATCTCAAAACTATACGATTACGGCTCCGTACCAAAAAGAAATTATTTTTGTTGCGAAATGTGTGTTGAACAATTGTGAGTCGCCACTATCGGCTCGTGTGATTGTTGGCGTTGTAGTTCCTCCTACTTTTGCGGCAGAAGTTTCTAATCCTACGAACACATGTTTGCCACCATCTTCAACTACTCAAGTGAAATTGAAGGTAACTTGTCCAATAGGGACTTTGGCAGGTGCAGCTCCTACTGTAACTCGTTCAATCAATGATGGAACACAAGTAACAGTAGTTCCAAATTGGGATACTCCACAACCAGTTAATCCAGTTGATATTGTGTTTTTACCACTAGGTGCTGTATATCAGTGGACAGGAACTCTTCCTGCTACTGCTCCTTCAACATCAGGTGCTACTAACCGAATTGTATATCGTGTAAGTTGTAATACTGAACAGGCAGTTGGTGGTGTTATCAACTTAGGTAATATTTCATGCAATAACTTGTCACAAACTATTACACTTTCTACATCTCCAGCAGCTCCAAATGTAACTGCGGCTACATTGGCAGGTTGTGGTAGTGTAACATTACCAACAGTTACTTGTCCAACAGGAACTACAGCTCAGTGGTTAAATTCTTCTAATGCAGTGGTAACATCACCAGTTACAGTATCAGGAGATTACAAAGCACGTTGTATCACTGTTGATGGTTGTGCAGGTGCATTGTCTGCTAACGCAGTAACGGCAAATGTTACAAACTCTGCGATTGCATTCTCAATCAAAGCTGATAAAGCTACATTGTGTGCAACTGGCGGTGATGTTATGTTGAGTGTATCAACAGGTAGCTGCGCAGGAACAATCACTTGGATGGAAGGTTCAACTTCATTGGGAACTGGTGCAACACTTACAGTAACACCAGGTACTGCAACTTCGTACACTTATTCTGCAATGTGTAAAGATGGTGCATGTGAAAAAGCTGCTGACAACACAGTAACTGTAACTCGTGAAGCTGTTCCAACAGTGACATTAGTTCCATCTACATTGGCACTTTGCACAGGTTCAACAGGAACTATCACTGCTACAGCAGGATTTGCAGGATATGAATTCTTCAAAGATGGCGTATCAATGGGTGCAGCTTCGGCTAGCAACACAGCTACTGTATCAGAAGCAGGAACATACACTGTTAAAGTAACAACTTCAAACGGATGCTCATACATGTCGGATGCAAAAGCAGTAGTAACAACTACAGCTGGTCCATCAAACTTGACTTTGACATCGTCTGCTTCAGGTATTATTTGCGCAGGTTCTGGTATCGTACTTACATTGTCAGGATGTCCAGCAGGTGCTACTTATAGTATCTCAAACGGTACTTCAAATGTTGCTTCAGGAACAAGCGGAGGTTCAATTGTACTTAACATCAATGCAGTTCCAGTAGGAAGTGCAAACGATATTACTTACACCGCTACTTGTACAGTAGGAGCATCAACATGTACAGCAAGCTCAAGCACAGTAGTAAAAACATCTCCATTGGATGTTCGTTGGGTAAACGTAGGTCAGACAAGCAACGCTATGCGTCCAGCTGGTCAAGGCTTTACAACAACAGAATGGCCAACAGTTAATCCAACTTCTGGACCTAACGCGATGAACAGTACATCAGCGGTACGTACAATCTTGGATTACACTGGTCCACGTTACTGGAACTTGGAAGCTTTCTACTGTGTAACTGCTACTCCTAAGACTGTTGAGTTCGTTTTAGTTAACGAATCAACTTCACAGACATTCAAAACTGTAGAAGGAACTGCTCCATGGTTTATGTTCGGTAACGCACGTTCAGGAAACTCATCAGTAGCTGACTCATACTTCCAACTTTGGACAATTGATGATCCTAACTACGGATTTGGCCCTGCATACTCTGCTAACGGTCTTCCAAAAGGAAAATACACATTGACTATCCGTGCGATCAGTGTAGGACCAGCTGTTGGTTCACCATATCCTCCAACTCGTATTGCTGACCAAGATCCAGCTAACACGATTGTAGCACGTACATTCTACTTTGATGTTGCAGGTAGCCAAGCTGCTCGTCAAGGTTTGAGCGAAAGTTCAGAAGAAACATTTGTATCATTGGGTCAAAACCCTGTAACAAATACACTTTCATTTACCATCAACGGAGCAAAAGGCCAAGATGTTAACTTGAATTTGGTAGATGCTACTGGTCGTTTGATTAAGTCTGCACTTGAAACTCCTGAAACTAACACTCACCGTGTAGAAATGGATATGTCAAGCAATACTACTGGTATGTACTTCTTGAAAGTAACATCTGCTTCTAAGAATGCTACATTGAAAGTATTGAAAGTAAACTAGTAGGTAAATACCTTATTAGGATTAAAAAAGAAATCCCTTCCAAATTGGAAGGGATTTCTTTTTTTTATGAGGAAATTTTACTAGCTTTGAGAACTAAAGGCGAAGTTGAAGGAAACATAAGTATCCACTTTATAATCAAAACTACATATGAAAACAAAACGTGTACTTTTATCAGCATTAAGCTTGCTACTCAGTAAGAGCTTATTCGCGGCAGATCCATTGTCATTGACATCTAATACGAATGGTATTATTTGTACAAGCTCGGGGATAATTTTGACCATTAAAAATTGTCCAGCAAATGCGAGTTATGAAGTTTCAAATGGTACAGCAGTAGTTTCGCAAGGAACTAGTGGTGGTGGAGAAATAAATTTAAGTATTCAACCAAATCCACAACCTGGGACAACAAGTATAACTTACACAGCCTCATGCAAAGTTGATGCTTCAACTATTACAAAAGCTACAACTGAAGTAAAAGTTGGTAATATTGATGTGCGTTGGGTTAATGTTGGAAAGTCTAAAACAGCTACCAATCCATCAGGTCAAGGTTTTGCAACTTCAGATTGGCCAACGATTAATCCAACTTCTGGGCCAACAGCACTAAATAGTACAGAGTCAAATAGAACGATATTAGATTATACTGGCCCGCGTTACTGGACGTTAGAGGCGTTTTATTGTCTAACAGGCGCTCCTAAATCAATGGAGTTTGTACTTACAAATGAAACTACATCGCAAACTTATAAGACAGTAGAGGAAAATGCGCCATGGTTTTTATTTGGTAATGACCGTGAAGAGCCAAGAACTGTACCTAACGTCTATCACCGTTTATGGGCTGTAGATGATGAAAACTATGGATGGGGAAATCAGTTTACTTCAACAGGCATTCCTAAGGGAAAATACACATTAAAGGTACGCGCAATATCTGTAGGAGCAGTAGAGAAATCACAATTCCCGTCGAAAAGAACTGCGGATACAGAGCCAGGAAATACGTTGGCAACTTCCACTTATTACTTTGACATTGCGCCAAATCAAGCAAACCGTATGGGCGCATTAGAAAAACCTTATGAGGAAAAGGACTGGGCATTCGCATTTTCAAACCCAGTTAGTCATACAGTAATGATTGGTATAAATGGAGAAAAAGGAAATGAAGTAAAACTCCAATTATTTGATGCAATTGGCCGACCAGTTATGTCGCGAATAGTAACACCAGAATCAGAAGTATATCGCGAAGGAGTAAATGTGAGTGAAGAGCCAGTAGGAATTTATTTTATGAAAGTAATTTCCCCTTCAAAAAACACAACACTGAAAATTATTAAGCAACCGAATTAAGCTTATAAGCTTAGGTCTTTGAAAGTATTTCAAGACTAGTCATTTACGAAGTTAATTAAAGAAAACCCCGCCATTTGGCGGGGTTTTCTTTTTTTTATTTGTTAAAAAACATATTATTGCATGTAAATTAGAAAAGCTCACAGTACTCTTCCTCCTATGTCATTACCCATCCAAACGTCAAAGCTCACGGAAGCTCAAGCGGCGCATTTGCTTCGCAGGGCTACCTTTGGAACCTCCCCAAACAGGATCAAAGAATATATTGGTTTACGCCCTGAAGAAGCGGTAGAGAAGTTGTTAGGTGGAGGGGCTACCGCAGCACCGCCCATAGATCCAGTAACGGGAGAGACCTTTCATGATAAACCTTTTGATACTGAAAATGCTTCCAAACAAATAGGCTACGTAAAAGGATGGTGGATTGCACAAATGATGCAACCAGAGAAGGCATTACAAGAAAAAATGGTGCTTTTTTGGCAAAACCACTTTTCAATAAGTCACGCCCAAATTGCAGACCCAAGGTATCTGTATCGTTACAATGCCCTCTTGCGCAAATATGCACTGGGAAATTTTAGAATGTTGGTTGTAGAAATGACTAAAGAACCAGCGATGTTAAGGTACTTAAATGGTAATACCAACACGGCTAAACGCCCCAACGAAAACTATGCAAGAGAACTTCAAGAATTGTTTACGATAGGTGCTAATAATTATACCGAAGATGACGTAAAAGCAGCTGCTCGGGTTTTGACAGGTTGGGACGATAATGGATACCGTGCTACCGCAACAGCCACCGTGGAGACGGTCTTCATCCTAAAAAACCATGATACAACTGATAAAGTCTTTTCCGCCAGTTATGGAAATAAAGTAATTAAAGGGCAAACAACCGACGCTGGGGGGGAACTAGAGTTAACGCAACTAATCGAAATGATTACAAGCCGTCGAGAAAGTGCCCTATTTATTTGCAGAAAACTATATCGGTGGTTCATTCATTCATCGATTACTACTACCATTGAAAAAAATGTTATTAGCTTACTAGCGGATTTACTCATAAAAAGTAATTTTGAACTACGACCCGTGGTTAAAAACTTGCTTACGTCCAAGGAGTTTTTTAAGGCATTTCATGTAGGCTCGATTATCAAATCTCCTTTAGATTTTGTGATTGGGCTACTGACACATTATGAAGTTAATTTAGCTGCCATTCAGGACCCAACGGCATATTATGGTAGCTTGGCCAGTGTTGCACGACAGACCGCAGATTTACAACAAGATTTGATGAATCAACCAAGTGTATTTGGGTGGCCAGCCTATTATGATACAGGATATTACCAATTGTGGTTAAATAGTAACACATTCTATAAAAGAAACGGCGTAACCGATGCCGTTTTTACCAATGGATTAGTACTAGGGACATTTAGATGGAGGCTGGATACGGTTGAATTAGCTCAAAAAACCAGTAAACCTTCTGACCCTATGGTGCTGATGAAAGAACTAACTAAATCACTGTTTGTTGTAGAGCTAAGCCAAGAACAGTTGGACTATCTTGTTGACCAAGTACTACTACCTGATGATCTTCCCCGAATGGAATGGACAATTACGTGGAACTTACTCGCGGCTGATTTTAGTAATACCAAAAACCGAAAGGTAATTAGCACGATGTTAGACCGTGCGTTCAAGTATTTATTTAGAATGGCTGAATACCAACTTTGCTAAACTCTACCCAATAAGATGAAACGTCGTCATTTTCTACAACATCTAACTTCTACCTTAGCAACAACAACGTTTATCAATGGGTTTGGGGCGGAAGCAATTTGGGCAAATGAGCCCTTTATACAACAACTAGCATTAGCGGCTGAAAAAAATGACCGTATTCTTGTCATTATTCAGTTGAGCGGAGGAAACGATGGTTTAAATACTGTGATTCCGTTGGACCAAATGAGCACCTATACGGATGTAAATTATAGGGGTAATATTGCTATTAAAGAAAATAAAGTGCTTGGTTTAGGTACCAACAAAGCCACTGGCTTACACCCATCATTGGGCGGTTTGCAAAGCCTGTATAATGAAGGAAAACTGTCGATTGTACAAGGTGTCTCTTACCCAACTCCTAACTTTTCGCACTTTGAGGCAAACGATATTTGGATGAAAGCCGCAGATTTGTCAAAGCAACAAACGAGCGGTTGGGGCGCGCGTTATCTTACAACGGAGTTTCCGAATTACCCCACAGGTTATCCAAACACAGAAATGCCAGATCCAGTGGCGATTCAAATTGGCGCATTGGCTTCATCAACCTTGATTTCAAAAGGACAACCCATTGCGACTATCTTACAAGACCCCGACGCATTTGCGAGGCTGGTAGGGGAAAAAACTACAACCCCTAGTGGAAATGTTAAAAAAGAAGCACAGGAACATTTAACATATATACAAGAACTGCAAAATAAATCGGTAGAATATGCTGCCCAAATAAAGGTTGCCGCCGACAAAGGTAAAAATCAAGTGGCGTACCCAACCAATAATTTAGCTGCTCAACTTCAAATCATTGCTAGACTAATTCATGGAGGGTTAAAAACAAAAATATATTACGTTTCAACTGGTGGGTTTGATACCCATGCTTCGCAAGTGGTTTCTTCGGATACTTCGACTGGGACACATGCGAACTTGCTTAAAAACCTTTCGGATAGCATTAAAGTCTTTACCGATGATTTGGGCAAAATGGGGGTAGCGGAGAGAGTAGTAGGAATGACATTTTCGGAATTTGGAAGGAGGGCAAAGTCAAATGCAAGTTTAGGAACAGACCACGGTACCTCTGCCCCGATGTTTGTATTTGGTGCAGGTATTAAAACGTCTATGATTGGAAAAAACCCAAATCTGTTGGATTTGGAGAATAATAACCTTAAAATGCAGCATGATTTTCGTCAAGTTTATGCAGCTATTTTGGCCGATTGGTTGATGATTCCTAATCCGAATACAGTCTTGTTAGGTACTTATGCTCCTGTCCCAATCTTTAGAATGTCAAATACCGCGCGACAAGCTGTAGAAGAACGAATAGTTGTCCAGCATTCAGAAATGGATTTGCAAACGTTCCCAAATCCAACCAATGATTATTTGACAATTAAGCTAGAAGCGCCCAATGACGAAATAAAACAAGGATTTTTGGTGCATACAAATGGTTATCAATCAGAGCTGAAGCTGAATCGTATCAATGACGAAAGCTGGGAAATTGATGTAAAATCTGTACAAACTGGCGATTATCAACTACGAATAATTACCAACAATGGTAAAGTTCTTGGTAAAAGGCTCATTATAAAGCACTAATAACCTCGTTTACTTTTTCCAACCAAATCGCCCGCCCCGTACAACTCCAGTGGGTGTCGCTTAGGCTGTAAACGGTGGTTGGTCGTTGGGTGTAGGGTGTCCAGACGTCAATAAACGGGACTTGTAGGGTCGAATCACGCTGAACGCGCTCAATGAGGTGGTTGTAAGGTCCCAAGTTGGGCGCGACAATACTTGTTTTATTGGGAATAATAGAAAGATATACTTCATCAAACCCAAGCGATTTGTAATGTTTACGGGTCTGATTGACCTGCTTAATGAGTGTTTTTAGCTCCTCGTCAGGTAAATGTTTGAAAGACGACGTAATACGGCTAGAGTCGGTATCCCAGACGAACAGTAACTGTGTTTTATCGGGAGACAAAGCTACTTGGTCGCTGTGACGTCCAAACCATTGGAGATTTAGGTTGGCTTTCCACTCTTTCAAGGTCAGAAAAATATCGCCAGAAAAAAGAAAACTAGCCAAAGACTCTTCGCTTTCTTTTAACGTTTCTTCAAAACTCTGATATACTTCAGTCACCCAATTTTCAAACGAAAATTCGCTTACTTTTGGTTGTTTGGGGCCAACGGTAAAATTCCGTACCTCTGCCGCAAAGTGCTCTCGGAAATGCCGTTCTACCGTTTGAAGAACCAAGATATTTCGCCGTGAAGTATCAAGTTGAATTGTTTCTGCCTCGTTCCAGTGGATGCGGGTGTAAGCTCCAACGTTGAAATCTTGTTTCACAACGCGTTGATGCTCCGTAAAACTATCCCCAATGATGTATAAAGCCGTGGAATCGGTCGGGGAGTTGAAACGTGGAGTGTTATTACAAGGTAGCTGTTCTTGTTTGAATTGGGGCAAATTGGACAAACGATACAAGTCTCCATAACGGTACGAATCTTTCGTTAAACCCCATTCAAAAGCCGTTTTACGAAACGTAGGAACGCAGCCTACGATCCAAAGCAATGCCCCAATAAATAGGAATAGGTATTTTAAAAAAGTCTTCATGGATTCGGTAACTAACGTAGTTTGAGCGACCAAACTTGTATTTTTTTATTCGCAAAGCCATAGACCAATAGCTTGTTGTAGCCTTCGACAAGGTTAATGCGAACGGGATACTCACTTGGGAAAGGTTTGTCGCCAATCTGATACCCTTTGAGGTCATAAAGTGTGGTATAATTCCCTGATTTTACACTCAAAAACTTTACTTCGGAACTTAGGTAATGGTATTGAACTTGGTTTTTGGCGGCAATAAGACCTTTGGCTGAAAAGAGTTCGTTTCCTTTTTTATCTAACACGGCAAATTGTGTTTCGGATTCGCGGAAAAGTAACCAATCACGATTGTTAGGGGCGGCTTTAGCGCGGAAAAAGGAAGTTGGGTCAGTGCGGAAAAGCTGACGTCGGTCGATGGTCTTTCCTGTGAGCGTATTTTCAATGAATTCTCCATATTTGGTTACACCAATGAGCTGTGTTGAATTGTCTTCAGGAAGAAAAACGCCAAAGAACGGCCCTGAAAAATTGGTTTTAAAGTCGATTTTATAAGGTTCGGGAATAACACCTGATTCGTTGATGAGTCCAATCTGACCCGTACTCTGGGTAAATAAAAAATGACGTTTGCTTTGGTATTCGACTTCATGAATTGGAAGAAGTAAATCAGCAAAAGGGCGAGAAGTGTTGAGCAAAATAGGGGGTTGGGTCGGGCTATTCCACAGGTATAAAAATCCGTTGGTATCAATCACCAAAAACCGAAAACTGCCCTCAATTCCACTTTCAAGTTGTTGGAGGCTTCTAATTTTTCGTCCCAATGGCAAACGAATCGAAGGAATGGTCATGTACCGCTGTTGGTCGTCTTCGTCAACCACGTTGAGGCTTTTTTCGGTAGCAAAAACGTATTGAAGGCGGCCTACACTCAAAAAGTCAACCGAATAAATATCGCTTACGATGGGCGCATCTAGTTTCGCAATTTTTCGTTTTTTCTCTTCGGTAAGTGGGTTCAGTAATTCGTTGCTTGCGGTTGCGATGATTACTTTTTCCATTCCATTGGGATAATTCCGCACAGTAAAAATACCCCCCGAAGGAGCTTCTGGGATTTCAAGTTCTTGCTGTAGAAATACTTTATTCAAAATTTTAGCACTAGATGCCTTACTAAGACGCCCAAAAGTAAGGGAAGAATAAGCCCGTGATTTTTTGTACGCACTTTGGAAAACAAGCTGGTCAAAGGGCAATTGCTCGGTAATGTCATAACTAAGGGCTTTAAAAAGATAATTCATAAAGCCGCTGCCCATGTATTCTTTGCTTTTACGGGGATTGATAACAAAAGTAAAGTTGGAAGCCCGAAAGGTTTTGTCAAAAAAAGCATTATAAACGGCCGAATTTGCCCAAGTACGTTGATATTCGAGGTCAATGAGGTAGTCCTTGAGTACTTGTGAATCGTTGGCATAGACGACAAAGTTTTTGTGAAAAGCCACATAACATTTTGGGAAACCTTTAAAAAGCCCTCCGAAGAGTACCGCAGGAAGTTCATTCCAGTCGATTCTATATACTTTTCCTCCTTGAAAAGGCTCGATGGGCAACCCTTTATTTTTGTTTAAAAGAATAGCTAAACGTCGAATAAATGGCTCTAAAGAAGCGGTAGGGCTGACTTGTTGAAGAATTACTTGGCCTTTGGTGAGGACGTTGTTGGGCTCTAGTTGACAAAGAATAAGCTCTTTGTGAGAAAAACGATAAAATGAGTCAATGCGGCTAGCACTAATCAATGATTGGAGTGCGGACCGAGATTGGTTGATAGAATCTGCAGAAAGGCTTTGAAGTTGTCCCCGTAACTTTCGTGTAAACAGACCTGCATCATCAAACCCAAGGCGGTACATGATGGCCGTATTGTTGGGGATAAAAAAAGTGTTTTTAAAGGGGCTTGCTTTTTGGTCGTTGAGGGCATCAAGGTAGCCTTCTACTTTTATTTTTTTCCCTTTTGAGGTAAGAGTAGTGTTTTTGCTTGAGAAGATAGGGTCGAGGTGCAAACTTTCAATACTAGGTAGAAAAGAAAGAAAATAAAGCAGACCAGCGTCTGATTTGGTGGAGACATCGCGCCGCAAAACATCAGAGAGGAGCGTGTTGTCAAGAAAAATACTTAACTCACTGGTGTCGTCCTTGATTGTTTCAAAGCGACTTGGTCGGGTGGTGCGTAATGGACTTGTTGCGTAGCGAATCCAATCTTCGAGCACGTCGCCAGAGATACAGGATACGATAAAGTTATTAAAACGCGTATAGGCAAAAATCGGGTCAGATGTTGGAGTTGTAACGTCGTAGATTTTTTGACCACTGTGTAAGTGGGACGTAACCCGCACTTTGGAAGATGTAGGGGTTTCCAGCCAATTGTAAGACTGGAAAGCATCCAGAGGAAGAAAAACCAAATAAACAAATCGACCGCTTGATGTTTTTTGAAGAACGTAGGTGATTCCGCGGTTTTTGAGCAATTTATCGGCTTTGGTGCTATCGTCGCTCAAAAGGCGAAAGTGGTCGATTTGATTGGCTGCAAGGTTAAGAAGAGGTACTTCGCGCATTTCGATGCCACCTTTCTGGACTTTAAAGGTAGTGTCTTGAATTCGTTGGCTTTGCAGGACTAAAAATGCGTTTTCGGGTAAAAGTTTCCAGACGGTTGCCGAATACATTTGCCAACGCTGAAAACCCCACCAGCCTGCTAATAAAATCACCAATGAAATGGCAACTATGATGCCTCTTCTATTCATGGAAGTTTACGGTACTGTACCATCTTTCATCCGAGTGCTACTATCGACGATTTTAGCACCCGGATGACACAGATTCGACACGGTTTGATATTTTAGGAATCCCCAATTCTTTCAAACGGGAAACAAAAAAACTTTAAACAGCGTAACGCTGATAAACAGCAAACTTCAAAACCCCAAATAGCAAACAACTCAAGAAGCTTTGATAGCTCGTACTTTGCTGTTGAGGTCCAAACGGAAGTTCAACAACTCCTTAAAGCTTTGAATACAAACTTTGATTAGTTTCCAACGCAAGATAGAAACTGTTCCAGTCAAACGCTCTTTGTGAGTAATTGGTATATCAAATGTTTTTTCTCCCGCTTTTTTAGCCATTACTGCCAAGAAAATGTTAGGCGCAAATGGTTCTGGATTGGGGAGTTGGGCTAAAAGTTTTTTTAGATAACTTCCTTTGATAAGACGGAATGGAATATTGGCATCATTGATAAAAGTGCCATATGCAAAGAAAATCGTATATTTTAGGATACGAGTAATAACCAAGCGAGCAGGGGCGTCGAAGCGAACTTGGCGATAGCCCATGATAAAATTAGATTCGTTGCGTTTTGCCCACAGTTTAGTTACATCTTCTGTGACAAATTGGTCGTCGCTGTCGGTTTGGAATACCCATTCAGAATTAAGTTCAACTGCCTTACGGTAACCGTTTACTGCCGCATTGCCGTGCCCGCCGTTGGGTTGGTGTACAACGTAAAGGTTGTCAATGGCTGGAGCGATACGGTCAAGAATTTGCTTTGTACCATCTTTTGAGCCATCATTGATAACAATGAGTTTGGTCTCTTTGCCTGGGAAGGTATTTTTGAGGAAGGAAGTCCACATAGTTACTACCTGCTCAATACACTCTTCTTCATTATAAGCAGGCATCACAATTGAGAAATAAAGGCTCATTATTGCTTGGGGGATTTGTATGTTAAGACGCACAAGGGTGCGAACGGAACGATTCTATGGTTAAAAATTTCCCAAAACTACTCAAAAAAAGGCGATTGGCCTATCTTTCCTCGTTAAGGATTTATTTTATGGTAGGTTCTGTTAAGGAGCGTATTTGTCTTTGAGGTTGTTGATGGGTTTTTCAATAAGAAACCACGAAACGGAGGCAACGATAGTAGTGAGTACAAAGAGTATGACAAACTGAACAAAGTGCATGTTTCCGAAGTCGGGGAAGGTACGGCTTAGTTTGTTAAATAACCGAACCGTAGGATGAAAGTCGGGTGAATGGTAATGATTATACACAAAATTATGATATACATAAAGTCCGTAGCTAATCTTCCCAAGGTAATTGCTGACAGGGTGCTCCAAAAACCATTTAAACCACCCTTTGTACCCAATAATGCCACCTCCAATTAGAAATGTAAAGAAAACGGAGGCAAAAAATCGCTCCCAAATGGCAATGTATAGGTTTTGGTCTTGGGTTACTCCTGCCAAGGTTTGTTGGCGTGATAACACAAAAATGCCCGCAAGTGCCAAAAAGCTGATCCCTAAATACCAGCGATTGCTGAATGTTTTTTGAAAAAATGGGCGGTGATAGAGCTGGGCGTAGGCCATTAGTGCTCCCACTCCAAAGGCATCCAAAGCCGTTGGCATAGTTACGTAAGAAACGTACCAAGGCTCATTTGTTTGCCAAAAGTAAGCTCGTAAAAGAACACTAAAGACAATGAGAATACTAAAAAATGAAACCACGTAGCGACGGGGAATGAAGAAAATAAGCAGCGGGAAAAAGATGTAAAACTGTTCTTCTACGGCCAATGACCAAAAATGGTCAGTAACGCCTAACCACGTCTTTTTGAGCACAATGTAAATGTTAGAAGCATACAAAAATTGCCAGCCTTCTTTCCCACGAACGGAGGGGTCGTGGAGCAACCAAAGGACAATCAGCGACAGGTAATAGATGGGGAAAATCCGAATGGTTCGACGGATGTAAAATTTCTTTAAATATGCACCCAAACCGCCTTCTGTGCCGTACGTTTTATCTTTGCTACTGAGCAAAATCCGAGCGATGAGAAAACCGCTCAAAACAAAAAAGAGGTTTACGCCTAATTTCCCAAACGGGAGCGAGTGAGGTTCGGGCATCCAGTGGTCCCACAAAACGAGGGCAACTGCTATAAAACGCAATCCGTCGAGTTGGACGAGGTAGTTATCTTGATGTTTTACCAATTTGTCTTAATGTTTTGTTGTTGAGCTGGTTGGAACGTCGCGACACTGCATTTTGCATCTTCAAAATAAAGCTTTCCTTGTCGGTCAAAATGCAACCAACGTACTTTATACGTACCAGGTTTTATATCTGACGATGGGGGAGGTACAATGGCTTTTGAGCCTTTGATGAAGTAGCGTTTGTAATTAAAGATATTTCTAAATGAATGTTTACGGGCTTGCCAAGTCGGAAATACATACTGATGTTGGGCATTGGAAAGTACGATATAGAGGCCGCCATCGCGAAGGTCGTAGAGACGATATTCGGGTTGAATCAATTCAAAAGAATTATTTTTGACCAAACACGCCTGACCCGTAAACACCGAATCTTTGGGAATGGAAATATTCTCCAAAAACAACGAAGGAGCTCGATAAATAGCACTAGAGGTGATGCCATCATTACGCCAGTTGAAACAGCTGGTGACGTTGTATTTTCGTAATTGAATCGTGTCGTACAGGTGGTAATGCTGATTGCAAGCAAAAAGATAAGCCGCCCCAACAACAAATGTCATCGTCATCACTTCGCGGAAGCGAGGGTGTGCCAAGCGCGTTAGATAAGCGACATTAAAGCTTAGTAATAAGGCAGAATATAATTTATACCGACTGGTAAGCATGATTTCTGCCCCAAGTCCAGCCCGTGAATACACGACAATAAGTGCCGTTCCCAAAGCAAAAAGAACACCGCCCACGTAAAAATAGTCAAAAGAGTCGAGCTCAAAATTCCGTTTCCAGTAGCTGCGTAAAATATAAAGCAACATACTAAAACTTACAAAAATCGTAAGTGCACCAAACCAGACAGGCATTTGGGTGGGAAAGTTGCCAAAGGGTAAACTTTCGGTCAATGAACCACAAAAAAGCAAGTAGCCACGAATAAATTCTTTGATACTCCCTGTTGCGCTTAGATCGGTAGGAGGGCGTTGGTAGTCCCAAAAATAAAGCAAAATACAAAAGGTGCTGAAAGCCAGCCAAATGAGTGATATTTTCCAGCGTTTTTGGAGCAAAAGGATACCTAAAGCAAGGGGCATCACAAACAGGCCATTTCCGCTGGTAAAGAGACCCATAAAAGCCGTGGGAAGCGCCCACCACCAGTAGGCATCGGCACGGCTGAGTTTCCAAAAGGTAAGCATGGCCCACGCAACAACCCAAATATTTTGTACCGCTGCCATTCCCCAAAACGCATTTTCCCAAAACGCCAACGAAAACCAAAACGTAGCAATGGGAAGAGCATACCAAACCGCGCCTTGAAGGGGCTTGAAAAAGCGCGTAAGCAACCACCAAATTAAGAGTAAGGCGAGGTTGCCAAAAAACATCAAATGTTCATAATTGATGTGTCCGAAGATTTTATAATCAATGACCGTAACAAGGCGAGTCAATGCAATACGGTGCTCGTTGTGCTGGCGATAGAGTTCGTAAAGTTTGCCCCCAACACTTTCGGCTTTTTCAAAATTAAGTACCGTCGCTTTGAGCGCATGGTCGTCCCATTTGGGAATATTGATGGCATAACGATGCCAAAGCTGATAGTAAGCAAATATCAGCGCCATTGTAACCACTAAAGAAGCGATGGCTCGTTTGTTCATAAAACCCGTTTAGCGACTTAATGAGTGACTAAAGGAGTGAAGCGTGCGAACAATGTTGGCAGAATCCAAACCCGATTGTGCCTGATGGTAACTTTGGCTGCCATAGAGTCCGTCGGGGTATCCTTGGGCTGAGAGTGATTTAAAATTACGTGGATGTACGCCAGCTTCCAACAATTTTACTGAAAGCTGCTGCGCAAGCCCACCAATACTTACGTGTTCTTCAACGACCAAAATGGTATCTACTCGGCGTAGTTCCTCAATGGTAGTTGCGGAGAGTTCAAGGGGAAGTGTAAGGGCGGTATAAATACTACATTCGTTGGCTAATTCAGTTTGAGGGAGTGCCTTCAGTACATTGGATACTATTGGACCCAAAGCTACAATGGCCGTAGTGGGCTGGGTGCTTTGGTGGATTTTCTTTAGAGAACCTGACAACACTGCACCCTCAGGAGTAAGGCCACCTACTCCAAGACGTAAATAGGCGGGGCGTTTTTCTTCTACGATAGTTTCTAATGAAAACGCTACTTCGTCGCTGAAAGCAGGAATCCACGTTTTTACATTTTGAAGACTACTCAAACAGGCTAGGTCTTCAATGGCGTGGTGGGTACTCCCCATGATGCCGTAGCCATAGCCGCCGCCATTGCCAACCAAAAAAACAGGAAGGTTGTGCAGACAAGCGTCGTTACGGAATTGTTCCAAACAGCGATAAACGACAAAAGGAGCGATACTATAACAAAAAACTTTGTAGCCGCGATAGGCCATTCCTGCCGCTACTCCGACCATGTTTTGTTCGGCTACCCCCGCGTTGATGAAGCGTTTTCCTAGTTTTTCTTGGAGGTTTTCGAGGGCATTGTAGCCCAAATCACCTGTTATAAACACGACCGATTCATCGGCAAGGGCCAATTTTTCAATAGCGGCTGAAAATTCTTTACGCATGATGTATAGCTATTTTTCCCGTGAAAGAACACAGGAATCTCAGAAAACTTACCACAAAATAAGCGAAATTCGGAAGGTTACCCAAATACGCAGAAGTGAATTCGTAGGGATAGTATTACTTTATTGGTCAAAATACGAAGCTTGCCAGTAATAGGAAAGCTCATTTTGAGCGTTTACACGGGCGTAGCCTATTTGGTATTTACCTTTGGGAAAATGTGCGTAGGTAATAAAGGTGTTAAAATTTCCGTAATAGTACGGATTACCCATCAGGACCAACCGAAAACTTCGATGGTCATAATGCGATGCTTCCAAATATATTTTGTTGGTAGATAAGTTTTTAAATACAAAATAATAATCGTTTTGATGGCCGATGGATGATAAGTCATCGGCAAAGCCTTTGAGATGAAGCTCTTTCGCTTGTGGCTCTAATTTGATTTCTAAACCTTGGGTTGAATCAGAGACGGGTAAGACTTTGAAAGCTGAAGGAGGGACTTCGTAAGTCTTGACTTTTTTTGCTTCATTTAGTACCAACTTCGAGGCACCTTCCCAATAGGCTGTATCGCGATAAATAAACCATTCGCTATTTTGTTGCCAGTTGAACTGACCAGCAGTGAAGTTGCGTTTGTAAAAATCAAAAATGTTGTAAAAACTAAAATATGAAAGAACCGCAAAGAAAAGAGTCAACGAAGTAACTACAAGGAAGCCTCGTTGCTTAGATTGCAGCCACGGAATAAGATACATGTACGAGACAACCAGCACCACAACCGAATGAACCCGATAGCGATTGATGTGCATAAGAATGTCGTCACGGTGCACACGAGCGGTGGTTAATAATAAACCAGTGAGGATAATAAAAGTCAAAACTCCAACAATGAAAATCCGATAACGACTAAGTGTTTTATCTGTATCGGGTGATTTATGGAGAAAAGATACAAGTACTTTGTATAGCAAAAATAGATAAAGGCAAGTAATCAAAATCCCCGCTATAATAGACCAATAATCATCAGAAGCGAGGTTTTTTGGCCATTGTTCGCTCCAGTTAAGCGCCGAACCTGTAAACACAAAGAAGTTAATAATAACGTACAAAGGGTGTTCGAGAAGATGGGAAAGTGGGTTGTTGCGGCTTTGGTAATGGACGTAATTAGAAAAATAGAAGCCCATTATGAGTGCAATAGCGCCTACCCAAAAAGCGGTATCTTTCCATCTTTTTTGCAGACAAAGCAGCATGAGTCCTACTCCCCAAATAAGCATTCCGTTGCCAAAGGTATAAGTACAAAGAAGGGCGCCCAGGATGGCCAACCCCAAATTAACAGGCTTAGAAGTAGAAAGCCAGTGAATGGTCAGAATGGCAAAAAACGCTACGGAATTGTAGGCCAGCGTAGCCGCAGGCCACAGTACACCATCGAACGAATAAGAAGGTTGAAATATAATAAGGGCAGCAGGAAGTAGGAAATGGACGGGTAGATTGGCACCACGTAATTGTCGGTAAACAATATAAAGTATCCCTGCCAAAGAAAGATTTCCAATGAGGATAATTAGATAAAAAGAAACGCTACCCGTGAGTAAATACTGCCCCAAAACGACAAAGCGCGTATAAAACAACCTGTGTTCAACAAACTGAGCCGTTAACAGACTCCATTTGTCGTAGAGTGTATGGGCATTGGTAAGGTAATTCGTCAAGAAGTGGAGAATCAAATCAAAGTCATCCCCTTGAGGAAGATTCACGGCGAAATACCCTATAAACAGACAAAATAAAACGATAATGGCTACCAGTGATAGCCATAGAAAAAGAGGTTTCATAACACGGTATTATTTTGACTAGTAATGAGTTACTTGACGAGATACGTTTACTTCTTACGCTGTTTCACTAATGTCATTATCTCCTCAGAAGTACGAAACGTCTTAGACCCTTTTTGGATTTTGGTACGAATAAATTTAGGTCTCTTCTTCGTTTCCTCAAAAATCTTGCTGATGTATTCTCCTAAAAATGAAATTCCTAAGAGCGTCAATCCTCCGAAAAGTACAATCAAAATAATGACTGTCGTGAACCCTTGTGGGGTGTCAGGAGCAAAGAAATATTTGGCTAAAATCTGATAGAAAATCCCAAGAATAGACAAGCCCGTAAGCATAAAACCAGCGTAACTCATAAGTTCGAGCGGAGCAAAACTAAACGAGAATATTGCTTTCTTAGCCCACCAAATGTTTTTCCGCCAGTTGTTGGTACTTACTCCAAACATTCGCTCAGGACGAACGTAGTCAACCCCCGTTTGCTTAAATCCAACCCAAGCGCGTAAGCCGCGTAAAAACTGTTCCGTTTCGGGCAGTGCTACGATTTCTTTGACAACCTTACGGTCTATCATCGAGAAGTCGCCCGCATCGCGCGGGATAGGAACGTAGCTTAGGTTTTGGAATATTTTGTAAAATGTTTTGTAGAAAAAATGAATGTGGGGCTTCATTTCTCGCTGCACGCGCACGCCATAAACGACATCGAAACCTGTGCTCCATTTGTCATAAAACTGAGGGATAATCTCAGGGGGGTCTTGTAAATCACCGTCCATCAGCACTACCGCGTCGCCCGTTGAAATTTCCATACCACTCAAAAAGGCAGATTGCGAACCAAAATTCCGAGAGTGGGTTATCCCAATCACATTCGGGTCGCGCTGGCAAATGGCATTGATGACTTCTTCTTGATTGTCGGGTGAAGCATCGTTGACAAAGATGATTTCGTAACGAACCTTCATCTGGTTGAACGTTTTTACCAAGCGGTCATACATAAACGGAATCGCTTGGGCATCTTTATAGCACGCAATAATGGCCGTAATGACGGGGTTTAGCTTGGGGTTTTGGAAAGCAGGAAGTACATTTTCTTCGTATTTACTTTCCACCTGCCAGTCGCGGTATTTGGTCAAGCCTTCACTGAGTGGTGTGTGTGCTTTCCAGCCCAAATCGCGCTCGGCAGCGGTAGGGTCGCCGTACCATTCGGCTAAGTCCCACCCGCGATTAGGCATACTCCCCCAAACGGGTGCATCGGTCAGTTGAAAAGCCGCGCGTGTCGTATCGACCAACTCACGCATGGTCGTTTTTTGACCCGTTCCGATATTGTATGAATTTCCTGAAATCGACGAGTTGACTTTCAACGCAGCGTCAATAAAAGCCTCAACGCAATCGTCCACATAGACAAAATCGCGGCTAATGTCGGGTGAAACGAGCGGAGGATATTTGTCTTTACGAGCTTCTTCAATTAAGCGCGGAATTAAGCGGTCAGGCTCTTCCCAGGCACCATAAATGGAATAAAGGCGTAAATTGAGTGCTTTCCGTTGATGAACTTTTGCGTAAAATTCAATCAAATACGCTGCTGATACTTTCGAAACAGCATAATGACTATTGGGTTTTACGGGGTCACTTTCTTTAGGGGCTGAGCAGTTGAAACCATACTCAGAGCTACTCCCTGCGTGAATATAGACGGTTTCATCGGTACATTTTTCGAGAATATTTACCGTTCCGATGACGTTAGTCTCGTAAATGAGATTGACATTTTTTTGTTTACTGTAAGCTCCGTACGCGGCAAGGTTGAAAATGGTACGCGGCTTGTATTTGTCAAAAATCTCTTCTACCGAATGGTCAGATAAAATATCGCAGTGAACGATGTTTTCAAACGGTACATTCAAAAGCTTTAAGCGCCAAGCTTTGGTGGCATCGTGGGTGAGTGCATACACATCCTGACGCACGCTATAAATGTCTTTGAACAAGTTGGCTCCGATGAAACCACTCGCCCCAAATACAAAAATGGGGCCTTTGAGCTGTTGTATTTTGTCTTTGTACACCAAAACGGTATTAGTTTTTATTATAAAGCACTAATTACGATTTTGAAGAATCGTAATAATTGTGTCTAGCTTCGTTTCTACGTTTTCGAGCCTGTTCTCTACATTTTCGAGCCTGTTCTCTACATTGTCAAAGCGCTTTTCTAGGGTTTCAAAACGGGCTTTAAGTTCGACTAACTGTACTTCAAACTCGCTCTGTTTGCGCAGTAGGAACTGTATATCATCGCTATTTTGCTGGATTCCTCTCAGGCATAGTTTAACAGCTTCTTCTAGGCGTTTGATCTGCAAAGATAACCGCTCAAGTTTAGCTGAATGCTCTTCTAAAATCGCCGTATGTTCGTCTTGCTTGATGGCAAATTCGGCAATCAAAAGTTCTAATTGGTCAAGGCGCTCGCGTTCAGTCATGACAATAAATAGGTTTGTTGTACGTCTGAGACGGCAGTAGCGTACAACTCGTCACTCATGGGCAAATAGTGCCATTCCATACGGTTTTCCATGTACGAAACCCCTTTACCTTTAATGGTATGCGCAATAATTACTTTTGGTATCCCATTTTTGCGGGTTTTAAGCGCTGCAATTTGTTCGATTAACTCAGCAGGATTATGTCCGTTGATTTCGACCACGTCAAAACCAATCGCGCGCCATTTAACCGCATCGGCCGAATCTCCCAAAATTTCGTTGGTATAACCAAATCCCTGAAGACCGTTGCGGTCAATCAGCACAATTAAGTTATCTAACCCTTTTTGGATGGCATAATGCGCTGCCTCCCAAGTGGTTCCTTCGTTGGTTTCTCCGTCCGACATCAAAACGAAAGAAATGCCGTCGTTGTCGGATAATTTATTAGCTTGCGCAATGCCTGTCGCAATCGGAAGTCCGTGGCCTAGGGAGCCCGTTGCAAACGGAATGCCTGCGTGTTTGTTAGGGGCAGGGTGGGCGGGGAGGGTAGTCCCGTCTTGATAAAAAGTATCTAAGATTTCGTCCGAAATTTCACCCAAATGATTCAGCGTCACGTACAAAGCCGCAGCCGCGTGGCCTTTGGACAAAATAAAAGAATCTTGCGGACGCTTGTGATGAACCAACGACCCAATGAGCAAGTCAATACAACTCAACGAGCACCCGATGTGGCCCGCATTGGCTTTTTTGTATAGACCCAACACCTTCAAACGAAGTTCGCCGCTGAGTTTTAAATAATCTGTTGCGAGAGCTTGTGTTTCGACCATTAGTATCGTTTTCCTTTCAAGTCAATGAGTTCAATTAGCTGCCCGTCAGCTTTCTTCAATCGTATTTTGTTCACGTTGACGGTATCCAACTTTTGCACAAAGATACGGTCTTTTGGTAGATACAGGTTAAAATATTGCGCATCTACCACCGAATAAGGCAAATAAGTGCGGTCCATTGGGTTATCAAAATGCGCCATGGGTGCGGGCAAAAATACCGTATCTCCCTTCTGATAGAGCACTTTTGCTTGTTGGGCAGCCGCATAATGAGGGTTTGGCTCGCGAGGTGTGTTTCGGTAGTTATATTTTATTGAACGGTCGGCGTAAATCGTTTGAAGTGTCTGTATTACAAAATACAATTGAATCCCCAAAATGGCAGAGACAACCCATTTAATCGTCGTTTTTGATTCCCACAGTTGCCAAAGTACTATACTGGCTAAAATAGTCACGTAAGGGAAGGAAAAACCCGAATAGCGCTGCATCAGGCCATAGGTATGACCGCTTCTGACGGCATTAAAAATCAAAAATGCGGTAGGTACAATCCCAATAATGACCAAAAACCAAAGGTAGTTTTTTGAGAAATTTTTTGCTCGCGAAATCAACGTTTGAACGGCCAAATAGGTCATAAACAAAGCCATTGATAGCGTCCAAAAACCCAAAGTATAGCTCTTGTATAAAGCTGCACTTGCTCCAAGAATGACCACTGAGGCAATGACCAACCATTGAGCCAGCGGGTGTTTTTTCTGCGAAAAATGATAAGTAACCATTAGCAATACACCGATAAGCGTTGCTAATATCATGTTCTTTTTGCCTGCCAAATGTTCCGTCAATCCATTGGTAAACACCCATAAGTCGCTAAACATTGGGATACTTTTTTGGACTACGTTACCAAAAGTAGCAGGAAGAATAATACCGTATGGGTTATTATACGGTCGGTTGAGCGCACATTCTAAATAAACTTTGGTCTGGTGATTAAGGCTAAAAAGCGTGTTTTGACCACCGCCATAAACGAGCCACCACGCTAAAGTGGCAACGGCAAATGCCCCTGAAAAACTGAATGCAATCCAGCTTTTAAGTTTGCGAACGCAGCAAAGCACGTATAAACCGTGCGCAAGCAACACCGACGCAACTAGAAAATGAGAATACAGTCCCAGAAAGGCCGTGATTGCGTAACCAGCATACCATTTCAACGAGGGCTTGTTGGTGTTGTCGGCTTCCAAGGCACGGAGAAATAAGTAGGAAGCCAATAAAGTAAGAAAAAACGTGAGGGAATAATTGCGCGCTTGCTGGCTGTAAGCCACAAAAAAAGGCTCAATAGCCGCCAATGCAGCGGCAGTAAAGGCCAAACGCTCTGATTGAAAAAAGCGACGGGTAAAAATAAACAATAACCAAACTGTCAGGACGCTAAACAGCACGGACATCATTCGGGCTGAGAAATCCGAAATGCCGAAAACCTTCATCCAATGATGAAGCAGGAAATAATAAAACGGGCTATTGCCAATATCGCTGCGCGTCATGGCTTCGTAGTAGTCGGGAATTTTTTTCTCGCGCCAAAACTCTTCGTTGGTAAAGACCAATTTCCCTTTGTCAAAAACATCTTTTTGATTGGCTCCGTCAAGCACAATCCCTTGACTCACTACCATGGTTGATTTTTCATCAAAGAAAATACCGTGCGCATCGAGATGATAAAGCCGTAGGCCAAGTGCCACTGCAAGAATGGCAAGCAGCAAAAAAGGGCTATAACTACTAGAAGAGGTAGAATGTCGTTGATAGAATGTCATATTTGATAAATAGGCGCACAAATTTACTGAAAAAGATTTGGAACGAATGCTTTTGAATTATTTACTTTGTATTTCAAAGTACTTTTACTTTAAAAAACGAAGCTATGAAAAAAACGATTGTAAACTGGGGAATAGCAATTTTCCTTTTCACCTACCTATTTTATGAGCAAATTCAGGGGTATAATACCATTGTATTTTCGGCAACTTTGGTTGGATTAGTGGCTCATACGCACCCTGCATTGCGTGCTCAAAGACAGTGGCAAAAAAGTGTCTTGGTACAACTGATATTGGCTTTTGCCGTGGCTTGGCATGGTCTAGGATGGGCAAGCTTCATGTATATATGCTCATTATTGGTGTTTATTGGGTTTACGATGGCTCCCCAAAGTACAGTAATTGGGGCATGGCTCAATGGGTTTTTGAGTGCGATGGTGGTTAGTTTTTTTGATAATTTTTCAAAAATTAAATCGGGAATTGCTTCTCTTTTTCAACCTCTATGGCGACACCAACGTCAACAAAAGCCTTCGCTCTATTTAATGCCGTTTGCTGTTACAACCGTTTTTTATGGACTTTACTGCTGGGCCAATCCTGATTTTTGGCTAGACTTAGCGTGGCTAGACGTCAAGATTGATGTTTGGCTCGTTGGGTTTGTTTTGCTCGGAGGCGTTGTGCTGTGTCCCTTATTTTTTGTAGGAAGTGGAAAATTACCCTTTACAGAAACCCCTTACCACGAAAATTTAACAAGAATCAAAAAACGTACGGCTAAAACAAAGGCGGGGACGATTGCGCTCAAGTACGAATATCGGCAGGCAGTGATTCTCTTTTTTATGCTCAATACGCTTATTACTATTTTTCTTCTGTTTAGTATGGCGCAATTGTTGCTACCAGCGTTACAGACGACCAAAGGCTTTTCTGAACAAGTACATGAAGGTTTTAATGCGTTGTTGATAAGCATAGCTTCGGCGATAGTGTTGATTGTGTATTTCTTTCGCGGAAATCAAAACTTTTACGCAAACAACCGTCGCTTGTTACAGCTGGCTTTTGTATGGATTGCCCTCAACGCGGCTTTGGGGGCATTTACGTGTTATAAAAATACGCTGTACGTAATGGCCTTTGGGATAACGTTCAAACGGATTTGGGTATATATTGCCCTTTTATTGACATTGGGTGGCTTAATATTGACGTATTATAAAATAAAGAAGGTAAAATCGACTGCGTTTTTGGTGCGTCAAACCATGTGGTTGGTTTATACCACAATTTCATGCTACCTACTCGTAGATTGGAGTAGATTGATTACTTGGTACAATTTTACGTATGCCGAACGCCTTGACATGAGCTATATTCAGCAACTAGACGTTACTCGCTTGCCGTTTTTACAAACAAAAATTGAACAAAATGACCCGCGTTTGGTAATGTATAAACAGGCAATCGAAGAGGAGATTAAAACGCGAAAACGATGGAATTCGACGGTATTAGACTGGCAATCGAGGACTTTAGACGGGGATTGGCTCAGAAAAACATTGAAATAATGTTAGTCTTCCTTTGATTATTTACAGTATTTGGATAAGTGTTGATGCTTTTTCATATTTGACAAAAATTTTAAAAACCCAATCGTTTCTATCAGTATGAGTTTTCAAATCAAAGAACAACCCACTGTTTATGACGTCTGTATCGTGGGTTCAGGCGCGGGTGGAGGTATGGCTGCAAAGGTATTGGCGGAATCGGGCGCAAAAGTGGCTTTGCTAGAAGCGGGGCCTTGGTATGACCCAGCGGATCCTAAATACATTACTCAGCTGAAAAATCCGTGGGAATCGCCTCGCCGTGGCGCCAGTAATCATCGCCCATTTGGTGATTTTGATGCTGCTTGGGGAGGTTGGGAGCTTGAAGGTGAGCCATATACACGCAAAAGCGGTACCCAATTCGACTGGTTTCGTTCGCGGATGCTCGGAGGACGTACCAACCACTGGGGACGTATCTCGCTTCGTTTTGGACCACTAGACTTTAAACGCAAAGATGTAGATGGCTTAGGCGATAACTGGCCAATCGGTTATGATGATGTGAAGCCTTATTATGATAAAGTGGACCGTCTTGTGGGAGTTTTTGGGAGTGTAGAAAATTTTCCAAATGAGCCAGATGGTATTTTCTTGCCACCGCCAAAACCTCGTTTGCACGAGTTGTTTTTGAAACAGGCGGGTAAAAAAATAAACATTCCCGTGATTCCGTCGCGCTTGTCGATTTTGACAAAACCCATCAACAACGAGCGTGGTCAATGTTTCTACTGTTCACAGTGTAGCCGTGGCTGCCAAGCGTATGCCGACTTTTCGTCGTCTTCAGTTTTGGTAAAACCTGCCGTGAAAACAGGAAATGTAACGGTATTTACCAACGCCATGGCGCGTG
The DNA here is from genome assembly GCF_057652155.1 of Runella sp. R0.1_18. NCBI lineage: Bacteria > Pseudomonadati > Bacteroidota > Cytophagia > Cytophagales > Spirosomataceae > Runella > Runella sp. R0.1_18. The sequence continues at coordinate 31,750 of NZ_JBYFCK010000030.1, forward strand.
AAGTAATCACCAACCAAGAAGGTGTCGCAACGGGGGTATCTTACGTTGACAAGCAGAACTTACAAGAATATACAGTACGTGCCAAAATCGTTGTACTAGCAGCTAGTGCCTGTGAATCAGCGCGTTTGTTGATGAACTCAAAATCGTCGCGTCACACAAAAGGCTTGGGTAACTCAAGTGGCATTCTGGGAAAATACCTACACGATTCAACAGGAGCAGGCCGCAGTGCGTTCTTGCCTCATTTGGTGGATAGAAAGCGTTATAACGAAGACGGCGTAGGTGGTATGCACGTTTATACGCCTTGGTGGCTGAACGATAAGAAATTAGACTTCCCGCGTGGATACCACATCGAGTACGGTGGTGGTATGGGAATGCCAGGCTATGGTTTTGGCTTTGGAATGGAAAACACCAACGGAAAATACCCAGGCAAAGACGGAAATAAAAAACCTGCGGGTGGCTATGGTTTGTCATTGAAAGAAGACTATCGCCATTTCTACGGTGCTAACTTCGGTATGGCAGGACGCGGAGAGGCGATTGCCCGTGAGGATAACTACTGCGAAATCGACCCGAACATGGTGGATAAGTACGGTATTCCAGTACTTCGATTCAACTACAAGTGGTCGGAGCACGAAATCAAGCAAGCCAAACACATGCAAGATACCTTCGAAGAAATCATCACCGCGATGGGAGGTATTCCAACAGGCCCCAAACCAGGTCCCGAATCGAATTATGGTTTGGCAGCCCCTGGTCGTATCATTCACGAAGTAGGAACAACCCGTATGGGAGATGATCCAGCGAAGTCAGTAACGAACCGTTATAGTCAGTTGCATGACTCGCGCAACGTATTCGTTGTGGATGCAGGTACGTTTGTATCGCAAGCGGATAAAAACCCAACTTGGACAATTCTTGCATTGTCGATGCGGGCTTCTGAATACATTATTGACCAACGTAAAAAAGCAAACATATGAAACGCAGAGACACGTTAAAAGCGATTTCCCTCGGGACAATTACGGCGACGGTTGTAGGTACAGAAGCAAAGGCCGATGTTCCCAAAAAGCCCGTAGCGCCCCTTTCATTGTCTGATTTTAAAAATGGTAAAAGTGCAGCCGAGCGCGCTCGCGATGCTAAGATTGCGGCAGATATCTTTTTTACGCCCCATGAAAAGCAAACCATCAGTGTGTTGGCCAATTATATCATTCCTGCCGACGGGCAGCACGGTGGTGCATTAGAAGCCAAAGTGCCTGATTTTATTGAATTCATTGTCAAAGATATGCCTCAACACCAAACGCCAATGCGAGGTGGGTTGAGCTGGTTAGATACCCAATGTTTGAAGCAGTTTGGAAAGAAGTTTGTGACATGTACCAAAAGTGAACAAACCAAAATGTTAGACCAAATCGCATATCCCGAACAGGCCAAGCCAGAAATGAGCCAGGGAGTATCATTCTTTAATCTGATGCGTAACCTAACGGCTACGGGTTATTTTACGACGCAAATTGGATTCAATTACTTAGGCTATGTAGGTAACCGCCCGAATGCTTGGGATGGAGTTCCTGCGGATGTATTGAAGCAATATGGCTTGAGTTACGACTCTTAGATAATTCTTGCATACTTTTGTATTTTTCAATAGCGGGCACAATTTTTGTCCCGCTATTGTGTTATTTTTACGGAATAGACTCAAAAAAATGCAAATTTTGGGAAATAACTACCGTAAAACTCATTCTCTTCTTCGCTTGCTTATACCTTCCAAATGGGGCATTTTGTGTTTGGTTGGGTGGTATTTGGGGCTTGGCAGTACGGCTATTTCTGCCCAACAATTACCCGATAACCAATGCGATAATGTGCTCGGAGTAGGAAGTGGTGACTTCTCTATTTCTAGCGAAATAGGCTGCGCTCCCTTCACAGTTAAGGTGCAAAATACCCAAGCTGGCTCAATCAAAAGCCGTTATATCTACGACTACAAAGGGGGAAATCCGAACGCAGCTTCTTACAAACAAGATACCACAAGAAACTTTACCTATACCAAAGCGGGTGTCTATACCATCATGCAACTTTCCGAAAGCGCACAAGGACAAGCGCTTCGAGCTTGTCGGCAGATTACGATACAAGACGTAACTCCGCCCGATTTTAAGGTAGTCCCTTGTGAAAATGGCAAAGTCACCTTGACCATTACCAACCAAACTGCTGCGCCTTATGATGAATACGTGATTGAGTGGGGAGATGGAAATATCGCCATTATCAATCGGCTTAATCTAACGATTGACTATCAATACCCCGATGTCACCTCTAAACAAATAACGGTGCAAGGACGTAGCCTCCGAAGCTTGTGTGGTGGAAAAAGTAGCAAAGTGGTTGTGCTAGAAATTGGGGCGAAATTGGCAAAACTAGATACCCTCGAAATTTTGGATGCTACCACGGCGGAAATAAGGGTTTCAAATCCCAATGCGATTGAGTTGGAACTGTTTCGGCAAGAAGGCGCTGGTACGTTTGTAACAACAGGTACGGTCTTTCGAGCCGATGGAGAAAAGGCCAAAGTATTGGTGGACACGACCAAAATCTTCTGTTACAGAGTAAAGCCTCGTGCGAGTTGCATTGCGTCCTTGGAATCAAACGTGTTGTGCGTCAACTTCCTTAAAGTTGCACCTACGCTAGAAGCCAACATTGTGAGTGTTTCTCCTTACCGACGCCCTACTGAAGTGTCAAAAATGACGCTGGTTCGCAATGGGACTATCTGGTGGAATCCATCCATTACGGAGTTGTACCGAGAAGATAATTCAGGAGATTGTAACAAACAGAGCTGTTATCGCTTGCAAATCGATACGCGCAGTGGCACCATACTGTCCAACAAAGTGTGCGTAGATGCGCCGCCCGTGTTGTGTGTTTCTTTGGCCAATGTATTTATTCCAGACGCTTTTTCGCCCAATGGGGATGGCGTTAATGATCTTTTTGAAATCAAAGCCGACCCTACAACTGATGTTCAAGTGACTGTATATGACCGTTGGGGAACGCCCATTTTTCAAAGTACGGCCAACCAACATTTTTGGAACGGTAGCATTAACGGGCAGCCGCTTCCCGTGGGGCTATATACTTATGTGGTGAAGGTAACCGACAAGGTAGGGCGAACGTTTGTTAAGCGTGGGCCTGTGTCGCTATTTCGTTAATAATAAATTGGTCAAACTTACCATCAAAAAACGCCACTTGAATGGGCCAATAATAAAAGTGACTGCGTGGCAAGTCCAATTCTTCTAAAAGTGGCTTTAGTTTTACCCAATCTTTTTCGGTCGTCAAAATGGGGTGATTACCACTAACAGTAACCCATTTTTTTACTTCTTCTTTCGTAAAATCATGGTGATCCCCCACGGCACTATGCCCTGCAACTTTAAATTTATTTCGAGCCGCTTCTTCAAACAATTTGGGCTGGGCTATCCCCGAAATGAGCCATAATGTAGCCTCTGTGGAGAGAGGCTTTTGGGCGTCAAAATAAGGCACGGGGGGGCCATACTCGAAATACGAGAAAAATATAGGCGTGTGAGGGAGGGTATATTGTTGGATTTTTTTCTCAATTTGTTCACGGTCGTGCGGCGTAAGTGTAGGAGGGCATTTGGTAACAATCACGCCTTGGGCGCGTTTGGCCCCTTGCCTACTTTCGCGTAACAATCCAAGTGGAAGCACATGGTCTTGGTAAAAGAGGCGACGATAGTCGGTCAATAAAAGGGAAAGATGGGGCTTGACGGCACGGTGCTGGTAGGCGTCGTCGAGCAAAACAAGTTGAGGACAAGGCGATAATTGGGCTATTTTTTGTAGTCCTTCTGCTCTTTTTTCGGCAACAAATACGGGAACATTGGTGCCAAATTTTTTAAAGAGTTGAAGTGGTTCATCGCCAATTTCGGCAGCGGATGAGGAAATTTTAGCCTGTAAAAATCCTTTACTTTTACGACCATAACCACGGCTCAGTGTAGCGAGTGTATATCTGTTAGCGAGTAATCGGAGTAGGTATTCGATGTGGGGCGTTTTGCCAGTTCCACCTATGGTAAGGTTTCCGATACTGATGGTATAGATTGTAGATTGGTATATAGAACGAAATCCTGCGTCGAATATCGCATTACGAACTGAGGTGATAAATTGATACAGCAAACTAAAAGGCCACGTTAGCCACCGTAAACCGCTTGGTAAGATTCTTAACATTTTCTTAAACTGACTTTGGCAAAGTAAGGTATTTTTATCTAAATTGTGCGCTTGCTTACCCCAAACAGTTGTTTTAAAATGCCATTACAAGTTCACTATCAGCCACATAAGCTACAGTTTAAGTTTGAAGCGGGAACTTCGCGAGGCGTTTTGACCGAAAAAACTTCGTGGTTTGTGAAGATATACGATGATGCAGCACCGTCAATTGTAGGGGTAGGAGAGTGTGGCCCATTGCCTGGACTAAGCAGCGACGACCGTCCTGACTTTGAGGATAAATTGCAGGAAATATGCCAAAACTTCAATAAGCTCGATCTTGAAATATATTCTTGGAATATACCTATTATTCTTGAGCAGCTCGTAGGCAGTCAGTGGCCATCTATCCGTTTTGGGTTTGAATCAGCTATGCTTGATTACCTCAACGGTGGCAAACGCATTTTGTTCCCCAATCCTTTTGTGGAAGGGCAGCGGTCTATCCCCATCAATGGGCTAGTTTGGATGGGCTCACAGGAGGCGATGCTCAAGCAAGTTGAAGAAAAAATTGTAGCAGGTTTTGATACCATCAAACTTAAAATTGGAGCGATTGATTTCGACCAAGAGTGCGCTATTCTAACCCATATCAGAACCCATTTCTCTTCCAGCGAAATTACCTTACGGGTCGATGCCAACGGCGCATTTGATGCGTCCAACGTACGAGATAGGCTTAACAAATTGGCAGAGTTTGAACTTCATTCTATTGAACAGCCCATTCGTCCTCGTCAGCAAGAGTTGATGGCGGAACTGTGTGAAACAACCCCCGTTCCCATTGCTTTGGACGAAGAGTTAATCGGAAGTTTTGATTATGCAGCCAAACGCCGATTGCTCAAAAGTATCAAGCCGCAGTACATCATTCTCAAACCTACTTTATTGGGCGGTTTTGAAGCGACGCGTGAGTGGATTGAAACTGCACAGCGTTTGGAAATCGGTTGGTGGATTACTTCGGCGCTGGAGTCGAATGTAGGTCTGAATGCGATTGCTCAATTTACGGCCGAATTTGACAATACATTGCCCCAAGGACTGGGTACTGGCCAACTTTACCACAACAACATCGACAGCCCGCTTCAAATAGAAAAAGGGCAACTGCTTTATAATACCGCTCTCCACTGGGATTTTGGGGGATTAAATTCTTCTTACCTTTCTTCGGCTACGTAGTCGTCTCAGAACTTTTCTTTTGCTGGCGTGTTTTTACAAATAAACTGATGATAACCAGGGCATCAGTGGTTGGTTATTTCTAAAAAATGAATCATGGAAGAAAATAATAAACTCGATAGAATCATCGAAGCGCGCATGAAACTCAAAGCGCGTTTTGAAGAAAAAATGCAGAATACGCCTTCAATGGCGGATGAACGCCCCCAAGGGCACGGCGAGATAAACCGCCACGGGATGCCTCAAGTGCCTGTTGGGCAGACAGTAACGGCAAAATGGCCAGTGTTAGACTTGGGGTATCAGCCAAACGTGACCCTCGATCGCTGGCGTTTGTACATTGACGGAGAAGTGGAGCATCCGATGATTTTGACGTGGGATGATTTTATGTCGTTGCCTCAAACGGAAGATACCTCTGATTTTCACTGTGTAACTACGTGGTCTAAGCTAAATATGTCTTGGACGGGCGTGCGTTTGTTGGACATTGCTGCGCTGGTTCAACCCAAAGAAACCGCAACTCACTTGATGTGTTACGGATATGATACTTATACCACCAACGTATCGCTGGAAGAAGCCCTCAAACCAGATGTACTGTTGGCGCATTCGGTCTATGGCGAGCCACTACCCAAAGAACACGGCGGGCCAGCCCGAATGATAACGCCCCAATTATATGCTTGGAAAGGTTCGAAATGGATAAAACGATTGGAGTTTTTACCAAAAAATAAACTCGGTTTTTGGGAAGGACGAGGTTACTCCAACACCGCTTATCCGTGGCGAAATGATCGTTACAGTTAAAATGTCGAATTTAGAGGGCAGAGTGTCGAATGCTGTTAATTGCTTTTTGTTAAATTTTTAAAAGGTATTTTCTCAATGAACATAGAAGTAGTTTATCAATTACCGAGTCCAGTTCTGGCAGAGGTTTATCTTTTTTGCCAAAATGATTCTTTAGCCGATCATTTGGCGCAGTTTCCATACGCCGATTTTTTGATTCAGGATTTTAAAGCTGATTTTAAACAAACACAATTAGTGTATGGCGACAACTCAAAAACGTACCTCCTTGGGTTGGGAAAATCGCCAAAACCAGCCGATTATATCAAAGCGCTGAGGTCTTTCTTTTTTAACCAAAAAAAGAAACTACCCGATGCGGTTGCCTTGCACGTGCAAGGGTTGACTGCGAGTGAAATTGAGGCTGTTGTCAACGGGCTTTGGTTGGGCGATTACGATTTAGGCTTGTACAAAACAGATAAGGTGACAGAACCTACGTTTTTTGAACGTAAATCACAGCTGTGGCTACTTGTGGACGAAAACGACGTGGATTTGGCTGCTCAAGCAGTCCAAAATGGTGTAGCGACGGCGCAGACCCAAATTCGGGTGATGGATTTGATGAATGCTCCTTCAAGCCATAAGTACCCTCAAGTGTTGGCCGATTGGGCGGTTTTGTCTGGGAAAACCCACGGATATTCGGTGCAAGTGTTTGATGAAAAACAATGTGCGGAAATGGGCTTGCACGCCTTGTTGTCGGTGAGTGCTGGTAGTAAAAATCCGCCTCGTTTTATCGTAATGGAATACAAACATCCAGCTGCTTCCAAAACCATTGGGTTGGTGGGTAAAGGGGTGACTTTTGATACGGGTGGTGTTTCGTTAAAGCCTTCTACCAATATGCACTACATGAAGTCGGACATGGGCGGAGCCGCTGCGGTACTAGGTACGATGGAGGTAGTGGCAAAATTACAATTGCCCGTCAATGTAGTTGGGATTATTCCTTCGACCGAAAACTCCATGGATGGGCTTGCCATTAAACCTGGCGATGTGATTGGAAGCTATTCTGGAAAAACCATTGAAGTGATTGATACCGATGCCGAAGGCCGATTGATTTTGGCCGATGGCCTGACGTACGCGCATCGCCATTTTGAGCTAGATACCATCATCGACTTGGCAACGCTCACGGGTAGCTGTGTAGCTACGCTTGGTTATGCCGCAGCAGGTTTATTTACCAGTAATGATGCCCTTGCCGAAAGCCTGTACAAAAGTGGCATGACAACGGGCGAAAAAGTATGGCGTTTGCCCATTTGGGATGATTATAAAGACGAGCTAAAGTCGGACGTAGCAGATGTAAAAAACTACCATGGAAAGCCCATTGCAGGGGCGATAGTGGCAGCCAAATTTTTAGAAGTTTTTACCAACAGCCATCCTGCGTGGGCGCATTTGGATATTGCAGGCACGGCTTTTGCCGATTCAGAATTTGGAAGTATGAAGTCGGGAACAGCCTATGGCGTTCGATTGCTGATTGATTGGCTTCGTGAGCAAGTAAATGGATAAGTTTTGGTAATTCACGCTTGTTCTGTTAGCTTTAAGCGTAAAATGGTTTAGACGTAAAAATTACAATGAGTATGAAGCTAACGTTACGCAATCTATACGCTGTTTTGTTGCTATTCGGTATTCACCAAGCTCATTCCCAGCAAGTTCATCAGCGTTGGGAAGTAGGAGCAGGGCTTGGCTTATCAGGCTACCTAGGTGATTTGAACAAATCAGATTTTTTTTCGCAAGAACCTAAAGGAAGCGGAGGGGTTTTTGGTCGTTACCACTTTAATCGGAGTTGGGCACTTCGTGGTGCCTTAACGTTTGGTACATTGTCGGGCAATGATGCTAATTTTGAAGACCGTAAAGTACGCGGTTTTTCAACGCGTTCGCCCCTTACCGACCTTTCGGCCATTGCGGAATATGACTTCTTGGGGCGTCAACGTTTCAAATACGATTCCACCGCTTTCCAAGTGCGTTTCAAACGCCGATTGTCACCCTACTTGTTCACAGGGGTAGGTTTAGGTTTTACCAATCCCAAACCTAATTTTACGGGTACTGCCACGACCCCCGATATTTATAGACAAGGGGCAATAGCTGATCAAGCGGCTAATTATTCAAAATCAAACTTTGTCATTCCTTTTGGAATAGGTGTACGTTATGACCTTGCCGAACATTGGGTATTGGGTGCTGAGGCAGGTTTCCGTTTGGCATTTTCTGATTATTTAGACGGCATCAGCAAAGGAGCAAATCCTAGCCGTGATGATCGTTACAAACTTTCAACGGTATCTATTGCGTATCGTTTTGACAAAAAAGACACCGACCGCGATGGTATCCCTGATGAAAAAGATGCCTGCCCTACCCAGCCAGGTTCAGTCAAAATGAACGGGTGCCCTGACCGTGATAATGATGGCATTGCCGATAAAGACGACGATTGCCCAGATACCTTCGGTTTAGCAGTTTACAAGGGTTGTCCTGATACCGACGGCGATGGCATTCGTGACAAAGATGATGCTTGTCCTGACGTAGCAGGTTTGGTGGCGTTACAAGGCTGCCCCGACCGTGATAAAGATGGTATTGCTGATAAAGATGATGCCTGTCCCGACGTAGCAGGTTTGGCCAAATTCAAAGGCTGTCCTGACACTGACAAAGATGGCATTGAGGATAAAGAAGACGAATGCCCGACGGTCGCAGGAAAAGCAGAATTGAAAGGCTGTCCTGACGCGGATGGCGATGGAATTGCTGATAAAGACGATGCGTGCCCAGACGTAGCAGGAAAATCCGAACTAAAAGGATGTCCTGATACCGATGGTGATGGCATTGCCGACAAAGACGACGCTTGTCCAACAGTAGCGGGCGTGGCAGCCTTTGGAGGTTGTCCTGATACTGACGGAGATGGTGTAGAAGATGCCAAAGACCGTTGCCCTGACGTTGCAGGTAAAGCTGAGTTTGAAGGTTGTCCAGACGCCAAAACGTTGAAAGCAATCATTAAAGCGGAAGAGAAGAAAGCGAAACTTGAAGCCGAATTGGCCAAAAAACAGAAAGGCACGGTTGACCCTACCAAAGTGGTGGTTGATTTCAAAGTTGAGCCTGTATTGTTTGAGTCAAACAGTGCGGTTATTCAGCCTCAATACCAAACGGTTCTTGATGAAGTAGCTAACACAATGGCGAAAAATCCAACGTATAAATTGCAGTTGTCGGGTCATGCTGATAGCAAAGGAGCACAAGTACATAACCAACAATTGTCTGAAAAACGAGCCCAAGCGTGTTTTGAATACTTACGTACGAAAGGGGTGGATGCAACTCGGATTATTTTCCGTGGCTTTGGTGAAAGTTTACCAGCAGCGAGCAATGCCTCAGAAGATGGACGTCAACAAAACCGTCGTGTAGAGGTAAAAGCGTTTCGTCAGTAATAGCTTACAATAACTGATTCATTCAAAAAGTCGGACAGCCAACAAACTGTTCGACTTTTTGCGTTTTCTTGTAAAAAACTCAAAAAAATGCGTTTGCTTGCTTTAACTTGTTGCCTGAGCTTGCTATTGGTCACAAAATCAATGGGGCAAGAGCGTTTAGAATTTGGCGGATTTTTGGGTGGTTCAGGGTATTTGGGCGATTTAAATAAATCTGATTGGATTTCTAAAGAACCTAAAGTTGGCCTAGGTAGCTTGGTTCGTTACAATGTGTCAGACTTTTTAGCGGTGAGGGCTTCCCTTTTATTTGGGCACTTGTCGGGGCGAGATAGCCATTACGAAGATCGGGCCTTCCGAAATTTTTCTACCCAATCACCCATTTCCGAAATGGCTTTTCAAGCCGAACTACACGTTTTGCCGCTGATACAACCCCGTTTACCTCGCTTTTTTCAATCGACATTCTCGCCTTTTATATTTGCGGGCTTAGGAGGGGCATACACGCGTCCAGCACCTGATTTAGAAAACATGATTGTTTCCAAGCCTGAATTTGTGATAGGGGCTGAAATTGACCAAAACGTAGTATATAGCCACTATCACGTAATTGTTCCTTTCGGAATGGGGATAAAGTATCGTCCGCACATTCACTGGACGTTGACGCTTGAAGCAGGTTTTCGTTTGACGTTTTCTGATTACTTGGATGGAATAAGCTATGCAGCAAACCCCGATAAAACGGACAGGTATCAGTTCTGGGGTCTAACGGTAGCGTATCGCTTACCCAAACGTGTGGTTGGTTTCAGAAATCGAAATCCGTTACGGTGTACAACAAATCCTTATTAGTATTTCTTGAAAAAAACACCTTTGTATGTTGTTGATTTTTAGTAATTTGTAAAAAACTTTCAAAAAAGTTGTAATTTTTTTTCGCCAAACACTTGCGTCATATAGTGAAACGCGCTACTTTTGCACCACCAAATAACACTTGAACGGCACGCCGAAGCAAGTAAAACCAAAACGCGAAAGTAGCTCAGCTGGTAGAGCGCGACCTTGCCAAGGTCGAGGTCGCGGGTTCGAACCCCGTCTTTCGCTCAAAGCACCGCCGAAAACGGTGCTTTTTTGTCAAAAAAGGGACACCCCTGCCGAGGTGGTGGAACTGGTAGACACGCAGGACTTAAAATCCTGTGAGCCGAAACGCTCGTACGGGTTCGATTCCCGTCCTCGGTACCAACTAAAGAAGCCTAAATTGCGATTGTAGTAATTTAGGCTTCTTTTTTGTTTTTGAAGGATGAAAATAAATGCTAATCCTAAGGATAGTATTTGGTAAAAATCATAGTTGTGCCTGGGTAGCACAGAAAAAGAATCGGTACCGAGTGCCCTCAATACCGATTCTTTTGATAAACCAAGAATTTAACGCTGCTTTCCTGTTAGAAAAACAACCCAACCGTTCCCGTAAAATTAAGCGATGTAACGTTAAGTTTGGCAGAGAAATAATTGGATGGGTCGCTGAGTTGATATGGCGAATACGCATCCTTTGTCTGTAAATAAGTACCTGCCAAATCAACATAAAAACGCTCGGTACGATAACCGAGTCCGCCTGAGAATTGAATTTTTGAGCGGTCAAGGCTACCTTCTACGTTGTAATTTTGACTGTAGGCATTGGGGAAGAAGCCTACTCCCGCCCGCACTCTAAATTTATCCAGACGTGCTTCGCCCCCTACACGGAGATTGACGACGTTGTTGTACGACGATTGAATGATACGTTTGTTGTTGGCCTTAAATTGATTATCGTCGGAAGTGCTAATGCCCATCCCTTTGTAACCCACGTACTCGGCGCTACCTGTGATAAATCCTTTTTTGCCAATAAAAATGGTAATCCCTCCATTTGCTCGCAAAGGAGTGCGCATTTTATACTCAAAATCGTAAGGCTCAAGATTGACCCGAGTCGTTACAATTTGGTCAAAGGCTTGCTGTCCTTGCGCATTTGTTACGGGGTTGCCGTTGGCGTCAAAGACAGGGACGCGGTTGTTAAGGATGTCAATCCCTACTTCTTCCTGATAAGTCATTTGGAGATTGCTAAACGTTGGGCTATGGATAGAGGCACCAAGTTGTAGCATAGCATTTGGTTTATAAATAACCCCTGCTGAAATAAAGAGACCACTTCCTGAGATATTTACATCTTCGCGGTAGTCTAATCCCCTGAATGCGCCTCCGTTGACAAAACGCTCGGTGTAGTTGTTTCTACGGATGAAGTTATGACGAGAAAAACCGCCTGAAACACCCAAATAAAGCTTGTCGGCATAGTTGCCAGCATAGGCAAAAGTCCACTGAGAAGAACCGCCCGAAACTTCTATGTTGCCACTTTGTTCAAACGACGCTCTTGATAGTGGAATAGGCCGACGGTAAGGGCCATTGTCCGATAAAGCATCTATTTGGTATAAATTATAAAAAGCAGATTCAATCGAGAATGGGCGGCTATTGTTGTATTCGTCCTCAAGGGTTTTTACGGACAGTCCAGTAGCCAGTTCGGCGATATTGTCAATCATCGAGCTGCGGTTATTCGTGCCTCCATAGGAAATCATGTTATTGGCATTCACTTGGCGAGAATAGCTAATTCCAAACGAAGTACGACGCCATTCGCGGTTATAGCTTTGTGGGTTTCCTGCCAAAATAAGCGAGAACTGCGAGAGATTTGGATTTAACTTTTGGTCACTCCGAGTATTTCCAATGTAAGAAGCTTCGTTGCTAATGTTATAAAAAGTTGGGCTAAGGCTAATTTCGGAACGATTGAAAAAAGCAATCCCCGCAGGGTTGCCAAAAATGTTACTGGCGTCGCCACCTAGCGATGCGTGGTTTCCTCCTACCCCTTGAAAACGGGCAGTGCCGTTTTGGGTGAGGTCAGATAACTGGATGGCTGTGTTAGCGTATAAGCGACTTTGTGCGTGGGTGTGAGATGAGGCTGCTAATCCTAGCAAGATTCCCCATACGATTGGACGGTTTTTCATGGCAGGTAGAAAAAAATGTTAAACGTACATTTATAATAATTCATAAAAAACCTCGCTACTGGTGTAAATAGCGAGGTTTGAGTATTTCAACAAATGTAAATACATTCTTGAAAATTGAAGGTTCTATGTTAAAAAAAACGCGTGTTTAGTGATTAGCGTGGACCGCGTGAACCCGAACTTGACGAACCGCTGCTTGAGCCGCTGCTCGACGATGAGCTTCCGCTAGATGAGCTACCGCTACTCCAGCTACTAGAGCTGCTACTACGAGACGCTCCACTGTCGCTCCAGCTGCTCTGACGACTGCTGTTGTTGTTGTTCCAGCTATTATTGTTTGAATAATTGCTGGAATTGTTGTTGTACGACGAACGTTGGCTGCTACCGCTGCTGCTTGCTTCACCATAACTACGGGTGGCGCCACCGCGAGTACCTGACGAATAAGAACTTGTGCCAGTGCTTCCCGATGAATACGAACCACCGCTAGTTCGTCCTCCAGTGTTGGATGAATAGCCATCATAAGAGCGATTCGAACCACCGCGTGGGCGAGAATAGTAAGAGTCGCTTGATGATGATGAGTTGCTATTGTAGTTTCCAGTGCGGTCTGTAGGGTCATATCCCTGACGGCGGCCTTGGTTGGTATAGCGTGCGCTGTTGTTACTATTGTTGTTGTATGCGTTAGATGAACGATCAACTCGGTTGTAGTAATCAGTGCCAGGGCGGCGGCGAGCATCTACAATTTGGATATTGTTGGTTGGGCCATTGTACCAAGCGTTATTGTTCCAGTAGCTACTTCCACCATAGAATGAATTGCCATATCCACCGTAGCCATAATAAGGTGAGTAACCCCAAGGTGAATAAAATGAGTTGTAGCCAAAAGAATTTCCCCAAGGTGAATAGAATGGGTCATTCCAAGCGTATGCAGATGACCCCCAGCTATTCCAACGGTAGGGATTATAAAAACTGTTATACCCCCAATTTCCGAAACCATAGCCTAATCCAAGCATCATTGGAGAGTTCCAACTATTCCAAGTATTGAACCCGCTGCGCCAAGGCGTATTCCAGTAATTGCCCCAATTGAGGTTGTTATAGGCAGAACTATAACCATCCGCAAAACCTGCGTTGTAGCCTGCATTAGGGCCAAGGTTACGGGCAATGCCGCGCGAGCTCAGGTAGGATTCGTCGTAATAATCCTCTTGGCTGTTGTTATTGTTAGTTGAATTTTGTCCTGAATAATAATCAGGATTGAGATTACGAACATCAGCGGGTTGTTCGTTTGAACGGCTAGCCATTGCTACGGCTGCGCTCGACGAATTCCCGTACAAATCATCGTATTCGGCATCATCTTGGGTGGCGTATTGTTTGGAGCTACAACTCCACAATCCCATCAGGCCAAGCGCCGATAAAAGGGTGAGTGAACGAAGGGTTTTCATGGTGTTCAAAATGTTTTATGTTCAGTTAGAAATCAGGCCCTGCTACCTATAAAACGTTATTTTGATGGATTCTGATTCAGTTTCGACACAAATTTAGGATAAAAAAGTATCTTTGCAAGGATTTTTTATAAAAAAACTAATGGGTTATTATTAGTAAAATAATTGAAAATCAAAGAATTATAAATGTCAACTTCACACTCAATACCACAAAATACTGATAATTAGCATTTAAAGCGGTATAAGTGTGTGAAATACGTTTAAACCTTTGACTATCAGTGCATAAAAATTAAATTGGGAGAAGGCGCATTCGACAATCAAAAATAAGAAAAAGTCAACTAAGTGACTGTAAAGTTCAAGAGTAAACCTGTAACAAACACTAACGATGGCAAACGCGATTCCGAGCCGTGGCGATAATTATTCTGAGTGGTACAACGAATTAGTTAAAAGAGCAGACTTGGCCGAAAATTCGGCGGTAAGAGGGTGTATGGTGATCAAGCCATACGGTTTTTCTATTTGGGAAAAAATGCAACGTGCCCTCGATGATATGTTCAAAGAAACGGGGCACACCAATGCGTATTTCCCGCTTTTTATCCCCAAATCATATTTGAGTAAAGAAGCAAGCCACGTGGAGGGTTTTGCCAAAGAGTGTGCGGTCGTGACGCACTATCGCCTCAAAAATGCCCCAGATGGGAGTGGGGTAGTTGTGGATCCAGATGCAAAACTAGAAGAAGAGCTAATCGTGCGCCCAACGTCAGAAACGGTGATTTGGAGTACGTATAAAAACTGGATTCAGTCTTATCGGGACTTGCCATTGCTAATTAATCAATGGGCCAATGTGGTGCGTTGGGAAATGCGCACACGCTTGTTTTTACGCACAGCCGAATTTCTTTGGCAAGAAGGCCACACTGCGCACGCTACCGCAGATGAAGCGATGGCTGAAACGCGCCAAATGCTGGAAGTATATGCCCGTTTTGCGGAAGAATGGATGGCAATGCCTGTAATAAAAGGCTACAAAACGGCTAATGAGCGTTTTGCAGGAGCCGAAGAAACGCTGTGTATAGAAGCAATGATGCAAGATGGGAAGGCCCTACAAGCAGGAACATCGCATTTTTTGGGACAAAACTTCGCCAAAGCATTTGACGTAAAATTCCAGAGCAAAGGCGGCGGTTTAGAATACGTGTGGGGTACTTCTTGGGGCGTGAGTACGCGTTTGATGGGCGCGCTTGTCATGGCGCATTCTGATGACTCTGGATTGGTATTGCCTCCAAAATTGGCGCCTATTCAGGTGGTAATTGTGCCTATTTACCGCAACGAAGAGCAGCTAACCCAAATTTCTGACAAAGTAAAAGAAATTATGAAGGGCTTGAAACGCATCGGAATCAGTGTAAAATTTGATGATTCGGATGCCAATAAGCCTGGTTGGAAATTTGCTGAATACGAACTTCGTGGTGTGCCTGTTCGCTTGGCCATGGGTGCCCGTGATTTGGAAAATGGTACGGTTGAAATTGCGCGTCGTGACACAAAAGAGAAAACAACGGTCTCGCTCGAAGGAATTGTAGAGTATATTGAGCAGCTGCTGGAGGACATTCAGAAAAGTATCTACCAAAAAGCACTGGCATTCCGCGAAACAAATACCCACAAGGTGGATACTTATGAGGAGTTCAAACAAGTTCTTGATGATAAAGGGGGATTTGTATTGGCTCACTGGGATGGTACATCTGAAACGGAAGACCGTATTAAAGACGAAACCAAAGCCACCATTCGTTGTATTCCATACAATGCCCCAGAAGAAGAAGGAACATGTATCTTGACGGGCAAACCTTCAACGCGCCGGGTGTTGTTTGCGCGGGCTTACTAAAAATCATTTAATTCAAAAATAAATAACATGAGTGTAGCAAAAGCAGGTGATACCGTACAGGTACACTATAAAGGGACGTTGACCGACGGTACGTTGTTCGACTCGTCAGAAGGTCGTGAACCTCTGCAATTTCAATTAGGCTCGGGCATGGTGATTCCAGGGTTTGATAACGGGATTCAAGGAATGACCATTGGTGATAAAAAAACTGTACATATTCCAGTAGAAGAGGCGTATGGGCCAGCACAAGAAGAGCTTATTTTGCCCTTTGAACGTTCTGAACTGCCAGATGATATTCCGTTTGAGATTGGGATGCAATTGAACATGCACCAAGACGGAAATCCACAGCCGATTCCTGTAACGGTGGTGCAAGTAAACGAAACTCAAATTATCGTGGACGCAAATCACCCACTTGCTGGGCAGGATTTAGTCTTTGAAATTGAATTGGTAGGAGTTAACTAAGCGGACGAAAACCAAAAATGAAGTCCTACCGAGGTTTGTAATCTTGGTAGGACTTCGCTTTTTGGTACATAGGCTATTTCTTTGGTGCGTATTTCTCGTTGATTTTTTGGTAAAGTTGGGAGGGGACTTTCGTCTGAACGTCGGGGAGTTGCGGACGTGGTCGTACCCAATCTAAGTAGCCTTTACTCCAAGCATAGGCCAATCCTAAAATAAGGATTCCGACAAACAAAGACATTTCTACCAGCGAAAACCAGCCCCAAAGACCGTCGGTTTGACGAATGAGGTTTTCTTGTCCAAAAACGACTGCCCACGGAAAAAGAAAAATAAGCTCAACTTCAAAAAGAAGAAAGACAATTGCAATGACGTAAAAACGCACATTAAACTGCACGTTGGCATTGCCAAGAGGGTCTTCCCCCGACTCGTACGTCGTGAGTTTTTCCTCGTTTGGGCGGTGAGGGCGTATTACTTTGGCAAGCGTCAACATGATAGCAATAAGCGCAATCGCCGCGAAAATAAACAAAAGGATTACCCCAAATTCTGAAATCATAGTTGTGTCGATAGCACGTCTGTACCTTCGCGAGAATTAGAAACTTTCGCGAAGGTGATGGTATGAATTATTTTACAAAAAGCATTTCGCGGTATTTGACAAGCGGCCAGTCTTCATCGTCGATGAGCAGTTCTAGCTTATCAACCTCGTAGCGGATTTTTTCAAAGTAATCTTTCACTTCTGAGCCGTATAGGACGGCGCGCTCTACGAGGTCTTCGGTATTATTCGCTTTTTTTCGGGCTTCGGTCATCGCGTCCACTGATTGCTTGATGGTCAAAACCCGTTGAGATACTTCCCTAATCAACTCCTTCAGTGGTTCTGCCTCTTCTGTTAAACCTAGCTCTACCAGTGCCTTGGCTGTTTGAGCCAACTGAAACTGATATTTGACAGTGGTTGATACGACGTGGTTGAGGGCCAAATCGCCAATCACCCGTGACTCAATCTGTACTTTTTTAATGTAATTTTCCAGCTCAATCTCATAACGTGCGTGTATTTCACGTTCGGTCAAGACCCCCATTTTTTCGAGCACAGCAATCGCCGATGGTTCAATGTACTTCTCAAGCGCAACGGGGGTAGAGGCGATGTTTGTAAGTCCACGTTCGGCAGCTTCTTGGATCCAATCTTCGGAATAGCCATTTCCTTGAAATAAAATACGCTTAGAATGGCGGTAGTAGTTTTTAAGAATATCGACAATCGCCAATTCTTTTTTCTCCCCAGCTTCGAGGCGCACTTCGAGTTCTTTGCGGAACTCTTGGAGCTGGTTTGCCACAATTGTATTGAGGATAATCATAGGAGAGGCGCTGTTGGCGCTTCCTCCGACGGCGCGGTATTCAAACTTATTTCCTGTAAAAGCAAATGGCGACGTACGGTTTCGGTCGGTGTTGTCGCGCATAAGGGGAGGAGTACGCGTAATGCCCAATTTGTAAAATACGTTGTCACCTTTTTCAAGCTGAATTTCCCCACGATTTTCAAGCGTTTCGAGCAAGCGAATCAACTCATCTCCTAAGAAAATGGAGACAATTGCAGGCGGAGCTTCGTTGGCGCCCAAGCGGTATTCGTTGCCAGCGGAGGCAATTGACGCCCGCAGCAAATCAGCGTGGTCGTGAACGGCCTTTACGGTATTCATCATAAACGTCAAGAAACGAAGGGTTTCTTTTGGTTTGCTACTAGGTGCCAACAAGTTCACGCCTGTGTCGGTCATCATCGACCAGTTATTGTGCTTTCCGCTTCCGTTGATACCTGCGAATGGTTTTTCGTGGAAAAGAACTTTAAAATTATGCTTTTCGGCCACTTTGTGCATCAAGTCCATCAACAGGGCGTTGTGGTCGATGGCTAAGTTGAGTTCTTCAAACGTAGGCGCACATTCAAACTGCCCTGGCGCTACCTCATTGTGGCGGGTACGCACTGGAATTCCAAGTTTCCAGGCTTCGTACTCAAAGTCAACCATAAAGGCATTCACGCGCGGTGGAATAGAGCCAAAGTAGTGGTCTTCAAGTTGTTGACCTTTGGCAGGAGAGTGTCCAAACACAGTTCGACCCGACATCATTAGGTCAGGACGAGCGTAGTAAAGGGCTTTATCAACCAAAAAGTATTCTTGTTCGGCACCGAGTGTTGCCGTTACTTTTTCCACATTGCGGTCAAAATAATACATCACAGCCGTGGCGGCTTTGTCGAGCACATGGAGGGCACGTAAAATGGGCGTTTTGTAATCCAATGCCTCACCTGTATAAGAAATAAAGACCGACGGAATACAGAGTGTTTTTCCACCTGCACCGTTGTCCATCAAAAAAGCAGGAGAACTAGGATCCCACCCTGTATAGCCCCGAGCTTCAAATGTCGCCCGTAAACCGCCGCTCGGAAAAGAAGAGGCATCAGGTTCTTGCTGTACCAATGCACTTCCTTTAAACTTTTCAATAGCTTTCCCTTGGGCTGTTACGTCAAAAAATGCGTCGTGTTTTTCGGCAGTTCCGCCCGTTAGGGGTTGAAACCAGTGGGTATAATGTGTCGCGCCTTTAGAAGTCGCCCACGATTTCATGGCGGCGGCTACTTCATCGGCAATTTCACGATCAATTCGAGAACCCGATTTAATGGCATTAGAAACTTTGTAATAGGCTTCGGGTGTGAGCAACGACTTCATAACGTCGTCGCTGAAAGTATATGAACCGTAATAATCGGCTACTTTATCGCTTGGTGGTGTTACACTGATTGTTGCGCGGTTATGGGCCGTTTCAAGGGCCTTGAATCTCATATTTGCCATAAATGAAGTATCGGGTAATTAGAATGAAAATCAACTGTTTTTGGAATAGGCACCAAACATATATTTTTTTTGTTTGATTGACAAAGTTATGGGTTTCCATTGAAGGATTTGACGAATATATGGATTGTTTGTCGCCCAAACGAGTATTATCACTAATTTTGTACCATGAAAAAAGTTGCATTTTATACATTGGGGTGTAAGCTCAATTATTCCGAAACTTCCAGTATATCAAGGATGTTTGAGCAAAAAGGGTATCAAAAGGTAGCCTTCAACGAACAACCCGATATCTTCATCATCAATACTTGTTCGGTTACAGACAATGCCGACAAAAAATGCCGTAAAATCGTTAGAGAAGCGCAGGGAATAAATCCCAACGGCTACGTGGCTATCATTGGCTGTTATGCGCAATTAAAACCGCAAGAAATTTCCGAAATTCCAGGCGTGGACGCCGTACTTGGTGCTGCCGAGAAATTTCGATTGATAGATTTATTGGATGGATTTGTCAAAGAGCCAGTTTCTCAGCCTGGGCGTGTGTTGGCATCGCCGATTGAAGAGGCCGTTGACTATCACGTTTCTTATTCACTCAACGACCGAACACGTACCTTTTTGAAGGTACAAGACGGCTGTGACTATCCGTGTGCATATTGTACTATTCCGCTAGCAAGAGGCAAAAGCCGCTCCGATACTGTAGAAAATGTGGTAAAAGCTGCACACGAAATTGCAGCACGCGGAGTTAAAGAAATTGTGCTTACGGGGGTAAATATTGGTGATTTTGGCCTCCATGACGGCAAGCGTACCGAAACATTTTTTGAACTTGTCCAAGCACTAGACGAAGTAGAAGGAATTGAGCGTTTTCGTATTTCTTCGATTGAACCCAATTTGTTGACGGATGAAATTATAGCGTTTGTGGCCCAATCGAAGCGTTTTGTGCCGCATTTCCATATTCCACTTCAATCAGGTTCAAACAAAGTGTTGGGTTTGATGCGTCGTCGTTACCGTCGTGAGTTGTACGTAGATAGAGTGACGAAAATCAAAGAATTGATGCCTGACTGCTGTATTGGCGTGGATGTCATCGTAGGGCACCCTGGCGAGACAAAAGAAGAGTTTTTGGAAACGTATAACTTTTTGAATGAGCTTCCGATTTCGTACTTACACGTATTTACCTATTCCGAACGCCCCAATACGTTGGCGGTTGATATCAAGCCAGTTGTGCCGCATTCGCAGCGGGCAGAGCGGTCAAAAATGCTCCATATTTTGTCCGATAAAAAACGTAGGGCGTTTTATGAAGGCCAATTAGGCACCGAGCGGACGGTGCTATTTGAGGACGAAGTGGTTGATGGTAATATGCAAGGCTTTACCGAAAATTACGTGCGTGTGACGGCCAAATATGATCCGCTGCTCATCAACGAGGTAAAAAGTTTGCAACTAACTGAGATTAACGCGGAGGGCCAAGTAGAGGTGCGGGAGGTAGAAACAGAAGTTTTTCACCACTAATTGAGCAATACAAGAGTAAGTAAGGACAAAAAGCGTTCTTTTAGGGATAGCATTGGAGAATAAATAATAAAAAAAAGAACATCTTGTTTGATTTGAAAACCATTTCATTAATTTAGTGTTTGATAAGGGTAGCCCTACTTACTAACAAAAACCACACCGATTGCCACTGACTTACCCGCTATCAAACACTAAAACATAGGCTTAATACGCACCAATCGACAGAAGCACAAGTGTACAGGCTTCTTGGGCTTCGATTCCGTTTTGTGTCAACAAAGCGACAAATTCATCATTTTCTGTGCCAGGGTTAAAAATAACTCGTTTTGGCTGTAATGACACAACGTAATCGTACCATTCGGGTTGATTGCGTGGCCCAACGTATAAGCTAACGGTATCAATATCGTCAAAGGCTGGTTTGTCAGTATGTATCTGTTGACCCGCAACAACGCCCTCTTTGAGACCTACCAACTCAATGGGATGGCCGTGGTTGCTAATACGATGTGCCGCAAGAAATGCGTAGCGTTCTGGGTTGGTAGAAGCCCCAAGGATGAGCGTTTTTTTCATTTTAAGACTTGATTGATAGTAATTTTAAAACAATAAAAAGCACCAGTTAGTTGTACTGACAATGCACAAATGTATTGAAAAGGTACGATTGCTGGGATTGAAAAAATCAACAACACAAGAACCATGGCTGATAATAAAATAGCAAACTACTGGAACGAGAAGTGGGTACGAATTGAGTTTGAAGGAGTTGAAAATCCGCCCCATTATAGAGTGTCTAACTATGGCCGCTTGGCGAGCTTTCAGGGAGAAGATAATCAAGGGAAAGTCATAAAAGGGTCTGTGATTCAGGGGTATCGCTCTTTAAATATTCGCATTACAGGAGGCAAAACCATCAACCGATACGTGCATAAATTAGTGGCCGACTTGTTTGTAAAAAAAGAAAGTGAAAATGCCAAGTATGTCATTCACCTCGATTTTGATAAACAAAATAACCGTGCCGAAAACCTAAAATGGGCGACCAAAGACGAAATGGTGGAGCACAACCGCAATAATCCAGCGGTAATCAATCGTCAGATTCCAATACGTACCCGTAACTACAAGCTCACCGAACCCAAGGTAAGGATGATTAAAAAGATGTTGAAAAGCGACAAAAACCGCTTAAAAATGATTGCAAAGCAATTTGGCATCACCCATACGCAGCTTAATCGTATCCGTTCGGGCGAGAATTGGAAAAACGTAAAAATTGATGATGAATAAAAAAGAGGGATGATTACCCTCCAATGGTGGACATTGATTCCGAAACCACACCCACTTTACGTCTCGCTTCGGCTTCAAAGCCATCTTTTGCCCTGTTTTGTAGTGCTTCGTAAATATACGTTTGTAGGGTTTCGTCATTGTGCCCTTGTCGAATCAAATCACGAATGTTAAAAACGCCATCGTCGTATAGACATGTCCTGAACTGACCTTGTGGGGTTAGGCGAAGTCGATTACAAGTACCACAAAACGTGCGACTGAAGGCCGCAATGATGCCAATCGTACCTTGGTGCCCAGGAATTTGGTAATTATAAGACGTGGAGGCAGGAGGGTCAGGGAGCTTATAGATGCCAGGATACGCTTTTTTTAGCTCGTCCAAAATCCGACGATAATTCCAAAATTCTTGGTATTCGTGCGCACCGTCGCCGTTGAAAGGCATTTCTTCAATAAAACGTACACTGACGGGAGAGTGGCGTGTGAGCTCGGCCATTGGGATAATGTCGTCCGTATTTTTTCCTGACATGACCACCGTGTTTATTTTGGTCGAAATATTGTGGGCTTGCAGGGCTTCAAACGTCTGCCATACGTTTGGAAATTCATCGCGACGCGTAATGTCAAAAAAGCGTTGACGATCGAGGCTATCTAAACTAAGGTTGACCGATTTAATCCCAATTCTTTTTAAATCAGGTACTAGCGGTGCAGTAAGCACTCCGTTGGTAGTGATGTTGATTTGATTTAATCCTTCGATTTGGCTGAGTTGTTCCAAAAACTCCATCATTCCTCGCCGTACAAAAGGCTCTCCCCCCGTAATCCGAACTTTGTCCACCCCCATGCGTACCAAAATGCGGATAACTCGCTCCATCTCTTCCCACGTCAGAAGGTGCGGTTTGGGCACATATTTGATGCCTTCCTCGGGCATACAATAAAAACAACGCAAGTTACAGCGGTCGGTTACTGCCAGCCGTAAATAGTTGATGGGGCGTCCGTGGTTGTCGATTACGTGCTTCAAAAACGTGTAAATGGTAAGAAAGTGAATCAAAAGCGTTGTTGCTCAAAGTAAACAACGGAAACAGAAAGAAACAAGTTCTTGAGTGTCAGAAACTAAAAAACGCATAAAAAAATTATTTTATAATTTTAATTTTCTACTTTTGTAATGGCAGTACGCCAATCATTCATTTTTTTAATTTTTTTTGTAATGGAAACTGGAACAGTAAAGTTCTTCAACGAATCAAAAGGATTTGGCTTCATCGTTAGCGGTGGACAAGAAATTTTCGTACACGTATCTGGCTTGGTTGATAAAATCACCGAAGGAGATACTGTTACGTTTGACAAAGTGCAAGGTAAAAAAGGCATCAACGCCACCAACGTTAAGCTTGCTTAATTGCAACACTCCACTGATATATTGAAATTCCGATTCTAATTGGTCATAACAATGTGTCAAAAAAAGGGCAAACGGGTCTTTCCGCTTGCCCTTCTTTGTTTTTGTCCCAAACCTTATAGCTTTTGCTGGTACAGCGCTTACGAAAGCTATAAGGTTAAACTGGTACGGCGATTGTTAAACCTATAAGGTTTACGTACAAGGTTTTTATTATTTATTCCGTACTTTTGCGGACTTTTTAAGGAATTTAAGAAATAATATTCTATGCTTAGAACGCACACTTGCGGTGAACTCCGCATTTCGGATGTCAATAAAGAAGTAACCCTAAGCGGTTGGGTACAACGTATCCGTGATAAGGGTGGAATGATATGGATTGATTTGCGTGACCGCTACGGCATTACGCAGTTGATGGTGGAAGAAGGAAAAACAGCCTCAGAAATCATTGCGAAAGTTCGTGAGCTTGGCCGTGAGTTTGTCATCCAAGCCTCAGGTACGGTGTCAGAACGCTTTGCCAAAAATGATAAAATCCCGACGGGAGATATTGAGTTGAAATTGAGTGGGTTAGAGGTGTTAAACCCTGCTAAACTTCCTCCATTTTTGATTGAAGACGAAACCGATGGGGGAGACGAACTGCGCATGAAGTACCGCTACTTGGATTTGCGCCGCAGTCCTGTTCGTAAAAACCTTGAATTGCGTCATAAAGTAGCGCAACAAACGCGTATTTTCATGGATGCGCAAAACTTCATTGAAGTGGAAACGCCCGTGTTGATTAAGTCAACGCCTGAAGGAGCGCGCGACTTCGTTGTACCAAGCCGTATGAACCCTGGAGAGTTTTATGCCTTGCCACAATCGCCGCAAACCTTTAAGCAA
Source organism: Runella sp. R0.1_18 (assembly GCF_057652155.1). Lineage (NCBI taxonomy): Bacteria > Pseudomonadati > Bacteroidota > Cytophagia > Cytophagales > Spirosomataceae > Runella > Runella sp. R0.1_18. The sequence goes on from NZ_JBYFCK010000030.1 coordinate 55,859, forward strand.
TTGTTGATGGTATCGGGTTTTGACCGTTACTTCCAAATTGTAAAATGTTTCCGTGACGAAGACCTTCGTGCCGACCGTCAGCCTGAATTTACGCAAATCGACTGTGAAATGTCGTTTGTGACGCAGGAAGATGTGCTCCAAATGTTTGAAGGCTTGATTCGTCATTTGTTCAAAGCTGTCAAAGGAATTGACCTTCCCGAAGTACCTCGCATGACGTATGCAACGGCTATGAAGAAATACGGTTCGGATAAGCCCGACGTGCGCTTTGGTATGGAGTTTTGCCCCCTAACCCCCGATGGGGGAAATGAACCCGATTTGGTGCGCGGTAAAGGATTTCCTGTTTTTGATGCGGCTGAGTTGGTTGTGGGTATTTGCGCCAAAGGATGTGCTGAATATACGCGCAAGCAAATCGACGAACTGACTGAATGGGTGAAACGCCCCCAAGTTGGAGCAAAAGGTCTTGTCTATGCACGTTACAATGTCGACGGAACCATTAAATCGTCGGTCGATAAATTTTACAGCGAAGAAGACCTCAAAAAATGGGCCGAGGCGTTTGGTGCAGAACCAGGCGACTTGATGTTGATTTTGGCGGGTGAAGCAAATAAAACACGCAAACAACTCAACGAACTTCGTTTGGAAATGGGTAGCCGTTTGGGCTTGCGCAATCCTGACGAGTATAAGGTGCTTTGGGTAGTTGATTTCCCATTGTTGGAGTATGGCGAAGATGAGCAACGTTGGTTTGCGATGCACCACCCATTCACGAGCCCCAAACCAGAAGATATTCCGTTGTTGTCAACCGATTTAGGTGCGGTTCGTGCCAATGCCTACGACATGGTGATCAACGGAACAGAAGTAGGTGGAGGCTCTGTGAGGATTTTCCAACGTCCGTTACAGATGCAAATGTTTGAAATCTTGGGCTTTACACCTGAAGAGGCCAAAGCGCAGTTTGGATTCTTAATGGATGCGTTTGAGTTTGGTGCGCCGCCACACGCGGGTATTGCCTTCGGGTTCGACCGTTTGTGTTCAATCTTCGGAGGGGCAGATTCGATTCGTGATTTTATTGCGTTCCCGAAAAACAACTCTGGCCGCGACGTAATGATTGATTCTCCATCGACGATTGACCAAAAACAACTAGACGAATTAAAAATTGCCACAAAATAAGTCAGACGACAGTCAGACTTTACTACAGCACAGCAGCTTCGGTCTGACTACCGTCTGACCTAGTCGTAGTCAGACCATAAAAAACTCCTCCCTGAACCTACTCAGCGAGGAGTTTTTTGTTTTAGGAACCCGCTTATTTGTACAGCGAGACAATAGGAGAACTAAACGACCCACTTACTTGTAAAGTATCGGGAAAAGCCTTGTAGTATTTGTAGCTTACCACAAGAGATACGTTAAAATGCCCTTTGATGGTATTGGCGACGGTATCAACCGACGTGACGGTTACTTGATTGGGCTTTTGATTGAGTTCGACAACATCGGCCTTTATTAAAGAAATGGGGGTAATGTTCCACGAAATCGACTTACTGATATATAATACAGTGGATTACGGTTAAA